>CAZVYX010000007.1:0-128138 GCA_964631725.1 uncultured Rhodospirillaceae bacterium | reverse complement strand
CCGCGGCTGCCTTGCTGTACCGCGGCGCTGTCCGCCTGCATCGTGTCGCCGACGGTTTGGCCCTGTGCGGCCGCCGCCGCGATGACCTGTTCTTCGGTAGTCCGGCCGTCCTGCTGCTCGCTGTTGGCGCCTTGCGCCTCGGCTGCATCGCCATTTATCCGCGCGTCCGTATCCATGCGCTCGGCGGATTGGGTGCCTTCCGCCGTCTCGCTGGCACCCACCATGGTTTGCCGGAAAGACCGGGCACCTTCGTCTTCGCGAAGCCGATCCGCGTCGGCGGCGTTATCTACCTGCGCCGATCTGGTTTGATCAGTTTCTTCCTGTACGACTGTCTGTTCGTCGTCCTGATCGTTCTGAAGTAATTGCCTGAGTATTTTTGGCATTCTGGCCATGACGTATCCATCTCATATAAATATAACAAATCCTGGCAATTGCCTCTTCTCTAATATTTTTTTGTTACATATTTAATAGGCCCAATTGGTAAATATGAAGTTGAAAGGTATACTTAATATATGTGGTTAATGCATATTTTTTACATGCAACAACTTTGCCATTAATTTAGACGCAAAATGTTATGGCGTCCGAGAATTTAACCATGATTTCCCAAGCAACCCAGACAGTTGCAAATTCACGGACGGTTTCGACGCCCGGCCATAGTCATGAGAAAGGACGGCCAGAGGAAACTCCGCCCTTGGTAAATTTTGTCAGGGCGTGGCGACGATCACGTCACCGCCATCATGGCCGGCCCTTGGCACGAAACCCATTCAGTTCTTGGCCAGTTCGGCCCGGACTTCGGCCCGTAGCTTTGCCGGGAGAAAAGGCTTCAGGAGCACCGCCACTTCATCGCCAAGCGCCCCTCGAAGTTCCCATTCGTCGCTCTTGTTGCCTGTGTACAGCGCCTTCAGATCCGGCGTTGTGCGCCGTGCCCGGCGCAGCATCTCCGGTCCCTTCAGACCTTCGAGCAGCATCACATCCGT
This sequence comes from uncultured Rhodospirillaceae bacterium, assembly GCA_964631725.1. GTDB lineage: Bacteria > Pseudomonadota > Alphaproteobacteria. Next base: position 127,161 of record CAZVYX010000007.1, on the reverse strand, counting down.
CAGCACGAGGTCGACGTTCTCGTTCGTATCCAACATGGCCAGGCCCTCGTCCACCGTCCGGGCCACCAGCACCTTGTAGCCGGATCGCAACAGCATGCGCCGGGTCGTGGCCCGGTCATCATCATCTTTTTCGACGACGAGAATGGTCTGGCTGGTTCCCGGCAGGATACCTGACTCGAGCACCGTTCCGGCGGGGAGGAAAATCACCACAAAGGCCATTGTCAGCGAGGCGGCGATCCCGGCCATATAGCCGATGTCGCGCAGGGCATAGCCCTTAACCGTCAGCCGGCTCCGGCTGGCCCGGAGTTTTTCCTCTTGCGCCTCCTCCCAGTCGATCCGCATTTGGCGCAGGGTTGCGAGATCCCGCACTTCGCCGCCCTCCGATTCTTCGGGGAATAGCCGTTCCTTTGTTAGCGACAATGCGACGACGGCAACGAAAGCCGCGACACCGATTGATACGACGTAGTAGTAAACCGTAATGGAAAAATCGCCGACTTGGGGAACGGCCCACAGGGCCAAGGGCGTGACGACGGCGATGAAACCCACCAGCGTCAAAACAGCTTCGAGCAAACCAAAGATCATTCTTGCAAGGGGTCTTCGGCGGTTCATGATGTCTCGCGGCCCAATGCCGGCCTGGCGTGCCGGTGGCCACTCTCCCTAACGAGGTCTCTAGGTTTCTCTATGGCTGGAAACTAACACGCAATCGCCAATGGCGCGAGACTGGATCGTGGAAGAATCGTCTCAAGAACGACGGATGAACGCGCGCGACATGAATCTCGCTCGCCATTCGGCCCGGCCGTCCTAGTGATCGGCGCCATTTCCATTTCCGCGATAGGACCTGGCTTCATCGAACATGGCGACGACGTTTTCGGGCGGCACATCGCCCTGAATGTTATGGACACTGTTGAGCACGAAGCCGCCGCCGGGGGCCAGAATGTCGATAATGCGACGAACCTCGGCGCGGACCTCCTCCGGCGTGGCGAAGGGCAGGATGCGCTGGGTGTCGATGCCGCCCCAGAACGTCAGACGGTCGCCGAACTGGGCCTTCAGGCTGGCCGGCTCCATCCCCCGGGCGGCCACCTGAACCGGATTGATCGCGTCGAAACCAACATCGATAAAGTCCTCGATCAGCACCGCGACCGCACCGCAGGTATGCAGCAGGACCTTGGCGTCGCTGTTATCCTTGACCGCCGCGACCATGCGCCGGTGCAGCGGCTTGACCAACTCCCGATAGAGTACCGGGTCGAACAGGGTCGCTTCCTGGGTGCCCAGGTCGTCGCTGGTGTTGATCACATCGATGTACTCGCCGGCCGCCTCCATCGCGTTCTCGGTCACCCGGCACCACCAGTCGGCGGACTGCTCCATCAGTTCCGTGGCGAATTCACGGTTCTTGTAGAGATCCGTCAGCCAGGTATCGAAACCGCGCAACCACTGCCCGATATGAATGACGCCGGCGGGCAGGTTCAGGACGATGGCGCAATCGCTGTTTTCGCGCAGTGCCCGGGCCCGCTCCCGCATGCCACGGAAATAGCCGGGATTGTCCGGGTCGGGCCAGCTATAGGCGTTCAGATCGGCGAGGCTGGGACGCTTGCCATAGAAGGGGCCGTCGGTGTTCAGATAGGGACCATCGCCGACTTTGTTCCAGGCCGCCCCGGTCTCGTCGACAAAATTGTCCTCGTCGATATCGCGCTGATGGCCGGCGCCGTCAAAGGCGCCGAGGGTAAGGACACGGGTATCTATATCGAAGCGCCGCAACACGCTTTCATCGATCACCGCCGTCCGCGTCATCCGCCGCCCGATTTGCGTTTCATGCTCAAGGCCAAGGTGCTGCTTAAGCTTCTCGTAGGCGGTGAAATAGATGTTTGACGAACTGCAACCGCCGAAGTCTATGGGCACGCGGTCGGTTTCCTGGTGGTCAAGCGCGGCCAACAGCCGCTCGCGGCCGGTCATCGATGGCATGGCGTATCTCCTTTCCAGGGCCGCCGGCCTTTTCAGCCGGTTCTTTCCGGAATATCTAACGTATCCAGGGCGATGGTAGTCAATTTACCCGGCCGTTGGAATGAATTCCTGGCCGCAATCTGGTATTGGCCGCATGCCGGCAATATCGGGTTAACCGACCGCGCCGTCCGTCTTTAATGCGGCAATCGCCTCGCTGTTTAGTCCCAGCCAGTCGCTCATCACCTGATCCGTATGCTCGCCCAGCATTGGCGAGGCCTCCAGGCGCGTCGCCTTGCCGTCCACCCGGACCGGCCAGCCCGGCATCTTGAACGGGCGATGCACCGGATGGACCATGGTCTGCATGACCCCGCGCTGTTCGAACGTGACGTCGTCATTCAATTCGGCGGTATCCAGCACCGCGCCGGCCGGGATGCCGGCTTCGCCCACCGCGGTCATTGCGTCGTATTTGGAGCGGCCCCGGGTCCAGGCCGCGATCACTTCATCCACTTCCGGCTCGCGCTCGACGCGGTCGGCGGGGGTCAGGTAACGCTCATCGCCGATCAGATCCTGCCGCCCGATCAAGGTCAGCAAGCGGTCCCAATGATCCGGGTTGGCCCGGCTGGTCATGATGTAGACGTAATCATTCGGCCCGCCGGGCGCACAGGGATAGAGGCCCATGGGCGCATTGACGATGCCCGGCACCTTGCTGCCGCCGCGTTCCGCCGCCTTGCCGGTCAAGCCTTGCGTCGATAATCCAATGCGCATGTAGTGCAGCATCGCGTCCTGCATGGCGACCTGCATGTGATGGCCTTCGCCGCTTTCCCGCCGCTTGTACAGCGCGCCCAGAATGGTGATCGCCATCAGCATCCCGGTGCCGGTATCGCCCAGCGAGATACCGGGCCGGGTCGGCGGGCCATCGCCTTCTCCGGTGACGCTGAAAGTGCCGCCGCAGGCCTGCGCGATCATGTCGAAGGCCAGGTTTTTCTCGAACGGGCTGCCTTCGCCGAAACCCTTGACCTGGGCATAGATGATGCCTGGGTTGATCGCCTTCACCACGTCATAGGACAGGCCCAGACGTTCGATCACGCCGGGAGCGAAGTTTTCCATCATCACGTCCGCCTTGGCGATCATCTCCTTGACCAGATCGAGGCCCTCGGGCGATTTCAGGTTGAGCGTGACCGACTTCTTGTTGGCGTTGAACATGTGGAAATAGTACGGATCGTTATCCGGCTGATTGGGGCGCAGGCGGCGGCCGGGATCACCCATTTTCGGATTTTCGATCTTCACCACGTCCGCACCGAGCCAGGCAAGCGCCTCGGTGCAGGAGGGACCGGCCTCGAACTGAGTGAAATCGATTACCTTGACGCCTTGCAGGAAGCCGAAGTCGGTTACGTTTTCAGACACGGGGTGTCTCCTCTGTACTGGAGTGGCGGGATGGTTCGTTTGGAAGCAAGACTGGCACAATCCGTGGGCCGATGACAATCGATGGGCGCGCGGCATCGCAAGCCAATTTTCGCTTGGCCGCTGAAATTTCGCTGCTTCGGCTGCCTGCCGTGACCCGGGATTGCTCCCTGACGGGCCGGCTCAGGCAACCGGCTCGCCTATGGCGCCGCATTCGATCAGGTCTTCGATACGCCTTGTGTCATAGTCCAGCCAGTCGGCCAAAACCTCGCGCGTATGCTGGCCCAGGTCCGGGGAGGGGGCAAGCTCGACACGCTCCTCGCCATGAAAGCGCAGCGGGCTGTGCGGCAGGACGACGGAACCGAGTTCGGGATGCTCCATGCGGTGCAGCATGCCACGCCCATGCATATGGGCATCCTCGACAACTTCAGGGAGTTCACGCACCGCCGCCGAGGGCACCTGATGGGCGCGCAGGATTTCGGTCACCTCATCTTTCGTCAACGCACAGGTCCAGGCCTGGACGACGCTGTCCACCAGGCGGCCGTTCTCGCCCCGGGTCGCCTGGTCAACGAACCGGGGGTCATCTTTCAGATCGGCGCGGCCCATCAATTCGACCAGATTTTCCCAATGCACCTCGCGCACGCAAATAATGGCGACATGGCCGTCGGAGGTCTCATAGACGCCGTAGGGGGCGGAGGATCCCACGGGATGTTGGTTGCCTCTGCGTTGCGGCTGCACCCCGCCGCCCTGGTGCATGGCGGTGAGATTGGTCGCCAGAACGGGATAAACAGCCTCCAGCATGGCGATTTCGACAATTCGCCCGATGCCGGTTTGCTCACGCTCATAAAGGGCGGTGAGGATGCCGCAATAGAGATGCACGCCGCCGAAAAAGTCGGCCACCGCCACGCCCGCCTTCATGGGCGGGCCGTCGCCCGGGCCGTTGACGCTCATGACGCCGGAATTGGCCTGGATCGTCAGGTCCATGGCCAGGTTGTCCTTGGCGGGACCGGAAAGGCCATAGCCGGTGGAGGAGGCGTAGATCAGGCGCGGGTTTGCCGCTTGGAGAACGGCCGCGCCGACTCCAAGCCGCTCAAGCGCACCTGGTGCGAAGTTTTCGAGTAGAACATCAGCCTCTTTCGCCAGGTCCACCAGCAGCGCCTTGCCGGCGGCGGTCTTGAGATCAATGGCAATGTCGCGCTTATTCGAATTCAGCATGCCAAAGGCGAAGGAAATGCCGCCCCGGCCGCTGCGGTCGCGTATGGCCTCGCCGTCGATCGGCTCGACCTTGATCACGTCGGCCCCGGCCATGGCCAGCAGGAAACCGGCATAGGGGCCGTTATAGATTTGGCCCAGGTCGAGAACCTTGACGCCTTCGAGGGGGTGGCGCGTTAGCTCGGTCATCGCAATCCGGCGCCAAGGATATCCCGGGCAATAATGTGTTTTTGCACCTCGCTGGGACCTTCGCCGATGCGGCGGATGCGGATCTCGCGGTACCAGCGTTCAAAGGGCAGGTCCTTGGCGACACCCAGGCCGCCATGGATTTGCATGGACCGGTCGATGACCCGGCCCGCCGCCTCGGATGCGGCCAGCTTACAGATCGCCGCCTCGGTACGGAAACCATCGCCCCGGTCGGCCTTTGCGGCGGCGTCGAGCACGAACCAGCGCGCGGTGCGCAGGTCGACCTCGTTCTCGACCAGCATCCACTGGATGCCCTGGCGCGAGGCCAGCGTTGCGCCAAATGTCTCGCGAATTTGCGCGTATTCCAGGGCCAGTTCGTGCGCCTTGAAAGCCGGGCCCAGGCAGGCGGCGGCATAGGGAATGCGTTGGCGCGTCAGGCGGTCGTTGGCGATCGAGAAGCCGCCGCCCTCCACACCAAGAATATTCTCATGCGGCACACGCAGATTCTCGATCTGAATCTCGGTCGCCGGCATTGCCTGGCGCAATGTATGGACGATGCGGCGGACATTGAAGCCGGGCCACTGCGTCTCGACGATAAAGCAGGTGACGCCGCCCCGGCCTTCCTTGGGATTGCTGCGGGCGAACAGCAAACCATAGTCCGCGCGGTCGGAACCGCTGATCCAGAGCTTGCTGCCGTTCAGCACCCAATGGTCACCGTCGCGCTCGGCGCGGGTCTGGATCGCCCGGGCCGGGTCGCTGCCGCCCGAGGGTTCGGACAGACCAAAGAAGGTCTTCCTCTCGCCCCGAAGCGTGGGGTAGAGGTATTTTTCTTTCTGTTCCTCCGTCGCCTCGTACATCTGCGCCAGACCGACGCCGCCAAAGGCGCCATAACAGGGTGCGTATAGCCCGGCGCGGTGTTGGCTGGTCTCGATCGCGATCAGGGTTTGGGTCATGACATCGACGTCCGGCCCGCCATATTCAGGCGGAATGCCAAGGCCGTAGAGGCCCATTTCCTTGGTCTTCTCAACCAGCTTGGCCAGTTGCTCGGGTGCCAATGTGTCTTCGTCCGGGTCGAGTGTATCCTCGAGCGGTGCAACTTCCTCGCGTACGAAGCGCCTGACCATGTTGACGATTAGATCTTGTTCTTCGGTGAGTGAGAGGTCCATGGTGATATTCCCGCCTTACCTTAAACCAGCGCCAATGATGTCGCGGGCGATAACGTGTTTCTGAACTTCGCTTGGCCCTTCGCCGATACGCCGGATACGGATCTCGCGATACCACCGTTCCAGCGGCAGATCCTTGGCGACGCCGAGGCCGCCGTGAATTTGCATCGAGCGGTCGACGACCTTGCCGCTGAGCTCGGTGCACTGCAGCTTGGCGATCGCCGATTCCGTACGGAAGGAATCGCCACGGTCGGCCTTGCACGCGGCATCGAAGGTCAGCCATTTCATGGCGCGGATATCGATCTCGTTTTCCACCAGCATCCATTGGATACCCTGGCGTTGGGACAGTGGCGCGCCGAAGGTCTCGCGGACCTTGGAATATTCCACCGCCATTTCATTCGCCTTGACGGCGATGCCGATGCATTCCGCCGCGTAGGGAATGCGCTGGCGCATCAGGCGGTCGTTGGCGATGGCGAAGCCGCCGCCTTCTTGGCCGAGAATGTTTTCGTGCGGCACGCGCAGGTCCTTAAGCTCGATTTCATTCGCGTATTTGGCGGAGCGAAGTGTGTGCACGGCGCGGCGCACGTTGAAACCTTCCCATTGCGTCTCGATGATGAAGGCCGTCACGCCGCCGCGTCCCGGCCCTCCTGTGCGCGCGAATAGCAGGCCATAGTCGGCCCGGTCGGCGCCACTGATCCAGAGCTTCGTGCCGTTCAGCACCCAATCGTCGCCATCGCGCACCGCGCGGGTCTGGATGGCGCGGGCCGGGTCGCTGCCGCCCGAGGGCTCGGAGAGGCCGAAAAAGGTCTTCTTCTCGCCGCGTAGCATGGGGAAGAGGTATTTTTCCTTTTGCTCTTCCGTTGCCTCGAACAACTGTGCTTGGCGCGCGCCGCCGAACACGTAGTAGCAGGGCGCATACAGGCCGGCGCGATGCTGGCCGCATTCGATGGCGATCAGGCAGCGGGTGACGAGATCAATATCCGGGCCGCCATATTCGGGCGGCGTGTCCAGTCCATAGAGCCCCATCTCCTTGACCATTCCGACCAGGCGGTCGAAGTCTTCCGGTGGCAGCTCGTCGGCGTCGGGGTCAAGATTGGCTTCAAGCGGTACGATTTCCTGGCGCACGAAGCGCCGTACCATGTCGACGATCAATTGTTGTTCTTCGGTGAGGGCGAGGTCCATCGCCATTTCCTTCCGTAAATCCTGCTTTCCGTTGGGCTTGCCGCGCTCGCGGCCCCCGTGGCTGCCGCGCCTTGTGTTCAGCCGGGGCGAATTCGGCCAAGGCGGCTTTCGTCCACATCGGTGTTGGCGGCCGGCAGTCCGCCATGGTCGCTGACGTACGCCATCAGCAACTCCCGGCGGCGGGTGCGGTAGGACATATTGACTTCGAAGCGGAATTGCGTCGCGCCGTCGGGCGGTTCTTCCAGCGCCTTTTTCAGCTCACCCTTCAGGCCGAACAGGGTACGCCCGCCCGCCATGCCGATGTAGAGGATCTCTCCTTCATCATTGGCGAGCTGGTATACGCCGAGATGCGCGGCCAGTTTCGCGACGTTCTCGGTATCCAGTGGAATCCAGGATTTGTCCATTCGGACAGCCATCTATGTTTCCTCCTCCTGCGCGCCGGCGAAAGCCGAAGCGTGCCCTTCGTCATGAGGTGAAGTGTAGCGGCGGATGTTCCACGAATCCATCCGTGTTCACGAACGTCCACTGCGGGCTATTGGCCTGGCCCGGACACGGGCACCGCCGTGTCGCCACGAACACCTCCTATCCGGTTCGAAAATCAATTATGATCATGGGCCAGGAATAACCGGAGAATAATGTATGCGTCCCACATTGTACGGCAGCAGACATGCTGTTTCCGCAGGCCATTACCTTGCGGCTGCTGCCGCATTTTCAGTCCTCGAATCCGGCGGCAATGCGGTCGATGCGGGTTGTTGCGCCGGCATGGCGCTTGCCGTGCTGCATCCCGACGAAGTAAATTTCGCCGGCGTTGCGCCCATAATGATACGAACCGGCGCGGGCAAGGTCGTTACCATTGCCGGGCTTGGCTACTGGCCGAAGACTTTCCCCAAGGACCTGTTCATGCGCGAATACAACGGCACCCAGCCGTTGGGCGTGTTGCGAACCGTGGTGCCCGCCGCACCCGATGCCTGGATCACCGCCTTGCGTGATTTCGGCACCATGTCGTTCGGCGACGTGGCCGCCGCCGCGATCCGTTTCGCGAAAGAAGGCTTTGCGGTCGGTGAGTTTCTCGCCAACGAATTTGCCAAGCATGAGGAGGATTATCGGCGCTGGCCGTCGAACGTGAAGTTGTTTCAACCCGAGGGCCGCGCGGTCAAGCTGAATGAACGTTTCGTCCAAACCGATCTGGCGGCGACGATCCAATACATGGTTGATGAGGAACGCGCCGCCGCGACGAAAGGCCGTGAAGCCGGCCTTGCGGCGGCCCGTGCCGCATTCTACGCCGGTGATATCGCCGTAAGGATTGCGGAACATCAAAGGGAAGAAGGCGGCTATCTATCCTTCGAGGACCTGGCAAACTTTCATTCCCGCTACGAAGATCCCGTCATCACCCGCTGGCGCGACTTCCAGGTCCTTACCTGCGGGCCCTGGTGTCAGGGTCCAATGCTTGCGCAAGCATTGCTGATGGTGGAACGGGCCGGGCTCGATGGCCTTAAGCACAACGAGCCCGCATACATCCACCTCATTACTGAAATTTTGAAAGGCGCCTTTGCCGATCGTGAATATCACTATGGCGATCCGCTTTTTGTCGATGTCGGCCTCGAGACCCTGTTTTCGGCTGAGCATATCGAGAAACGGGTCGCCGGCATTGACCGCATGGTTGCGATGCCCGATATGCCGCCTGACCTGTATCACAACAGCAAGATACCAAAGGCTGCCACGGCGCCGTCGGAACGCGACCCGGACACCTCCTATCTGTGTGTTGTCGATCGGTGGGGAAATGCGTTTTCCGCAACGCCGTCCGATGCCTCGTGGCGCGCACCGGTGGTGCCGGGGCTTGGCATTGTACCTTCCGGCCGCGGCACGCAGTCGCGTCCCGATCCCAACCATCCCTCGGGCGTGGCGCCGGGCAAGCGGCCGCGATTGACGCCCAACCCGGCAATCCTGCTTCGTGACGATGGTTCGGTCATGCCATTCGGGGCGCCTGGCGGCGATGCTCAGGTGCAGGCGATGTTGCAGGTTGTTCTCAATGCCTTTCACTTCGGCATGGATATACAAGAGGCCATCGATGCGCCGCGCTTCATGAGTATGAGTTTTCCTAATTCCTTTGCGCCCTACAATCATTACCCTGGTCTTATGGGATTGGAGGACCGGTTCCCATCAAGCACCGTCGATGAACTCGTCACGCTCGGCCATGAAATCGAAACATTTCCCGCGTATTCACGTCGTGTCGCGTCGGTGGAAGCCGTCCTTTATGAGCCAACGACAGGGTTCTTCCGATCAGGCGCCGACCCACGACAGCCCGCATATGCAATTACGGTCTAGCGCCAATCTGAATTTGCTGGGATTGCATGTTCGTTGGTTTCAGTCTTCTAACGTGCTTGTTGCCATGCGCTCTCCGAATTTCAGAAGCGGCTTGCAAGATTCCCGAACCTGTATGACTGTCCGGTCAATAAGTTTCGATAGGGAAAGGGGCCGTCATGTTGATACGAACGATGGAACAGATCGAGGCGGAAGGGCGGGAGATATCCATTTCGCACGGCAAGGCGACGGCGGTGCGCCTGCTGACCAAGGCCGACGGGCTCAATTTCTCTATTTCCGAGGCGCGCGGCAGCAAAGCCGGCGCCTCGACATTGTGGTACAAGAATCACTGGGAAGCCAATTATGTGCGCTCCGGCAATGCCACCCTCGAAGACTGCAACTCCGGGCAGCGCTGGCCCTTGGAGCCGGGCGTGCTCTATTGCGTCGGTCCGCTGGACAAGCATCGCATTATCCGCGAGGTCGACAGCGACATGCGCCTCATCTCCGTCTTCAGCCCGCCGATCGTCGGTCAGGAGACCCATGACGAGGATGGCGCCTATCCACCCAGCGGCGAGTTGCCGCCGCGCCAGGGCCGCATGACCGTCACGACCCTGGAAGATGTCCGCAAGGCCGGCTTGGAGGTGAGCGTCAATGGCGGCCGGGCGATCTCGCAACGCTATCTGACCGTTGCCGACCAGCTCGGTTTTTCCTTCCATTCGGTGAAGGTCAAGGAAGGTGTTGAAACCGACCTTTGGTACAAGAACCATTGGGAAGGAAACCTGGTCCTCGAGGGCAGCCTGGAAGTTACCGACAAGACCACCGGCGAGGCCCATATCTTGGGTCCCGGCGGGCTCTATCTGGTCGGCCCCGACGATCCTCACCACCTCAAGGCCATGACCGACGTCCACGCCATCTCCGTCTTCGACCCGCCGCTGGTCGGCAACGAAGACCACGACGCGGACGGCGCCTACCCGCCGACCGGCCCGCTGCCGCCAGGGCCGGGCGCGGGGTGAAATGAGGCTCTTCCGGCAATTTTGAAAATGGCCGGCCTGGTATCGCTTTTCTTGGCGAAAACCGCTGATCCGTGACAAGATCAATCCCATGCGCGGCAAGAATGGCCGGCGGGCGGTTGGCCCGTACCGCCGGTGGTCCACGCACCGAAACGACAACAGAGAGGGAAACGAATCATGTGCAGTGACTTTGTTAATCCGGAAACAGTTGTACTTCACGGCGGTGCCTATAGAAGCGATCCGACCACCACGGCGGTGGCGGTGCCGATTTACCAGACAACATCCTATCAATTTAATGATACCGAACATGCGGCGAACCTTTTCGCGCTGTCGGAACTCGGCAATATCTATAGCCGGATCATGAATCCGACCAATGATGTTTTCGAGCAGCGGATCGCCGCCCTCGAAGGCGGGGCGGTGGCACTGTCCTTGAGCTCGGGCCAGGCGGCCTCGACCTTCGCGCTGCAGAACCTGGCCCAGGCGGGCGACAACATCGTCAGTTCGACCGACCTCTACGGCGGCACCTGGAACCTGTTCGCCAACACCCTCGGCATGCTGGGGATCGAGGCCCGTTTCGTCGATCCGGAAGATCCGGAGGAGTTTCGCAAGGCCATTGATGACAAGACCCGGGCCTTCTATGCCGAGACCCTGCCCAACCCGAAGCTGAACGTCTTCCCGATCAAGGAGGTTTCGGATATCGGCCGCGAATACGGCATCCCGTTGATCATGGACAACACGGCTTGTCCGATCCTGTGCCGGCCCCTGGAACATGGTGCCGCCGTGGTGATGCATTCGACGACGAAATATATCGGCGGCCATGGTACATCGATCGGCGGCGTTATCGTCGATGGCGGCAACTTTGACTGGACTGAGTTTCCAGAGCGCCAGCCCCTGATGAACCAGCCCGATCCGAGCTATCATGGCGCCGTCTGGGGCACCCTGGTGCCCGAAGCCCTGGGCGCGCCGATCGCCTATGCGATCCGTGCCCGCGTGGTTCTGCTGCGCGATCTGGGTTCTTGCATGAGCCCGTTCAATGCTTTCATGTTCATCCAGGGACTCGAGACCCTGCCGTTGCGCATGCGCCAGCATTGCAGCAACGCCCAGACCGTGGCCGAATATCTGAAAGGCCATCCGGCAGTGGAGAACGTGATCTATGCCGGCTTCACCGAGGGCGAATACAAACGCCGCGCCGATGCTTATCTCCAGGGCGGCTATGGCGCCCTGATCGGTATCGAGATCAAGGGCGGCAGGGAAGCCGGCGAGCGCTTCATCAACAGCCTGAAGATGCTCTATCACGTCGCCAACATCGGCGATGCCCGCAGCCTGGCGATCCATCCGGCCTCGACGACGCATTCGCAGTTGACCGGTAACGAACTGGCCGCCACGGGCGTTACCGATGGCTATGTTCGGCTGTCGATCGGCATTGAGCATCCCGACGACATTATCGCTGATATCTCCCAGGCGCTGGACGCGTCGGCCGGGTAATACCAACGCTCCCGGCGCGGATCGATGCAATTTTTTGCATCGGTCCGCGCCGCGGAACGCCGGAAGCGGGAGCAAGCCAAATTCCCGGCGAAGGCCTATGCGCCCTTATTCGGTTCAGGCGGCGCCAGCGAAGGTTGGCGCCGGCACGGTGTTGTCGCGCCAACAAGGCTATCCAAGATTGCATTGCCTGGCGGGGCCAAATTGATATGGTCATAGCAATTCGCAATAATTCGCGAAGTTCTGATTAGGCGGGGACGGCATGAATTTCGATTTTTCAGAAGAACAGTATTTGCTGCGCGATCAAGCGCGGAAATTCCTGGACGACCGTTCGGCGCCGGACGCCGTGCGCGCGGTTCTTGAAGACGACGCCAAACCCTACGACGAGGAACTTTGGCGCGGGATGGCCGAGCTTGGCTGGGTCGGTACAACCATTCCCGAGGAATATGGCGGCGCCGGTCTGAGCGGCGAGGACCTCTGTGTTATCGCCGAGGAGTTGGGGCGCACCCTGGCGCCGACGCCGTTTTCCTCCTCCGTCTATATGGTGACGGAGGCACTGCTGATGGCGGGTAGCGACCTGCAAAAGCAGGAATACTTGCCGGCCCTGGCGGCGGGTGAACGGATCGGTTGCATGGCGGTGGCGGAAGGCATCGGTGTTACCAACGCCGCCTCGGTACAAACGCGGGCAACAGACGGTGCGATCGAGGGGACAAAGGTTCCGGTGGCGGACGGTGATACCGCCGATTTTGCCATCGTCCTGGCGCGTTCGGGCGGCGGCAATGATCTGTCGCTGTTCCTTGTCGACCTGAATGACGCTGGCGTCAGCCGCAAGCCGGTGGAAATGATCGACCCAACCAGGTCCCATGCGGAGATCGCCTTTGAAGGGACCTTCGCCGAACCGCTTGGCGAGCCGGGCGAGGGTTGGCCGGTCACTCAGGCGATTTTCGACCGCGCCGCGATCCTGATGGCGTTCGAACAGGTCGGCGGCGCCCAAGCCTGCCTGGACATGGCGACGGAATACGCCAAGAACCGTTTCGCTTTCGGACGCGCGATCGGTTCGTACCAGGCGATCAAACATAAACTGGCGGATATTTATGTCGCAACGGAACTGGCGCGCGCCAATGCCTACTACGGCGCCTGGGCGCTTGCGACGGATGCGCCTGATCTGCCAACGGCGGCGGCGGCGGCCCGTGTCGCGGCCAGCGAGGCCTACAATCTGGCGGCGCGGGAAAACATCCAGACCCATGGCGGCATGGGCTTCACCTGGGAGTTCGACTGTCATCTGTATTACCGGCGGGCGAAGTTGCTTTCGCTTGCCCTCGGCGGCGAGCGGGTTTGGAAAGACCGGCTGGTCAGCCATCTCGAGGCCCGCAACAGCAGCGGAGAGGAGTAGGGGCGATGGATTTCAACGACACACCGGAGGAAGCTGAATTTCGCGCCGAAGCCCGCGACTGGCTGGAAAACAATGCCGAGCGCAAAGGCCCGGGCAAGACCTATAAGTATCGGCGCGGCGAACCGGAGTTGATCCCGGCCGCGCGCGCCTGGGAAGCCAAAAAATTCGAAGGCGGGTTTTCCGGCATCGCCCTGCCCAAGGAGTATGGCGGCCGTGGCGGCACACGCCTGCAGCAGATTATCTTCGCGGAGGAGGAAACCGATTATCTGATCCCGCCGCCGATTTTCAGTATCAGCCACGGCATGGCCGTGCCGACCATGCTGACCTACGCGACCGAGGCGCAAAAGCAACGCTATGTGCCGGCCACCCTGCGCGGCGATGAAATCTGGTGTCAGCTTTTCTCGGAACCCGCCGGCGGATCGGATCTGGCGGGGCTGCGTACCCGCTCGGTGCGCGATGGCGACGATTGGGTTATCAATGGCCAGAAAATCTGGACTTCGGGTGCGCACTATGCGGACATGGCGATCATGGTCACCCGCAGCGACCCCGAGGCGCCGAAGCACAAGGGCCTGACCTATTTCTTCTTTGATATGACCTCGCCTGGAATTGAAATTCGGCCGATCCGGCAAATTTCCGGCTTTGCGAATTTCAACGAGGTCTTCATGACCGATCTGCGAATTCCCGACAGCCAGCGCCTTGGCGATGTCGGGCAGGGCTGGCAGGTGGCGATCACGACGTTGATGAATGAGCGGGTCAGTTCCGGCGTCCGCCCGCCGCCTGATTTCGAGGACATCTTTGATTTGGTCCGGACGACCGAGCTTGAGAACGGTCCGGCGATCGCGGATGCGGCGGTGCGCGAGAAGTTGGCCGATTGGTACATCAAGGCGCAGGGTGTAAAGCTGATCCGGGCGCGCTTGATGACGGCGCTGTCGCGGGGCGAGCGGCCCGGTCCGGAGAATTCCGTCTCGAAGCTGGTATCCAGCTTTCGCCGTCAGGAAATCGCCCATTTCGGCATGGATCTGTTGGACATGGGCGGCGGCATTACGGATCCGGAAAAGGCGCCGATGCGGGCGATGTACCAACAGGCATTGCTGGATGCGCCGGGCGGCAGGATCGCCGCGGGATCGGATGAAATTCTGCGCAATATCATCAGCGAACGGGTGCTTGGCCTGCCGCCCGATATCCGCGTCGACAAGGAGCTGCCATTCGATCAGCTCCCCAGCGGCCTCTGATCGAACGGGCAGGGCTTCTCCCGCCCGAATGCCGGCTGGCGCTGGAGCGGGATTCAATGGCATTATCAGGGAATATTGGCGGCCATTGTCAGACCGCCGGATGGGCAAGGGGATTCGAGCAACCGCCCAACCAAATTGTAGGAGCACGCAACAATGGCGAAGCAGGAAACATTGACAAATAACACGGGCCAACAGGGGGATGACGTCTCCGGCAAGCATTACGACGTTCTGATCGTCGGCGCGGGTATTTCCGGCGTCGGCGGCGCCTACTATCTTCGCCAGGAGTGCCCGGATACGAGCTTCGTCATTCTGGAGACGGAAGAGAGCTTCGGCGGCACCTGGTGGACGCACCGCTTTCCCGGCATCCGTTCGGACAGCGATCTCCACACTTTCGGCTATAGCTTCAAGCCCTGGGTTGGCCCGCCGATCGCGACGGCGGAGGAAATCCTCTCCTACATGGGCGAGGTGATCGAAGAAAACGATCTTGCGCAATACATCCGATACGGCCACAAAATTCTCAAGGCCGACTGGTCCCACGAAGACAGTCTTTGGACCGTCGAAGCCGTGCGCCTGGAGTCCAACGAGACGGTCCGCCTCACCTGCAATTTCCTGTGGATGTGCCAAGGCTACTACCGCCATCACGAGGGCTATACGCCCGATTGGCAGGGCATGGACGACTACAAGGGCGTGATCGCGCACCCCGAGAACTGGCCGGAAGATCTGGACTATGCCGATAAGAATGTCCTGGTCATCGGCTCCGGCGCGACGGCGGCGACGGTCATTCCGGCGATGGCGGGGTCGGCGGCCCATGTCACCATGCTGCAGCGCTCACCAACCTATTTCCGCAGCGGGCGCAACGCCATCGAGATTGCCGAGACCCTGCGCGAGCTCCAGGTCGACGAGGATGTGATCCACGACATCACCCGGCGCAAAATCCTGTACGATCAATCGGCCTTTACCGATATGTGCTTTGAGACGCCCGAGCTGGTGAAGAAGGAACTGTTGG
Source organism: uncultured Rhodospirillaceae bacterium (assembly GCA_964631725.1). Taxonomy (GTDB): domain Bacteria; phylum Pseudomonadota; class Alphaproteobacteria. The sequence continues at coordinate 111,655 of CAZVYX010000007.1, read as the reverse complement.
GGCAGGTGCGCGAGTTGCTCGGTCCCGACTATGACGTGGACAAGCACTTCACGCCCACCTACCAGCCATGGCGCCAGCGCCTCGCCTTCGTTCCGGATGGCGATCTGTTCCATGGCATCAACGCCGGCAAGGCTTCCGTTGTCACCGATCAAATCGAGCGGTTCACCGAAAAGGGCATCCTTTTACAATCGGGTGATGAGCTGGAGGCCGATATCATCGTCACCGCCACGGGCTTCAACATGAACATCATGGGCGATATTGCCTTTGCCATCGACGGCAAGCCGCTGGATTTCCACGACACGGTCACCTATCGCGGCATGATGTTTACGGGCGTGCCGAACATGGCCTGGGTATTCGGCTATTTCCGGGCCAGTTGGACGCTGCGCAGCGAGCTGATCGCGGAATTCGTCTGCCGCCTGCTGAACCACATGAAGGCGAGCGGCGCGAAGAGCGTGGAGCCGGCGCTGCGCCAGCAGGACCAGGATATGCCGTTGTCGGACTGGATGGACGAGGACAATTTTAACCCCAACTACCTGAAGCGTGCGATGTCGATCTTGCCCAGGCGCGGCGACAAGCGGGATTGGCAGCACACCCAGGACTATTGGCGGGAGCGGAATGAGTTTCCCGCGATCGATCTGGAGGACGAGATGTTCGTCTACCGCCCGGGCGGGCGTTCCGACGTGGCGGCCGAGTGAACTATGACGAATGACCGCTTTGGTATCCGCTGGGGATTGGCTGGCGGCACGACGCTGGCATCCATTGATGAAGCGCGCGGCGCGGCCCGATTTGCCGAGGCAGCGGGCTTCGACAGCTTCTGGATTTCCCATGCCACGGGCGTCGATCCCATCGTGGCGCTGGCCTGCATTGGCGGCGATTTTCCCGGTATCGGCGAGGTCGGCACCTCCGTGGTGCCGCTGTATGGCCGCCATCCCGTCGGGCTCGCCCAACTGGTGCGGACGGCGCAGAACGCCGTCGGCGGACGGTTCACCCTTGGTATAGGAACCGCCTCCAAGCGCCATGTCGAGGACGCGCTCGGCCTTTCCTGGGACAAGCCCTTTTCCTACGCGCGCGAGTTCATCGAGGCGTTGGAGCCGTTGCTGGCGGATAAGCCGGCGGATACGGACGGCGAGCAGGTCTCCGCGCATGCCAAGCTCGCGATCGAGGCGGGGCCGACGCCCATTCTGCTGGCGGCGCTTGGCCCAAGGATGTTGCGGTTTGCCGGCGCCAGGCTAAGTGGCACGACGCTGGGGCAATGCGGGCCGCGGACCATATCCTCCTACATCCTGCCGAACCTGCAAGCCGGCGCCGAGGCTGCCGGCCGCGGCGACAGCCCGCGCATCATGGCCCTGGTGCGGATCTGCGTCACCGACGATTTCGCGGGGGCAAAGGCACTGGCGCGCGAAATCGCCGCGCAATACCAATCGAACCCGTCTTATGCCAATGCCACCAAGCACGAAGGCCTCGATGATCCTTCCGATCTGCACTTGATCGGTAGCTGGCAGCAGGTTTTGGATGGGCTGGCGGAATACGCCGGGGCGGGAGCGACGGATTTGCGCATTCAGGTTGCCGCCCAGGACGAGGTATCCAGCGAGAGGACATATGCTGCCCTGGCGGACTATATGTCATAATGCCTGCGCCCGCGGCGGCGGGTTTGGCTATCGCTGACCGATCAGATGTTTATCGACGCTCCGGCCGAACAGGCGCTCCGCGTTCTTGAAGGCAATTTTTTCGGCGATGGGGCGGGGGAATTGGCTGAGCCATAGTCTGTTCACCGCGATGATCCGCTCATAGTTGGCCCATTGCCCGTTTACCCAGGTGTCGGAGCCGACCATGAAGCGGTCCGGGAAGCGCTCGAGCACCCGGCGCCAGGCGGGATCAACCGTGCCCCGCGAAGTTAGGATATCGCCCTCGCGGAACGAGGTATCCGCGTACAGCGCCTTGTAGGTGGCCATCATGGCTTCGACAGTCTCGGCGGGTTCGGACATGCCCGCGTGGGCCCAAATGATCTTCAGCTTCGGCTCAAGGGAGAAAAGCAGATCAACCGGCGCCTTGCCGGAATGCACATGGATGTAGATGTCTCGTGATACCGCCTGCTCGGCGATTTGCCGCAACAGGGTTTCATCGCTGGGATCGATGCCGTGCAGGTGAAATTCGCCGATGCCCTGGTGCGGATATTGCTCCAGCCGCTGCAGCAAATACTCGAACATGCCCGGCGCCTTGGTCCAGTTTCCCGAACCCGCTTGGCCATGATAGGGGCGAAGTTCCGGCACGATGCGGTTCGGCGCATATTGCCATAGCTTGATCGTGCCCTCGTCCGGGGTCGAGGACACCAGCGCCATGGCAACCCCGGATTTATCCATCAATTGCAATACGGTCGCCGGGGGAAAGGGGCCCCAGGCCGGTTCCTTGTAATGAACGTGGGCATCGAACAGGGGGATTGACGCAATATCCCTGCCGATATGCTTGGCACTATCGTCGGCGAATGCGGAGGTGGTCATGCCCATCAACAGCGCGACCGCCGTCATCACAGGCATCAGAAGGCGGCAAATGTTATTCATGACAACCATCTCCCTATCCATTATCACGCTGTAGTTTCCTGGATTACCATGAGGGATTACAGCGACGGAATAAAGTAAACCATCACCGCAATTTGTCATCGCAATTACAGACCCGCCGCATTGGCGGTTCTGCACGGGTTTCTACCGTGGTCCTGAAGAAAATTTTGTCGAGATCTATGCGGTGTACCCAGGCAACAACTCAGGAAAAACACCGCAATTGGAATAATCAGCAAATTGTCAAAAAATCTTTACTATTTTTGGTAAAGATGCGTTGCATACCACGCCAGCTGCTTTGGCCCCTTTTACAAACGAGAATTATTTTGTACTAATGGAAAAGCTTGAAGACATCACCGATGCTCAATTGCGGGCAATTTGCGCCGAGCACGCCAAGTTTCTGCGCGACAATACCAGTGGCAAGAGTGCCGCGTTGGCCCGCCATGACCTGAGCGGCATGGATTTGTCGGACCTTGACTTTTCCGGAGCCGACTTCGCCGAGAGTAAGTTTCAGTTCGGCATTCTCGCCCGGTCGGTATTCCGCCGCGCCAACTTGATCTGTGCCGATTTTTCCGCCGCGGATCTTTCAAGCACTGATCTGAGCGATGCGGATTTGCGTGGCGCGAGATTTCGTGGCACCGACATGAGCAACACCAATTTGACCGGCGCCAATCTTGGCGACATCACTTTGGCGCGTTATTCGGAGACCGGTGATGCTTCCGGCGCCACATTCGAGCGCCACGTCGCCGAAATCGTCGCGGCGAAAGCGCGCGGCGCCAATTTTTCCGAAGCGCGCATGCAACACAGCCTGACGATCAACAACGACTTTACCGATGCCGTGCTCAGATATTCAGATCTGGGGCAAGCTGATCTACGAAAATCAATCTTGACCGGGGCCGATCTCACGGGCGCCAACCTGGCGCAGGCAAGCCTTGTTGAAGTTGATCTAAGAGGCGTGGATCTCAGCGGCGCCAATATTGGTGGCGCTGATTTTTCGCAAAGTGTTCTTGATGGCGCGGTCATGGACCCCGATGCCCTCGAAGCGCCGGAAATGCGATCCGCCAATTTGCCCCAACGGGCGGCGGTAAAGCCCGAGAACCTGGATGCCATGGTTGCCGCCAACGAACGCTGGGTCAGGAGCGGCGGCGCCGATGGTACTCAGGCGGATTTCTCGTCGATGGATTTGCGCGACCGCAAAATGTCAGGTGTGAACCTTGCATTGGGAATTTTTTCCTATGCCCTGTTGAGCGGTGCGGATTTTTCGTCGGCGCTCTTGCTACGGACTGATTTCGCCTTCGCGGATTTGCGGCGGGCCAATCTCAATGGCGCCGATCTCAGGGGCGCGCATCTAAATCATGCCAACCTTGACGGTGCCGATTTGCGAAATGCTGACTTGAGCGGAATGCCGTTGCAGGATCGGCATGGCCATCTATCCCTGACAAGAATTAGGTCGGCCCGTCTTCGCGGCACCGACCTGCGCTCGGCCAACCTTTCGGGTGCGGATTTGGAGCGTTCGGACATGCAGGATGCCGATCTGCGAAACGCCGATTTACGGGGCGCCAAACTGGCCAACGCCAATATGCTGAATGCCTCGCTGGAGGGCGCGCGCCTGGGGGGCGCCGGTCTTGGCCGGGCAAAGAATCTTCAAATTGACTAGGCGCGGCCTCGGTACAGCGCACCTTTCGTGATTCTGAAGACAACACTGTCAGGATTGATGCGGAGTAATGAGGCACCGGCCTGCGGTGGCAAGCTTATTCCTTTGCGCCCAACGCCTCGATAATTTTGAACTTCTGCACCTTGCCCATGGGGTTGCGGGGCAACTCATCGACCACCTCGACACGGCGGGGGACCTTAAAGGCGGCCAGGCGGTCGCGGCAGAAGGCTTCCAACTCCGAACCCTCGATGGCCGTGCCCTCGCGCGGTACGACAAGGGCCGTGACAAGTTCGCCCCAGCGCTCGTCGGGCAGGCCGACGACGGCCGCTTCCAGCACGTTCGGATGTTCGTGCACGATGCGTTCGACCTCCGCCGTATAGATGTTCTCGCCGCCCGAGATGATCATGTCCTTCTTGCGGTCGACGATGCACAGCCGGCCGTCCGCCTGCCAGATACCGATATCGCCGGAGATTACATAGCCCCGGTGCCAGATGGCTTCCGTCGCCTCTTCGTTGCCCAGGTAGCCATCAAAATGGGTCAGGCTTTTGACGCCGACCTCGCCGGCCTCGCCCACGCCGCAGGGCTCGCCGGCTTCGTTGAACACCGCCACTTCGTTGCCGAACATGGGCCAGCCGACCGAGTGCGCCAGCAGGGTCTCCGCGTCCTTGATCTCGAACGTGACCCAACCGCCCTCGGTCCAGCCATAGGCCTCGGTGACCTTGGCGTTGTGAAACATCTCCATCGCCGTCTTGGTCATGGATAGCGGACCCGGTGCGCCGGAGGAGATCATCAGGCGGAAGGCATCGATGGGCGGCTGGCCCTGGCGGCGCCATTCCTCCTCGATCATCGTGGTCATGGAGGGGACCAGAAAAGCATGGGTGCAGTGATCGCTCAGTTCCGATAGCGCCAGATCGGCCCGGAATTCGGGCATGATACGGATGCGGGCGCCGATACACAGCGCCGTCATGGACAGCCCGGCGTAGGAGAGATGAAACAGCGGCCCCGGCACCAGCATCACCTGATCCGCCGTGATGCCGAACTCCCAGCCCCAGCGCATCAAGCCGGTCAGATAATGATCGTTGGAATAGAGCGCACCCTTGGGAAAACCCGTGGTGCCGGAGGTATAGCCGACGACGCAGGGTTCCGTGCCGCGCCCGGCCTCGCCCAGCACGGGACGGTCAACCCTGTCGGGTGTCGCGATATCCTCCACCCGGATAACCTTGACGCCCAAGTTCGCGGCGGTTTCGGCAAAGGGGCCTCCCGCGAGGATGACCTTGGCATCCGAATCCTCTACCACGAAGCGGATTTCCGGCTCCGCCAGACGGGTCGAAATGGGCACCGCCGCCACGCCGGCCAACTGGCAGGCCATAAAGGCCAGCACGCCATCGGCCTCGTTGGGCAGCAACAACGCCACCATGCGGCCATGGCGGCCCGCCTCCGCGCCGGCCAGGGCCTCGGCCAGGGCCACTGTGCGGCACCAGACCTGGCCATAGGTCAACGTCGGTCCGCCATCCAGAACTTCAATGGCCGTGCGTTCGGGATGGGCCAGGGCGCGGACCGCGACATTCTCCGCGATGGTCAGGCGCATGCCATCTCTCCCCGTTCTCTAATTCCCTAGGTTCCCGGTGTCCTAGTTCCTGGTCAGCACGACCGAGGCGTTTTGCCCGCCAAAGCCGAAGGCGTTCACCTGCAGACTGCCGTATTTCAGATCCTTGGGCTGGCCATGGACAATTTCGAAATCAGCCTCCGGATCGGGCTCGTCCGTATTGGCGATATGGCCGAAGCGTTCCGCTTCCATGCCCAACAGGCCGGTGATCACCGCCATGGCGCCGGAAGCCGAGCCGGGATGGCCGATGTGACCCTTGATGGAGGAGACCGGCAGGCCGCGACCGGGATGAATTTTGTTGATGGCGTTGATTTCCGCCGTATCGCCCTTTGGTGTCCCGGTGGCATGGGCGACCATGGCCTGGATGTCGTCGGCGGCCATGTCCGCATCGCCAAGCGCCAGTTCCATGGCGCGGGCCTCCCAAACGCCGGTGGGTTCGGGGGATGAAGGATGGAAGCCGTCCGCCAATGAGCCGTAGCCGCGCAGATAGCCCAGGATATTGGCGCCACGGGCGCGGGCGTGGTCTGCCCGCTCCAGCACCAACATCGCCGCGCCCTCGCCGACCACGATGCCGCTGCGTTTGACATCGAAGGGCAGCATGGCCTGGTTCGGGTCCGATGAAGGCGCCTCCATGCCATAGACATTGCCGGTGTAGAACAGCACGGGCACGAAATCGCCGTCCCGGGCGCCGCCCGCCAGGCTGATGCCGCCCTCGGTGCCGCCGGTGATGGCGACGTCGGCCTCGCCGCGTTCGATCAGGCGGGCTGCCGTGCCGATGGCGTCCAGGGACGAGGCGCAGGCCGTGGTCAGGGTCAACGAAGGGCCGTGCAGGTCATAACGCATGGCGATCTGCGCCGCCGCCATATTGGGCCAGATCTGGATCTGCGTCTTGCGCGGCACGGCCTCCCCGCCCTCGGTATCAAGGGCATATTGCGCCTTCATCACGGCACGCACGCCGCCGATGGAGGTGCCGTTGACCACCGCCGTGCGCAATGGATCCAAGTCGCCAAGATCGGCCTGACGCAGCGCCTGTTCAGCCGCTGCCAGACCGAATTGGGCAAACAAATCAGTGCCTTCCTCGACCCGCCGGTCCATCCAGTCGGCGGGATTGAAATCCTCGGCGATGGCTTGCCAGGCACCCCTGCCGGCGACTTCGTCAGCCCAGGGCGAGGCCTTGATCGCCGTTTCCGGGCCCAGCATGCAGCGGTGGAATTCGGCAACATCGGCGCCAAAGGCGGAGACGATGCCGGTTCCGGTAATCGCGATTTCAACCATGCTGGCGTCTCCTATCCGGCCGCCGATTCCGCCTTGATGTGGGCCTGCTCCAGGGCCATGGCCTTGGCCCCTTCCAGGTCGTAATGGCGCCGGGTCACGATGCGCTGGGCATACAGGCCGCCGCCGGCTTGCAGATAAGTGACGAAGCGCCAGCCGCCGTAGGAATCGGCGGTGATGTCGCGGATGGCGTGGAACAGCTTCATGCGGTATTCGCCGGCCACGCCCGCGCCGCCCGCCATGTATTTGCGGACCAGGGCGCCGACCTCGTTGTTTTCCAGGTCCGCCATGGTCGGCGTGGTGACGATACCGCCGCCCGAGACATCGTGCAGGTGCCGCACCATGGAGCTGTAGTTGGCGGCGCCGTGGTACTTGCCGGCGTTGATATACAATTCGTTCGGGAAGGCGGCGCCGTCGGGGCTGAAATCGCAATTATGGATGGCGGCTTCCAGCGAGGCCCGGATCAATGTGGCGTAAATGATCAGGTCCGAGATTTTCTCCCGCACGTGGGCAACTTTTTCCAGGCCATTGGCCTCGGAAATCAACTGCGCGAAGCCGACCAGAATATCGGCGTCATCGGCCAATTGCGACAGGCTGCCCAGTCGTTCCCACAGGCCAAGGGAATGGGCGAAGTTGGCGGCGTACTTGATCTCGCCGTCCAGAAAAATGCGCTCATTCGGCACGAAGACATCGTCGAAAATGACAAAGCCCTCGGGGCAATGCTTGGTCGAGGAAATGGGGAAATGGCGCACATCTTCGTGCCGCGGCGCATAGGAGGCATTGACAATTTTTACCCCCGGCGCGTTGACCGGCACGCAGCAGGCGATGGCGTAGTCGTCCTCGCCCGGCTTCATGGCCTTGGTGGGTATGGTCAGCAGCTCATGGCCCAGCGAGGCACCGGTGATGTGCAGCTTGGCGCCGCGAATGACGACGCCGTCTTCACGCCGTTCGACCACATGGGTGTAGGCATCCGGGTCGGGCTGTTTGCCCGGCGGCAGGCTGCGGTCGCCCTTGGCGTCGGTGATGCATTGCAGGATACGGATATCCTTGCGTTGCATCTCTTCCACATAGGCCATGATGCGTTCGTTATAGACCGGCTGGTCCGGCATCCGCCCGGCCGCCGTGATCAGGGTCATGATGGAACTGTAGGTGGTGTGCGCCAACATGTCGGCGCGGTGCAACAGCGGAATGCGATCCTTCAATTCCTGGGCCGATTTCGGAATGCCCATCAACGGACTGCGGGCATCGGCACCGGGAGAATGGAAACGGTCATAGCAACCGGCCACCACATCCGCCGCGACGCCCATAACCGGATGGCCGGGAATATCATCTATGCGTTCGCCCTCGAAAAAGGTGGCCCGGCCGTCGTCAAGGGACGCCCGATATTCATCACCTGTCATCATGATCGCTTCCTCCAATCTACTTTTTTCGGGCAACCGCCCATGTGCCATTGCCCCAAGGCTAGCATTGTTTCACCGGTCCTGGTCAATCACCGTACTTCTCATCGAACTCCCAGACCGCTTCAAAGCCCATCAGCTTGTTCATATCCTCGAAGGGATAAAGGCGGTTTTGCACCGCGTTGGAGATGCCGTCGGCCTTCAGGGCGCCATAGGCGTCGTGCAAGGCCTGGGCCGTGGCGAGGAAGCCGGTGCCGGGAAAAATCGCGATGGCAAAACCCAGATCCTCCAGTTCCTCCGCCGATAGCAACGGCGTGCGCCCGCCCTCAACCATGTTGGCAAAGCACGGTTTGTCGAAATTGGCGCAGACGGTTTTCATCTCGTCCAGCGTCTCCGGGCTTTCGATGAAGATCACATCCGCCCCGGCTTTGGCGAAAGCCTCGCCCCGGCGCAGGGCCTCATCCAGGCCCAAGGTGGTGCGGCTGTCGGTGCGGGCGATAATCAGGAAGTCATCGCTTTCCCGGGCCTCGGCGGCAACCTTGATCTTGGTCGCCATGTCTTCGATGGGAATGACGCGGCGGCCCAGGGTATGGCCGCACTTCTTGGGAAATTCCTGATCCTCGATCTGGATCGCCTGAACCCCGGCTTTTTCATAGCCCCGAATGGTGTGCTGCACATTCAGCGGCCCGCCAAAGCCGGTATCCGCATCCGCGATCAACGGCGTCGTGGTGCGCGAGACAACCTGGCTTGCCCGGCCCACCATGTCGGTGTAAGTGGCATAGCCGGCATCGGGCTGACCCAGATGGCTGGCCGCGATGCCATAGCCGGTCATGTAAATGGCCTTGAAGCCCATGCTGTCCGCCATGCGGGCCGAGATCAGGTCAAAAATCCCCGGCGCCAGAACAAATTCGCCGTCGCGGAGGCATTGGGCGATGGATTTTGCTTGTCCGCTCATATTTCGGGTCCTTATCAGAATTGCGGTGATTGGCTTTGCTGACGCCCAGGGTAATGCCTTGGCCGATTGCCGCCAATGGCCTTTGACTGCTAACGTGGCGAATTCTGTAATCCGACCTGTGAGCAAACATGCACTCCTTCCGATTTGAACCCACCGATCTGCCGCCCGAGGCGGAAGCGGTGCGGGCCGATGTCCGGGCCTTTCTGGCCGAGAATCTCGCCGATTACCCCGCCGCCATGCGATCCCGTTCCTGGCTTGGCATTGATATGGATTTCAGCCGGAAATTCGGCCAGGCCGGCTTTCTGGGCATGACCTTTCCCAAGGAATATGGCGGCCATGGCAGATCAGCCTTCGAACGCTATGTGATGTTGGAAGAGGTACTGGCGGCTGGTGCTCCGGTGGGCGGCCATTGGATGACGGATCGGCAAAGCGGACCGCTGATCCTGAAATTCGGCACGGAGGAGATGAAGCAACGCATTATCCCGCGCATCGCCAAGGGCGAAATATTCTTCTGTATCGGCATGAGCGAGCCGGACTCCGGCTCCGACCTGGCCTCGATCCGCACCCGGGCCAGCCGCACTGATGGCGGCTGGCTGCTCAACGGCACCAAGATCTGGACCTCCGGGGCGCATCTGCACGATTACATGATCGCCCTGGTCCGCACCAATCCCGAGGCCGAGCGTAAACACGACGGCATGTCGCAACTTTTGATCGATCTCAAGAATACCGACGGCATCACCATCCGGCCGATCAGGAATTTGGCGGGCGAGCAGCATTTCAACGAATGCGTTTTCGAGGATGCCTTTGTGCCGGAGGCGAATTTGATCGGCACGGAGGACGAAGGCTGGTCCCAGGTGATGGCCGAACTGGCGTTCGAACGTTCCGGCCCGGAACGTTATCTGTCCTCCTACCAGATGCTGCGTGAACTGGTGAAGGAAGTCGCCAAGGACACCACGCCCGAGGGTACCAGGGCGGTGGGCCGGTTGGTGGCTCATCTGGCGACCTTGCGGAATATGTCCATCTCCGTCGCGGCGAAATTGCAGGCCGGCGAGGACCCGGCCCTGGACGGCGCCGTGGTCAAGGAGGTCGGCACCCTGTTCGAACAATCAGTGCCATTCATCGCCCATCAGATGATCGATCGGGAGCCGAGCCCCCATCATGGTGACGATTTTGAACAGACCATGGCCTACACCACCCTGTCGGCGACCGCATATGCCGTGCGTGGCGGCACACGTGAGATTGTACGGGGCATTCTTGCCCGGGGATTGGGCCTCAGATGAGTAGTGAGATGAGTGGCGATAGTGAACTAAGGACGATCCTGGGCGACCAGGTGAACCGTCTGCTGGCCGACCGGGTCGGCAAGGATGCCTTGGAAGGCGCCGAGGCCGGTGCCTCTCAGGATGAATTGTGGCGGGCGATTGAGGAGAACGGTCTGCCCTGGGTGCTGGTGCCCGAGGACAGTGGCGGCGTCGGCGGCGGCTGGGACGAGGCCGAGGTGGTGATCCGTGCCGCCGGCAAATATCAGGCGCCGGTTCCCCTGGTGGAGAGCATCCTGGCCGGCTGGCTGCTATCGGGTGCCGGGCTGGATATGCCCACGGGGCCCTTGTCCGTGGCGCCCGTGCGCGCGGACGAGGCCTTGACCATTACCAAGGATGGCGGCGGATACCGGGTCAGCGGCAGCGCCACGCGTGTACCCTGGGGCCGTAACGTGGAACATATCGCGGTGGCCGGCAAATGTGATGGGCAGACCTATATTGCCCTGGTCCCGTCGGACTCCTGGTCGGTGGCGTTGGAGGACGGCAACATCGCGCTGGAACCCCGCGACAGTCTGCGTTTCGATGGCCTGGCGGTTGCTGCCGCACCGCTGTCCGACAGCATCAATCCCGGCCGCCTGTTCGCCTTTGCCGCCATGGCGCGGGCCAGCCAGATCGCCGGCGCGTTGGAACAGGCGTTGGAGCTGACTGTGCAATACGCCAACGACCGTAGCCAGTTCGGCACGCCGATCGGCAAATTTCAGGCGGTGCAGCAGGAACTGGCCCGCATGGCCGGTGAAGTGGCGGCAGCCGGCGCGGCGGTGGAAAATGCCTCCCGCGCCGCCGGCCGCATCGGCGGCAAGGCCGGTTTCGAAATGGCGACGGCCAAGATCCGGGCCTCGGAAGCGGCCACCATCGTTGCCTCCATCGCGCATCAGACCCATGGCGCCATGGGGCATACCTACGAACATCCCCTGCATTTTGTCACGCGCCGTCTTTGGTCCTGGCGGGCCGAATTCGGCTCGGAAAATTACTGGGCCGAAGAACTCGGCCGTTCCCTGGTGGCCAACGGCGGCCAAGCGCTTTGGTCCTATTTGGTTGATCGAGCATAAGGATTATTATGACTTCCAAGATTAAGACGACTGTCGTCGGCTCCTATCCCGTGCCGGCCTGGCTGGCTGCCGCGCCCTCCGCGCAGGCCCTGACCGATGCGACGCGCGTGGTACTGCATACCCAGGAACAGGCCGGCATTGATCTAGTCTGCGATGGCGAAATGTACCGCTTTGACGTCAACCACCCCGAAACCAACGGCATGATCGAATATTTTGTTCGTCCCATGGGCGGCATTCGAACCGAGATCAATTTTTCCGAACTGCTGGACTACCGTAACCAGGAAGGCATGGGTTTCCGCCGCCGCCCGCCCGCCGTGGTCGATGGCCCGATCAATGGTGGCGCTCTGGATCTGCCCGGTGCCTGCGAGGCGGCCAAGGCGCTGACTGATAAGCCGCTGAAATTTACCCTGACCGGACCGCATATGCTGGCCAAGACCGTGGTCGATCAACACTATGGCGACGTGGCGGCGGTGGCCGATGCCATCGCCGATGCCCTGGCCGAGCAGGTGCGTCACTGCCATGCGGACGTGGTGCAGTTGGACGAGGCAAACTTGCCCGGCCACCCGGACGAATGGGAATGGGCCGCGGCATCCATCAACAAGGTGCTGGACGCGATACCTGGGCCGGGCATCGGCGCGGTACATCTGTGCTTCGGCAACTACGGCGGCCAGAGCATCCAACAGGGCAGTTGGGACAAGCTGCTGGGTTATCTCAACGCCCTGCATGTGGATCATATCGTGATGGAGAATGCCCACCGCCCGGTCGAAGAGCTTGCCGCGTTCAAGGAACTGCGGCCGGAAATCGGCATGGGGCTGGGTGTTGTCGATATTAAACGCACGGATATTGAAAGCGCCGATGCCATCGCGGCGCAGATTGAAAAGGCCGAGGCCCTGCTGGGCGCGGGCCGGGTAACCTATATCCATCCCGATTGCGGCTTCTGGATGCTGCCGCGCAACGTGGCGGACGGCAAGATCCGCGCCTTGGTGGCGGGACGCGATTTGTACGAGGGAAAATGATGGCTGAGATAGACGACTGGCTGGACCGGATGACGGAAGAGGCGCTGGAGCCGGCGCTGCCGATTTGCGACCCGCATCACCATCTGTGGGATCAGCGGGAGACGTTCGTATACCGCTATCTGCTGGAGGAGTTTTTCGCCGACATGAGCGGCGGCCACAATATCGTCAGCACGGTTTTCCTGGAATGCGAGGCCTACTACAGAGACATTGATCGTCTGGGGGGCGACCCCAACATGGCGCCGGTGGGGGAGACCGAATTTGTCCGCGGCATGGCTGCCATGGCGGATGCCAGCTACTATGGCAAGACCCGGGTCGCCGCCGCCATCGTCGGTTTTGCCGACCTGCGTCTGGGCGAAGGGGTCAAGGATATCCTGCAGGCGCATATCGAGGCCGGCGGCGGGCGCTTTCGCGGTATCCGTCATTCCACCGCCCATGACGAAAATGACGGCATCATGGGCGCCGAACATACCGCGCCAAATGCCGGTCTGCTCTATGACGAAACCTTCCGCCAGGGCTTCGCCCAGTTGGCGCCGTTAAACATGAGCTTCGATTCCTGGTTCTATCACCCGCAAATGCCGGAGCTGATCGATCTGGCCCAGGCTTTCCCGGAGACCCCGATCGTCATGGATCATGTGGGCGCGCCGTTGGGCATTGGACCCTACGCGGGCCGGCGCGACGAGATATTTGCCTCCTGGTCCGAGAATGTCACCGCCCTGGCCAAATGTCCCAACGTGCATGTGAAGCTGGGCGGTCTGGCCATGAAGCTGACCGGCTTCGGTCATCACAAGCTGGACATACCACCGTCATCAGAGGTTCTGGCCGAGGATTGGAAGCCCTATCTGATGCATTGCATCGAAGCCTTCGGGCCGGAACGTTGCATGTTCGAGAGCAATTTTCCGGTCGACAAGGCCTCCTGCGCCTACACCACTTTGTGGAACGCCTTCAAGCGGGTCGCATCTGATTTCAGCGCCGGCGAAAAGGCCTCGCTATTCCACGGCACGGCCGCGCGTTTCTACCGCATTGAGGAAGATTGAAATGATTGATCTCTATACCGCATCCACGCCGAACGGCTGGAAAGCCTCCGTCACCCTGGAAGAGCTGGAGTTGCCCTACGAGGTGCATGAGATCAAGCTGAGCGAAGGCGATCAGAAAACGGAAAGCTTTCTGGCCATGAACCCGAACGGCCGCATCCCGGTGATCGTGGACCGGGAAGCCGATGATTTCGTGGTTTTCGAGACCGGCGCCATCATGGTCTATCTGGCGGAAAAGACCGGCCGTCTGATGCCGGCGGACGTGAAGGGGCGCAGTCTGGTGATGCAATGGCTGATGTTCCAGATGGGTGGTATTGGTCCCATGATGGGCCAGGCCAATGTTTTCTACCGCTATTTCCCGGAAAAAATTCAGCCGGCCATCGACCGTTATCAAAAGGAAACCCGGCGCCTGTTCGAGGTGTTGGAGCGGGGCCTGGACGGCAATGAATATCTGGCGGGGGACTATTCCATCGCCGATATTGCCAACTGGTGTTGGGTGCGGACGCACAAATGGTCTGGTGTCGATGTCGACGGCCTGCCGAACCTGCAGGCCTGGATGGACCGCCTGGCGGCGCGTCCGGCCTGCCAAAAGGGCACCAAGGTGCCCTTTGATATGGCGAAGCTGAAACAGGGCGAGGGCAAGGGCGCCAAGAAATTCGCCGAGGATGCCCTTAAGATGGTTACCCGATAGCGGGAGGTAGGGGCATGAATGGGGACGCCGAGCTGCTTCAGGATATAGCGCACCTGGGTCATATCGAGTTGCTGACGCCGAAGCCGGTGGAAAGCCTGTGGTACTTCACCGAACTGTTGGGTTTGGAAGCGGTGCATGAAGAAGGACAGTCGGTCTACCTTCGGGGCTATGGCGATTATGCAACAACCTCCTTCAAGCTGACCGAGGCGCCGGCGCCCGGTATTGGCCATGTTGCCTGGCGCGCCGTCAGCGAGGCGGCGCTGGAACGCCGGGCGGCGGCGATCGAAAACACCGGCCTGGGTATTGGCTGGTCGAACGGTGATTTCGGCCATGGCCGTTGCTATCGTTTTCGCGATCCCGATGGCCATCTGATGGAGGTTTACTACGAAGAGCAACGCTATGCCGCGCCCGAGGACAAACGTTCGGCCCTCAAGAACCAGCCCATGCGCTATTCCGGCCGCGGCGCCGGTGTGCGGCGGCTGGACCATCTGGCGTTACTGAGCAAGGAAGTTGGCCCGAACCGGGAATTCGTGGAAGGGATGCTCGGCCTCCGCCTGCGCGAACAGGTGGTCTACCAGAACGGCGCCTTCGAGGTCGGCTCCTGGATGAGCACGACGGCGGTGCATCATGAACTCGCCTATGTGGCTGATGCAAAGGGCGCGCGGGGCCGGCTGCACCACGTCTCCTTTTGGATCGACAACCGCGAGGATGTGTTGCGTACCGCCGATATCCTGAGCGAGAACGGCATCTTCATCGAAACCGGCCCGGCCAAACACAACAATTCCCAGGCCTTCTATCTCTATTCCTACGAACCCGGCGGCAACCGGGTCGAGGTCTATTCCGGCGGCTATCTTGTCTTCGCGCCGGATTTCCAACCGATTATCTGGAATGAACAGGAACGCGGCACCGGCGTCTATTGGGGCGGTGGCCTGCCTGACAGCTTCCTCCACTATGCAACACCCGATGTGGCGGCGGAAACCGGCGGGGAAGATGAGCCGCCCTTGGTTGACCCGCTTTAAGCAGTCGTGCGCGGCAAGGAAATGGAAAGGACGAACAGATGAAAGCGGCGGTAATTCAGGCTATCGGCTCGCCCCTGGTTGTCGAGGATATTCCCGATCCGGAACCGGGGCAGACCGATTTGATCCTAAAGGTTGGCGCCTGTGGTATCTGCGGTACCGATCTGCATATGTCGGAAAACACGGATCCGAATGTGGGTTGGCGCATGATGCATCCCGGCTGCGTAATGGGGCATGAGTTCGCCGGTGAAGTGGTCGAGGCCGGCGGCGAAGCCAAGCGCCACTGGCATCAGGGCGACCGCGTTACGGCGCTGCCCTGGATCGGCTGTGGTGAATGCGCATGGTGCAAGGCGGGCCGCGGCTATCGCTGCCCCAAGGGTATCAATCGCGGCTCGGCCGCCCTGCCGGGTGCTTATGCCGAATACTGCCGGGTCGGTGCAAGGGAAACCATTCGGCTGCCCGATGGCGTTAGTTTCAGGGAAGGCGCCTTGGTGGAACCCCTGGCCGTCGGGCTCAACGCCGTGCGCAAGGCCCGTTTGGTGCCCGGTGACCGGGTTTTGATCATTGGCGCGGGGCCGGTCGGACTGACGGTCGCGATGTGGTGCCGCTTCTTTGGCGCCCAGCATATCGTGGTTAGTGATCTGGTGCCCGCGCGGTCCGAGCAATCCCTGGTGTTGGGTGCGACGGCGGTCGTGGATGCTGGTGCGGGCGATGTGCCCGGCCAGGCGGCGGAGGCCGCCGGCGGTCCGCCACGTGTGGTATTCGACTGTGTCGGCGTGCCGGGTAGTTTGCAATTGGCCGTGGACTACGCCTCTCCCGACGCGCAAATCGTCGTCGTCGGATTGTGCATGGCGGGTGATCATCTGTTCCCCACCAAGGCACTGGTCAAGGAACTGGATATCAGCTTCGCTTTTGTCTATCGCCAGGAGGATTTCTCGACTGTCGTGCATCTGCTGGGCGAAGGGCGGATCGATACGGCGGCGATGGTTAGCGACAAGGTCGATCTGGCGGCTTTTCCGACCGCTTTCGAGGCGTTGAAAAATCCCAATACACAAATCAAGGTGATGTTGGAGGCGGATTGAGGTTTGAATGCCGTCGAATTGTGCCGGACAGACCGAAAGAAGCGAGCTCGCAGGGGCCGATCGAGCTGTAGCAGGGCAGGCGGCCAGTCCAAACCATTAACCCATGGGAAACATCAATTGGGTTAATATTTCCTGCCAATAATTTGGGAATACGCAGCGCGAAGCCGGTGGGGGTTGAACTTCGGCATGCTGAAAATGGATAGTCTGGGTACGGGTCTGATCGTCAATCTGGCGCTATTGATCTGTCTGACATTCATCTATGCGGCGTTGCGCCGCTGGTTGCCGGCGGAACGGCCATACGCCCGTTCCGTGGTAACCGGCCTCTTGTTCGGGACCATCGCGCTCCTGGGCATGCAGATGCCGGTGCATTTGGCGCCCGGTATCATCCTCGACGGACGCAATGTATTACTGGCCCTGGCTGGGCCCTTTGGCGGCGCCATCGCTGCTGCGATAGCGGCCATATTGGTTGCGGGCTATAGGCTATATCTGGGCGGCTCCGGCGCATTGGCGGGGACTGGATCGATCATCACCGCGGCCCTGATCGGTGTCGTGGCGTTGCGAATACGGGGGGATCGCACCGATCGGGAGATTTTGCCCTTCTGCATCTTGCTTGGCCTCGTGGTCAGCGCCGCCAGTCTCCTCTGGATTTTTGCGCTGCCGGATTTTCAGTTTGCACTTGGTCTGTTCCGAAAATTGGCCCTGCCCGTCCTGGCTGGATTCACGATTCTGACCATGATGCTGGGTTATTTGCTGCATCAATATGATGGTTTGCGCCGCGGCATGGCGGAATTGGCGGTGACGATAGAGGATCTGAAACAATACGGGGAAGCCTCGGGCGAATGGTTTTGGGATCAGGACGAGGATCTGCGCTACGTAAGAAGCCCATTAGCGAATGCGCCCGATGAAAAATATGATCCCGCGCGCCTTTTCGGCGCCACCCGTTGGGAGTTGGCCAATGCGGATCCCGACACCGAGCCTCTTTGGCGTGACCATCGGGCTGATCTATTGAACCGCCGGCCCTTCCGCGATTTTGAATATTCAACGCGGAATCGTAATGGCGACAGACTCGTGGTCCGCACCAGCGGATTTCCGATCTTTGACCGCTTCGGCAAATTTGCCGGCTATCGCGGTACATCGCGCGACGTCACGAATGAAGTTCAGCAGCAGGAAAAGGCCCTGGCGGCACAAACCATGCTGACCAATGCCATCCAGGGTCTGGGCAGCGCCATCGCGCTGTATGATGCCGATGATCGGCTGGTTGTCTGCAATGACTTTTACCGTGAACTGGCCCAGCCGCGCGCCGATGTGTTGGTCCCCGGCACTTCGTTCGAGACGATCGTCAGAGTTTTGGCCGGGTCTGGCGTGATCCCATTCGATGACGAGGCCGATGAAGCATGGGTGCAATGGCGCCTGGCGAAGCATGCCGATCCGTCGGGACCGTTGGAAATGCAGCGCCAGGACGGGCGTGTCATTTTGCAGCATGAACAGCGCCTTCCGGGCGGCGAAACCATTTTGGTGCTGTTCGATATCACCGAACGCAAGAAGGCCGAGGAAGCGCTGCGTCAAAGCGAGGAGCGATACCGTACATTAACCGTCGGCTCGCTACAGGGCATCGGTATTATCCAGGACGAAAAAATGGTCTTCGCGAACGATGCGCTGGCGCATCTGCTCGGCTACGACGCGGAAGAAATGCTTGGCGCGGATGTCAATGATTTCATCATGCCGGAGTTCAGGGAAATGGTTGGCGGCCGCCGTAGCGCGCGGCTGTTGAACCAGCCCGCACCGGAGCACTATGATCTGTGGGCCCGGCACAAGGACGGGAACGGCATTTGGGTTGACCAGTTGGCGCAAGCGGTGATCTGGGAAGGCCGTTCGGCGACCCAGGTTTCAATTATTGATATTTCCCAGCGCAAGGCCGCCGAGGCCGCTGTAATCGCGGCCAAGGAGGAGGCGGAGCAGGCCAATCGCGCCAAATCGCAATTCCTGGCTCATTTCTCCCACGAACTGCGCACTCCTTTGAATGCCATCATCGGCTTTTCGGAAATCATGCAGCAGGAACTGTTCGGGCCGCTGGGTGATGAACGGTATGGTGACTATGCCAAGGACATTCATCAAAGCGGCGAACATCTATTGGCCTTGATATCCGACATTCTTGATCTATCGCGGATCGAGGCCGGCCAGCTGGATCGTGCCGAGGAGATTTTCGAGGTCGACCCGGTCGCCGAGGACTGCGTCCGCCTGTTGCGCAGCCGCGCCGATGAGAAAGACGTGGCGATAGACCTGCGGCTGTTGGCGGAGGGTGCCCGGCTGCGGGGTGACGAACGGCAACTACGGCAGATCCTGCTGAACCTGCTGTCCAATGCGGTCAAATTTACCCGCCCGGACACGACCATAACCCTGACGAGTGGGATTGATGAAGCGGGCGGTTTGTGTTTTCGCATCAGCGATGCCGGCGCCGGCATGGCAGCCAATGATATTGAACGGGTGCAGCAACCGTTTATCCGTCTGGAAAGCGCGATGACGAGTTCCGAAGAAGGCACCGGTCTTGGCCTCGCCATCACCAAGCGGCTACTTGAAAGTCATGGCGGCAGCTTGCGACTGACCAGCGAAGTCGAGGTGGGCACCACGGCGACGGCCTGTTTTCCAGGCTCACGCGTGGTCTCCTAGAGGAGTGCCGCTAGGGCAGGGGGGGAAGCTCTTCCGGCGTGGCGGCGCGGGCCGCTTCCTTGTTGCGCATGACGAAGCGGGGGCTGTCGTCAAGATAGGCGTGCGGAATAATCATCACGTTGCCGGCCACCATGTTGACCGCGGCGAAGGTCGGCGGTTCGTGAACGCCCTGGGTGACCGGGTCACCGAATTTGTAGACAAACTGATGCACCGTGGAGTGCTGGCTGGATATGGGAATGCCCCGCCAACTGCCGTGCAGGGGTCGGTGGACGTGGCCGAAGAAGATATGTTTGATCCGGCCGTCGCCGATCATTCCCGCCAGCGCCTTGCCGCCCTCGATACGCAGGGGCGGATGATGCAAGAATAGATAGCTGTTACGCGCCGTATTTGTCTCCAATTCACCGGCCAGCCAGTCCAGACGTTGGGAGCAAAGCAGCCCGCTCACCTTGCCTTCGTCCAGCGTGTCCATGACGATGAAACGGCTATCCTCCACCGTGAAGGCATATTGCACGAAACCGTTGTCGTCCACCGGTACGTCGTCAAAGACCTGCCGGAAAGCGGCCCGTCTGTCGTGATTGCCCATCAACAGATAGTGGGGCATATCCAGTTCGCCCAGGATGTCGCGCAAGGCTTCGTATTCCGCCTCTTTCCCCTTGTTCGCCAGATCGCCGGTCATCACCACGAAGGCCACGTCGTCGAAATCCCGGTTGATGCATTCGATGGCCGCATGCAAACGGGCGTGGGGCGACAGACCGTAGAGGGGCTGATCCTTGGCCGTGATGTGCAGGTCTGTCATATGGATGAAGCGCATGGCGAACCCGTCGCAAATTATCTGATGAACCCCAAGAGTCGGTGCAACTCTATGCAATGGCCCGGCTATTGTCGATGCCGCTCATGACTTCGCCAAAACCTGCCGGCGATAGTCGAAGACCTGCTCCATGCTTGTCAGATTGTTGCCCAGTTTGGAATGATTGACCGGGGTAAGATTGGCCAACTTGAGCACCCGGCGCAGTATTTCGCCATTCGAGACATCCGCATCGATTACGTTCAGGCAACCGGGATCCTGTTCGAAGGCCCGCGCCGATGCCAGGCCGCCATAGCTGGCCCAGGCCAGCAGCATCCGGTTGGTGGCGTCATGGGCGACCAATAGCAGGTTGCGCCAGCCCGGCTCCAGGAACAACGCCTCGAGAGCACCGGTAACCCGGTCATAGAAGTCCTGAAAGACATCTCCACCGGCGAAGCGCGCGCCGGGTTCGTGGGCCGCGTCCATGCCAAAGATGAACTCGGCATCGATCTGTGTCTGGGATTTGTCGCCCATGGGGCCGGAGCGGATTTCCTTCAAATCGGGAATTTCCTCCAGCATCAATTCACGGCCGGCCAGGACACCCTGGGCCGTTTGCATGGTACGGGGCAGGCCGGTGGATAGGGCGCGGTCAAAGGGCACATCGGCCAGCAACTCCCCCATCGCGGCCGCTTGCGATTGGCCCCGTTCCGTCAGATCGACAAATTTCGGATGCACCGCCCGTCCTTCTGAATCGAAATAGCGCACCTCGCCATGGCGCATCAGATAAATGCGTCGGCGTCCCGTTGTGCCGTCTAGGGCGTCGCTCATATTGGATACTCCATGGTCTGGGCCTATTCGGGCATGGCATCAGGCGGGATGACCGCGCCGGGATACTGGATAACCCGCGCCGCCAGCCGATGGCCGGCCCGGGCTGCCGCATCCGCCGTTTCGCCCCGCAGCCGCTGATAAAGATAGGCGGCATTGAAGCTATCGCCGGCGGCGGTGGTATCCACGGGCGCGACGTCTTTCTCCGCGGCAATGATTTGCGAGCTTTTACCGAGCCGCTGCAAACATCCCGCCGCACCGTCCTTGAGGCAAATTTCGCCGACGCCCAAATCGACAATGCGCTGGGCCGCATCTTCCAAATCCATGGCGCCGTGCAGGGCGCACTCGTCGTCCAGGCTGGGCAAGGCAACGTGGCTGCGGCGATACATCTCATCCATGCTGCGTCGGGCGGCGCGTTCATCGGGCCAGCCGCGCGGGCGATAGTTGCAGTCAAAGGCGATGCGGGCGCCGGCACCGGCGGCATCATCAAGGGCGTTGAGCAATTTGGCCCGGTCCGCGACACTAAGGATCGAAAGGGTAATGCCTGAGAGATAAATCAGGTCATAGTCACACAGCGCCGTGGCCAGGTGTTTGCCGTTCTCGCCCTGCATCATCTCGCGTGCGGCGGCGGCGCTGCGCCAATAATGAAAGCTGCGCTCGCCCCGATCATCGGTGCGGATTGTATAGAGGCCGGGCAGACGGCCGGGCAGGCGCGCCACGCGGTCCGTACCAATGCCCTCCCGTTGCCAGAATGCCAGCATTTCGTCCGAGTAGGGATCGTCACCCAGGGCCGTGATGTAGTCGATGCTGATGGCATCGTCACGGCAAAGCCGGGCCAGATAGACCGCCGTGTTCAAGGTGTCGCCGCCATAGGCCAGCGCCAATCCACCGTCCGGGCGGCTGCTCAGCTCAATCATACATTCGCCGATTGTGGCGATTTTCATCTCGTCCGTCATGCCGGCGGGACTATAGTATCGGGCCAGGTAACAGGCAATGAGAGGCGGTGGCGGGCAATGACCGAATTTACGATCGAACAGGTGATGGACCTGGCTCCGGTCATTCCCGTGCTGACCATCGAACGGGTCGAGGATGCTGTTCCCCTGGCCGAGGCCCTGGTGAAAGGCGGTCTGCGAGCATTGGAGATTACCCTGCGCACCGATGCCGCCCTGGCGGCGGTTGAGGCGATTGCCCACGGCGTGCCCGGCGCGGTGCCTGGTGTCGGCACGGTAACGGCTATTGATGACTTCGCCAGGGCCCGCGCGGCGGGCGCCTGTTTTGCCGTTTCACCCGGCTTCGCACCGGACCTGGTTGAGGCCGCCGATGGCATGCCGTTTCTGCCGGGAATTGCCACCGCCAGCGAGGCGATGGCGGCTCAGCGCGCTGGCTTACGGTATTTGAAATTTTTTCCCGCCGAGGCCATGGGTGGACGTTCGACCCTAAATGCCCTTGCCGGACCCTTCGCCAGCCTTATCTTTTGTCCTACGGGCGGGATCGGCCGCGACAATGCCGCCGATTATCTGGCCCTGGGCAACGTTCGTTGCGTCGGTGGCAGTTGGGTTGCACCAAGGGAGGCAGTTCGAAAGGGAGAATGGGACGTGATAGTGAAATTGTCGGTGGAGGCGGCCGCTTTCGCTGCCTAGATCGCCAATCGTAAATTGATGGCCATGGTTGCAAATGAAACTTTGCCGGTTCCAATGCTTCGACATTCTTGGCAGAATGACCATGAATTGAGTCGTAGATCTTAAATAATAACAAATGGGGAGGCTCGCATGCGTACTATCCTGGTTCCCTTCTGTGATGATGACCGGGCGGAGGCTGCTTTAAGAACAGCCCTACTGGTCGCGCAACGTTATGCCGGCCATGTCGAGGGCCTGCATGCTTGGCGCACACCGCAGATTATTGCCGGTGAGGGGGTGGTTTTTCCGTCTGAATCTCTGGCGCGTCTTACGGATGAATCGAAACAATTCGCCGCTTCCGCCCATCAACGTTTTGATCGGGTGGTTAAGTCGGCGGATATACCCTACCGCGATATTGGCACCGCGTCGGACAAGGCCAGTTGCAGCTGGCGTGAAGGCGAGGGGGTGGAAAGCGAAATCGTCGGTGACTATGGCCGACTGTTCAATCTAATTGTCATGGGGCGCAGTGAACTGGGCACATCGGTCGATTGGAAGGCAACGTTGGAGGCCGCCTTGTTCGAAAGCGGCAGGCCCATTCTTCTAACGCCGGCCAACGCACCGGCGGAGATTGGCAAGCATGTGGTCATTGCCTGGAATGGCGCGACCGAGACGGCGCGGACCCTGGCTGTCGGCATGCCCTTTGTGCGCGATGCCGAACGGGTCACGGTGCTAACCGTGGAAGGCGGCTTCGTTCCCGGCCCGTCGGCCGAAGATGTCGCCCGGCACCTGACCCGCAATGGCGTCGAAACCACGACCATGACGGCGGCGCCCGGCCGGCGCAGCATTGGCGAGGCCATGGTGGACGAGGCGGCCAAGGCGGGTGGCGATATCTTGTTTAAGGGCGCCTTCACCAACAGCCGTTTGCGCCAGATGATATTTGGTGGCGCGACGCGGGATATCATCGGCAGCTCCGCCCTTCCGGTTCTTCTGGCGCGCTAAGCCGGATCTGCCATGGCGGTTGACAAGGGGATGACCCGGCCCCGCTATACGGGTCTGGCGAGCTTCATGCGGACGCCGTACCGGGAGGATTGGGACGGCGTCGAGATTGGCCTTATTGGCGTGCCCTATGATGGCGGGGTGACGAACCGGCCCGGCGCCCGCCATGGCCCGCGCGAAATCCGCAATCAATCCAGCCTGATCCGGCCTTACCATCCGGTGAGCAAGATCAGCCCGCATGATCTCTGCCAGGTGGCTGATCTGGGCGATGCCTGGGTCGAGAAGCCATTTGCCTTGGAAGGCGCGCAAGACCAGATCGCGGCATTTTTCAGCGCGGTGCATGCGCGGGGGATCATACCGCTGTCGGCGGGCGGCGATCATTCCATAACCTTGCCCATTCTGCGCGCCATTGCCGCCGACCGGCCCGTTGGCTTGATCCATTTCGATGCCCATTGCGATACCGGCGATGACTATCTCGGTTCCAGGTTTCACCATGGCGCGCCGTTTCGCAGGGCCGTCGAGGAAGGCTTGCTGGAGCCCGAGCGCTGCATTCAAATCGGCATACGTGGCTCCATGAGCGATCCTGATATTTGGTCGTTCAGCCACGACCAGGGCATGCGGGTGATCTATATCGAGGAGTTTTACGAACTTGGCGTTGAAGGCGTGATCGCCGAGGCGCGGCGGGTGATCGGCGCGGGCCCGGCCTATGTCAGCTTTGACGTTGATGGCCTGGACCCGGTCTATGCGCCGGGCACGGGCACGCCGGAGGTGGGCGGGTTTTCCACCTTGGAAGCGCAGATCATGCTGCGCGGACTATCGGGCATGAACCTGATTGGCGGCGATGTGGTGGAGGTTTCGCCGCCCTTTGACCCAAGCGGCAACACCGCCCTGGTCGGCGCCACCATGATGTTTGAAATTCTTTGCCTGCTGGCTGAATCGCGGTCTGGGACCCGTTCCGCTCAGGCGTCATCCTCGGGATGAAAATCGACGATGCGGTCGGGCGAAGCGTGCACGCCGTAGGTTTTCAATAACCCGGTCCCGTTGTTGCGGAAACCGTGCCTGACGCCCGGCGGCAGCACCAGGGTCATGCCGGCTTCAACCGCCACCATGCCGTCCTGCCCCTCCACCCAGGCTTCGCCCGTGCCTTCAACCACGGTGATCACTTCCATGTAGGGATGGGAGTGGGTGCCGGTGGAATAGCCCGGCTCCGAGATCTGCAGGCCCAGGCGGATCGGGGTCGAGCCCTCGTCATCGCCGACGATGGTCTGATAGGTGGCGCCGCCCGGAAACGGTTGTTTCTCGACGTCGTCGATATTGATAATTGGCATCGTGCCCTCCAATTTTGCCTTATCCTCGAATACCTTTGACGAATTCGGCAACCGCCTGGCCGATTTCGTCCGGGCTGTCCTCCTGCACGAAATGAATGCCCTTGACGGTGACTTCAGTCTGGTTCGGCCAGCTACGGCAGAATTCCCGCTGTGGTCCGACCAGGATGGAGCCAGGTTCGGCATTTATGAACAATTTCGGCAGATCGCATTGCGACAACCAGGAGCCGTAGTCAGTAGCGGCCTGGCATACGTCCGGAGGCTCGCCCTCGATCGGAATCATCCGTGGCCAGGTCAGGGTGGGCCGGCGGTCCTCGCCAGGCTCCAGATAGGGTTTGCGGTAATGGGCCATCTCCTCCTCGGTCATGTCGCGAATGACGGCGCCAGGCAAAACCCGCTCGACGAAGATATTCTTGTCCAGAACCATGTTTTCACCCGCGTCCGAGCGAAAGCCCTGAAACACGGTACGGCCAAATTCCGGGAAATCGCTCCAGCTCAACTCTTTGACTACCGCTTCCATGTAGGCGATCCCCTGCACCTTGTCCCGGTTCTGATTGGCCCAGTCGAAGCCCAGGGCTGAGCCCCAGTCATGGATCACGAAAACGACATTGTCCGTAACGCCGATCTGTTGCCACAGGGCGTAAAGGTATTCCCGCTGTTCGGTATAGGTGTAGCGGTCGGGTCCGGAGTTCTCCAGCTTCTCGCTGTCGCCCATGCCGATCAGATCGCAGGCGATCAGGCGGCCCAATCCCTCGCAATGGGGCATGATGTTGCGCCACAGGTAGGACGAGGTGGGATTGCCGTGCTGAAAGACGATGGGGTCGCCCTCGCCCTCGTCCACATAGGCCATGCGCTTGCCGTTGACGGTGGCGAATTTTCGTTCGTAGCGGGGATCGGTGGAAATCATGGCCTGCTGTCCTTTCGTCTCTATTCGCCGGCAAAATTCGGTTGGCGCTTGTTGACGAAGGCGTCGACGCCCTCCCGGCCATCCGCCGTGCCGCCCAGACGGGCAATATTGCGGGTCTCGCGCTCCATCTGGGATTCCAGGCTGTCGGTGGTCGACATCAAGAGCATTTCCTTGACCGCGCCCATGGCTTCGGTGGCGCTGTCGGCCAATTGATTGGCCAGTTTCTCGGTTTCCGCCGTAAGCTCATCCGCCGGCACGATTCTGTTGATCAGGCCCCAATCCAGCGCCTCCTGGGCGCTCAGCACGCGGTTGGTCATGTAAAGCTCGGCCGCCCGGCGGGTGCCGATTATGCGCGGCAGGTAGTAGGTGGAACTGCCGTCCGGCGACAGTCCGATCTTGGTATAGGCGGAAGTGAAGCTGGCGCCCTCGACCGCGATCGCCAGATCGGTACAGGCAACCATGCTGAGGCCGGCGCCCGCGGCGACGCCATTGACGGCGGCGATCATGGGCGCCCGCATCCAGGCGAAGCGCGAGATCGCCATGTGCAGATAGGTGGTCATTTCCTTCAGCAAGGTGGGCAGGTTTTCAACATCGGCGGCAAAACTGGGAACATCGCCGCCGGCGCAATAAGCGGCATCGCCCTTGCCCGTCATGACCACGCAGCGCACCGATTTGTCCCCGCCCAGGCGGATGCTCAGATCACACAGTTCCTTGGCCATGGTCAGGTCAAGGGCATTGAACGACTTGGGCCGGTTCAAGGTCACCCAGGCGACGGCGCCGCGCATCTCAAATTCGATTGTTTCGTAGCTCACGTGGGCTCTCCATCTGACAAAATTCCAGCTTTCGATTTTTGGCACTGTGCCAGCAAAACCATGGCGGCGTCCATGCCTCCGTGCCGGCAACTACCGAAACGTTGACCGGATTATTATATTCGTATACATATATACGATATAGGTCGGTCCCGCCTGGACTGAAACGGGAGAGGGTGATGTCAATTTCGGCTTCGGTAACCGATGCAATCGGCGATCTTTTGGCGGAGCGGCTGAGCACGGCAGAGGCGGTGCGGGAACAGCATGGCCGGGACGAATTCTGGCACGGCGCCCAGCCGCCCGATGCGGTGGTGTTTCCCCACAGCACCGAGGAAGTCGTTGAAATCGTCAAGATCTGTGCGGGTTCGAAGACACCGCTGATCCCCTTTGGCGTTGGCACTTCGGTTGAGGGGCACATTCAGGCGGTGCGGGGCGGCGTCTGCATGGACATGGGACAGATGAACCGGATTCTCTCGGTTTATCCGGAGGATTTCAGTTGCACGGTGCAGGCCGGCGTGACGCGAAAACAACTGAATGAGCATATTCGCGACACGGGTTTGTTTTTTCCGGTGGATCCCGGCGCGGACGCCACCATCGGCGGCATGACGGGGACCCGGGCTTCCGGCACCAATGCCGTGCGCTATGGCACCATGAAGGACAACGTCATCGCCATCAAAGTCGTCCTGCCGGACGGCCGCGTTATCAACACGGCCCAGCGGGCCAAGAAGTCGTCCGCCGGATTGGATCTGACCCGCCTGTTCGTAGGCTCCGAGGGCATCCTGGGCGTGATGACCGAGATCACGGTGCAATTGCATGCCATACCCGAAAGCATCGCGGCGGCGGTGGTGAATTTCCCCTCCGTCAAGGATGCCGTCGATAGCGTGGTCAGCACCATACAGGCGGGCGTGCCCATAGCGCGCGTTGAGCTGGTCGATGAAGTGCAGTTACAGGCGATCAATGACTATTCCGGCTTTGACTATCCCGTACAGCCGACGTTGTTCATGGAATTCAACGGCGGTCCAAAGTCCGTCGAGGAGCAGATCGAAGTGACCTCGGCCATCGTCGCGGAATTCGGCGGCGGCGAATTCAATTGGGAAACCCAGCAGGAGAAACGGGATGCCCTTTGGCAGGCCCGTCATGACGCCGCCCCGGCGGTCAAGGCGATGCGGCAGGGCGCCGAGCTTTGGGGCACCGATGTTTGCGTACCGCTCTCCCGCCTGTCCGAATGCATTGTCGAGACCCAGAAGGAGCTAGAAGGCTGTTCCTTCCCGGCGCCCATGCTGGGCCATGTGGGCGACGGTAATTTTCATCTGATCTATGTGATCGATCCCAACAGCGAGGCCGAGGTCGCGGAGGCGGAAGACCTGAACGCCCGCATGATCCGCCGCGCCCTGGCCATGGATGGCACCTGTACCGGCGAACACGGCATCGGCCTGGGCAAGAAGGACTTCCTGGTCGAGGAACTGGGCGATGCGGTGGAAGTCATGCGGCAGATCAAGCGTGCTCTTGACCCGGAAAACATCATGAACCCCGGCAAAATGATCGACCTTGAATAAGGTCTGGTCGAGGAGGAACTAACCGTGAGTGTCGCAGGAGCCATTCCGCAATACCGGCAGGTCGCCAACACCCTGCGCCGTCGTATTTCCAGCGGTGAATACAGCACCGGTGAGACCCTGCCGGCGGCGGTGGTGCTGGAGCAGATATTTTCCGTTTCCAACATCACCATACGCAAGGCGATCGATCTGCTGGCGGCCGATGGCCTGGTCCAGGGCCGGCGCGGCATCGGCACCATCGTGACGAAGCGGCCCGATCCGGCGGGCATTGAGGTCAAGCTGTCGGGCAATTTTGCCGAATGGCTGGATACGGCCAGCGGTGAGGACCGGGAGATTGAGCAGGAAGTGCTGAGCATCGGCGCGGCGCCCGCGCCGTCGGCGGTGGCGGAAATTTTTAGTTGCCGGGCCCAGGCCGAACTGTGGACCATGCGGCGCATCCGCCGCCTGCAGGGCGAGACCATATCGCTGCACGTCAACTTTGGCAGGGTTGAGGATTTTGGTTTCATCGCCGATGAGACCATGTCCGGCGTACGCAGTTTCGTCGATGTCATGCGCAAGGATTGCGCCTTCACCCTGGCCCGCATGGACCAACGGGTTGTCGCAACCACCGCCGACCGCGACCTGAATGAACTGCTTGAGGTCGAATTCGGGGCGCCGATGTTCATGGTCGAGAACGTCTATACCGCGGACGATGGCAGGCCGGTCGCGGTATCGCACCTATACCTGCGGGGGGACCGCTACAGCTATCAGGCTTCGATTCCGCTGCGGGACGAAAGCTGATTTTGGGAGGAGAAATGTTATGAACATGATCGCCAGAAGCACCGCCGCCGATGCGGATCCGTTCGCCGATATCAACGACAAATACAATACCTGGTACGACGAAATCCATGGCGCGCAGCGGCAGAACGCGCCCTTCATCAAGCCCGGCCTGGCGCCCACCGCGAAGGGTCTGGAGCAGGAAATTTGGGTCAAGGGCAGCCTGTTGGCCGACGGCGTGCAATTCGACCCCTCCGCCCTGGAAGGCGTCAATGAAATCTACCGTGAGCAATCCCGCTGGCTGTTCGATTGGAACCACGGCGAGCACGAATACTATCTGCCCGAGGAACTGGTGCTGCCCATGGACACCACCATACAGGTGCGCGAGGACAAGCAATCGCGCTGGCTGTGTACCGTGGAAGATGGCCAGTTGATGCTGAAACGGGACGGCAAGTTCGTCATGGAGGCGCGTCATATCCCGCGGCCCAACTACTACAGCATGGAGGCTTCTCCCGGCATCATCATGCGCCGCGTCGCGCCAAAGCGGGGCCAGGACTGCATGGTCCTGAACTATTCGCCGTTTTGTATGTACTGGGCCAACGATAAGGGCTGTGATTTTTGCAACATCGTGCCGAACATGGGCTGGACCAAGGACGATCTGCAGCTCAACAAGCGCAGCTATGATCAAATCGTCGCCACCGCCCGCGCCGCGTTTGAGGAAGGCTGCGTGCGCCATATTCTGCTTACCGGCGGTTTCCTGAAGCGCACGGTGAAGCGCGACGGCACGGTCAACGACCGCGAGGGCGACATGATCCTGAACGTCGTCAGGGCCATGCAGGAAGCCCTGGGCCGGCATGAAATTCCCGTCAACGTGATCCGCACTGCACCCGAGGACCTGGATACCATCGCGGTGCACAAGGAACAGGGCTTCTATTCCGTCGCCTATAATCTGGAAGTCTGGAATGAACAACTGTTCGAGAAGCATTGCCCGGGCAAGGCGGAACAGCAGGGCCGGGATCATTGGCTGAAGGCGCTGGAAATCGCGGCCGAGGTCTATGGGCCGGGCAAGGTCAGCACGCATCTGGTCACGGGCTGTTTCCGGGAATCCCACGAAAGCTTCTTCGAGGGCATCGAATGGCTGTGCGAACGGGGTATCGCGCCGATCCCCCTGGTCTGGAGCCCGGTCGAAGGCACCGCCTATGCCGGCGAGCGGCCACCGCGTGGCGAATGGTTCGTGGAAAATGTGCGCGAGATCGCCAAGATGCGTCTGAAGTACGGTGTTGATTCATTCGAGCCGGCGGCCCTGCCCAACGACTGCGAACTCTGTGCCATGCCCACTCTGGTGGCCGATGAAATGCGCCGCCTTCGCGTCGAGCGGGAGGAGGCGGCCAGCGCGGCGGTTGCCTGAGATATCTAGTTTACGGCTGATTTGTTGCCAACCGCCGGGTATATTGTGCCTCCGAAGGGAGGTCATCCGCATGAGTTTGTTTGAAGCACCCGGCATCGATATCGCACCGGGGCGGAGATAGAGGCTTCGTGAGCCGGCACCCCTATCTGGATGCTTCCGGGCCCGTGGCCATCGCCCATCGGGGTAGCGCCGCCAACTATCCGGAAAATACCATGGCCGCTTTTCAGGATGCGGTGGACCTGGGTTATGGCTATGTCGAAACCGATGTTCACGCCACCCGCGACGGCGTTCTGGTTGCTTTCCACGATGACCGCCTGGACCGGGTGACGGGGCACAAGGGCCTGATTGCCGGGCTCGATTGGGCCGAGGTCGCCCAGGCCAGGGTGCACGGGCGGGAACCGATCCCGCTGTTCGACGAATTACTCATGACCTGGCCGGATCTGCGGATCAATATCGACCCCAAGGCCGACGGCGCCGTCGCGCCCTTGGTAAAGGCGCTGAACCGGCCCGACGTTCTGGCGCGGGTCTGCGTCGGCAGTTTCTCCGGCCGGCGCCTGAAACACTTGCGGTCCATGCTGGGGCCTTCGCTCTGCACCTCCATGGGCCCTGGGGAAGTTGTGCGCCTGCGTCTGGCCAGCCTCGGTCTGCCTGTTTCCGACTTCACGGCCCTGGCGGCACAGGTGCCGCTCCGCCATTATGGACTGCCGGTTGTCGATGGGCGGTTTATCGATGCGGCCCATGCGCGGAACCTGAAAGTACATGTCTGGACGATCAATGACGCGGCGGAAATGAGACGTCTTTTGGATCTGGGCGTCGATGGTATCATGAGTGATGAAACCGGCGTTCTGAAGGACGTTTTTATCGAGCGCGGCCTTTGGCCGAACTGAAATGGGAGTTGAATGATGAGCCAATCCGAAGATGCGGCGATGGATCTTTTGCGCCGCTTCGGCAAGGCCTTTAACCGGGCCGATGTGGAGGGCATTTTGGCCTGCGTAACCGACGATTTCGTCTGGGTAGAGGCCCAAGGTCCCGACGCTCCCCACGGCCGAATTCGCCATGGCGCCGAAGAGGTTAAGCAGGCCTTGGCGGAGCGGGCCAAGATCGTCCGCGATGTCCGATTTTCCGAGACGGCGGTACACCATGCCGATGGCCACATCATTGGCACCTTCCGCGCCACGGGGACCTATGTGGCGGACGGTAGCCCTTATGACGTCCGTGGCGTCGACATCTACACTGTCCGTGACGGCCTGATCGCCAGCAAGGACAGCTATTGGAAGCGAATTGTTTGAGGACGCCGGCGTGGCGTACTGTCCTGTTGACTCGCCGGATCATGCTGCTTAGAAAATTTGCCATGTATTGCAGTATCGGAAACGTCTTTTTGGCGCCCCTGATCGGGGACGGAACTTCATGACCGCGCCGGCCAGGGTTCTTATCACCAAGATTGGCTTCGACGGCCACGACCGGGGCAGCCGGATTGTCGCGGCCTATTTGCGCGATGCCGGGATGGAAGTTGTTTACACCGGCCCCTGGCAGGAAATCGCCGATGTTGTCGCCCTGGCGACACAGGAGGACGTGGATGTCATCGGCGTTTCGTCCCTGGCCACCGATCATTTGCTGCTGCCGGATTTAATGACCGCCTTGAAGGAGGCCGATCTGGGACATGTCCAGGTCGTGCTTGGCGGTATCGTACCGGATCAGGATATTGATGGAATGCGGGCCGCCGGTGTCGCCGCCATTTTCCATCCGGGCAGCACGCGGGAGCGGATTGTCGAGGAAATTACCCGCCTGGCCGGTGCGGCCCGGGCGGCGGCCTGATCATGGCGGCGGCAGCGAAGGAACCGGATAGCCTGCTGCAACGTCTC
Organism: uncultured Rhodospirillaceae bacterium; assembly: GCA_964631725.1. GTDB lineage: Bacteria > Pseudomonadota > Alphaproteobacteria. The sequence goes on along the minus strand of CAZVYX010000007.1, from coordinate 79,510 downwards.
CTAGCGGGGCAGGCCATCGCGTTGGCGAAATCGATTACCGCCGTGGAAAATGACACCGCGCAGGCGGCGGAGCTGCTGGCCGGCATTCAGCCGCATTTGGGACATGCCCTGGTGGTTGGCTTTACCGGTCCGCCGGGGGCCGGTAAGTCGACCCTGGTCAATGCCCTGATCGTGGAGTTGCGCCGGCGCGAACACAGCGTCGGGGTCGTCGCGGTCGACCCGTCCTCACCACTTACGGGCGGGGCCATTCTGGGCGACCGCATTCGCATGAGCGAGCACACCCGTGATCCCGGCGTATTTGTCCGCTCCCTGGCCGCGCGGGGCCATCTGGGCGGGCTGTCGCCGATGGCGGCGCGGGTTATCGATGTGATGGATGCCTCCGGCCGGGACATTGTCGTTGTGGAAACCGTCGGCGCCGGTCAGTCGGAGGTCGAGATTGCCGAAATCGCCGATGTGCGCGTGGTCATTTGCGCTCCCGGCCTGGGTGATGACGTTCAGGCGATCAAGGCCGGCATACTGGAAATCGCCGATATTCTTGTCGTCAACAAGGCCGACCTCCCCCTGGCGGAGCGTACGGTCAGTCAATTGAAAAGCATGCTGTCCCTGCGGGAGGCGGAGATGGCGGAAGTGCCGGTGCTCTCCACCACGGCCACGACGGGCGAGGGAATTGTTGCCCTGGCGGATGCGGTGGAGGCCCGCAAGGGCGTGGCGGTGACGGCGGAGGAGCGGGCCGCCCGCGCCCTGCAACGGGTACGCCGCCTGCTGGCCGATGCCACGGCGCAGCGTGTCAGGCAATTGATCCGCGACGTCGGCGCTGCCAATGTGGATGACCTTTGCGCCCAGGTGCAACGGGGGGACCTTGGGCTGGATGCCGCGGCGACGCTGCTATTGCGGCAACTGCAAGAAACGTCGCTGGGTGATGGGGTTTGAAGGGAGGATAATGTGATGTTGCGATTGCGGCAAATCTGTCTGGTGGCCGAGGAATTGGCGCCGGCCGTGGATATGTTGACCGATGTTTTGGGTCTGGCGACCTGTTTTCACGACCCCGCCGTGGGCAAATACGGTCTGGAAAATGCCTTGCTGCCCGTGGGCACGAACTTCCTTGAAGTGGTGGCACCGATTGAGGAGAACACCGCCGGCGGCCGCTATCTGGAACGCCGGGGCGGTGATTGCGGCTACATGGTCATTCTGCAGTGCGACAACGTGGAAGAGCGCCGCACCCGCGTCGGCGAGTTGGGCGTGCGCGTTGCCAATGCCCTGAACTATGGAGATTTCACCGGTATCCAGTTGCATCCCCGCGATACCGGCGGCTGCATGCTGGAAAATGACCAGACCGATGGCGATCAGGCCCCCGACGGCCCCTGGCACCCGGCTGGCAAGGATTGGCGCGACGCCGTGCGGGTGGAGCGGACGGCGGCCATGATCGGGGCGGAACTGCAAAGCCCGGATCCGGGCGCCCTGGCGGCGCGCTGGGGCGAAATTCTCGACGTGCCCGTGACCACGGGCGCTTCGGGTGCCGCCGAAATCGTCCTGGACAATGCCACCTTGCGCTTTGTCGATGTCACCGATGGCCGCGGCGAAGGCCTTGGCGGTGTCGATCTCAAGGCCGCCGACAAGACGGCCATTCTGGCCGCCGCGAATGCGCGGGCGTTGGCCGTGGACGGCGATTCCGTGATGATTTGCGGTACCCGCTTCCGTATTACCTAGACAAAATGCGCTGTCCGGATACCTGAGCCGACGGTGCTGAAGGGGCCGGCGAATGCTGGCGCGTAGCCGGCGAGATTTTTCACGCCGCCCTGCAGTAGGGGCACGGTGTGGGTGTAGATCAGGGGCAGCTCTTCGTTGATGAGATTTTCCGCCTCGGTATAAAGGTGCAGCCGTTTGTTCCGGTCCCTGGTTATGCGGGCCTCCCGGATCAGCGTATCCACCTGTTCGCTGTTGTAGCCCAGGCGCAGTTTTGTTGACGGCGACGAAGACAATAACGAACGATAGAACCAGCTATCGGGATCGGCGCGGTAGGCGGAAGCGGTGGAATCGGCATCGTAGACACCGGCTTCGGTGGACCCAAGGCGGTATTTCTCACGCAACACCCGGTTCGGGAGGATATCGTGCGTAACCTTGAAGCCGACCTCGGCCCACATGGCATGGATCAGTTCGCCGGCCTGATGCATGTAGGCGAAATCCTGCCGCGAAACCAAGGCGATCGGTGTGTTCTGCAGATTATGGCGCCGCAGCAGGAAGCGCGCCTTATCCGGATTGAACTCCGGCCCCGGTGTTACATCAGGCATATGCCAGGGGCTGTCCGGGCCGTAGAACCCGTGCGTGGAATTGCCCAGGCCGTAGAAGACCGATTGGTGTATGGCTTCGCGGTCGATGGCATGGGCCGCCGCCGTGCGTAGGGCGTGGCCTTCTGAGTTTTGATACGAGAAGGGGCCGGTCTTGAGATTGAAGCCGATCCAGGCGGTGCCCACTTGGGGCACATTCCAGGTTTGAAATTTGTTGCCAAATTCGCGGCGAAACCGGCCGGCGTCGGCATAGCCCAAATGGTCGATCAAATCCGTCTCGCCGCTTGTTAGCGCATCCAGGCGGGCCCGGTCCTGCTTTTTTGGAAGCCCGACGACGCTATCCAGGTACGGCAAGGCCGCGCCATTGGCATCGGTCTCGAAATAATTTTCAAACCGCACCAGTTCCGTCCGATTCCAGGATTTCCAGGATTTGAACTTAAAGGGGCCGCAGCCGATGGGGTGGGTGGCGGCTTGTTCGACGCTGTTCGGGGCGATCAGATTGCAGGGATAATACGTCACATTCGAAAGGAAGACCGCGCTGGGCTGCTCCAACACGCAGCGCAGGGTATGCTTGTCGAGGACCTTGATCTCCTTGATGTTTTCCAGGCTCGAACGGGCAAGCGGGTGGCCGGTTTTCGGCTCCATGATCCGTTCAAAATTCCATTTCACCGCCGCCGCATCGACATCCGCGCCATTGTGGAACGTCACACTCTGGCGCAGCTTGAAGGTATAGGTTTGCAAATCGTCCGAGATATCCCATTCGCTGGCGATTCCCGGCGCGGGCGACAGGTCGGGTGCAATATCCAACAGTCCTTGGGACATCGCCGCCAGCGGTTGCGAGACGTTGTAGATCAAATTCTTGTGTGGATCGGTGCCGCGCGCCTCCGAGCGGGTGGCGAAACGCAATACGCCGCCGCGTTTCGGGTTCGCGCCAGCCCATCGCGGCAGACCGGCCGTGGCCGCTATTCCCAGCGCCGCCGCCGTGGATTTAAGGACGCCGCGCCGGCTTTGATTCAGGGTTGGTTCGTTATCTGGTTCGGACATTTGATCCGTCTTACCCCCGCGTTGCGAAGGTATATACCTGAAAGACTTAACCCACAGCAAGTTATTGTGAAAAAGGGCAAAATTTGTTTGGTATATGGCCGTTACCGGCGCTTATACCATTGACAGCCATGGCCTGAACTGGGAACCTTCCAGGGCGTAATGGCTAGTACCGGGGGGGAAGGGCGCTTGCATGGCACAGCCCGTTCTTGAGATCGATAATCTAAGTGTTCAGTTCAATTTGAAGCGTGGCGTGCTGCGTGCGATTGACCAGATTTCATTTGAGGTAGGCAAGGGCGAGACCTTTGGCCTGGTGGGTGAGAGCGGCTCGGGCAAATCCGTAACCGCGCGGGCGATTATGCGTCTGATACCATCGCCGCCTGGTGAAATTGCCAGCGGTACGGTGCGCTTCCAGGGCCGCGACCTCTACGAGATGTCGGACAAGGATATCCGAGAGATCCGCGGCCAGAATATTGCCATGGTCTTTCAGGAGCCCATGAACGCCTTGAACCCGGTGTTCACGGTGGGCAGCCAAATCGGCGATGCCCTGCGCACCAATTTGGGCTTGAGCAAGGCCGAGGCGCGGGAGCGCACGGCGGAAATGCTGCAATTGGTCGGTATCCCATCGCCCAGTTCCCGTATCGACAACTATGTGCATGAGTTTTCAGGCGGCATGCGCCAACGCGTCATGCTGGCGATGGCGTTGAGCTGCGATCCCACGTTTCTGATCGCGGACGAGCCGACCACCGCGCTGGACGTCACCATTCAGGCGGTGATCCTGGAACTGATCTCGTCGATGATCGAACGCTTTGATATGTCATTGCTGTTCATCACCCATAATTTGGGCGTTGTCGCCCATGCCTGTGACAAGATTGGCGTGATGTATGCTTCGCATCTGGTGGAAATCGGCACCAAGGACGAGATTTTCGCCAATCCCCAACATCCCTATACGGTGGGGCTGTTGCGCTCGATCCCGCGGCTGGATGTGCAGGAAAAATTCCTTACGCCGATCGATGGCACGGTCTGCAACATGATGGATCCGCCGACGGGGTGTAAATTCAATCCGCGCTGCACCCATACCATGGATATTTGCAGGGAACGTATTCCTCAGTTCAAGGAACTGTCGCCGGGCCATTTCGCCGCATGCCATTTGCATGAACAACCAACCGTTTAGCGCCCACCATCAGTGATGTTCTGGAAAAATCGAAGCGTACCAAGGCAGAGAAGCTCATGAGCGAACACCTGTTGGAAGTTAAGGACCTGGTGAAATACTTCACCCTGAATGGCGATTTTGTCAGCCGGGTCGCGGGCAAGACACAGACCGTGAAGGCGGTCGATGGGATTGATTTTTACGTTCGTAAGGGCGAAACACTGGGGCTGGTCGGTGAATCGGGCTGTGGAAAATCGACCACCGGCCGCTTGATCACCCGGTTGATCGAACCGACCGAGGGCGAGATCAAGCTGCGCGGCGAGGATCTGCTGGCGTTTTCACCAAAGCGCATGCGCGAGACGCGGAAAGATGTGCAGTTGGTATTCCAGGATCCCTATGCCTCGCTCAATCCGCGCAAGACGATCATGGATATCTTGAGCCGACCTCTCGAGGTGCATAATCTGGCCAATACCTGGTATGAAAAGCGGGAACGGGTTCTCGAACTGCTGAACCTGGTTGGCATGGGATCCGAGCATATCGACCGTTATCCCCATGAATTTTCCGGCGGCCAGCGCCAGCGCATCGCCATCGCCCGGGGCCTGACCGTCAATCCCGAACTGATGATCGGCGACGAACCGGTCTCCGCCCTTGACGTCTCGATCCAGGCGCAGATTCTTAATCTTTTCCGGGAACTGCAGGAAAAATTTTCCCTGACCTATCTGTTTATCGCCCATGATTTGGCGGTCATCCGCCATATCAGTGATCGGGTCGCGGTCATGTATGTGGGTAAGATTGTTGAATCCGGCCCGGTGGCGACGATATTTTCCGATCCGTTGCATCCTTACACCAAGGCCCTGCTGGCCGCGGTGCCCGAGGCCGACCCGAAGAAACCGCCACCCCGTCTGACCTTGGAAGGGGAGGTTGCGACGCCGATCGATCCGCCGCCCGGCTGCCGCCTACAAGGCCGCTGTCCGCTTGCAACCTCGATCTGCGGCGAAGTCTCGCCGGAGTTGGTTTCCGTCGACACCGATCACCAAGTCGCCTGCCACAATCTCTAAGACATTGCGCTTGAGACGCTGCCCTTAAGACACAGCTCTTGAGGCTCAGATCTTGATACTCAGCCGGGTACGATTTTCGTTACGCGCGATTTGAGCCGCCCGCACATGGGCAAGCGCCTCCGGGCGCCTGTTATCAGGTGCCTGCCGGCATCGACTTGGCGGGTGGGTTAGCGATCCGAAATGCGCGGGTCGAGAATATCGCGCAGGCCATCGCCAAACAGGTTAAAGGCGAGCACGGAATAGCAGATCGCCAGGCCCGGATAAACCGCCAGCATCGGGTGGCTCTCCATGTGTTCCCGGGCGACGTTGAGGTCACTGCCCCAATCCGGCGTCGGCGGCGGCGTGCCAAGACCGAGGAACGACAGCGCGGCAATAATCAGAATGATATAGCCCAGGCGCACGGTGGCATTGACGATCAAGGGCGAGACGATATTGGGCAATATTTCGCGCAGCGCGATATACATACTGTTTTCGCCGACAACGTGCGCGGCTTCGACATATTCCTTTCGCGCCTCGACCATTGATGTGCCTCGGGTCAAGCGTGCGATTTCCGGCATGGTGTTTAAGCCAAGCGCGAAGACAAGAATCAAATCGTTCCAGAAGCCTTCAAGTTTCCATTCCCGCGCCACCGTTATGATCAGCAAATACAATAAGAGTCCCGGAAAGGCTATGAGGCCGTCGACGAAGCGCATGGAAATGGAATCGAAGCGGCCGCCAAAGAATCCGGCAAAAACGCCAAGCGGAATACCCAGTGCCAAGCCCAAGACAACCGCGGCAATCGAGATAAGGACGATGCGCTGTCCGCCCCACAGAACACGGGAGTAGATGTCACGCCCGAACTTGTCGGTGCCAAAGTAATGTTCCGCGCTGGCAGGTTGCAGACGGATGCGGTAATTGGGCTTGGTCGGCGAGTGCGTGGCAAGCACGGGCGTCAGAATACAGGTGGCAATCAGCATGATCATCATGATCGCGCCGATGGTCGCGGTCCTGCTTTTCAGAAGCTCGTCAAAGGCGTTCCTGGAGACGGTTCGTATCCGGCGCACGCGGATCGCTAGGGGCGTATCGTCGGGACTGATCGTGTCGACCCGTTGACGCGATTGTAGTTGTTGATCAGACATTGCGGCGTCCCCTAACCCATACCAACGCGTGGGTTCAGCACGCGGTACAATAAATCGACCAGCAGATTGATGATCACCACCATGATGCCCAACACCAGGACGCCGGCCTGGATGACCGGGAAATCACGTAGCTGGATGGCTGAATAGATGGCCAAACCGATGCCTGGCCAGGAAAAGATCGTCTCCAACACCACCGTGCCGCCCAGCAGGCCGGCCAACTGCAGGCCGGAAATGGTGATGGTCGGGATCATGGCGTTGCGCAGGGTGTATTTGTAAATCACTTTGCGTTCGGAAAGACCCAAGGAACGTGCGGTATCGACATAATCCTTGCTGATTTCGTCCAGCATTGAGGACCGCGTCAGCCGAGTGGTGAAGGCGGCTTGGCGGAAGCCCACGGCAAGGGCCGGCAGGATCAGATAAAAAACGCTCTTGCCGGGTTCACTAAATAACGGCGCATAGCCGGACGAGGGCAACCAGCCCAGGTGAAGTGCAAACAGCAGAATACATAGAATTGCGAACCAGAATTCCGGGATCGATATGCCGGCCAGCGAGGATATTTGTGCCGAGTAATCCGTCAGGGTGTTGCGTCTGACCGCCGCCAGCGTTCCCAGGGGCACGGCGATCAATATCGATAACCCAATACCGACAAGTGCCAAATATACGGTGGCGGGAATTCGTTCGATCAGTTCAATATTGACCGGCCGACGGGTCACCAGCGATTTGCCGAAATCACCTTGCAGGGCGGAGCCAACCCAAATGAAATACTGCACGTAAATCGGCTTGTTGAGACCAAATTCCTCTTCCAAGGCGGCCCGGACTTCCGGATCCTCTTCGCCGTCCGTGGCGGTCAGGGTATCGATGACATCGCCGGGCAGGGCATGGACGAAACCGAATACCAGGACCGAAAGGATGAAAATCACGGGAATAATCTGCAATATGCGATTGATTGCATAAATGAGCATGCTACAAGCTCCGGCCCGGCGCGCCGGCGACGCCTTCGGTTGGGAAAGCGTCGCCGGACAACGAATGCGCCTCTTCTAGATACGCGGTTAACCGTCCATATAAGCGACACGCACGCCGCCGTTGGAGATGTTGAACGGACCGGCAAACGCAGGCTTGTAATCCTTCAACTTCTTGGTCGCGGCGGATGTCAACGGAATGCCGTGGGTATAAATCAATGCGCAATCCTCATTGACCATGCTTTCGACGTCCGTATACATCTCCATCCGCACTTGCTTGTCTTTCGTGGCCCGTGCCGCGATGATCAACTTGTCAGCCGCTTCGTTCTTGTAACCGGTCCGCAGCTTGGTTGAAGGTCCGGACGAGAGAACGTTGACGGAATACCATTGATCAGGCTCGAAGCGGTAGCTGTTCGCCGTCGAATCGACGCCGTAGTCGGACTTTTTGTACTTCTTGCGCAGCACCGGATTGTCGAAGACTTCGTTGGTCACCTTGAAGCCCGCTTCCTCCAACATGGAGTAAACGATCTCTCCGGTCTGGTGCATGTATGAATAGGCCTGCCGGGCAACAACCGCGACGGGCGTATTCATGGCATTCAGTTTACGCAGAATGGCCTTTGACTTCTCCGGATCGTATTCCTTGACATTCTTGATGTCTGGCATGTGCCAGGAGCTCGACGTGCCATAGAAGCCGTTCAGGCTTTCACTCAAGCCGTTAAAGATGGCTTGGTGGATAGCTTCCTTATCAATCGCATGGGACAAGGCCTGGCGCATCAGTTTGCCGTCCGCCGCGTCCATGGCGAATGGACCCTTCTTGGATTGCACCGCAAGATAACCGCAACCGACCTGCGGGATATCCCAGGTATTGTAATTGGCCGTCTGGGTTTTCTTGAAGTTGGCGGCATCCGCATAGGACATGTTCTCGATCAAATCGACTTCGCCCGTGCGCAGGGCGGTCAGGCGAACCTTGTCCTCTTTCTTCGGATAACCCTCGATCGCGTCGAGATAGGGCAGCGAATTGCCGGCGGCATCGGTTTGCCAGAAATTCTCGAACCGGACCATTTCGGTTTTCGCGAAACGTTTCCAACTGACGAATTTAAAGGGTCCGCAGCCGATCGGATGCGTGTCCACCTGATCAACGCTGTTGGGCGCGATCAGATTGACCGGATAGTAGGTCACGCTGGCCAGGAAGACGGCGCTTGGCAGTTCCAGATCAATTCGCAGGGTATATTTGTCAACGGCGGTGACCTCTTTCACCAACTTGAAAAAGCTGCGATGGAAGGAGTGGCTGGTCTTCGGATCCCGGACCCGGTCAAAGTTCCACTTGATCGCCGGCGCATCAACGTCGGCGCCATTGTGAAAGGTCACGCCCTTGCGGATCTTGAAGGTATAGGTCTTCATGTCATCGGATATCGTCCATTCCTCGCCAATGGCCGGAACGATGTCCATGTTTTCGTCGATGTCGAGCAGGCCGCCCGAGGTCGCCGCCAACGGATGCGAGACGTAGTAGACGATGTTGCGTTGCGGATCCAGACCACGGGAGTCCGAGCGGGTCGAAAACCGCAGTGTGCCGCCCTTTTTCTTCGCCGCCAATGCCGCGCCCGGCATGCTGGCCGTTGCCGCGGCGCCAGCTGCCGCCGCCACGCTGGCCGACGACGTGGCGAGAAATTCACGCCTGGTCTGCTGGCCGAATGAATTACGGATTTTAAGCTTAGACATTAGATAAGGCCTCCCTTTGCGAGCCACTCGGAATATGTGTCAAAGTTCGGCTGATCGGCTGGCAGGATCCTTTCAGGACCATTATGTCTACCCCCCTTTTTCACCCTATACTCCGACACGCGTACGATACTGTCTTTCTTCTTATTACCCATAGTCTACCGAGGGATTGAAGGTAATGGCAATTGAAACCTTTATTTTTCTGCAAAATTCAATTCCTGGCGCTGGCGCGGGGTCTGGCGATTGCCAGCGCGCCATGCGATCCTGTGCCGCGGGTTTCCCGGACTAGGCATACCAGGCAAGGGGCGGCGCGATCATGAAGACTTCCATCGACCGTATTCTGACAACCCATGTGGGCAGCTTGCCGCGTCCCGATGACCTGATCGTCATGCTGGACCTGAAGGATCAGGGCGAACCCTATGACAGCGCTGACTTTGATCAATGTGTCGCGACATCGGTTGACAACATTGTCGCCCGCCAGGTCGCCACCGGCATCGATCTGGTCAGCGATGGGGAGATGAGCAAAATCAGCTATGCCACCTATCTGAAAGACCGGCTTGATGGCTTTGGCGGCACGGCGACGGAAAACCGCGCTGCCGCTGATTTGCTCGATTTCTTGCCCTATGCACGGCGTCTGGTGGAGCAGGGGGGGACGGAACGCAGCCTGCAGGGACCGGCCTGCGACGGCCCCCTCTCGGTGCGCGATGATGGGCCGCTGCAAAAGGACCTGGCCAATTTCGCGGCGGCGGTAAAGAAACACCGCCCCACGGAAGGTTTCCTTACCGCCTCGTCCCCTGGCGTGGTCTCGGTATTCCTGCAGAACCAATATTATCCTGATGACGACGCCTATTTGGACGCCCTGGCGGGCATTCTGAAGGACGAGTACGAGGCGATCGTTGCCTCCGGCGCCACACTGCAGCTTGATTGCCCGGACTTGGCCATGGGCCGGCACCTGGTGCACCGCAAGAAATCCGTTGCCGAATTCCGCAAGGTCGCGGCCCGCCATATCGAAGTTCTGAATGCCGCGACCGCCAATATCCCGCCCGAATCGATGCGCATCCATCTTTGCTGGGGCAATTATCAAGGCCCCCACCATCATGACATCGACGTGGCCGATATCCTGGATCTGGTCTATGGCGCCCGGCCCCACGCCATCTCTCTGGAAGGCGCCAATCCGCGCCATGAGCACGAATGGGAGGTTTTTGACCAACATCCCTTGCCCGACGGCAAGGTCGTCATACCGGGCGTGATCGATTCCACCTCGAATTTCATCGAGCATCCGAAACTGGTGGCACAACGGATCCGCCGCTACGCGTCCAAGGTCGGGCGGGAGCGGGTGATCGCCGGCTCCGACTGCGGTTTCGCCACTTTCGCCTCGCGCCCGGCGGTTGATCCCGACATTGCCTGGGCCAAGCTGGCCGCCATGGTCGAGGGCGCCGCCATCGCCTCCGATCAATTGTGGTAGTCTCGCTTACCCTGTGCCCCGTGCAATGCCCATGATTTCCGCTGCCACCTCGGCCATCGGCGTGCCGGGTCCGTAGATGCCCTTGACGCCGATCTCTTTCAGGGCGGCGTGATCGTCATCGGGAATGATGCCGCCGCAAATGACGCTGACGTGGGCCAGGCCCGCGTCCTTCAGGGCTGCCATAAGCTCCGCCGTCAGGCCCTGGTGGCCGCCCGAGAGATAGCTCAGGCCGATCACGTCCACATCCTCCTCCAGGGCAGTGCTAACGATGCTGTCGGAGGTTTGGAAGACGCCTAGGTAAATGACTTCCATGCCGGCGTCACGCAGGCCCGCCGCGATCATCTTGATGCCGCTTTCATGACTGTCCAGGCCTGGCTTGGCCAGCAGTACCCGGATCGCTGGGTCGTTCATGCCGGCACGTCTCTAACTGATATTCGCGGTGATGGCGGCATGGCTGAACTGCCCCGTTACCGCCTCGACGGCGTTGATCATTTCGCCCAGCGTAACGTTGGCTTTGGCGGCTTCCACATAGCGCGGCATCATCGCCTCGCCCATCGTGGCGGCGGCCTTGATGGCGTCGATGGCGGCCGTGGCGGCGGCGGCGTCACGCGTCGTCTTTAGCGCCTTGATGCGCGCGACGGCGGTTTTCGCGGCCTCCGGGTTGGGCCGGAAAATCTCGTTGATGCCGACATCGCCGTCTTCGCGGTAGGCGTTGACGCCGACCACGACGCGTTCGCCGCGCTCGATCTCGCTTTGTGCCAGATACGCGGTGTTGGCGATTTGCTGTTCGAAATAGCCGCTTTCCAGGGCCGCGATGACGCCACCTTCGGCCTCCACTTCCGCCATGACAGCGCCGATACGGCGCTCCAACTCGTCGGTCAAGGCCTCGACATAGTAGGAGCCGCCCAGGGGATCGGCGACCTTGTCTATGCCGGTTTCATGCATGACAATTTTCGAGGTCTTGATGGCGGTGCGCACCGCCTCTTCCGTGGGGATGCCCAGGGCTTCGTCGTAGGAGGCGATATGCATGCTCTGGCTGCCGGCCAGGGCGCCCGAGAGGACCTGGAGGCCAATGCGGGCGATGTTGTTCAAGGGCTCCTGCGCCGTCAGGGAGGAGCCGGCGGTCTGCATGTGGATCTTCATCCGCCGGGCGGCCTCGTCCGCGATGGCGAATTCCTCCTCCAGCATGCGGCTCCACATGCGTCTGGCGGCGCGAATTTTGCAAATATCCTCGAAGAAGTCCCTACCTTGGGAAAACTGAAAATTGATGCCGGCGACGAATTTGTCCAACTCCAGGCCCCGTTCAGCGGCGGCGCTGATAATGGCCCTGGCGATGGCCAGATTGAAACCGACTTCCTGCAGCGACGAGCTGCCAAGTTCACGGGTGTTGTAGCCATTGATACGGATCGTGTTGAAGCGGGGCGTTTCGGCGTTGCAGAACGCGACGCAGTCGATCATTAGGCGCAGGCTATCGCCGGGCGGGAACATCGGCGTCTTGGAGCAGAAGAAATCGGTCAACGGGTTGTTGCAGACGATGCCGCGCAGTTGCTCCCGGGCAACGCCCCATTTGTCGGCCAGGGCGATATACATCGCCATCAGGAACGGCCCCGACCGATCGGCGATGAAACCGGCGTTCAACTGCGCTAAATCGAAGCCATCGAACAGGCGCGCCATGTCGTCAAGGCAATCGATGGCGACGCCGACGTTGCCGACTTCGTTGCGGGCCATGGGATGATCGCTGTCCAGGCCACAAAAAGTTGGCCGGTCGAACACCAGATTGATCGACATCCGCCCGGCGTAACCGGCCTGCCCGACGCTTTTCAGATAGCGGATGCGTTCGTTGGTTTCCTCCGGCAGGCCGTAGCCGCAGGCCAGACTTTCCATCCAGGCCTGGCGCCGGTAGCCCTCGGCGAATATGCCCCGGGTGAAGTCGGCCTGGCCCGGCGCCTCCAGTTGCTCGGATTCGACATCCGCGCGCCGATAATAGGCCTTTAGCGGGATGCCCGAGGCCGACTTGGCCTGCCCGTCCTCCATGGCCTGTTCTTATTCAGCCGCCGCCAAGCTGGTGATCGGCGCATAGCCATAGGTGTCGATCAGGCCCAACTCCGCCACCGCATCCAGGCCCCGTTGCAGGGCCGCGCCGGTGAGGTGCTTTTGCGGCTTGCGCAGGGGGCCGGCCGGCATGCCCATGGCGGCCATCAGGGACTTCATCGGCACCGGGTTGATGGCGGAATAAGCGTAATGCAGCATGGGCAGGTTGCGCAGGTAGGCGGCCTGGAAATTCTCCGCATCCTCGTAATTCTCCCAGCGCTTGGAAATCACCGCCATCTCGCGCGGGATGATGTTGCCGGTCATATTGGCGGTGCCGTGGCCGCCCAGGCTCATGGTCGGCACGATCAGGCCAAGATTTGGGGAGCAACAGCACATCAGGCTCATTTCCGGGCGGGCGCGGGCGATTTGCGCCGCTTGCGCGACCCGTCCCGTGGACTCCTTCAGCAACTGAACGTTCGGATGCGCCGCGATGCGCAGCACTTCCTCGGCCGACAGGTCGGTCTTCACCCGTGGCGGGTTGTTGTAGACGCCCAGGGGAATGGTCGAGGCGTCGGCCACTTCCAGGAAATAGTCGACGATATCGTCGTTCGAGGCGCAGATGTAGGCCGGCGCCGCGACCATGGCGCCATCGGCGCCTTCGGCGGCGGCCTGCTTGACATAGGCAATGGTCGCCTCGGTGGTCGGACCGGTGCAGCCGTACCACATTTCCATACCCGGCTGTTTCTGCTGCATGGTCTCGCGGACGATGGCGTAGCGCTCCTCGGTCGTCAGCATGGAGACCTCGCCGCTGGAGCCCATGATCAGTACGCCGGATGAGCCATTCTCCCGCTGGAACTCGATCAGCGTGCGAAAACCACCGTAATCAATGGAATAATCCTGGTTCATCGGCGTGATCAAGGCCACGAACGAGCCGCTCAGCAGAGGTTTAGACATGATGGGTCTCCTTAATTAGGCGACGGTATTATAGGCGCCTTTATGCCCGCGCGGTAGGCCGCGCCGCGACGCGGTCGAACCAGGCGTTGACGTTGCTCAATTCCTCCGGCACGCGGACGCCCACCGCCTTGCCCAGAACCAGGCCGCACTGCAACGTAATATCCGCGACGGAATAGCTATCATTGACGATGTAATCCCGGCCCGCGATCTCGCCGTCCAGCCAGGCCAGCCTGTTCAGGGCATTTTCCCGGCAAACCTCGCCCCATTCGGCGATTTGCGTATGCACGCCCTTCCACATTTCGTGGGTATGGCCGAAGACATTGATCAGCGGCAGCAGGATTTCCAGTTCCATGCGCCGGTTCCACATCTCGACCTGGGCCCGCTCCACCGGCGTCGTGCCCATCAAGGCCGGTTCGGGATGAATTTCTTCGAGATACCGGCAGATGGCGCCGGATTCGGCGATGCAGGTGCCGTCATCCAGCTCCAAAACAGGCATCTTGCCCAGGGAGTTTTTCGCCAGATAATCCGGCTGCTTGTTCTCCCCCTTGGCCATGTCGACGGCGACGGAAGGTATTTCCAGCCCTTTTTCGGCAATGAAAATCCTTACCCTGCGGGCGTTGGGGGAGGGGGGCAGGTCGTAGAGTTTCATGGGCTGGTATTCCTCGACTACTGGTTTGTTGTGAATTCTTCCGCGCCGATAGTGTACTTGACCCGGCCAAGGCCGTCACGTTCCCAGGTCTCCGCCGGATGCATGCCAAGTTTTTCCATCACCCGGTGCGAGGCGTGGTTGGAGGCCTTGGCGACCGCGACAATCCGGGTCAGGCCGGCAACATGGAAGCCGAAGGACATGGCGGCCAGGCTGGCCTCGGTCGCCAGGCCCCGGCCCCAGGCGCTTTTCGCCAGGCCGTAGGATATCTCGATCTCACTGTCCCCGGCCAGGACCGGATCGCGGTAGCGCAGGCCGCATTCCCCCAACAACGTATCATCCTGGCGGTCGATCACGGCCCAAAGGCCGAAACCGTGTTGCCGCCAATGATCGACGATGCCGGACAGCTCCGCCGCTGTCTGTTCCGCTGTCTGCACGCCAAGCTTACGGATTGCCATCACCTCCCCATCGCCATAGATCGGGATCAGATCATCCAGGTCGGTCATGGTGAAGGGGCGCAGGATCAACCGCTCGGTTTCCAGAGTAGTCTTCATGATCCGATCTGCCGCCACGCGGCGACGAACGCTTCGGCATTGTCGCTAACTTCGCCGGCGCTCATACCGGGTTTGTAAAGGGCCGATCCCAGGCCAAAACCGCTGGCGCCGGCGGCGCAATATGCGGCCATCTTGTCCGCCGAAATGCCGCCCACGGGAAACAGGCCAAGCCCGGCCGGCAGCACCGCGCGCCAGGCCTTGACCACGCTGGGCGGCAGGCTTTCACCGGGAAACATTTTCAAACCGTCGGCGCCCGCGGCGAGCGCCGCAAAGGCCTCCGTAGGGGTGGCAACGCCGGGCAGGCAGTACAGGCCCTGGGTCTTGGCCCGGGCAATGACCGATGGGTCACCATGGGGCATGACGATCAGTCGGCCGTTGGCGGCGGCGACATCATCGACGGCCTGGGGATTGAGCACCGTGCCGGCGCCGATTAGTGCCCGGTCGCCAAGGGCTGATGCCAGATGGGCGATGCTCTGCAGCGGCTCCGGCGAATTCAACGGCACTTCGATAATGCGAAATCCGGCGGCGAACAGTACCTCTCCGATATCCACTGCCTCGTCTGGCCGGATACCGCGAAGAATGGCGATCAGCGGCAGTTCCGCCAGATGGTTTGCCAAGGTTGTCATCGCGATATAAGCCCGGCGGCGGCTGCAATGCGCCAATGGCCGCGCGCCGCGGCGCCGGCGGGCGCCAAGTCCGCCGGCCAGGCGCATATGGACAGGGCGGTCTGATAGCGCCGCGATAGATCCGCGCTGCCGATGATCATGATCATGCTGTCGGGATATTGCACCAGGGCCCGGGCTTCGGCAATTTCCGCCCCGATCAGCAGGCCCGAAAGATAGGCCGCCACGCCGGTTTCCGGCAGTTCGCCGAACAGCGCCAATGTGCGGGCGCTGAACAGCCGTTGCAGCGTGCCGCCGGCGCCTCGGCTGTATTCAACGCCGCGCCGGAAAGCGGCCTCGTTTTCCGCATCTCCCGCCATCATCCGGCCCAGGATCGTGTGGTCCTTCAGGGCCGCGAACAGTTCGCCGGTCATGAAGGTGGCGAACCAGATGATGCTTCCGTCCTTCACCTCGGCCCATTTGCTGTGACTGCCCGGCAACAGGTAAAGGCCATCTTGCAAGACCTCCCCGCCGGCGCCGATAATTTGCGTTTCCTCGCCGCGGATTACGTCCGGTACGCCGCCGCCGTCGCGCCTGGTCAGGCCGGGGACGAAATGGATCGGCCGTTCGAAGCCGTCATGGACATAAAGGGTCAACCTGGCGGTGCTTGCCGGAAGGTCCACGTAAGGCACTTCCACCCAGCCCTGGCGCGATCCGATCATGCCCGAGGCGATGATGGGCAGGGTGGGGTTGCCGGTCAGCCAATCGCCGGCCAGATCGTTTAGTGCCCCGGCGAAGGCGCCGTTTTGGATTTGCAGGATGCCGGCCTCGGCTGATCTTTCCGCCAGCACAGCGCCATCCGCGCCGATCAGATAGCCGCGCAGACTGGTTGTGCCCCAGTCCAGCCCCAGGAGCGCCGCCTCAGGCGGCATCCGCCCGCCGGCCGCTGGCTTTATATAGCCAGACCCCATCGTCGGAGGTTTCCCGGACGATGCGGCCCTGTCCCATCAGACAGTGCAGATGGGCTAGCGCCTCGCTCATGCCCAGCAGCGCCTCGAACGGGTTCAGTTCCCGTTGAAACATCACCTTCAGGGTCGATAGAACACGGGTTGGCTCGACACAGAATTCCTCCAGCGTCGACAATCGTTGCGCATGATGTTCGCGCAAAAAGGCCAGACGCGGATGCAGCCGATAAAACGGCAGGCCATGGGCCGGCAGGACCAGGGTATCGGCCGGCAGATGGTCAAAATTGGCCAGCGTATCCAGGTACAGCTGCAGGGGATTGGCCGCCGGTTCCGAGGCATGCAGGCCAATATGCGGCGTGATCCTGGGCAGGATCTGATCACCGGAGATCAGCACCCGGGTTTTGTGATTGAACAGGCACATATGTTCCGGCGAATGGCCCCGCCCGACGATGACCTGCCAGTCATCGTCACCGATGCGGATTTCCTGGCCCGCGCGCACGGAATATACTTGCGGCGGAAGTGCTGTCACCGATTGCTGAAAATGGTCGTACCGGGTTTCGGCCATTGCGCCCAGGGCCGACTTCGACAGGCCAAGGTGGCGGAAAAACTGCAATTGCCAATCTGGCATCTTGTCGTGATGGTCCAGTTCGGCGACGCGGCCCTGCAACCATTCGCGATGGGTCATCCACAAATCGCACTTCCAGCGCCGGGTCAACCAGCCCGCCTGGCCAATATGATCGGGGTGGAAGTGGGTGCAGAAAACCCTGGTGATGGGCAAACCATCGAGAAAATTTTCAAAAACGCCTTCCAATAATTCGTGAATTCGGTCCGACTTCATGCCGGTGTCGACGATGCTCCAACCCGCGCCATCGCGCAGCAACCATAGATTGATGTGATCCAGGCCGGTCAATTCCAATGGCATTCGCAGCCAGAAAACACCGGGGGCCACTTCCAGTGGCTGGCCCAGCTCGGCCGCATCTTCGTAAGGGTATTCGACTTCGTTTTCGGCGACCATAAAATGCCTTTCGTATAGGGACTGCCTGCCGGCGGACCACCGCCGCCCCCATTATGTAGCTACCAATGACATGGAGTGTACTATCACTATGCTAACTTAACGTTGACGTAAACGTCAAATGCAAGGGTGTTGCGGCGCGGCCGAGGTGATGGCGCCGGCCGGCCTCATGGCGCGGCGCCGGCGCACGGCTGTTGTTCGTCGAATTTCGCGCGATTCTCGTATTGTGAGTATCTCTGTGGGTAAGCCTGTGGGTCAATTTCTCCGGCAAAGGGGCAGGCTTTGGAAAGAAAGGAGCCGGGAAATTAAATTGTTAACGAAATCAAACTCTTGCAGTTAACTTTTTCGTAAACTAGGGTAACGCGAATTATGGTCAGAGTAGAACACATAGGGTTGGAAAAGATCCGAGATCCGCTGTTGGGAACCGCGCTGGAGCGTTGGTACCAACTTTGTGGTCGGGGGGGACTTTACCGACGAGAGGAGCTTGGCTTCGGGCCGTTGGTCGGCGCGCCGGAAATCCTCAATGGGCGCTCGTCCGTGGTGGCCACCGATGCGGACGATCCGATGAACTATGTGTTCGCCTTCTTCGGCGGCGACTTCCATGTCTACGACGACCGCAACTTCGTCGCCCGCCGCATGCACGAGATACCGGACAAGGATGTGACCCAGGTAATAATCACCTGCTTCAGCGAAGCCATCGCCGCGCGGGAGCCGTTGGCCCACCATATTGTCGGTAGCTTCGACGGCGTTGAAATCAGCTATGACCGGATCATATTCCCAACGGTCAATAAAGCAGACAACATCGACCGCCTTGTCACCCTGTCAGCCGAGATCGAACGCTCCTAGGGCATGTTTCTTCTAAACATGCCCGGACTCTTAAGAAATGAGCAATTGAACCAATTACCTAAGTCGCGAAAGCGACTCTGACTAACTAAAAATTGCTCTAACCTCGCGGCTGCCCTAGTCGGAAGCATTGACCCATAGGGTCATTTCACGCATCAGATCCGCCCGGCTGTTGTGCAGGACCCAGAAATCGATCCGCTCGCCCATCTCCGCCCGCCACAGGGTGGCGCCAAAATCCATGTGGTAGTAGCGATAGGTACGAAGTGCCATGCCCTTCTCAATAAAGTCCGGCCGGACCATTGAAAAGCAATAGTCGACATCGAAATCCTGCAGCATCTTGGCCTGTGCCAGCATGATCGCCATGGTCGCCATGGCCTTGCCCCTGACCTTGGGGTGAACCCAGCCGCCGCCGCAATAGGCGATGTTGCCCTGAATATGGCCAAGCCCTTCGGTAAACAAATGCAGGCTGTCCTGGCCCTCATCCTTGGTGCCGTCGTACAGGAAACGTCCGGAATTGATCAGGTCCACCAAGCGGGATTTCGGCCAGATCCGTTGGGCCGAGCAGGTCATGACTTCGCCCGCCTCGTCCCGGATGGCGACCCAATAGGCATTCTTCGGCCCAAGTGTGTTGTGATCCGGGTCGGTCGGCGCGACCCGCTTATCATGCCAAGCCGGCGCGGAGTCGACGACCTGACCATATTCCTCGAAATCAGTCTCGATCGTGGCGACCAAGTCATTCAACAGCAATTGCCGCCCAATGTTGACCTGCACCCGCGAAAGAAGGTTCCGCATCTTGCCCCTCTTGCTTGAGCCGTTCCGAGGTGAGCGGTCCTTGCCTAGACTTTCAGGCTAAACGTCTACGGTTACTTGCTCACCTTCACCCTGCCTAAATATTGTAGAGTTCAGAATCTGAGCTACAAGTAGTCGTTGTAACTATATGAAA
The DNA here is from genome assembly GCA_964631725.1 of uncultured Rhodospirillaceae bacterium. Taxonomy (GTDB): domain Bacteria; phylum Pseudomonadota; class Alphaproteobacteria. Next base: position 60,168 of record CAZVYX010000007.1, on the reverse strand, counting down.
AATAACGGTTTATGTTCGGGCAATAATGTCGCGTTCGAGAGATTATCCAATCGAATCGATTATTTCGCCGCCGCTAGCTGACCAAGTGTTCGGCCTGAACGGCGTAGAGAGGGCCGGACCCGGCGGTGACGCTGGGCAGTAATGCCGGTACCTGCGGCAGGATCTGTTCGCCGAAAAAGCGCGCCGTCGCGATCCGTCCATTCAGGAAGGGCGCATCGGCGCCCGGCAGGTCCGCCTGCGCGGCGGCGGCCAGGGCGCCCTTGGCGATCAGGTGGCCGCCGACGGTCATGCCGAACATGCGCAAATAGGGCGTGGCGCCGGCGGCAACGGCATTGGGGTCCGAGGCCATGGCGTCCAGCAGCCAAAGCGATGCTTCCTCCAGGCTATCCAGCCCGGCGGCCAAATTAGCCCTGGTCTTGACGTAATCCGCGCCGCCCTCCGCCAGGTCCTGGTCCAGGCCGCGCATTTCCGTCAGATAGCGTTTCACGACATCGCCGCCCGCCATGGTCAGTTTGCGCATTACCAGATCCAGCGCCTGGATGCCGTTGGTGCCCTCGTAGATGGGCGCGATGCGGGCGTCGCGGTAGTATTGCGCCGCGCCGGTCTCTTCGATGAAGCCCATGCCGCCGTGGATCTGCACGCCAAGTGACGCGACCTCGCAGCCCAGGTCCGTGCTCCAGGCCTTGGACAGGGGCGTCAACAGCTCGGCCAACTGGCCGTACCAGGCGCGCCGTTCCTCATCCACGTGGTTGCGGGCCAGATCCAAGGCCTGACCATTGACATAGCACAGCGCCCGCATGGCATCGATCTGGGCCTTCATGGTCATCAACATGCGGCGCACATCGGCATGTTCGACAATGGCCGAGGGGCCGGGTTCGGTGGCGCCGATGGCTTTGCCCTGGCGCCGTTCCAGGGCATAGGCGACGGCGTGTTGATAGGCCCCTTCGGCGATTGCCAGGCCTTCGATGCCAACACTAAGGCGGGCCGTGTTCATCATCGTAAACATGCAGCGCATGCCCTTGTTCTCCTCGCCCAGCATGTAGCCGACCGCGCCTTCGTTGTCGCCAAAGCTCATGACGGCGGTGGGTGAGGCGTGAATGCCCAGCTTCTCTTCCAGATTGATGCAGCGAAGATCGTTGCGCTGGCCAAGTCCGCCGTCGGCGTTGACCAGGAACTTCGGTACCACGAACAGGGAAATGCCGCGCGTGCCCTCGGGGCTATCCGGGGTGCGGGCCAACACCAGGTGAATGATATTTTCGGCATAATCATGCTCACCATAGGTGATGAAGATTTTTTGCCCCTTGATGCGCCAACTGCCATCGCCCGCCGGTTCCGCCTTGGCGCGCAAGGCGCCGACGTCCGAGCCGGCCTGCGGCTCGGTCAAATTCATCGTGCCGGTCCAATGCCCGGTCACCAGATTTTCCAGATAGGTTTCCTTCAATTCGTCGCTGCCGTGGGCCCCGATGGCATCAATCGCGCCCTGGGTCAGCATTGGGCAAAGGGAGAAACCCATGTTGGCGCTATTCCATAATTCGGCGCAGGCATTGCCGATCACCAGGGGCAGTCCCATGCCGCCATAGTTGGGATCGAACTGAATGCCGTTCCAGCCGCCGTCGCGGTAGGCGGCATAGGCTTCGCGGAAGCCGTCGGGCGTCGTCACGACGCCGTTGGCCAGGGTGGCGCCCTGGGTATCGCCCTGACGGTTCAGCGGCGCCAGGACGCCGGCGGCCAGCCGGCCGGCCTCCTCCAACACCGCGTTGATCGTATCGCCGTCGTTTTCGGCGAATTTCGGCAGGTTCAGAATACCTTCCAGATCGCAAATCTGGTTCAGGGTGAAGCGGATATCCTTAAGGGGGGCTTGATATTCACTCATGATCTCGAAACCTAATCGATTGTTGGAATTTCACCTGTCCGCTGCGTAATATGCTATCTCTCCCCGGAAAGGCAACGGCAAGATTTTCCAGTTCCGCGGCCGGCAAAAGAAAGCCCAAATGAACGATCAGGCAAAACCTCTATCCGGCGCCTTGAACGCCTATGACGCGGCCCCGGTGGGAACCCGTTTTCCGGTCTTTTCCGCCCTCGTGGACCAGGCCCGGCAGGACCGCTATCACCAGACGACGGACATCAACGGCGCAGTCTTTGCCGGCACCGCCGATATTTCGATATTTGCCCAGGATGTCTTCCGCGCCATCGCCAAGGCCGGCCTGCCCAATGACGGCCGCATCCTGGTCCGCCAGCGCCTGTTTCAGACCGGCCGCGTTGCCCTTGGCGAGATATTGTCTGTCGAAGCGGAAGTTGGACCCTACGGCGAGGGACCACGGGGCCGCTATCTGAATTGCCACATCGCATTTCGCCGGGCCAATCAAACCGTGCCCTTGCGCATGATGACGGAGCATCTTTTGCCCTTTGACGAGGTGCCGGCGCCCGGCGCGAAAATGCCGGGAAAAAAACCAGCCGGCGGGGCGGAAGATCCGCGCGCTGGCATGGCGGCCGTGGGCAGTTTGAAATTGAGTCCGGAAAAGGTCATGGGATATTCCGAGGAGGCCGGCAATCAAATCCATTTCGATCCGGAATTTGCCGCCTCGCGGGGTTATCGAACGCCCCTGGCCCAGGGCCCGATGCAACTGACCGCCATGCACGGCGCCATCGTGGCGCGGGCAATGCCGTGGGAAATGGATCTGGAGACGCGGTTTTTGCGGCCGGTTTTCTGGGACGACGAATTGTCTCTGTTCAGCGATCCCGAACGCCGCATGTATCGCTGTGTTGACGGCCATGGAAAATTGACGGCCGAGGCGGTGCTGCACCATCTGACCACCGTCGATATGGAGCCGTGAGCGGACGTCATGGCGCCCATTGGCCGCGCTGACAGGGCGGAAGACCGGGCCAGGGCGGCGGCGTTGTTGCGTCAGGGCGAACTGGTGGCCTTTCCCACCGAAACCGTCTATGGCCTGGGGGCCGACGCGACCAACGGCGCGGCGGTGGCGGCGATCTTCGCGGCCAAGCAGCGGCCTGCCTTTAACCCGCTCATCGCGCATCTGGCGGATGTCGGCGCGGTCGGGGATTTCGCCCTGTGGAATGATACGGCGTGGGCCCTGGCGGATGCCTTCTGGCCCGGTGCGCTGACGCTGGTCCTGCCACGGCGGCCCGATTGCGCCATCGCCCTTATCGCCTCCGCCGGACTGGACAGTGTTGCCTTGCGGGTGCCCAGCCATCCCGACGCGCATGCCTTGCTGGCGGCGGTGAAGCGCCCCATCGCCGCGCCTTCCGCCAACCGCTCGGGCCGTATCAGTCCGACCACGGCGGAACATGTGAACCAGGAATTGGGTGACAGGGTGGCGTTGATCCTGGATGGCGGTCCGTGTGAAATCGGTCTGGAAAGCACCGTTGTCGGGTTTCAATCCGGACGGCCGGTGCTGTTGCGGCCCGGCGGAATTTCCAAGGAACGGCTGGAGGCGGCGGTCGGCGAGGTGGCGGCGGGATCGGACAACGCCGATAGTCCCAGCGCCCCCGGTCAGTTGGCCAGTCATTATGCACCGGGCAAGGCGTTGCGCCTGAACGCGGCGGCGGCCGGGCCGGGCGAGGTCCTCCTCGGCTTTGGCCCGGACTTCACTGAAGGGCATAATTTGAGCCCCAAGGGCGACCTGATCGAGGCGGCGGCCAGGCTGTTCGCCGAACTGCGGCTGCTGGACCAAGGGCCAGGCGCGGCCATCGCCGTGGCGCCCATTCCCGAGGAAGGTTTGGGCCGGGCCATCAATGACCGTTTGCGCCGCGCCGCCGCGCCGCGCCCCCCATCGCCGGCATAGTCGTGCCGGCGGGAGCTTGTTGCGTGGTGAAAAAGGCGTTACATCAATCTTATGCAAGCGAATAGTGAAATAAAGGGCGCGCGGCCGAATGCCGTGGACGAGGCGGTGCTGGAGCGCATCAAGGCGGCCGTGGGCCCCAAGGGCTTCACCATGGAGCCATCGGAAATTGAGCCCCATTGCCAATCCTGGCGTGACAATTGGCACGGCTGGGTGCCCATGGTGGTGAAGCCGGCCAATGTGGACGAAGTCGCCGCCGTGGTGTCGATCTGCGCCGACAGCGGCACGCCGATCGTACCGCAAGGGGGCAATACGGGCCTGACCGGCGGCTCGCAGCCCCACGCCGACGGCACCGAGATTATTATTTCCACCTCGCGCATGAACAAGGTGCGGGAGATCGACGTATTGAACAACACCATGACGGTGGAGGCGGGCTGCATCCTGGCCGATCTGCAGGCCGCGGCCTCGGACGCCGACCGTCTGTTCCCGCTGTCCCTGGCGGCGGAAGGTTCCTGTCAGATTGGCGGCAATCTGTCGACCAACGCCGGCGGTACCCAAGTATTGCGCTATGGCAACGCGCGGAACATGGTGCTGGGCCTGGAAGTGGTTCTGCCTGATGGGCGGATTTGGGACGGGCTGCGCGGCTTGCGCAAGGACAATACAGGCTATGATCTGAAACAGTTGTTCATCGGTGCCGAAGGTACCCTGGGCATGATCACCGCGGCGGTCCTGAAGCTATTTCCAAAGCCTACCGAAGTTCAGACGGCCCTGGTGGCGGTGCCGGATCCGAAGGCGTCCCTGGCCTTGTTGAGCCGGGCCACGGAATGCGTCGGTGAACAAGTGACGGCCTTCGAACTGATCCAGCGCCGGCCCATTGATTTTGTTTTGCAGCATGTTCCCGGCATGAGCGATCCCTTTGCCGAGGTGCATCCCTGGTATGTGCTGATGGAGGTGTCCGGCCAGGGCGCGCCGGACAGCCTGCGCGAGCCGGTCGAGGCGCTGCTGGGCGATGGCTTGGCGGCGGGAGAGGTCCTGGACGCGGTATTGGCGGCCAACCGGGCCCAGGGCGAGGCGCTATGGAAAATCCGCGAGTCGATCCCCGAGGCGCAAAATCATGAGGGCCAGTCGGTCAAGCATGATGTTTCCGTGCCCATATCAAGGATTGCCGAATTTCTCGAACGGGCGGACCAGTTGCTGGAGGCTGCGTATCCCGGGGTTCGCTGTGTTGCCTTCGGCCACGTGGGCGACGGCAATATGCACTACAACCCAGTACAGCCCGTCACCGGCGACGGTGAAAAGGCCGGCGCGGATTTCGCGGCGGAATATGGCGCCATCAACCGCATCGTGCATGATCTGATAACGGAGCTGAATGGTTCCATCTCCGCCGAGCATGGCCTGGGCCGGCTGCGCCGGGACGAGGCTAAACGCTATAAATCCGACGTTGAGGTCGACCTGATGCGGACAGTGAAGGAAGCCCTGGATCCCTCGAACATCATGAACCCGGGCAAGGTGGTCTAATCTCCGGCACGGGCCAGGGCGAGGCTGTATCGCCTGGGCGAAGCCGCTGGGGCGTCGTCATAATCGCGATGACTGCCGGCATCGTGGCGGCGGTGCAGGTCGGAAAGGTGCCGCCTCTTATCACCTCGTTGCAGGCGGAATTGGGCCTGTCGTTGATCGCGGCCGGCTGGCTTGCCTCGCTGTTCAATCTGACCGGCGCCCTGTTCGGTGTCATGGGCGGCGCCATGGCGGACAAAATGGGTGCGCGGCGGGTTTTGATGGCCGGCCTGGGCGGCATGGCCTTGGCGGGCTACGCCGGTGCGTTGGCGCCGGGTCCGGTCTGGCTGCTGTCCTGCCGGGTAATCGAAAGCGTCGCCTTCCTGTCCTGTGTGGTGACGGCGCCGCGCCTTATTGCCGTCGCGACCACCTTATCGCAACGCAATTTGGCCATGGGCGCCTGGGGCAGTTTCATGCCTATTGGCATGGCCTTGGCGATCCTGGGCGCGCCGCCAATCGCGGCCGAGTTCGGCTGGCAGGGCGTTTGGGTGGCGGCGGCGTCATTGGCGCTGCTGTGCCTGCTGGCCGTTGCCTGGATCACCGGACCGCAGCGCTGGCCGCAGGTGCCCATGGCGGCGGCGGCGCTGCCATGGCGCACCTTGGGCCAGGCGGTCTGGCGTCCCGGGCCGGTGTTGATGAGCCTCTGTTTCGCGCTTTATGCGCTGCAGTTTTTCGCCGTTGCGTCCTGGTTGCCGACTTATCTAATCGAGGTTTTGGCCCATACGCCGGCCCAGGCCGGCGTGGCGACGGCGATCGTGGTCGCGGGCAATGCGGCAGGTAATCTGGCGGCGAGTTGGCTGCTGCATCTTGGGGCGCGGCGCTGGTGGCTGCTGCTGGTGGCATTTGTCGTTATGTTGCTTTGCGGGGCTGGCATCTTTACGCCCGATGTTCCGGTAGCCTGGAAACTGCCCTTGGCCTTCGCCTTCAACCTGTTTGGCGGATTGCTGCCGGCGGCGGTCCTGGCCGGGACGGCGGCGCATGCGCCCAGCCTCGCCATGGTCGGTACCGTTAACGGCATTGTCGTGCAGGGCGCCAACATCGGCAGCCTGACCGGGCCGCCCGCGATGGCCTTTATGATCGCCGGTTTCGGTGGCTGGGCCGGCAGTTACTGGCTGATGGCCGTGTGTAGCGTCATAGGCGTTGGCCTGGCGGTTTGGCTGGGTGTTATCGAACGGCGCCAGGGCATCAGCTAGAACAACCCGCATTCAATTGAATGCGGATAAGTCGCGCTATTCCAAAGGTTTTAGCGCATGGGTGTGGGTTCGATTAAACCCGGCATGCGCTAGAATAGATTGCCCTGGGCCGGCTCTATCCGCGCCGTTTCGAGACAGGCCGGATCGTCGTTGCGGGGACTGTTGACCCGCCGAGAAACCGGGCGGGCCTGCAATTGCGGCGCCTGTTCCGGCGCGAACAACTCCGTCGATGGTGTTTCGCCGGGGTCGAGCCAGAGATTGAAATCCTGAGCTCCAACTATCACCGGCATGCGATGATGAATGGGGCGTAGCGCCTCGGATGCTTCCGTGGTCAGGATGGTGAAACTTACGATTTCCGCCGATTGGCCGTCGGACCAGCTTTCCCACAAGCCGGCAAAGACAAAGGGCGCGCCGTCCGCCCGGCTGATCCAATAAGGTTGCTTGCCGCCGGCAATCTTCTGCCATTCATAAAAGCCGTCGGTTGGGACCAGGCAGCGGCGGTGGCGATAGGCATCGCGAAAGCTGGGTTTTTCCGCCGCCGTTTCGCTGCGCGCATTGATCTGCCCGCCGGTCCGGTCGCGACTCCAGCTTGGGATCAGACCCCAGGTCATGCCAACCAATTCGGGCGCCGCGCCCTTTGCCGTGCGCCGCAGCACGGGCGCGATTTGGCTGGGTGCGATGTTGTAGCGCGGTTGGGCCCAGGCGCCGAGCATCGCCGCGGGCAGATCAAACAGCTGCCGCATGGCCTCTTCCGGGGTGGTCAGGCTATAGCGTCCACACATTCAATAATCCTAACACAAATATAATGCCGTCAGTTGGTTATGACGTGCTGTTAAGGTCTGTTAGCAGTTTGTTTGTATTATTTTGTCACTAATTCCATTGCGAATTCGGGGTTTGCTCTGGCTCGGCGGCACGTCTGTCGAATAAGTCAGGGCTCGAGCGGCGGTTCGAGTGACGAGGATGCGTTCACATGGGCAGCGTAGCTGTACAGAATGACCAAGGTAGGGGCCAGCCTGGCACCGAAGTTGGCCATGTCTTGCTGCCGGAAGACGGTGAAGGTAATGACGCGATCAGCGACTTGACGGCGTCGGATCGCGCCTCGGCTGTTGCGTCCATCTTGGCATTGCTGGTTTTTGTCCTAATCGGCGGCGTGACCGCGCTGGGACCGGTGATCGCGCGGACCTTGGTGCACTGGACCATGCCGCCAATATGGTTGTTTCTGTTTGGCGTATCGGGTTTCCTGGTTTCCTTGACCTGCGCCTTGGTTATGCGCCGTGCCGTGCTGCGAATGATGCAGCCGGCGATCGGATCGGCCGGGACGACCGGCACCACGCTGCTACATGCCATGGTCGAGCGCATTCCCCAAGGTGTGGCGCTGTGGGACCAGGATGACCGTCTGGTTCTGTGCAATCAGATCTATCGCGATGTCTTTACCCGCATCAATGACCATTTGGTGGCCGGCGCGCATTTCGACAATGTGGCAAACGCCGAACTCAACGCGGCATATGTTCCCGTTTCGGCCGCGTCCTCCTGGCTTGAAAAGCGCAAGCAGAACCATTGGATCGGCGACATCAGCGAGCGGCGCAAGATCGACGGATGTGAATATGAAATCGTCGATTACCATTGCGACGACGGCGGAACGGTGACCCTGATCAGAGACATCAGCGATCTGAAGATCAAGGAGGAGCAGTTACGCGATGCTCAGGAGCGTTATGCCTTGGTTTCCCTTGCCTCGAACGAGGGCCTCTGGGATATGGATCTGCGCACCGGCCGTTTCTATGTTGCACCCCGGGTGCTGTCGATTATCGGTTCGCAAGGCGATCCCATTGGTTTTCAGCGGGAAGACTGGGTGGCGGCGATCCATCCCGAGGATCAGGAAAGCTATCATTTGGGCTGGCAGGAGCATCTGGACGGTGATAGCCGGATATTCGACCTGCAGTACAGGGTATGCCACGCCAACGGCGAGTTGCGTTGGATTTCCGATCGGGCCCTTGCGTTGCGCGATTCCTCCGGTCATGCCTACCGTATCGCCGGCTCGGTGGCTGATATTACGGCGCGGAAACTGGAGGAAGTCGAAATGATCCGGGCGCGGGAAGCAGCCGAAGTCGCCAACCGCGCCAAGTCGCACTTCCTGGCCAACGTCAGCCATGAACTGCGCACGCCGCTCAATGCGATCATCGGTTTTTCCGACCTTCTGGACGACGGAGAAGGCAGTCAGTTGTCGGGCGAAGATCGAAGAAGTTTTCTCCAATCGATCAACCAGTCGGGCCGTGATCTGCTGGATGTCATCAATGATATTCTGGATATGTCACAGATCGAAACCGGCGAATTGAAGTTGGCCGAGGGCGCGGTGGATCTGGAAAATTGTATCGAGGCCTCCGTTGCCATGATCGCTGAAAAGGCCGCGACCAAGGGCCTTGTCATGGTGGCGAGCCTGCCCGACGGCCTGCCCGATCTGATTGGCGATCAATCCAAGATCAAACAAATGCTGTTGAACCTGCTGACCAATGCGATCAGTTTTACCCCGACGGGCGGCGAAATCGAGATCGGCGTGGAATTCAACAACGGCCATGGTCTGGATCTCTCGGTCCAGGATAGCGGCATCGGCATGAGTGAAGCCGAGTTGGAACGGGCGCGACTGTCATTTTCGCAAACAAGTGACAGTCCGAGCCGCCAGCATGGTGGTCTGGGACTGGGCCTGGCGATTACGACGGCCCTGGCGGAATTGCACGGCGGTGCCTTGATCCTGACATCTCAGCTTGATGTTGGTACCAAGGCGACGGTGCATTTCCCCGCGACGCGCATCCAATAGGCGGATCCGGCCCGGCCGCGCGGCGGGCCATATGATCCGGCGCCGAAAACACCCCCTCAATTCATGGCAATATTCCCCTTGGCCCGTGGTATAAGATGGCTTGAATAGGCCGCTTCACGGTGCCACCTTGCGGTCTGGCTCTTGTCTGAAGTGATCGCTGAATTCATGAATTTGCCTCAAGTTTTTCATTATCGCCGGCCCATTGCGGGCATTTTGTCCACCGTGGTTCTGGCATCCGCGCTGTTGTTCCATGCCGGCCCGGGCCAGGCGCAAAAGAAGCCGGCCAGGAAAGCCGCCAATGCGGCCCTCGTCAGTATCGACAAGGTGCGCGCGGAGGCGGTCTCGCAGACCATTCCCGTTATCGGCAGGTTGGTGGCCCGGCGCTCCGGCGTCGTCGCGGCCCGTGTCGCCGGGCCGGTGGCTACCATGCGCGCCGCGGTCGGTGACCGGGTAAAAAAGGGCGATGTGCTGGCGGTGCTGGTGCGGGACCGTTTGCATTGGGTGCATAAGCGGCGGGTCGCCGAAGTAACCTCGCGCAAGGCGATGCTGGCGGCGCGGGAAGCGGAAATGGTGATGAAAAACCAGGAAATGCGCCGCCTGGAAAGATTGCGGGAAAATAAGTCAGCCGCCTACCGGGCCGCCAAGTTTGAAGATATGCGGCAACAGGTCGTGATGCTGCGCAGTCAGGTCGCCGAAGCTTCGGCCCGGCTGCAGGAAGTCGAGGCCGATGCCCAACTGGCCCGTATCAACCTCTCCTACACTACGGTCCGCGCGCCGTTTCCCGGTGTCGTGACCCGGCGCCATACGGACGTGGGCGCCTATGTCAATATAGGGCAGGGGGTTGTCACCATGATCGACGACGGCGCGTTGGAGGTCGAAGCGGATGTGCCGGCCAGCCGCATACCCGCTTTGTCGCCGGGAACGAAAATCTCGGTTCGCATCAACGGCCTGACCGTCGCCGCCAAGGTTCGCGCCGTGGTGCCCCAGGAAAACCCGCTGACCCGGACCAGGGTGGTGCGCTTTTCCGCCGACATGGCCGCCCTGCGCGGTCATCTGGCCGGCAATCAGAGCGTTTCGGTGGCCATCCCCATCTCGTCGGGACAGGTTGTTTCCGTGCACAAGGATGCGATCCTGAAACGCCGGGGCAATGATATTGTCTTCGTGGTGGTGGATGGCGCGGCGCAACCGCGCAACATTGCCATCGGCGATGCGGTGGGGGGACGCTTCACGGTGCGGGACGGCTTGAAAGTGGGTGATGTGGTGGTCATACGTGGCAACGAGCGGCTGTTTCCCGGCCAGCCCGTGCGGTTTTGATCGCCGCTAGGTCAGCAGGGGACGGGCCATGAACCTAATCCGCTTATCCATCGATCGGCCCATCGCCGTGATCGCGGCGGTTTTGATGATCTTGCTGTTCGGACTGTTGGCCTTGCAGACGATCCCCATTCAATTGATTCCGGATGTGCGGCAGCCGGTCTTGAACATCCAAACCACCTGGCCCGGCGCCGCGCCGGCGGAGATCGAACGGGAGATTATCAATCGCCAGGAAGAGGCCCTCAAGGGTCTGCCTGGTGTGACAAAGGTCGTCAGTCAGGCGCAGGATGGCCGCGCCAGTATCAGCCTGGAATTCAGTATCCATCAGAACATGGACCGCGCACTTTTGCTGGTGGCGAACCGGCTGGACCGGGTCACCGGCTATCCGGACGAAGCAAATGAGCCGACCATCGCGACCTCAAGCACCGACGACAATCCCATCGCATGGTTCATTATCAATCCGACGTCGACGGAGGGCGATGCACCGGTACACACCTACGGCGATCAGGTCGACGACCTGGTGCGCGAGAGGCTGGAGCGGGTGCCCGGAATCTCCCGCGTTAATCTTTATGGCGGCGGCGAACGGGAGTTGCGGGTCGTTGTCGACCCTGAAAAGCTGGCCCGCTACAAGTTGACCGTCCCGCACGTGGTGGAGGCGTTGCGAACGGCCAATGCTTCCGTTTCCGGCGGCAAGGTGGACGAGGGCAAGCGCCGCTACGTGGTGCGCACGGAAGGTGAGTTCACGACTCCTGAGCAAGTGGCCGCGGTTCTGGTGCGTTCAGAGGGAAGCGGCGCCACCGGCCAAATCGGGCGCGTCACCATTGGTGATATTGCCTCGGTCGAATTTTCCCACAAATCGCCCACCGCCTATATTCGCCGCCTGGGCGTGCCTTCGCTTGCCACCAACGCCATACGCGACGCCGGCGCCAATGTCATCGAAGTCATGAACGGCGTGCATGAGGCGATACGCGAGCTGTCCGAAGTGACGCTGCCAAGCGTCGGCCTCTCCATCAAGCAGGTCTACGACGAGACGATCTATATCAATTCAGCGATCGATCTGGTGCAGAACAATATTGTCCTGGGCGGCGTCCTGGCCGCTGTGATCCTGTTGCTGTTCCTGCGATCGGGCCGGGCGACCTTGGTGGTCTCATTGGCTATTCCGGTCTCGGTGGTCGGCGCCTTCGTCGCCATGGCCATGCTGGGACGTTCGTTAAATGTCATATCGCTGGCCGGTATCGCCTTTGCCGTCGGCATGGTGGTCGATGCCGCCATCGTGGTGTTGGAGAACATCTACCGTCACCGCCAGACCGGCGCCGATCCGAAGACTGCGGCCTACCTGGGCGCACAGCAGGTTTGGGGCGCCATTCTCGTTTCGGCCCTGACAACGGTGCTGGTTTTCCTGCCGCTTTTGGTGATGAAGCTGGAGGTCGGGCAGTTATTCCGCGACATCGCGGTTGCCATTTCGGTTTCGGTTCTGTTGTCACTGGTGGTTTCGGTGACGGTGGTACCGGCGCTGTCGCGACGGCTGTTGGGCGAGGGTATGAAAAGCCTGGAAGCGCCCATGCGTCTGCCCCTGCTGGATGGCTTCGCTACGGCGTTCAGCGCCGGTGTCATGGGTTTTACCCACCGGGTTGTCAAGAGCCGCAAGTTGGCCATTACGGTGGTGGCGCTGCTTTGCAGTGCTGGCGCTATTGTCACCATTTCGTTCCTGCCGAAGCTGGACTATCTGCCGACCGGCAACCGCAATTTGATACTCGGCTGGATCGTGCCGCCGCCCGGATACAATTTAAGCACGACAACGGCGATCGCCAAGGAGTTGGAGAAGACCGTAAAGCCCCTGTGGGCCTCGGAGACCGGGCCGGAAGAAAAGGCTGGCGAGCCGCCTAAGATCAACAATTTCTTTTTCGTATCCTTTCGCGCCGCGACCATTGTTGCCGCATCCGCGATGGACCCGAGCCGGGTCGGCGAATTGATACCGGTGCTGAATGCACCGATTTTCAAGGAGCCCGGAACCCGCGGCCGTATATCCAAGAGATCCATTTTTGGCCGAACCGTCGGCGGTGCGCGGAGCATCAGTCTTGATGTTTCCGGTCCCGACCTTGACGTTATTCTGGAGGTTGCACGCCGGGCCGACCGTTTGATCTCCAAGTCGTTGCCGCGGCGCCAGGGCAACTATACCCAGCCGAAGCCGGGCCTGGAGTTGGGCGCGCCGGAAATCCGCCTGCTGCCCAATCCGGTCCGGCTGGCCGACAATGGCGTCACCGCGCGGGAGCTGGGCATGACCGTCGATGCCTTCAATGACGGCTTGCGGGTGGCGGAAGTGACGGTGGATGGCCGCCGCATCGACTTGATGCTGGTCGGGCCCGATGGCCAGATCGCGGAAACACAGGGCATCGGCAATTTGCCCATCGTAACCCGCACCGGCGCCATTTTGCAGGTCGCAGCGTTAGCCGATATCTCGATCACCGCCGGTCCGACGGAAATCCGCCATGTGGATCGGGAGCGTACGGTCACGCTGGAGGTTCATCCCAGGCCCAACCTGCCATTGGAAGCGGCGATGGACATTTTGCAGGACCAGGTCATCAAAAAATTGCGCGGCGAGGGTCTGCCGCCCATGGTCAAGATGCGCCTTTCGGGCACGGCGGATAAGTTGACCGCCGCCTGGGATCATCTGGTGGTCGATCTGGCGGTGGCGGTGGTCATTGTCTATCTGGTGATGGCGGTGTTGTTCGAAAGTTTCCTCTATCCCCTGATCATTCTGTTTTCGGTGCCCCTGGCGACGGCGGGCGGCGTGTTGGGCCTGGCGTTGCTAAATCTATTCAGTTTTCAGCCGCTGGATATGCTGACCATGCTGGGTTTTGTCATTTTGATCGGCATCGTGGTCAATAATGCCATTCTTGTGGTGCATCAGACATTGTTCCTGGTGCGTAATGAAGGCATGCATGCGGATGCGGCCATTGTCGAGGCGGTGCGCAACCGGATCCGGCCGATTTTCATGTCCACCTTGACGTCGGTTTTCGGCATGCTGCCGTTGGTGCTGTTTCCTGGCGCCGGTTCGGAGTTGTATCGGGGCCTGGGCTCGGTGGTGCTGGGCGGACTGTCGCTGTCGGCGGTCTTGACCTTGTTGATTATTCCGCCGCTGTTGAGCCTGGTCTCGGCCGTGGTGGAGCGGGGACGGGGCGCTAATGTGGAAGAGAGTGTGCAGCCTGCAGAATAATGGGGAGTGATGGGGCATGACGAATTATGTGACCGCGGTCGAGCTAAAGGCCATGCTGTCGGATGGCGGCGAACTGGCCTTGATGGATGTGCGCGAGGAGGGCGCCCATTCACAATCGCATTTGTTTTACACCGTGCCGATGCCGCTCAGCAGCTTGGAGTTGCTGGTGGGATCGTTGGTGCCGCGTTTTGGTACCCGGATGGTTCTGGTTGACGCCGGCGGCGGCTTTGCCGAACGCGCGGCGGCTAAGTTGGCGGATATGGGCTACAGCGATCTCGCCTGCCTGGAAGGCGGCATCGCGGCCTGGGAGGCCGCCGGTTATGTGCTGTTTTCCGGTGTCCATGTGCCATGTAAGGCGTTTGGCGAATATGTGGAACATCACTATGGCACGCCCCATATAGCGGCCGAGGAATTGCAGGCCATGCGCGAAGGAGGCGGAGATCTGGTGATCCTGGACAGCCGTCCCATGGATGAATACCAGGTGATGAATATTCCCGACGGGATCGATTGCCCCGGCGCCGAACTGGCCTGCCGGGTGCATGATCTGGCCCCCGATCCCACGACCACCGTGGTGGTCAACTGTGCCGGACGAACCCGCAGCATCATCGGCGCGCAGTCCCTGATTAACGCCGGCATACCAAACCCAGTGGTGGCCCTGGAGAACGGCACCATGGGCTGGCATCTGGCCGGCTATCAGTTGGAGCGGGGACAGAGCCGCATGGCGCCCCGGCCCTCGGCCGCCGCCCAGACCAAGGCCCAGGCATGTGCCGAAGCCGCCGGCCAGCGTTTCGAGGTGCCGCCTATCGACCGTGCGACCCTTGCAAGTTGGCAGGCGGAGTCGGAACAAAGAAGCCTGTATATCCTCGATGTGCGCGATCCGGCGGAATATGCCGCGGGCCATCCCGTCGGCGTGGCGAATGCGCCGGGCGGGCAATTGGTGCAGGGCATTGATCAATGGGTCGGCACCCTGGGCGCCCGCGTTGTTTTGGTTGACGACAACGGCGTGCGGGCCACCATGACCGCCTCGTGGCTGGTGCAGATGGGTTGGGATGTGGCTGTTCTGGAGAGCGGCCTGGATGGTTTCGAGATGACGACGGAAGCGCCGGGACAGGACCCCGAGGGCATTGGACAGGCGGCCGAGAACGAGATCTCGGCGGAAGAGCTTGCCGCCCGGATCGCCGCCGATGATGTCCTGGTAATCGACTTGGCGCCCAGCCGGGAACATGACAAGGGCCATGTGCCCGGCGCCTGGTGGGCCGTGCGGGCCCGGCTGGCCGAAAGCTTGCCCAAGCTTGGGCGGAAGGTCACCAATGCCAAGCTATTGGTGCTGACCGCGCCTGACGCCATTCTGGCCCGCCTGGCGGCGCCGGAGGCGTCTCTGCTGACGGCCATGCCGGTAGCTGTTCTGGCCGGCGGCACGGAAGCCTGGAGCGCGGCGGGACATGATCTGGAGCAAGGGCTGGAGCGCATGGCCGATGAACGTGACGACACCTGGTTGAAGCCCTATGATCATGCCGGCGGGGTGGAAGACCGCATGCGCGCCTATCTAACTTGGGAGGTGGACTTGCTGCACGATATCGAACGCGACGGCGATCACCGTTTTCGGCTGTTTACATGAAGCGGACGGTTTGCATCGCGATTTGCCTGACTGTCATGGCCCATGCCCCCGCCATGGCGCAGAGCCAGAACAATGGGCAAACCGGCGTCGGTGAGGCGATGAAGTCGCTTCAGGCCCTGCAGGAAGCGTATCAAAAACAGTGGGATGGCACGCCCGGACGGATGGTCAAGGGTGCTGCCGGGCTGGCTGGCATGGCGGCGGCGCTGTCGGCGGCGCAAAAGGCCGTGACATTCCAGTTGCGGGTCCGGGGCGATGGCTCGGTCGATTCGGGCAGCAGTGCCGCGACGACGACCGCGACATCGGTTTCGACCTCGACCACCACCAGTACGTCCACCTCCACCAACTAGGCCACCAGTATGACCGATCAGCAGCAACGTGATGTCACGGTAATTGGCGCCGGCGTTGTCGGTCTTTGTTGTGCCCGAACGCTGCAACGGCGCGGCTGCACGATCACGGTGATCGACCATGTTGATCCGGGCATGGGCACCTCGTACGGCAACGCCGGCATATTTTCCACCTCCGCCGTCATGCCCGAGGGCAAGCCCGGTGTTTGGAAGAAGGTCCCGGGCTGGTTGATGGACCCCTTGGGGCCGCTGACTATCCGCCCCGGCTATCTGCCGCGGCTGACCCCGTGGCTGCTGCGTTTCATCGCCAATACCACGCCCCGGCGGGTGGAAGAAATCTCATTGGCCCTGTCTTCCATCACCATGCCGGGTCTGGAGCATTACACCGCCTTGTTGGATGACGTGCCTTCCGATCAGGTGCCGATCCGCCGCCAGGGATGTCTATACCTTTACCCGAACCGGGAGGATGTGGCCGCTGCCGCGCCTGACAACGAGGCCCGCCGCCGCCGGGGTGTGAACCTGGAAATGTTGGGGCCTGACGAGATCCGGCAACTGTTGCCCGCCATCGGGCCGGAGATTGCGGGCGGTGCGCTCTCCACGGAGTCGGGCCATGCCACCTCGCCGCTCGCCCTGTCACAATTGCTGGCGGCGCGGATCGAGGCGGATGGCGGCCGTTTTATCCGCGCCAAGGCCAAGGGTTTCGCCATCGGTGCCGATGGCCCGACCCATGTCCACACCGATCATGGCAATGTCGAGGTCGAGAATCTGCTGATCGCGGCGGGGGCCTTTTCCAAACCACTAGCCAAGGACTTGGGCAACAATGTGCCGCTCGATACGGAGCGGGGCTATCATATGATGCTGCCGCAACCGAATGTGGAAGTGCGGGTGCCCATGCTGATCAGTTCTCTGGGCTTTGGCGTCACGCCCATGGATGATGGCCTGCGCCTGGCCGGCACGGTGGAATTCGGCGGCACCGAGGCGTTGCCGAATTATGCCCGTGCCGAAGCATTGCTAACCCACGCCAAGCGGCTGTTTCCGGATCTGCAAGACAGCGGCGCCGAGCCCTGGATGGGCCATCGGCCCTCGATGCCCGACTCCCTGCCGGTGATCAGCCGTTCAAGCCGCTTCGACAGGGTTTTCTATGCCTTCGGTCATGGCCATTTGGGCTTGTCCCTGGGCGCTGTCACGGGCAGCATCATTGCCGATCTGGTGCAGGACCGGACCTCGGAAATCGACCCTGCGCCGTTTCGTGCGGAACGGTTCTAAAGGCGATGTGTTTCGCGCCCGTCCGCCTTGGTGGGGCGGCGATTTGCAAACTCTGCGCAATTCCCTAATCGCGGTTGTTCGGGCGCCCCGGCCAATTCCCGGCGAACGGTTGCTGCTCCATATGCCGGACGGCAGCGGCGACCGGCTGTGGGCCTTGTACAATGCCGGAGCCGATGCGGATAAGCCGTTGGTGATCCTGATCCACGGTCTGGCCGGATGCGAGGACAGCAGCTACATCATCATGGCGACGGGATTCTTCCTGGCCCATGGCTATGGCACCTTGCGCCTGAATTTGCGGGGGGCCGGCCCCTCGCGGCCGACCTGCGGTTTGCAGTCCCATGCCGGCCGCTCCGCCGACCTGCGCGATGCGATCCTGGCTTTGCCATCGAAGATGACCGCACAAGGCGTGATCGTCGTCGGCTTTTCATTGGCCGGCAACATGAGCCTGAAATTCGCCGCCGAATTTGGCGGCGAATTGCCCGTTCGGGCCGTGGCGACGGTCTCGGCGCCGATTGACCTGGCGATCACTTCGGCCAATATGCTCCGGCCCCGAAATGCCCTCTATAACCGCAAACTATTGCGCGATTTTTGCCGGGAATGTTTGGCGCCCGGCGCCGCCCTGAGCCGGGCCGAGCGGGAGGCGGTCACTGCCGCCAGAAACTTTATGGAACTGGACGACAATTTCGTGGCGCCGCGAAATGGTTACCGGGACGTTTACGACTATTGGGAGAGTTGCCAGGCGCTTGGTTTTCTGGCGAGAATCCAGGTGCCAACCCTCTTGCTGCATGCCCGCGATGATCCTATCGTACCCGTTGGCCCTTATCTGGACTATCCCTGGGCCGACAATCCTAGGCTATTTCCGGTGCTTTCCCGCCGTGGCGGCCATGTCGGCTTCCATGCGGTGGGCGATCGTCCATGGCATTTGGATAGAGTGTTGAATTTCCTTGCGCAAAACACCTGAGCCGACGACTTTTACCCAGGATCTCCACAAGATGAGCCACAAGGTTATCCACAGGATTTGGTATAGTTCCTATTTTGTTCCTACATTATATATTGTTTTGACCGCCAAGCGCGGCTACAATCCAGCTCACAACAACAACAATTAATTTTTGCTGTGGGGGCAAGATATGGCCGTTGATTGGACCGAGGAACGGGTCGGGTTATTGTCGCAGCTTTGGCAGGAGGGGCATTCCGCCCGGCAAATTGCCGAACGCCTGGGTGAGGGAATTACCCGAAACGCGGTGATCGGCAAGGCCAACCGGCTTGGCCTTTCGAAACCTTCGAAATCCTCGGTAACCCGTCAGCAGCGGCAAAAAGAACAGGCCGAAAAAGTACTGCAGCTGCAACCCCCGGTAGATGAGGGCGCGACGATCTTTTCATTGACGGCATCCACCTGCCGCTGGCCGATCGGTGATCCGGGTGATGTGGATTTCCACTTCTGTGGCGCCAAAAGCAACGCCGGGCAGCCCTACTGCGACTATCACGCGGCCATGGCCTATCAGCCGCCGAAGGCGAAGAACGCCAACCGGAAACGCAGCGCATAATACTGCCGGCCGGTTGAGATAACGTTTTGCGGGCTGGCGTTGGCGCGAAGGCTAACCCACGACAACGAAGTTATTTTTTATGAAGGGCCGCGTGTCCGGAGCAACATCGGGGTTGCGCGGACGGCGCACGGCAGGCGCGTCAGTGTTGTAGATTTTGATGCGTCTTGGATTCTTGGAAAAACGGAATTGCGATACCGCCGCTAGGTCATCACGGAGCGGGCGATCACGATCAATGGGCTCCACGCCACAACCGCAAGCGAAACCCAAATCGGAACAGCGATATAGTAGGGCATCCGTTCTTCCGATTGCCGGGGACTGATCCGGTCCGCCATTTCCAGCGGGCTTGTGGGCATATAGGTCATGATCAGGAAACTCCGTCTGCTTCTCCTAACAAGACGTAAAGATTAGCCGGCAAACGTTAACGTTTGGTAAAATTGGCCGCCGTTTGATTTTGCCTGCGGTATGCCGAATTTGGAAAGTGGCTGGATGGCCGGCGGTTGTCGTGCCGGGCATGACGGTTTCGTTAAGATATGCATGCCGTCACTCCGGTGCAAGAATGCAGGCCGCTGATTGATATCCTCGGTGGGTTTGGGGGTAAGGAATCTTGGCCCAACGACTGATCCGGGACGGTTCACTCTCACTTCGTCCCGGGGCTGGTTCACCGGTTTGTTGCAACCGGGCCGGTGGAATTATGCCCACATCGTTGCGGTCGACGGACGGCGGCTCCGTTTTGCGGGGCCGCCGTTTGCCTTTGGATTTGTGTTTTGCGGCCGCGGGCCCTATGTCATTGCGGATGACGTCTGACTAGGAAGAGTGAGGATTGTAGATGAAGCAGAACAAGTGGTTCCGTGGGCGCCAGATTGCCAGGGCGCTGGGGTTGCCCCCGCTGTTGGTGCTATTGGCGCTGGCGGCCGGGCCGGCCGGAGCGGTTAATCTAAACCCGATCACCGCGCTTAAGGGCGTGGTCGAGGCGGCGGTGGAAGACCGCAGCGCCGAAGATATTGCCGCCGACCTGAAACTCAAGACCACCATTGTTGCCGAGGTCGTGGAGAAGATGACCAACGATGTCATCTCCATCGGCGCCGATGTGTACGAGCAGGATGTCATGCTGACCGGGGCCGTGGATAACCCGGAAACCAAGGCCAAGGCGGGCAAGCTGGTTCGCGGCATTAAGGGCGTGAAGAAGCTTTACAACCAGATTCTCGTGATCAAGCCCTTGGACAAGGACAAGGGCGCGGTGGAGAACTTCGTCGATGACACGGTGATCGAGACCAAGATCAACGCCCTGTTGCTTGACGCCGCCGGGGTCAGCGTCACGAACTTCCGCTATCGCTCCGTCAATGGCCATGTATTCCTGTTTGGCCGGGCCCTCTCGGCGAAGGAAAAGCGCAAGGCGACGGCGGTCGTGAAGGGTATCGAAAACGTCAAGAGCGTTAGGAATTTGGCCAAGGTGCGGGCGAAGAAATAGCGAACGGGCGGCGATCTGCTCCACGGGAGGTTATCATGAGTGTCTTGATTACCGGCGGCGCCGGCTTCGTCGGTCTGGCGGTGGCGCGGCAACTGCTGGCCGAGGGCGAGACCGAGATCACGATTTTCAGCCGCAACCCATCGCCCGGACGCCTGGGCGATCTGACGGACCGGGTAACAGCGGTGGCCGGCGATGTTGGTAATTTCAGCCATGTTCTCGACGTTGTGAAGGCGTCGCGGCCGCGGGTGATCTATCATCTGGGCGCCATGCTGTCGGTACCCTCGGACGCCGACCCGGCCGCCGCCATTCAGACCAACGCCATGGGAACGTTCTATGTCCTGGAGGCGGCCCGCCTGTTCGATGTCGGGCAGGTCATCTTTTCCTCCTCCATCGGCACCTATGGCACCGACATGCCGGACGGACCCATTGATGATCTGACAATCCAGCGGCCGGTGTTTTTCTATGGCGCCACCAAGACCTTCGGCGAACACATGGGGCTGTTCTACAAACGCAAGCACGGCCTGGATTTTCGCGGCATACGCTATCCTTCCGTGATCGGACCGGGGGTGACGACGCCCGGCGCCGTGCAATATACCTCGTGGGTGATCGAACATGCGGCCCAGGGCAAACCGTTCACCATCTGGGTACGCCCAGATACGGCGATGCCGATCATGTATGTGACCGAGGCCGCGGCGGCGACCATCCGCCTGGCCCAGGCGCCGATCGATGGCATCCGCACCATCAACTATGTGGTTGATGGCGTGAAACCAACCCCCAGTGCCGGTGAGTTGGCCGATGCCGTGCGCGCCAAGGTGCCCGGCGCCGAGATCGATTTCGATCCCAACCCGGCCATTCAGGCGGCATTGGACGACATGATCCGGCCCTTGGATGATACCAAGGCACGGGAAGAATGGGGCTGGCAGCCGACCCACGACCTGGACAAAATCGTCGACGATTTCCTCGCCGCCGTGCGGGGCTAACTTGGTTTCGGGCGATCGCCCCACGCCATGAACCTGCCTTGCCTCGCCCGATCGCGTCGATCTACTCTGCTAGCTTCAATTCGCCGCCGCCGGACGGCCAAACCGGGCAAATACCTTCGCGCGAGGCGGACCAGGCAAATCAGACCGGTCCGCCAATTTGCGTCTGCAACCGGCATCGGAAGGAAAAGAGGAGAATATGGGTTTCAAACTGCTGTTGCTAAGCGATCCCGCAATTCCCGAGAGCCTGACCGCGGCCGCCGAATGGCCGAGCCGCCTGGCGACCGAGATGCCGGACATCGAACTCTTCATCGCCGCTTCGCCGGCCGAGGCCGAGGATAGCATTGTCGACGTCGATGCTGCCTTCGGCTATCTGCCGCCTGCACTTTTCGCAAAGGCAACCAACCTGCGCTGGCTCGCCTCGCCCCGTGCCGGGCCCGACCCAAGCTTTTATCACCAGGCCTTGGTCGACAGCGATGTCATGGTCACCAACGTGCGCGGGATCTACAATGATCACATCTCGGCCCAGGTGATGGCCTATCTGCTGGCGTTTGCAAGGGGCTTGCCGGGCTACTGGGCGCAACAGCGTGAGAAACGATGGCAGAAAGGTATTGCAACCGTTTACCTGCCGGAGATGACCTTGCTGATCGTTGGCGTCGGCGGCATCGGCGCGGAGACGGCCAGACTTGCGACCAGCTTCGGTATCACGGTGATCGGCGTCGATGCACGGCGGGACGCGCCGCCGCCCGGCCTTTCCGAACTGCATGGCCCGGATGCCCTTACCACACTGCTCCCTCAAGCCGATGCGGTCGTTTTGACGGTCCCTGAGACGCCGGCGACGCAAGGGTTCTTCGATGCGGCGATGTTTGCCCTGATGAAGCCGAGCGCCTTCTTCATCAACATCGGGCGCGGTGCCACGGTGCGCTTGGATGATCTCGACCAGGCTTTGCGTGGTGGTGTCATCGCCGCTGCCGCGTTGGACGTCTTCGAGACCGAGCCGCTGCCGCCTCGCCATCCCCTTTGGGATGCACCGGGTATGCTGATTACGCCTCATGTCGCGGCGGCGGGTCCTTATATCGACGAGCGGCGCTGGCAGGTCTTCATCGACAATTGCCACCGCTTCGACGCCGGCCAACCGCTCGCCAACCTGGTCGACAAGGCGAACTGGTTCTGATGCGGGATATTCACCCCGCCGCCCGGCGTTCCTTTCGGTCCAGATAGCGGTAGTACTGCCCGACGATGGGCAGGAACCATGGGTTGCCTTGATAGAACGGGACCGGGACGGTGGGAAATTCAAGGCCGTCATAGGCGCTGTCGGACCGGCCGTCCTGCAGGATGCGCCGGGCCACCTGATTGCCCAGGTAGGTCATCATGGCAACGCCGCTGCCGTTGCACCCGGCACAGTAATGCATGCCGTCTTCCACACCCATGTGGGGCAGGGCATCCGTTGTCATGGCGACGAAGCCGGACCAGGAATGGGTAATGCGGGTGTCCTTTAGTTGCGGCCAGCGGTCCGTCATCATGCCATGCAGCAAAGTCGCGCTGACCTCCGCCGGCACATCCTGAAAGCGGGCGCGGCCGCCATACATCACCCGCCGGTCGCCGGGCAACAGCCGGTAATAGGAGGTTACGCGCGGGGTCTCCGAAATCGTCCGGCCGTTCGGGATCAGCTCCAGCGCCAGATCCTCGGGCAGTTCCTCGGTGACGATGATCTGGCTTGAAATCGGCACCAGCCGCTTGCGCAGTTTCGGCGTCAGGGCACCGGTATAGCCATTGGTGGCGATGATGACCTGTTCCGCCCGGCTCTCTCCCTTGGCCGTCTTCACGGTGAAACGGCCGACCGAACCATCGATGGCGTTCACCTTGGCATGGGCGCACAGGGTCACGCCGGCGCGGTGGCAGGCATCCAGCAGCCCCTTGTGAAACAGCGATGGATGCAGCTTGCCGGCCCGGTTGATGGTCATACCGCCGTGATAAAAGTCGCTGCCAATCTCCGATCTTTGTTCTTCATAAGGCACCGCCCTGGCGTCCATTTGCAGGAATTCGTTGAGGAATTCCGCTTTCTTGACCAGATCGGGATAGTGCGCTTTCGAATAGGCGCCGACGAAGCGGCCGCGCCGTTCGAAGTGGCAGTCGATCTTTTCCCGCGCCACCAATTCGCCGACGAACTCATAGGCGGCCATGCTTTCACGCAACAGGCTGCGCACCAATGTCTTGTGATCTTCGCCGCGGGCATTTTGTCCCGGCGTACCGGAAATGCCCTTGCCCAGATTGATCCCGGCGCTGACACCGCCCCCCGAAAGGGTGGAGGCGCCTTCGCCGAACGCCAGGGCGTCACAGACCGTGACCTCCCGGCCGCCGCGCGCCAGCTCCAACGCCGCCGACAGGCCGGAATAGCCGCTGCCGACGATCAGAATTTCCGTCGTGGCCGGCGGCTCGGTCGAATAGTCGGTGCCGGGCCGCGCCGCCTCCCACCAAAACGGCATGGCTTTGTAGTCGGGATGAAACAGCGCCTTGTCGATCATTACAGGTCCTGGGGCCTAATCGAAGGTCACGACGCTGCGGATCGACTTTCCTTCGTGCATCAAATCGAAGGCATCGTTGATCTGTTCCAGCGGCATGGTGTGGGTGATCAGGTCATCGATGTTGATCTTCCCATCCATGTACCAATCGACGATTTGCGGCACCTCCGTGCGGCCCTTGGCGCCGCCGAACGCGGTGCCGCGCCAGACCCGGCCGGTCACAAGTTGGAAGGGCCGGGTGTTGATTTCCTGGCCGGCGCCGGCGACGCCGATAATGATGCTTTCGCCCCAGCCTTTGTGACAGCATTCCAACGCCTGGCGCATCACCTCCACACTGCCGATGCATTCAAAGGAATAGTCGGCCCCGCCGCCGGTTAGCTCCACCAGGTGCGCAACCAGATCACCGCCGACATCGTTCGGATTGACAAAATGCGTCATGCCGAATTTTTCCGCCAGGGCGCGTTTGGACGGATTTGTGTCGACGCCGATGATCATGTTGGCGCCGACCATGCGGGCGCCCTGCAGGACGTTCAGGCCAATTCCGCCCAGACCGAAGACCACGACATTGGCGCCGGCCTCGACCTTGGCGGTGTTGATCACGGCGCCGATCCCCGTGGTCACGCCACAGCCGATGTAACAGACCTTGTCAAAAGGCGCATCGTTGCGGATCTTGGCCAGGGCAATCTCCGGTATCACCGAATATTGCGCGAATGTGGAGGTGCCCATGTAATGGAACACCTGATCTCCGCCCAACGAGAAGCGGGAGGTGCCGTCGGGCATCAGCCCCTGGCCCTGGGTTTCCCGGATCGCGCCGCATAGATTGGTTTTGCCGGAGGTGCAAAAGCTGCACTGGCGGCATTCCGGAGTATAAAGCGGGATGACATGATCGCCGGGCGCCAACGAAGTGACGCCGGCACCGACCTCGACGACCACGCCGGCGCCTTCATGGCCCAGGATAGCGGGAAAGATACCTTCGGGATCATCGCCCGATAGGGTAAAGGCATCGGTATGGCAGACGCCACTGGCCTTGATCTCGACCAGGCATTCCCCTGCGCGGGGACCTTCCAATTGTACCGTCTCGATACTCAGCGGCGCGCCAGCCTTGTGCGCCACGGCTGCCCGTACTTCCATAACTCAATACCTCCCCATTTCATCTTTGAAGTTGGGTCATTGTAGCAAGGGAATTGCCGGTGGGTCGATGCGGCAGCGTCCTTGGTAGCCCGATTTGGCAATAATTTTCCCAACCCAACCAATCCGTACCGGCGGAAACGTTTCGGACCGCGCCATCTGATACACCAAATGCGCGATATACCGATTGGTTTGGTAATGTTGCAAAATTTACGCGGTCTCGCGACAGGCCAGGAGAAAATCAGAGTTTCCGCCAAACTTTCGTGAACCAAGCATTAAATTTTCGATTTATGCACATCACAAAGAATTATAATATTGTAACAAACGTATAGAAGTCGAACATTACTCGTTTTTCATCTTCTACAATTGCGTGTTAATGAAATTTTCTGCGCCGTTAACCATTTGTTATTCATTTTCAGCGGATAATGCGCAAGTAAATGTAGTGTGGGTATTGAGTATGTTTTGAAGTAATTGTTTTGTGTGTGCGTGAGTTGTAGGCGTATTGGGTCCGAATCGCCGTTCAGTATTGGGCCCGAGTTATCGGGAGCGGGTTTTCTAGCCAAGAGTACCGTGTAATCAGATCTGAATTTCGCCAGTCATGTATGTGGTTCAGATAGGCTTAGCCCCCCAGCAGAAACCCGCTCCCAGTTTTCCGGACGCCACGAGGCGTTTGGTTGTTTGCTGAAAGGAGTTGACCATGTTTCGCTATTTGACCGCCGCGGCCGCTGGCATCGCCTTCGTGGCCATCGCCGCTTCGGCGCCAAACATTGCCCAGGCGCAAGAGGTCCCTTGTGGCGAGCGGGACAAGATACTCACCAAATTGGGCAAGGATTACGCCGAACGTCCGGTTTCCCTGGGCCTGTCCAGCAATGGTACCTTGATTGAGGTCCTGGCCTCGAAAAGCGGCAGTTGGACAATGATTTATACGATGCCCGAAGGTGGATCCTGCGTTGTCGCGACCGGTCAATCCTGGGAAGATCTAAAGCCCGCCAGCGGCCGGCCCGCCGCCTGACAGATTTTTTCGGGCCGATCCCGGAAACAAACCCAACACCACTTCCAAAACCACCCCCTTCACCACGAGCGGCGGCCGACACAATGACGGCCGCCGCATCTTGCTTCTCTCCATTCCCATATTTGACCCGATAACCTCTCGCGGTGCGGTCCGCTTGACAGGGCGGCCATTTT
Organism: uncultured Rhodospirillaceae bacterium; assembly: GCA_964631725.1. Taxonomy (GTDB): domain Bacteria; phylum Pseudomonadota; class Alphaproteobacteria. Next base: position 34,229 of record CAZVYX010000007.1, on the reverse strand, counting down.
TCTCCAAACTTTACCGATCGGTCGCTTAAGTTTTAGAAACAAGGCATCATATGGCCCGGGCAACGCGATGGGAGGCTCTGTTGGATGTGGCGGCGGGATTGTTTTCCCGCCAGGGCTTTGCCGCGACTTCGATCCGCGAGGTGGCGGCGGGTGCGGGCTTTTCCAAGGCGGGGCTGTATTATCACATCCGGGAAAAGGAAGATCTGCTGTTTCATATCTGCTCCGGCTCAATCGACGCCATATTGGCGGAAGTCAGGCCGGCGATCGCGGCGGTGGATACCGATATTGATGCCGAAATCGACGCCGGGGCGGCGCTGTCACGCCTGGGCGCCGTGGTGCGGGTGCATGTCGGGTTCTTCCACCGCCATCCCGACCGCTTGAAAGTCCTGGTGCATGAAATGGGGCACCTGCCGCCGGTTCAGAGGCGGCGGATTCAGACGCTGGAGCGGGACTACCTGGACCTGATCCGCGACATCATTGCCGACGGCCAGACATCGGGCGGTCTGGCGCCCATGGAGCCGACCGTGGCGGCCTTTCTGCTGCTCTCGATGCTCAACGGGCTGCACGCCTGGTACGATCCGGGCGGCAGACAGGGCGCTGACGAGATCGCCAAGAATATTGAACAGTTATTCCTGACAGGTCTTGGTACGGGCGCGCCCCCGGCCGCATCAATCAATACCTTCAACCCGACCGCGAGGAAGCCAGCATGAGCGATGAAAAGATCTTCAATGCCTATTTGGATGGGGAGCGGCCGGCACATTTCCGCAGCCTGTCGGGCCTTGAGTTGCAGGCCGACTATGGCGCGGATATGGCCGGGGTGGAAAAACCCGGCGCCTATCCCTTCACTCGCGGCATCCATGACGAGATGTACCGCAAACGCCTGTGGACCCGGCGCCAGCAATCCGGTTTCGGCACGCCGGCGGATTCCAACGAACGTCTGCTCTACCTGCTGCGTCAGGGACAGACCGGTTTGAACGTGGATTTCGACGTGGCAACCAAGCTGGGCATCGACCCCGACCATCCCCTGGGCGAGGGGGACGTGGGCCTGCAAGGTACCTCCATCGCCACGTTGGAGGACATGGCCGCCTTGTTCGAGGGCATCCCCCAGGACAAGGTCAGTTCCACCTTGATCGCGCAACCGCCGGCCTCGGCGGTGATCGTGGCGATGTATTTATTGGTGGCGCGGCAGCGCGGCCTGGATCCATCCAACCTGCTCGGCACCATCATGAATTGCGCCATGACGCAGTTGGTGGGGCCGACATATCAGGCGAATACGCATTTCTTTCCGATCGATTTTTCCCTGCGCGTCGGCCTTGACGTCATGGAATATTGCGCCCGGCAAATGCCGAAATGGAATGTCGTCAACCTGAACGCCTATAACATCAGGGAATGCGGCGTGAATGCCATTGAGGAAGCGGCGTTTTCGTTGCTTCTGGCATCGGAATATATCGAGCGGTTGATGGCGCGGGGCCTGGATGTGGACAGTTTCGCGCCCCGGATTGCCTTTTTCTGCGCCGCCCATATCGATCTGTTCGAGGAGGTGGCGAAACTGCGGGCCATGCGGCGGATCTGGGCCAAGTTGCTGTGCGAGCGTTACGGCGCCCAGAATGAACGTTCCATGTGGTTTCGTGCCGCGATACAAACCTCCGCCCTGCCTCTGACGGCGCAACAGCCCCTGAACAATATCGCCCGCTCCACCGTGCAGACCCTGGCGGCGGTGCTGGCGGGCACGCAGTCGATCCATACCACGTCCTATGACGAGCCTTTCGCCCTGCCGACGGAGGAGAGCCATACCCTGTCCCTGCGCACGCAGCAGATCCTGGCCTACGAGGCCAACGTGGTGAAGACCGTCGATCCCCTGGGAGGCTCCTACTTCGTCGAGCAGATGACCGATCAACTGGAGGGTCGGATCACCGCGTTGATGGACGATATGCGCAGCCGGGGCGGCTACATCGAACTGTTCAAACAGGGCTGGATCGAAGAACAGTTGAACCGCTCCCGCATCGAGAACATGGCGGCCATGGAAAGCGGTGATCATGTCTCGGTCGGGGTCAACGCCTTCCGTGACGAAGACGAGGCGCCGCCCGATCTGCGCTTTTTCCGCATGGGACGGGAGATGATCGAGGGGCGCATCGCCTATATCCGCGACTACCGCGCCCGGCGCGATAATGGGACCGTGGGCAAGGCGATGGAAACCGTGCGCCAGGTCGCGGCGGGCACGGAAAATCTGATGCCGGCGATCATCGATGCGGTCGAGGCCGGCGCCACCCTGGGCGAGTTGTGCGACTGTTTCCGCGAAGCGATCGCCTATACCCCGCCAAGCTATCAGCGCGGCGCGGCGGAGTAGGGAGGGAGAACGATATGGCGCGCATTGTCTTGGCCAAGGTGGGCACCGACGCTCATGACAACGGCATCACAGTCGTGGCGCATTGGCTGGAAGAGGCCGGCCACGAAGTGGTCTACGCCGGGCTCTACAACACTCCGGAAAGCCTGGCCCAGATCGCTGGCGAAGAAGGCGCCGACGCGGTCGGTGTCAGCTATCTCGGCGGTGAGCCGGTCTATCTATCGCAACGCATTTTGGATGTGATGCGGGACAGCGGCCTGGATATCCCCCTGGTCGTCGGCGGTGTCATCACGCCGGAAATGGCGGCGGAACTGAACGATCTGGGCGTGAGGCACATCTTCACCGCCGGGTCCACACGGGCAACCATAGTTGACGGCCTGGCCCGGGCCATGGATGGCCGGGGCCATAACCTGCCGCGGACGTGATCGTGGTCGTACAGGGTCGCCAGACCGGCGTGGGCCGATCAGTCGGTGCGGCTGGTAACCTCGAGCAGGTGATAGCCGAACTGGGTTTTCACCGGGCCCTGTACTTCGTTGACGTCGGCTGAGAACACCACCTGGTCGAATTCCGCGACCATCTGGCCGGGACCGAAGGAACCAAGGTCGCCACCGCTGGCGCCCGAGGGGCAGGACGAATGCTCACGGGCCAGTTCGGCGAAATCTCCGCCGTCGGCGATCTTGCTCTTGAGCTCTTGGCAAAACGCTTCGCTATCAACCAGGATATGTCTCGCGGTGGCTTGGGCCATTGGTCTGTTCCTCTATAAATTTGCGTCTATGTTTCCCTGGGCGAGTAAATAGCGGCAGTCAGCCCCGACATCAACCCGATACAGCCGTTTGCAATCATGCGGCACAGCATTTCTTGTATTTTTTGCCCGATCCACAGGGACATGGTTCGTTGCGCCCAACCTTCGTGACCGTGACCGTCGGCGCCCTCGGGTTCATTTCGCAGCCCGAGAAGACCCAGCGGCCATCCTCGCGGCTAAAGAACGACAATTCGTGATGCGCGGTCTGTTGCATGCCGCTTCGGTAGCGGGCAACGAATTCGACCTCGCCGGTCTCGTCCCCTTCGCCGCCCTTGCTGGTCTTGCGTATTTCCAGACCCAGCCATTTGGTATCGGCAAATGACTGCTCCGCCTTTTCCCGGTCATGGTCGGCGCGTTGATCTTTCGAGAGCGTGGCGACGAGATAGTCGGCGTTGCCCAATACATGCGCCGTATAGCGCGAGCGCATGGTGGCCTCGGCGGTGGGCGCCGGCGCGCCGTCAATATAGGGGCCGCAGCAGGCATCAAGTGATTTCGCGGAACCACAGGGACATTCGGTCATCGTCTGGTTTTCCTTCGCTCAGAATTTTTGGCAGAACATATCAAACAAGCATCTCCCGGACCGTGACGGTTCGATCTTCCCGGGCCGCCGTCGCGACGGCCAAGGTTGCGGCCAGGGTTACCATGCCGTCGTGGGCGGTGACGACGGGGGCGGCGTTACGGGCTACCACGGCCAGGAAATGATCCAACTGGTTTCGGTAGGTCTGCGAGCCATCGAGGGCAATCTGTTCCCGCAATAACGGGTCCTGCCAATTCTTGCCCTCATCGTCATGGCGCCAGATGTTCATGCCGGGCACGGCCAGGGAGGCTTGGCGGCCGCCGAAGAAGTAGCAATCGCCCGGCTGGTGCGGGAAGTACAGGGCCTGTCCGGAGGTCACTTCCCAGGTGTAGGGCGAGGCCACCGCATCGCTCATCAGGAAGGTGCCGAGTACGCCATTTTCGAAGCGCAGCGAAATGCTCGCCGTGTCCTCGACCTCGAAGCCGCGCACGGCGTTGGAGGTGAAGGCGCGGACACTTTCGATTTCGCCGACCATGAAACGCAGGCAGTCGATTTCGTGAATGAGATTGATAAGGATCGGCCCGCCGCCGGACTCCCGGCGCCACGCGGCATCGAAGTAATCGTCGGGCTTGTCGGCCAGCCACATGCCGTTGACCGTGACAAGGTCGCCCAAGGCGCCCGCTTCAATCAACCGCTTTGCCTCGCGGATGTCGGGACTGTGGCGGCGGTGATGTCCGACCAGGATGGGAACATTCGCCGTCTCGCTCGCCGCCACCAGCTTGCGGGCGAGCTCCACCGTATCGGCTATGGGTTTTTCGACCAGGCAGGCGATGCCCCGGGACAGACAGGCCAGTCCGGCGGGGAGGTGCAGCCGGTTCGGGACGGCGACGATCGCGCCGTCGGGCTCGGTTTCGTCGAGCATCTGTTGATAGTCGGCGAAGCAGGGGACGCCAATGCCGTCGGCGTAGGTCTTGGCCTCCGCTGTCACATCCGCCAGGCCGACCAGATCGGCGCCCGGATGTTGACCTATCAGGGCGCAATGTTCGCGGCCAATAAGGCCGGCCCCGATTACCACCAATCTTGACATCGCCATGACCTCGCGCCGCTCAGCTTGCGCCTTGCAGCGCCTCGGCGCGCGCCCGCACGTCGTCGGCGATGCGCGATGGCCGCCGTGCCTCAAGGTCAAGCTGCACGCCGAACTGGCTCAGGCTGGCGATCTCGGCACCGGTTTCGGCATCGCGCATATGGTGGCAAAGCCGCATGGAAGAGCCGCCAAGGTGCGCAACGCAGCTTTCAATATCGATCATATCGCCGGGCCTGGCCTGGCTGTGAAACATCATCTGGAACTCGAACGTCGAAAGTCCGACCCTGGTTTTTGTCATGTATTCCGGCGTCATGCCAAAGGCGGCCATGATGAAGGCGTTGGCGGTGGAAAACCGATGCACGTAGCCCGACAGCGACAGATTGCCGGCCCAGTCGGCCTCGTTCGGGCGGGCTATATTGCGCAGGGACGGCACCCAGCCGGCATCCTCGCCTGGTATCGGCCGATCCTCGCGCGGATCGCCATCCCATGCCACTTCCGGACCCGATAGGGAAACGCCCGTCAGGGCCTGCTGCATGGTCGTGCAAAGCTCTCCCGTCTCGGCATTGAAGAGCTTATGGGCAATCGTTGGGGTCTCGCCGCCGCTGATCAGGGCGGTATCGATTTTGTAGATGTCGCGGTTGCGCAGTTCGGCCTTGTAGTGGGTCAGCGCCTCGGTCGCGCGTGCCGCTGAAGGGTCAACGCCGGCCTGGCGCAGGAAACGCCACGTCGCCGCCTCGAACTTCTCGTAGTAATAGGCGACGGTGAAATGCTCCGTGGCATCGACCTCCCAGGTAGCGACGTCGCCGCGGAAGGTCTCGGTATATTCGCTCATGGATGTTCCTTTGCTCCGGGAAAGACACGTCCCGCCTGTTCGCGCCGCCACCTGATTTCGTGCCTTTGCAGACATACTAACGCACCGGGACCGGAATTCTAAATGGCGGAATGTTTCCGCCATGCACTTCCACAAGGCGGCAATGTCCATGCACGGGGTTGCGGGATTGGGCATTCGGTCTGCTAGACTATGCGCGTTGCGGCGGAACCTTGTTCCAGCCGGGCAAATTGGGCATGGGGGACATCATGACACAAGTCGCAGAACGGCGGTTTTCCTATCCACGAGCCTGGAACGGTGCTGATCTGGACGGCTTGGACAGCCTCGCCCGGTCTTTCGGTCCAGGGCAAGTCGCGGCGCTGGAAGAGCGGTTGCGGGAGGTTAGGCGCCGTGGGTTGGCCCTGGCCGACATTGGCCGCGAAGATTTCCGCCATCCGGAATTGGATGGCGATCTGGCCGATGTCCTGCGGGAATTGATCGACGGGCGCGGCATCGTGGTGCTGCGCGGTTTGCCGGCTGACCGCTACGATGCCGATGACATCGCGATGATGTATTGGGGCATCGGCACGCATTTTGGCGCCGCCCTTTCGCAAAGCGCCTTGGGCGATGTGCTGGGCCATGTGCGCGATCTGACCAAGCCGGGCGAAGAGGAGGAGGCGCGCGGCTATACTTCCGCCCGCGAGCTGCGCCTGCATACGGACCTGGGCCAGTTGGCCTGCCTGTTGTGTTACCGCCCGGCGGCATCGGGCGGGGTCTCCGTCGTTGTCAGCGCGCTCGCCATCCACAACCAAATTGCCGCCACCCATCCCGAATATCTGCCTATTCTCTATCGCGGGTTCCATTATCACCGCCGGGGCGAGGAAGCCCGGGATGCCGAACCGGTCACACCCCATAGGGTTCCGGTATTTTCCGAAATGGGGGGCAATACCTCCGTCTTCTATGTGCGTGAAATCCTGCAGAATGCCGCCACCGAAAGGGGCGAGCCCCTCAGTGCTGAAGAGGTCGCCGCGCTGGATTGTTTCGATGCCTGCGCCCGTGAACAAAGCATTCGCTTCACCTTGGAGAGTGGCGATATGATGCTGATGAACAACCGCAAGGTCCTGCATGCGCGAACGAAATTCGTCGATGGCGATGGCGCGGAGCAGCAGCGGCACCTGATGCGCCTGTGGCTGGACCTTTGGGATGCGCCGCCGGAAGTCGAGGAGCTGCAAATCTACGAGAACGCCGGCGGCCGCGGCGGCATAGATCCACAGGCCGGGCGCGAACGGGCCGGGCCGCAATATCGTGCCATGGAAGATCGGCGGTCGGCATGATCGGGAAACGGACGACATCGTAATTTGAGAAAGCCCATGAATATAGACAGCGACGGCAAGCAGTTTCGCATTGGCGGTTATGAAATCGACATCATCGTGCATGGCTTTCCCGGCAAGTCGGTCTGTCATGGCTCCCTCGGTTTTTCCACCATCGCCCTGATCCGCCACGGGGACCGGATAGCGCTGATCGATGTGGGGTCGTTCGGGCAGCGGAACCTGTTGCAGGAACAGCTGGCCCAGCGGGGCCTGAAGCCCGGCGACGTAACGGACGTTCTGCTGACCCATTCGCACTATGATCATTCGATCAACTGGACCCTGTTCAGCCACGCCAATATTGTCATCGGCGGCGAGGAGCTGGATTGGTCACTGGAGCAGCCCTGGGGCGAGACCGTGGTGCCGGAGCTCTATGTCCGGGAACTGGCGCAATGGCCCACCTTGCACAGGGCCGGGGCGGGCGAGGAGGTATTCCCCGGCATTACCGCCCATATGGCGCCGGGCCATACGCCGGGCAGCCTGGTGTTCGTGCTGGACACAGGCGAGCGCGACTTGGTCTTCACCGGCGACGCCTGCAAGAACCGGGCCGAACTGCTCTCCCGCGCCGCCGACATGACTTACGATGCCGCCGTCACCCGCGCCTCGATCGAAGCCATCTGGACTTTCTGGTCGCGACGCCAGGGTAATATTCTGGTGCCGGGCCATGACCTGCCCATGGTTCAGGAAAACGGCGGGCCGCGCTATCTGGGCGACCGCGAGGCGGCGATCCGCGCCTGGTACGGCGAGGACCTAAACGAAACCACGGTGATTTCGCTGTTGCCCGATGCGGCGGCGGGCGTTAACGCCGCCGCTGAATAGGCCCGAGGCCGGGCCTCCGCGCTATTTCACCAGGGTCTTGCCGGCGGAATGCAGATCGGCGCAGGCCTCATTCAGGCGGTCCACCATGCTAAGCTCGCCCTTGCGCAGCCATTTCCTGGGATCGTAGACGCTCTTGTAGGGTTTATCGTCGTCGGGATCGATCTGATAGGAAAAGGCCCGGGGCGTTTCCTCCACATAGGCGCCGACGGCGGTGGCGAAGGCGAACTGGGTGTCGGTGTCGATGTTCATCTTGATGACGCCGTAGCTGATGGCTTCCTCGATCTTCGCCTTTTCCGAGCCCGAGCCGCCGTGGAACACCAGATCCAGGGGATTGGCGCCGGTGCCGTGGGTCTTGGCCACCAGTTCCTGGCTGCTCTTCAGAATTTCCGGCCGTAGCTGCACGTTGCCCGGTTTGTAGACGCCGTGGACGTTACCGAACGACGCGGCGATGGAGAAATGGCCGATCGGGGAGAGCAGGTCATAGGCCTGTAGGACGTCATCGGGTTGGGTATAGAGCTTGGCGTTGTCGGTGATATCCTCGTCCGAGCCGACGCCGTCTTCCTCGCCCCCCGTCACGCCCAGCTCGATTTCCAGGCTCATTTCCAGGGGCACGATCTGCTTCAGATATTCGGCGCAGGTGGTGATGTTATCTTCCAGCGGTTCTTCGGACAGATCCAGCATGTGCGAGGAATAAAGCGGACGGCCATGCTTTTCGTAGTATTCGCTGCCTGCCGCGACCAGACCGTCGATCCAGGGCAGTAGTTTCCGGTTGGCGTGATCGGTATGCAGCACCACGCAGATACCGTAGTGCCGGGCCAGCAGATGCACATGATTGGCCGCCGCGACGGCGCCCACGACCTTCGCCGCATCGGAATCCGCCATGCCCTGACCGGCCATGAACTGCGCGCCGCCGTTGGAAAGCTGGATGATGATATCGGATTCGTTTTTCGCGGCCGCTTCCATCACCGCATTGATGGAATTGCTGCCCACCACATTGACCGCCGGCAACGCATATCCGCCGTCCTTGCAACTCTGCAGCAGTTCTTCATATTTCGCGCCGTATACGACGCCCGGTTCCATTTTCGACATGGCGGATGGCCCTTCTGACTAATTATGCGGTTTTGTCCAAGCTAGCACATTCCAAATGGGTTTTGGGGGCGCCAACAAAAAAATTCGTCCTCTAGATGACGTTTTTAGCGCTCGCATGAGAAACGGCTGCTAGTAGTAAAACACCAATGACAGGGCCAGCAAGGCGGCGGCCCATAGGACCATGCTGCCCGTAGGCCAGGTTCGGGCCAGGATGCCGTGGGGGCCGTGGGTGCGGAAAATCCGGGCAATCAGACCGCTTAGCAACTGCAGGACGGCGTCCGTCGCCGCCGACCATATGCGACCGCCCAAAGACATGCACCAACCGACGATGCGGGGTGCAAGCCAACGATAGCTAAAGTCGAAATCGAGCACCGTTGAGCGCAATTCCGGCGGGTACAGGCCGGTTCGCTGCAGGGTGGCGAAGGCCAACCCCGAAAATACCAGCAACTGCAGCATCGTGATCACATGCGTCGTCGTGTAGGGGACATAATCCACGGGGAAGGGCAACAACGCATACAGAGGCTGCGGATAGACACCGATCGCAATGCATAGGAAGGCCGCGATGCCCATGGCCAATAGCATGTTGAAGGGCGCTTCCTTGGGCCGCTTGCCGGAATCATGGGCGAAAAAAGCAAAAAATGGAATCTTGATGCCTGAATGATGGAAGACGCCGGCGGAGGCGAACAAAAGGATCAAAAACGGAATCACATAGCCTTCGTTGGCCACGGCGGTCAGCACCATGGATTTCGTGACAAAGCCGCTGAACAGCGGAAACGCGGAGATGGAGGCGCCGCCGATGATGCAGAAGCCGGTTGTCCAGGGCATGGTCTTGTACAGTCCACCCAATTCCGAGCCCTTGACGGTGCCCGTGCGGTAAAGCACCGCGCCCATGGTCATGAACAGAAGGGCTTTGTAGATGATATGAGCGAAGGCATGACTGACCGCGCCGTTGATGGCCAGGGCGCTGCCGATACCGATCCCCGTCACCATGAAACCCAACTGATTATTCAGGCTGTAGGCCAAAACCCGGCGCAGATCATTCTCGATGACGGCGTAGAAAATTGGAAAGGCGGTCATGGTCACGCCGATCCAAATCAAGATCTCGGTACCGGCGAAACCCCGCGCCAGGGCGTAAACCGCCAGCTTCGTGGTAAAGGCGCTGAGGAAAACCGTGCCCGTGTATGAAGCCTCTGGATAGCCGTCCTGTAGCCAATTATGCAGGAATGGGAAGGCGCATTTGATGCCAAAGGCCAGCAGGATGAGAAGGCCGCCGGGACTTTCGAGGCCGATATGGTCGAATGCCACGGATCCGGTCGCGTTGGCCTGCAGGGCCGCCCCCGACAGCAGTAGCACCCCGGACACCATGTAGACCAAAAGGCAGCGCAGGCCCGCGCTGAAGGACCGGTCCGTTCGCGCGGCCCAAATAATAAAGACCGCGGCGATCGCGGCCAGTTCCCAATAGAAGAACAAGGTAATCAGGTCACCGGCGAAAGTCGCGCCGATGGCCGCCCCGACATAGATCAGGGCCGTGGCCTTCTCCCAAGGGTCATCGTTGTGCCAGGCGAAAATGACGCCCATGACCGCCGCGATATAAAAAATATAGCCGAACAAGAGGCTCAGTTTATCAACGCGTACATGGGTCTGTTCGAAACCGAAAGCCGCCATGGCGCCGAATGAGCCCGGCTCCAGCATGATCAATTGCAGAATTCCCAACAGCGGCAGGACAAGCGTGTAGGCCGAGCGTAGATTGCCCTTGAGAAACGGCACCAACACGGCACCGCCAATCAGCAGCAGGCCGGGTGGGAACTCAGCGATCATAATAGTCCTCGTCGCGCATCAGGATCTTCCGCAATTCGCGGGCCGTCAGCACCAGGGCGAACGACACGCAAAACCCGAACAGTCCGAAAAATCCGAACCAATTCTCGAACTCGAAAATGACGTGTTTGTGGTAGAACGCGTCCGACAGAAACAGCAGTACGCAAAGCACAACCAGGGCCCAAAACAGCTTGTAGACATTTCGCATGTCGTCGAGCCAATAGCGTTTTTCGTCACTTTTCTCCGGGGCATGATCATTCGATGAGGTTTCGGTCATGTCATATCCTCCTACTGGCCGACCAGGCGTGCGGCCAATTCCAGCGCCGGGCCAGGGAACAGGAACAACAGAATGGTTCCCGTCCCCGTGGTCACGAGGGCCAGGACGATGGGTAGCGGCGCTTCGCCATGCTCATGGCCGTGGCTGTCGGCGACTTCGGGTTTGAAAAAGGCGGCGTAGACGATGGGCAGGAAATAGGCCGCGTTCAGCAGCGTTGAGCCGAGGATCACCGCAACGGCGAACCATTGCTCCACTTCCAATGCACCCAGCAGCATATACCATTTCGACAGAAAGCCGGCGGCGGGCGGCAGGCCGATCATGGATATGGCGCCAACCGCAAAGGCGCCCATGGTCCAGGGCATGCGCTTGCCGATGCCATCCAGCTCCGACACCTTGGTTTTGTGGGCGGCGGTATAGATGGCGCCCGCCGCCATGAACAAGGTGATCTTGCCAAAGGCATGCACCGCCACGTGCAGGGCCGCGCCCATGGTCGAGATCGGCGAGAGAATAAATGCGGCCAGGATGACATAGCTAAGTTGGCTGACCGTGGAATAGGCCAGCCGGCGTTTCAGATTGTCCTGGCGCAGGGCGATGATGGAGGCCATCAGAATGGTAAAGCCGGCCAGATACAGCGCCACGTCCGCCATGGCTAATTCGCGCAGGTAATCCAGACCGAAGATATAGACCGACACCTTGACGACGGTGAAGACGCCGGCCTTGACCACGGCGACCGCATGCAACAGGGCGCTGACCGGGGTCGGGGCCACCATGGCCGCCGGCAGCCAGCGGTGCATGGGCATCAGTGCCGCCTTGCCGATGCCATACATGAACAGTATCAGCAGAATGCCGCCGATCACCGGCTCCACCTTGCCAGCCATGATGCCGCCGGGGGTAAAGCTGACGCTGTCCGTCAGCACCCAGGTGGCGATGATCGCCGGTAGCAGCAGCACGATGGAACTGCCCAGCAGAATGCCCAGGTATGTCCGACCCGCCCTGCGCGCCTCATCGTTCTTGTGATGGGTAACCAGGGGATAGGTGGACAGGGTCAGGGCTTCGTAGCAGATGAACAGGGTGAACAGGTTCTCGGCGAAGGCCAGGGCCATGGTGGCCGCGATGGCGATCGCGAAACAGACATAAAACCGCGTCTGCCGAGGCTCGTTATTGCCGCGCATATAGCCGATCGAAAAGACCGAGTTGACGATCCACAAGAACGACGCGACGCAGGCAAAGATCATGCCCAGGGGCTCGACCGCGAAGGCGATCCGCAATCCCGGCACCGGGGCGGCCAGGTCCAGGCGTACCGGCAGGCCCGCAAGAACGAGGGGCAGGATTGCCAGTACCACGATCAGCAGCGCCACGGCCGAGATCAGGGTAATCGCCTCCCGCTGGTTTGGTGATTTGCCTAGGAACCAGATCGACAGGGCCGCGAACAGCGGCAAAACGATGGCAAAAATTATCAGCGTGCCGCCGGTTACCATATCTGCCCCCGCAACAGCAGATCGGCGGCATTTTCGGCCATGGCGACGGGCACCCGTGTATCAATGCCGAAATAGACATTCGCCCCCGCCAACAACAAGGTCGGCAGCAGCATGGACAGGGGCGCCTCTTTCACGCCCTCGGTGCCGGGCCTTGGTTCCTTGAAATACAGCGCCTCCACCAGGCGCCAGACATAGACCAGGGCCAGCATGGAACTCAGGGCGATCAGAATGACCAGCCACCACAGGTTTGACTGCAAGGCCGCCTGGACCAGATACCATTTCGATATGAAACCGGCGGTCAGGGGCACGCCCAACAGGCTCAGCCCGCCGGCGACGATGGCCGTCATGGTCCAGGGCATCTGCTTGCCCAGACCCGCGATGGCGTCGATCCGGGTCGAGCCGATGCGGTAAAAAATACAGCCCATGGCGCAGAACAGGGCCGCCTTCATCAGGCCATGATTGAAGATATGGATCAGCGCGGCGGTAATGCCGGCCGATGATGCCAGGGCGATGGCCAGGGTGATGTAGCCGATCTGCGCCACCGAGGAATAGGCCAGCATGCGTTTGACGTCGCGCTGGAAAATCGCGCTGAACGAGCCGGCGAACATGGCAAAGACCGCCGGCACCAGCAGCACCCAATAGAGCGGCAGGTCCAGGAAGGCGAACTTGGCGCCGAAGATCGTAAAAGTGAAACGCAGCAGCACATAGAGCGATACCTTGGTCGCCGTTGCCGCCATGAAGGCCGAGACCCCGGACGGCGCGAAGGCATAGGCATTGGGCAGCCAAAGGTGCAGGGGAAACAGCGCGGCTTTCAAGGCCAGCCCGACGGTGATGAAGGCGAAGGCCGCCAGCACCGGACGGCTGTCCTGAATGCCGGGTATCCGGGTTTGCAGATCGGCCATGTTCAGGGTGCCGGTCATCATGTACAAAAGCCCGACGCCGATCAGGAAGAACGTCGCCCCGATGGTGCCCATGACCAGGTACTGAAAGGCCGCCGTCAAGGCCTTGCGCTGGCCGCCCATAGCGATCAGGGCGTAGCTGGAGAGTGACGAAATCTCCAGGAAAACAAAGACGTTGAAGGCATCGCCGGTGATCGCGATGCCGAGCAGACCGGTCAGGCACAAGATGTACATGCAATAGTACAGATGCCCCCGTCCGGGGCGGATTTCCTTGCTCACGCTGGCCGGGCTGTAGATCAGCACCATGGTGGCGATCGAGGACACCAGCAGCAGGATAAAGGCATTCGCCGTATCGACCACATATTCGATGCCCCAGGGCGGCGCCCAGCCTCCCATCTGATAACTGATCGTGCCGTTGTGGTAGGTCAGATAAGCCAATGCCACGGCCGTCACGGTGGCGGCGGTGGAGGCTGCGAGCGCGATGATCCAGGCCAGTCCGGTGCGCCCCGCCAACAGGCACAGAGGTGCCGCGAACAACGGAATGACGACCTGCAGGGCCGGGAGGTGCGGTAGCAAACTACTCACGTTTCACCGTCCATCAGGTCCAGTTCGTCTTCCTCGATCGTGCCGTAGCTTTCCCGAATACGCACCACCAGGGCCAGGCCCAGGGCGGTGGTGGCGACGCCCACGACGATGGCGGTCAGGATCAAGACATGCGGGAGCGGATTGGAATAGACCGAGAACCGGTCGTCCAGGATCGGCGCGGTGCCACCCGTAACCTTGCCCATGGTGATGTAGAGGAGGAAGACCGAGGTCTGAAAAATATTCAGGCCGACAATTTTCTTCACCAGATTGCCCCGGGCGACCACCGTATAGAAACCCACCATCATCAGCAGAATGGCGATCCAGTAATTGTAATGTTCCAAGATGGTCTGCAGCATTTAACGATCCCGTCCCGCGAAGAGGAAAAAGATCGTGATCATCGAGGCCGCGACGGTGGTGCCGACGCCGAATTCGATCACCAGGATGCCCAGATGCTGGCCGGCCACCGGGTCGCTGCTCAGCGCGCCATAATCGAGAAAATTGCCGCCGCCAAAAAAGCCGGCATAGCCGGTGCCCGCGTAAATCAATACCCCGGCGGCGACCAGGCTTGTGACCACTGCCGGCGGCGCCACTTTGCGGGCATTTTCCAGACCGAAGATCAGGCCATAGAGAATAAAGGCGGAGGCAAAGATAACGCCGGCCTGAAAGCCGCCGCCCGGCCCAAAATCGCCATGGAACTGCACATACAGCGCAAACAGCATGATGAATGGGATCAGCAGTTTGGAGATGATGCGCAGGACGCGGTGATGCCTCATGCCGTGCCCCCATCGCCATCGGCGCCCGCATTATCAGCCGTGTCGTCATCAGCATCATCAGCCGGTTCGTTCTTGATGCCCGCGTCGTTGCCCTTGCGCCCGCCCATCAGCAGCATCACCGCCACGGCGGCGGTGAAAATTACCGTGACCTCGCCCAGGGTGTCATAGCCGCGATAGCTGGCCAGGACGGAAGTCACGACGTTGGGCAGGCCGACCTCGGCGAAGCTTTCGGTCAAATAGCGCGGCGCCACATGCAAATTCGCCGGCGCATTGGCATCGCCAAAGACCGGCATGTCGAAGGTGGCGTAAACCAGCGCCGCCCCGGTCAGGACCACGACCACCATGGGCAACAACGGCGTGTGGCTGGGCGCGCGTTCCCGCTCCCCCGTCAGGGCCAGAACCGCGATCATCAGAACCGTTGAAATGCCGGCGCCCACGGCGGCCTCGGTAAAGGCCACATCGACCGCATCCAGCGCCACGAACATGGAGGCCGCGAGCAGGCTGTAAATGCCCGATAGCATGACCACCGCGAACAGGCTGCGCAGGCGCAATATGGCGATGGCCGTGGCGCCCATGAAGGTCAGCAGCGCGATATCGATCAGGGTAATGATCATGCCTGATCCGCCCCGCCGCCGTTGCCATCCTTCTTTTCACTCTCCGGCGCCCGCCAGGGGCGCAATCCCGCCGCCAGGGCGGCCCGGGCCGTGGCGTGACCCGAAGTGGGCGAGGTAAACATCAAAAAGACCGCGATGATCAGCAGCTTTATCCCAACCATGAACGCTTCTGATTGCAACAGCAGGCCCAGCAGGATCAGGCCCGCGCCCATGGTATCCGTCAATCCGGCGGGATGCAGGCGGCTATAGAAATCCGGCAGCCGCCAGATACCGAACGCGCCGATAATGACAAACGCCGAACCGGCCAACAGCAACAACCAGCTCAAGACATCCAGCAACAGCGCCATTGTCAGCCGTCCTCGTTATTGCCGGAGTGGGCGACGTCGCCGTATTTGACGTATTTCAACACCGCCACGACGCCGATGAAATTAATCAGGGCGTAGACAATGGCGATATCGAGGAAATCCGGCCGGCCGGCGAGAAAACCCAGGACGGCGATCAACAGCACCGTTTTCGTGCCCACGGAATTGACCGCCAAAATGCGGTCGAACACAGTAGGCCCCATGAAGGCACGGGCCAGGGCGATACCAAGGGCAATCAGGACGGCGAAGGCGGTTACGGCGAACATCAGGTCTGTCCTTCCACCGCTGATACCCGTCGGTCCATCTCGCCCTCCAGTACACCGTCCGCGGCGTCTTCGTGCAGGGCGTGCACCACGATCACGCCTGGATCCAGATCAACCGACACGGTGCCCGGAGTCAGGGTAATGGAATTGGCGTACAATGCCTGTCCCAGATCGGTTTTCTGGCTGATCGGGGCATCGAACAGCTTTGGCGCAATGGGTAGGGATGGATCGATCACCCGCTTGGCCACATCGATATTGGCTTTGACGATTTCCCACATCAGCCATGGCAGATAACGCAAGGTCGCCCAGGTAATATGCAACGGCACACCCTCATGGTCGATCAAGTCCATGCGCACGGCGATCCAGACGCAAAAGAGCACCGAAACGGCGCCCAGACTCAACAGCAATATCTGGAAATAGCCCGACAGCAGCAGCCAGCAGACCACCAAGGCAAGGCACAGACCCACGCCATGCACCAAGGGACGGTAGCCCGATGTGCCGCCGCCCCCAATGTCGCCGTCCTCGTTACTAAACCCTGCCACCGTGACCCTGTTCCGAAACAGATTCGAAGTGTCGCGAGGTTAGTATGGCCAAGGGGCCTATTGCCAGCGGAAAGCGATCATTTGAAGGCATAAGCAGGCCGATACTGGAAGAATTGCCATATTTTCCTTGCCACAACATGGATTTTCCATCGCCGGGATGCCGTCAGGTCTTGTTTGTCGTAGCCGGCGTAATATGTTAAGTTATTGTTAACTCGTAATTGCAAAGTGAGTAGTCGGCTTAGCTTAGGGCGAATGCTCGCAAGGGGAAGCGAGTCAAATGGCTTTGAATGTAAAGAACCTAGACGTTGAAAAAGATGCCGAAGACGGCGTTGCCAGCGACGAAAATGTCGAGAAATTGAATGTAGAACATCGTACCGAGGATTCGTCCGAGGAGGGGAGCGATGTTAAGGATGGCACCGTTAAATGGTTCGATGCCGTCAAGGGGTATGGCTTTTTCGTCCCGGGGGACGATTCGGGTGATGTACTCATCCACAAATCGATCCTGCGCGATGCCGGAATAGAAATCATATACGAAGGCACGGCCGTCGTGTGCGAGGTTGTCCAGCGCGAGCGGGGACAGCAGGCAACACGCGTGATTTCGATTGACGACAGCGGCGCCCTGGTGCCGCCGCCGCGGCCCGTCCGCCCGGCGGGTGAGGCGCGTTCGGCGATTGTCGAAGGCGAAGGCGATTATGTTGATGCCACGGTGAAGTGGTTCAATCGGGTCAAGGGCTATGGTTTCGTCACCCGTGGCGAAGGTACCGATGACGTCTTTGTCCATATTGAAACCCTGCGCCGGTTTGGCTCCGATGATCTTTTGCCGGGCCAGGCGTTGCAGATTCGCATCGGCAATGGGCCCAAGGGGCCATTGGTCGCCGAGATCATTTTCGTTTAGCGGGATATTTTCGCGGACATTCTGTGATGGGGCCGTGATCGGGCCGCCATCCAGCGGTCAGTTTGACCTGACCGCTGGGCACGATTGCCCGTTCCTATTGCAACTCCACGGCATATCCTTCGACGGGGCGTACTTCCTTGATCAATCCCTGATCTTTCAGGAATCGGGCCATGCGCTCGTAACGTCCCCGGTCCAAGGCGGCGGGGCGAAGCGCAAAGCGGGGCAGGGTGTCGCGGAAGGCGCGCTTGTTCAGTTCGTCGTTTAGATCCTTTCGGCCCTTTATGAACAATTTCCAGCCTTCCTTTGGATGGTTGACCAGGAATTGCGCGGCGGCCTCCAGGGCCCCGACGAATCGCTTCAGGCGGCTATCGCCCAGGCGCTCAGAATGGGCCACGACGATCAGTTCGTCATAGGCCGGGACACCTTCTTCCTCGACATAGAATGCCCGACCGGGACGTTTGACGATGTCCATCTGGTTCAACTCGAAATTGCGATAGGCGCCAATGACGGCATCGACCTGGCCCGAGATCAGCGACGGCGATAGTGAGAAATTGACATTGATCAGGGTCACGTCCGACAGTTTCAGGCCGGCCTTCTTCAGCATGGCGCCAAGTATGGCATCCTCGAAACCGCCGACTGAAAAGCCGACCTTTTTGCCCTTCAGATCGGCGATGGATTTGATCGGTCCGTCCGCCAGAACCACCAGGCTGCTCAGCGGCGTCGAGACCAGGGTGGCGATACGGCGCAACGGCAGGCCCTGGTCGACCTGCAGATGCAATTGCGGCTGATAGGATATGGCCAGGTCGGCCTTTTTGGCGGCGACCAGTTTCGGTGGATCGTTGGGATCGGCCGGTGCGATCATCTCTACTTCCAGGCCCGCACGGGCGAAGAAGCCTTTTTCCTGGGCGATCAACAGGGTCGCGTGATCGGGATTGACGAACCAGTCCAAGAGGACGGTCAGTTTATCGGCGGCCTGGGCCGGCAGGGCGCCGAGGCAAAAGGTCAGCGCCAGCAGGGCAGTGAAATATCGCATGTCGATTTGACTCCTAGTCATTTGCGAGAGAATCCGGTTGCCAGGGCAAAAGCCGCCGCAACAACCAATCAAGCGTGAAGTAAATAGTCACCGCCATGACCGCCAAGACGAACAGGGCGGCGAACAGCAGGTCGATCTGCATTCGCCCATTGGCGTGCAGCATCAGATAGCCCAGGCCGGCGGACGAGCCGACCCATTCGCCCACCACCGCGCCGATCGGCGCCACGGCCGCGGCCACGCGCAGGCCCGAGGCCAGGGCCGGCAGGGCGGCGGGAATGCGGATATGGCGCAACATCGCCCAGCGGCCGGACGAGCGGCCGCCGGCGGTCATGGTCTGGGCCAGATCGAGCCAGCCCGGCTCGGTCCGGCGCAGGCCATCCAGAAAGGCGGCGGTAACGGGGAAAAAGATAATCAGGCCGGCCATCATGACCTTCGATGCCATGCCATAGCCCAGCCACAGCACCAGGACCGGCGCCAGGGCAAAAACCGGGATCGCCTGCGTCACCACCAATAGCGGCAACAGCCAGCGCCGCACATGGGGAAACCAGCTCAGGCTGATGGCGCTGAAAACGCCGAAGGCGCTGCCCAGAACCAGGCCGAGAATGATTTCCGCCAAGGTGGTGACCGCGTGCCCGCCGATCAATTCCAGATGCCCCGCCAGACTTATCGCCACCAGCCAGGGGCCGGGCAGGATAAACGGTTCCACCTGGGTTACCCAGACAAGCCCCTGCCAGCCCGCCAACAGAATGGCCAGGCTGATCAGGGAACGGCGCGCGGTATCCATCCCGAACCCTCAGGCCGCCAGATCGCGCAGAATTTTTGCGGCCAGGCCATGCAGCGCCGGATCATCGGCCGGCCTGGGCACGGCCCCCGCCGGTTCCAGCGGCTCGCTCATATGGGCCGGCGCGCCGCCCGAATCGCTACGCAGCACCAAAATCCGATGGCCCAGTCGCAGGGCTTCCAGCGGATCGTGGGTAACCAGCAATATGGTCCGTCCCACCAGCAATTCCGCCGCAAGATCCTGCAGGCGCAGGCGGGTCAGTGCGTCGACAGCCGAAAACGGCTCATCCATCAAAACCACCGCGCGGTCTTCCATCAGGGTGCGGGCCAGGGCGGCGCGCTGGCGCATGCCCCCCGACAGGGCGCTAGGCAGCTTATCCGCCTCGTCCGCCAGGCCGACCTGTTGCAACAGCGCCATGGCCTGCTGGAGGTCCGCCGCCTCGCCGCGCAGGCGGGCGCCCAGGGTGACGTTGGCCAGTACGCTCAACCAGGGCAGCAGCAGATCCCTTTGATCCATATAGGCGATCCGCCCGGCGATCGGGCCGCCGTCGCTGGCGCCCAGATGTCTTGCCGTCGCTTCCGGCGAAATGCCCGCGATCAAGCGCAACAGCGAGGATTTGCCCACCCCCGATGTTCCCAGCAGACAGGTGGTCTGCCCGGCCGGAATATCGAGGTCCAGAGCTTCGAACACCGGGCGTCCGTCAAAAGCCAGGGCGCCGCCGCGCAATTCGATGCCAATGGCCGGCGCGCCGCTCCGCCGGGTCGCGATATCGTTGGCATTTTGGGCTGGCACTGGACGCGTCCCTCCGCCGGTACAATCCGGATCAGGTTCAAGGGGTCGTCCTGGTTCAGGAACCTCTCAGCCGCCGTGACGGCTCCCCCCGCTGTGGAGCCTGATCATAGTGTCGATTGACGAGGACCGCAAATGTGTAGTGAGTTCGGATGAACCATGGGAAGGGAAGATGACGGCCATGCAGACATTTTCGCAGCAACTGCGCGCCGGCTGTGACGCGGACTGGCGCGCCGCGACGGCGCATCGCTTCGTCACCGAGTTGGCCAATGACACCATCAGCGACGCCAATTATGCCGGTTATCTGATCCTGGACTACGCCTTCCTCGATATCCTGGTGGCCCATGTGGGGCAGGCCGTGACCACGGCGCCAAGCATGATCGAAAAACGTCAATACGCCGGATTTCTCGGTGTCCTGACCGGCGATGAGGATGATTATTTTCTCCGCTCCTTCGCCGCCATGGGGGTTTCCGAGGACGACTGGCGGCAACCATTTGACCATGCCGTGGTGCGCGGTTTCCGTGAAATCATGCTGGGCGGGCCAAAGGCCACCTACGCCAGCGTGTTGGCCGCATTGCTGCCGGTGGAGTGGGTTTATCTGACCTGGGCGAAATCCGTCGCCGACCATACCCCGGCGCGCTTCTACCTGAAGGAATGGATCGATCTGCACATCGACCCGGGCTTTGAAGCCTTTGTCGATTGGATGTGTGCGGAAATGGACCGTATCGGCCCGGCGCTGCCGGAGGGCGAGCGCCAGCGCGTGCAGGCGATATTCAACCAGGCCGTCGAATTGGAGGTCGCCTTTTTCGACGCGGCCTATGAAGCTTGAACAGCAGAAATTTGGGAGATCGTGATGGGACGTCTGGAAGGAAAAATCGCGCTTATTACCGGCGGTACCAGTGGTATTGGCGCGCGCAGCGTTGAAATCTTTGTCGAGGAAGGCGCCGAAGTCGTATTTTGCGGCCGCCGGGAAAATCTTGGCCAGGCGCTGGCCGAAAAGGTTGGCGAGCGGGCGACCTTCATCAAAACCGATGTCTCGGTGGAGTCCGAGGTGGCGGAGCTGATCAGCCGTACCGTGGCGGCACACGGACGCATTGATGTGCTTTTCAACAATGCCGGCGGCCCGGCTCCGGTTGGTTCCATTGCCGATGTGGACATGGATTTCTATCACCGCGCCATGGACGTTTTGGTGGCGGGCGTCGTGCATGGCATGAAACATGTCGCGCCAGTGATGAAGGCTCAGGGTAGCGGTTCGATCATCAACAACGGCAGCGTCGCGGCGCATCAGGCCGGCTGGTCGTCATCCATGATCTATTCCGGAGCCAAGGCCGCCGTGGTGCACCTATCGCGCTGCGTTGCCATGGAGCTGGGGGAAAGCGGCGTGCGGGTCAATTCCATTTCGCCCGGCGCTATCGTCACCGGCATCTTCGGCAAGGCATTGGGACTGGACGAAGAAAAGGCGGAGGAAACGGCGGGCGCGATGAAGGAGGCTTTCGCCGATGTCCAACCCATCAAGAGGGCGGGCTTGCCCGACGATATCGCGCACACGGCGGTGTTCCTTGGCAGCGATCAGGCCGGCTTCATCAATGGCCGGGACATCGTGGTCGATGGCGGACTGATCGGCGGCCGCCAATGGACCGCCCTGCAGGAAGGACTGGCCGGTCTAAAGAGCGCCTTCGACGCCGCCGGTTAGATCGAGGCGTCCTGTATCGCCCGCCACAGACGTTCCGGCGTTGCCGGCATGTCGATGTCGGTAATGCCCAGTGGCTTCAGGGCGTCCAATACTGCCGCCATGACGGTTTGCGGGGCGCCGATGCAGCCGGCCTGGCCCGACCCTTTGACGCCCAGGGGATTATTCAAGGTTGGCGTTTGCCGGAAATGCATCTCGAACGAGGGCAGGTGCGAGGCACGGGGTACCGTGTAATCCATCAGGCTGCCGCTAAGCAGTTGCGCCGTTTCGGGGTCGTAGGCCACTTCCTCCATCATGGCCTGACCGATACCCTGGGTGACGCCGCCGTGGACCTGGCCCTCGGTCAGGCGCGGATTGATCATGGCGCCGTAGTCGTCGACCATCAGGTAACGCTGCAAACGCATGACGCCGGTCTCCCGGTCGATCTCCACTTCCGCCACGTGGCTGCCGCTGGGCAGGGTGAATGGCGCGTCCTCCCGCCGCTCGTAGCTATCCAGGCTTTCGCCCGCCAGCTTCGGATCACGGGCCGCCGCCGCGACCTCGAGCAAGGAAACCGAACGGCCGCTATCGGCGAGGCGAAAATCGCCATCGACAAATTCCAGCGCTGCCGCGTCAGCCTGCAGCATCTGCGCCGCGATCGGCCGGGCCTTGGCCAGGGCCGCGTCCAGGGCCGCCACCAGGGCGCTGCCACCCATATGCATGGAGCGGGCGCCGCCATGGCCGTTGCCGGCGCGGACCTGGGCCGTATCCGCCTGGATGTAGCGGAAGCTTTCCAGGGGCAGGCCGAACCTGTCGGCGGCGATTTGGCTGTAGGCGGTTTCGTGGCCCTGGCCATTGGACTCCGTGCCCAGGCGCAGTTCCACCGTGCCATCTTCAAGGAATTTTACCTCCGCCCCTTCCGATGGCGCGCCCCGCGCGGTTTCGAGGAAACAGGCGATGCCCAGGCCCAATAGTTTGCCACTTTCCGCCGCCGCCACGCGCCGCGCCTCGAAATCCGCCCGGTTGGCCAGGCGGACGGCCTCTTCCAGATTACCCTTGAAATCGCCGGTATCGATCTCGATCCCCAATGATGATTGGTAGGGGTAGCTGTCGATGACGTTCAACAGGCGCAGTTGCACCGCGTCCATGCCGGTTTGTACCGCCGCCGCTTCGATCAATCGCTCGATGATGTAATTGGATTCGGGCTTGCCGGCGCCGCGATAGGCATCCACCGGTACCGTGTTGGTGAAGGCGCCGCGCACCGCCATGAAAACATCGGCAATGGCGTAAACCCCGCCCATGGCGGTGGAGGCCGCGTTGGTCGATACCCCCGGCCCGAAGGATGACAGATAGGCGCCCATATCGGCGGCCATGTCGGCGGACAGGCCAAGGAAGCGGCCCTCCGCATCCAATGCCAGGCGGGCCGTGGCCTGTATATCGCGGCCCTGGGTGCTGCTGAGGAAATCCTCGTTGCGTTCGGCGACCCATTTGACGGGCCGGCCCAGGCGCCGCGCGGCCCATAGCAGCAGCACGTATTCGGGATAGACGAAATTCTTCAGACCGAAGCCGCCGCCCACGTAGGGTGCGGCAACGTTGAGTTTGTCCTCCGCCACCTTGAAGACCGCACCGGCCAACTGGCTGCGAATGCCGTGCACGCCCTGGCCGGCAACCAGCAGGTTCAGTGTGTCCGTGCCTTGGTCATAACTGCCGATGGCGGCGCGCGGTTCGGTGGGGGCGGGGGAAACGCGGTTGTTGACGACATTGAGCTCAACCACATGGGCCGCGCCGGCAAAGGCGCGTTCCACGGCATCCCGGTCGCCTTTTTCGAAAACGTAAGACAGATTGCCCGGCGCTTCGGGCCAGATTTCCGGTGCTCCCGGTGCCAGGGCGGCGCGGCTGTCTATCACGGCCGGCAGATCCTCGTAATCAACATCGATCAGTTCCAGGGCATCGAGCGCCGCCGCATGGCTCTCGGCGACAACGAAGGCCACCGGATCGCCCACATGACGCACCCGTTCGTGGGCCAGGGCATGGCGGGGCGGGACAATAATCGGTTCCACCGTCGCCACGACGGCGGGGGCGGCGCAGGGCAGGGGCCCGATGCCATCGGCCAGCAGATCGGCGCAGGTATAAACGCCCACCACGCCAGGCAGTGCCGTTGCCCCGTCCGAGTCGATGGCTTTGATAAGGGCGTGGGCGTAGGGGGAGCGCAAAACCGCGCCATGCAATTGCCCGTCCTGGTTCAAATCGGCGGTGAACTTCGCCGCGCCCGTCAAGAAACCTTTGTCTTCACGCCGCGGAATGGATTGGCCAAGAATGGCATCGTTCATGATCGAACCTCTACATTGGAACTCACGGTACAAACCTCATACCAGACGTCAGCCTAGCCACATCCAGTCACCGTTGGAACCGATTTTAGGGCTGCTTGCTTGTGTTACCGCCCGCGAGGGCTCTATTATTGCCGCAATCATGATCATCACTGCGGATTCTATTTTCCGATAATTCCAGGGGACGTCAAAAATGAACGACAACAGCCAGCAGTTCAAATGGATCGGTACGAGCCCGGTTCGGCCCGACGGGGTTGAGAAAGTCACCGGCGCGGCCTTGTTCGGCGCCGATCTCAGCCTGCCGGGCATGCTGGTGGGCCGGGTTTTGCGCAGCCCCCACGCCCATGCCCGTATTCGCGGCATCGATACCTCGAAGGCGGAGGCCCTGACAGGTGTGAAGGCGGTCGTCACCTCGGCTGATATTCCCGACCAGCCTTTTGCCTATGTCGGCCCCGACCGGGTGCAGCAAAACCTGTATCACATCACCCGCAACGTCATGGCGCGGGAAAAGGCGTTGTATGACGGCCACGCGGTGGCGGCGGTGGCGGCGACCTCCGCCTCTATCGCCGATCAGGCCTTGAAATTGATCGAGGTCGATTACGAAGTGTTGCCCCATGTCACGGAACTGTCGGCGGCCATGGCGGCGGATGCGCCTCTGTTGCACGAGGATCAGATCACCAGGGGCATCGAACCGGCACCGGAAAAACCGTCGAACATTGCCAAGTATGGCGAAATGTCGGTCGGCGATGTGGATGCCGGTTTCGCCGAGGCCGACGAAGTTGTCGAGATGGATTTCACCACCGAGACCGTGCATCAGGGCTATATCGAGCCGCATGCCTGCGTCGCCCATTATAAACAGGACGGTCAGGCGGAGATCTTCTGCTCGACCCAGGGGCATTTCGTGGTTCGCGCCACGACGGCCAAGCTGTTGGGGATGAGCCAGGCGGATCTGAAGGTGACCGCGTCCGAACTCGGCGGCGCCTTTGGCGGCAAGACCGTGGTTTATGTCGAGCCGGTGGCTCTGGCGCTGTCGCGAAAATGCGCCCTGCCGGTCAGGCTGGTGATGTCACGGGTCGAGGTGCTGCGGGCTTCCGGCCCGACCGCCTGCTCCATCATGAAGATAAAGATCGGCGCCAAGAAGGACGGCAGCATAACGGCCGCCGAAGGTAGCTTCACTTTTGGCGGTGGCGCTTTTCCCGGCTCGCCGGTTATCGGCGCGGCCATGTGCGCCTTCTCCCGTTACGATCTGGCCAACGTCAGGACCACGTCCCGCGATGTGGTGCTGAACCGGCCCAAGGCTGCCGCATATCGCGCGCCGGGCTCGCCCATCGCCGCCTTCGCGGTGGAAAGCACCCTGGACGCGGTGGCCCGCAAGATCGGCATGGATCCCCTGGCGATCCGTCTGAAGAATGCCGCCCGCAACGGTTCCTCGACCATCTTCGGCCTGACCTTCACCTCCATCGGTTATGCCGAGACTATCGAGGCCCTGATGGATCATCCCAACTACAAGGTGCCCCTGGGGCCGAACCAGGGCCGGGGCGTGGCCTCGGGCTATTGGTTCAACAATGGCGGTGAGTCTTCCGCCACCCTGCACATCAACGATGACGGCACGGCCGTGGTGGCCACGGGCAGCCCCGATGTGGGCGGTTCCCGCGCGGCAATGGCGATCATGGCGGCGGAGACCCTGGGCATCGACTACGACAAGGTGCGCGCCACCGTGGTCGATACCGCCTCGGTCGGCTTTACCGGCCTTTCCGGCGGCAGCCGGGTTACCTTGGCCACCGGTCTGGCGGTCCATAACGCCGCCAAGAGCGTGATTGACGAACTGTGCGTCCGCGCCGCCAAGATCTGGGACGTGGATCCGGAGGGCATTACCTGGGACGACGGCCATGCCAAGCCGGCCTCGACCAATGTCGGTGAGTTCGAGCCGCTGTCCCTGGCCGAAATCGCCGCCAAGAAGGCGGTTACCGGCGGGCCTATCGTGGGCAGTGCCGGCGTCAACGCAACGGGTGTGGGGCCGGGCGTGGCAACGCAGATCTGCGATGTGGAGGTCGACCCGGAAACCGGCAAGGTGACCATTTTACGCTTCACCACGGCCCAGGATGTGGGCCGGGCCGTCCATCGCGACTATGTCGAGGGTCAGATGCAGGGCGGCTCCGTCCAGGGCATCGGCTGGGCCCTGAACGAGGAATATGTCTATGGTGAGGATGGCTTGTTGCAAAATCCGGGCTTCCTGGATTACCGCATGCCGCTCTCCTCGGACCTGCCGATGATCGACACGGTGCCGGTGGAAGTGCCCAATCCCGATCACCCCTATGGCGTAAAGGGCGTGGGCGAGGCCAATATCGTGCCGCCCATGGCGGCCGTCGCCAATGCGGTGCGCGATGCCACGGGGGTGCGCATAACCTCGCTGCCGATCTCGCCGCCGCGCCTGTTGGCGGCGTTGGATGCGGGGGTGAAGGAGGAATAGCGGCCCCGATCCCCGGTCTCTCTTGAAGTTGTTGCCTCTGGCGGCGAAAGCGCTATTTTGTGCGCTTGCGCCGCGACCGCGCCGCTCAATTATTTAGGACGGAGATGCCGCAATGGAGGCAGTATTTTTTCACGACGGTAAATGGCACGAGCAGCAACCGATGCTGATCGGGCCCATGAACCATGCCTTCTGGATGTCGTCCGTGGTCTTCGATGGTGCTCGCGCCATGGCCGGCCTGGTGCCGGACGTGGAGGAACATTGCGCCCGCCTGATTACCTCGGCGGAGAACATGTTGCTCGCCCCCACCATGGAAGCAGGCGAAATTGCCGAGCTTTGCCGCGAGGGCGTGCGCAAGCTGCCCCGGGAGATGGTTTCCTACATCCGGCCGATGTACTTCGCCCGCGATGGTTTCCTGACCCCGGACCCCGAGAGCACGGAATTCGTCCTGGCGATCTACGACAATCCCTTGCCGCCCGAGGGCCCCTTCAAGGTCTGCATGTCATCCCGCCGCCGCCCGGCCCGGGACCAGGCCCCGACCACGGCCAAAGCGTCGTGTTTGTACCCCAACACCGCACTGGCGCTGACGGACGCGGCTAAGCGCGGTTTTGATAATGCCGTGGTGCTGGACCCCAACGGCAATATCGCCGAGTTCCTGTCCGCCAACCTGTGGATCGTCAGGGATGGCGTTGCCATGACCCCGGCCATCAACGGCACCTTCCTCAATGGCGTCACCCGTCAGCGTACCATTCAGTTGCTGCGCGAAGACGGCGTGGAAGTGGTGGAGGGCACCCTGACCATGGATGATGTCTGGAACGCCGACGAAATCTTCGCCTCCGGCAACCACGCCAAGATCCGCCCCGTCACCCAGTTCGAGGACCGCGAGCTGCAACCCGGCCCCATGGCCCGCCGCGCCAAGGAGCTGTATTTCGAATACGCCCAGGGCTTCTCGGTTTTTTAGGGCTTGGCGGCGTCCCGTCGTCATTACCGGGCTTGACCCGGCAATCCACTTGCGCCGCTGCCTCAGTCTTTCGTCTGGGTATAGGGCGGCGGGGCGAAGTAGCGCGGAAATGCTCCGATGGCGACCATGTCGACTTCCACCAATGCCGGGCCGGGGATGGCGATGGCCTCGGCCATGACGGGGCCGAAATCTTCCACCGTGCCGACCTTGAAATAGGGCATGCCCGTGGCCGTGGCCATGACTTCGAGATTGACGCCGCGCACGTCGCCAAAGAAGTGGCGCTCGCCATACAGCGCATCCTGGATATGGCCGATCACGCCGTAGCCGCCATCGTTCATCACCAGGAAGGTGATATCGGCGCCCTCCTGTACCGCCGTGGGCAGTTCCGCCAGGCCCAGGTTGAAGCCGCCGTCGCCGCACATGGCCACGGTCTTGCGCCCGTCCGAGGCGGCGATGGCGGCGCCGATGCCCATGGCGGAGCCGGGACCGATGGCGGCGCCGATGGGATAGACGCTGTCGCGCGGGCCATACAATGGAAAGATGCGGTTGCCCCAGGTGGAATTGCTCAAGGTGATGTCGCGCACGAATAGGGCATCGCGCGGCATGGCCTGGCGCAGGGCCTTGGGGAAGGAGGCGTATTGTTCCAGAATGCCCAGGTAGGCCTCCGTCGCCTCCACCTTCAGCTTGCCGATCTCGGCGCCATAGCCTGGCTCCACTGATAGCCTGCCTTCCAGGCGGTCGGCCAGGGCCTCGAGGGTCAGGGCGGCATCGGCGCAAATGAACTGCTCGCAATCATAGGTGCGGCCATTGGCCATGGCGTCAACATCGATCTGAATGCGGCGGGTGGGCAGGGTCATGGTCATGTCACGGGTTTCATGGCCGCGCAGGCGGGAGCCGGCGATCAGCATCAGATCGACGCTCTCGTAGAAACTCTCGATCAATGGGCTGCCGTTGCCGTTCAGGCCGCCCAGGGTCAGGGGGTGGTCCTCCGCCAGCACGCCGCGGCCCTGCCATGATGTAACCAGGGGAATGCCCATCTCCACCAGCCTGGCGATGGCGCCGCCGGCCTCCCGGGCGCCGCCCCCCGTCCACAGCAGCGGGCGCTTGGCGGCGGCCAGGGCATCGGCCGCGCGGTCCAGTTCGCTATCCGAGGGCGCGCGCGGTGCCGGGATCGGCAGCACCAGATCGTCCAGGGCCTCGGGCCGTTCAATGGCGGTGCGCTGGACATCGATGGGAATTTCGATGCTGACCGGCCCCATGGGCGGCGTCTGGGCCACCGCCGCCGCCTCGCACAGGGTCGCGAACGCGGTCTGGGCGGAGTCTATGCGGTAGGCGGATTTCGAGACCGAGGCCAGCATACCTAACTGGTCCGGCACGTCATGCACCGCGCCCTGGCCCCTGCCCAGGTTCGCCGTGGCGCTTTGCCCGGTCAAATGCAGCATGGGCGTGGAGGCAAAGCGCGCCTCCACCAGCGCGCCGGGCGTATTGGCAGCACCTGGGCCGGTGGAGGAAAACAGCACGCCCAGGCCGCCGGTAACGCGGGCATGGGCATCGGCCATATGGCCGCCGCCCGCCTCGCCCCGGGCCGGGACGAAGCGGATGGCGTTGCGCCGCCCAATGCCGTCCAGCATGGGGATGTTATGGATCGAGATTACGCCATAGGCGGTGGTGACGCCGCATTGCTGCAGGAACTCGGCGACCAGATCGCCCACGGTGAATTGCTCGGTCATGTGCTGCCTCTCTCTGTATGCTGTGCCGCCGATCTTACCCTTCCCGCGCTGGAAGGGAAATGCGCGGAGCTGCATGGGGCACCGCGGGCCCGGCCGCCTCGCGCCAAAGCAGCAGCATTGCCGGGCCGCCCAGGACGAACAGGATGCCCGCCAGGCCCACGACGGCCACGGCGATGCCCTGGCCGGCGCTCAGCAGGCCGACCGTGGCGGACAATGGTATGAAGCCCAACCGGATGCCCGCACCCGCGATGGACAGCACCGTGGCCCGTCTGGCCGAACCCACCCGTTGATTGATGATCGTCTGCATCCGCGGCCAGCCCGCGCCCCAGGCCGCCGACCCCAGCACCAATAGCGCAACGCCGGCGTAGCTTGGCCATAGGCCAGCAACCGCGAATGCCGCGACCAGGGTCGCCCAAATGACGACCAGCGACGATAGCGCGCCCAACCATCGGTCCAACAGATGACCAAATTGTCCCGCCAGTCCGCCGCTTAAATATCCGACCGCCATCAACAGGCCGAACCATTTGGTTTCGATCCCAAGCGCGATGTAATAGGGCTGCTGCGACCACATGGCGACGGAGGTGCTGGCAAACAGGATCGTCGTCGTTGCGATGGCGGTAATCACCATGCGGTTTTCCGCGACCAGGGTTCGAAATGTGGGCCGCCGCCGGGGTGCCGCGCGTTGCCGCTCCGGCTCCTCCAGGAACAGGGCGAACGCCGCCGTGCCCAGATAGGCGGCCACCATGCCGAGGACGGTCAGCACAGGGTCAATGGTGAACAGCCAAGCGCCGGCCAATGACGAAAACGCCACTGAATACAAACCGAAGCCGTGGCGCCGGCCTTCGATCAAACGGTAACGCTCCTCCCGGCCGTGCTGGCGCAGGGCGTCGTACAGCAGGGCGGAATCCGCGCCCGAGAACAGGCTGATGCCGACACCCATGATGATTTGCGCCAGAACCGTGTCGGCGAAATCGCCGGCCGGTATGAACAATGACACACCGACGGCGGCAAACACACCGCCCAGGGCGATCGCCCATTTGCGTTTCCAGATATCCGCCAGCCAGCCGGACGGCACCTCCATGGCAACGACGGTCGCGGCAAAGATTGATTCCGAAGCCAGGAATTCCTGAAAATCAAGTCCGATCCTCAAGGCGAAATAAGGCACGATGACCGGCACGATGAAGACCATGCTGCGGCAGATAATGACGCCGTGCAGCAAGGCGACGGTGCGCCGGGTCGGATCGTGGCTTCGTGGATCGATAAACATGGTTCCTTCCTTTCGGTTGGCCCGAAGGGGGGAACAGAATGCCTATGTCTGGAAGTTCATCTGTCAGCCCTTCGGAGTTGCGGGCTGACGGGGGATAATCGTAATCAGGTCAACCCAATGTGCCGGAATTTTGGCCCGGAGTTTGGCAAAGCACGGCCATGGCTACGGTGCGTTCGCTACCGAGCGGTTTGGTGGCCGGATGCAGGGTCGACAGGTTCATGATTTCAATCCCAAAAGTGCGCTGGGTTGTAGAGGCTTATTTCAGCCAGGTCAATCGCCTAGAAAATCGCGGGTTTCCCGGATCGCCTCGGCCAGGCCGACACGCTGGACCTCCACACCGTCCGGGAAGGCTGTGGTCAGCCGGGTCGGCAGCATGGCGTCCAGCATGACGAAAACGCCCTTATCATCAGCCCGGCGCAACAGGCGGCCATAGGCCTGCTTCAGGCGCAGGCGGGCGATCATGTCGTCATAGCCCTTGCCGAATGCCTGTTTGCGGGCCCGATGCATGATGTCGGGCCGGGGCCAGGGCACCCTATCGAAGACGATCAGACGCAGGGAACGCCCCGGCACATCGACGCCGTCGCGTACCGCATCGGTGCCCAGCAGGCAGGTATTTTCCTCGGCCCGGAAGATATCCACCAGGGTGCCCGTATCCATGGCGTCCACGTGCTGCGCCAACAGGGGTATGCCGGCCTCGTCCAATGGCTTGGCGATGCGTTCGTGAATGGCGCGCAGACGCTGGATCGCCGTGAACAGGCCCAGGCCGCCGCCGCCCGCCGCCAGGAACAGCTCCCGATAGGCGGCGGCGACCTGATCGGGCCGGTTGCGGTTCACATCGCGCACCACCAGGATCCGCGTCGCGCCGGGATAATCAAACGGCGACGGCAGGCTGGCGCGAACCGCCGGCAGGGCCAGATGCAGGGCGCCGGTGCGAACCTCCGCCGCCGACCAATCGTCGGGGGTGTCGGGTGGATTGTCCCGCAACGTGGCGGAAGTGATCAGCACGCCGTGGGCCTGGCGCAGCACCGCCTCGGCGAACGGCACCGAAGGGTCGATCCAATGGCGGTGCATGCCAATATCCCGATCCCGGCCGGCGAAGCGTTCGATGGCGAACCAGTCGACAAAATGCTCCGGCGTTTCCTGGCCCAGATCCAGCAGCATGGCGCGCCAGGCCTGTACCATGTCGGCGCGCCGCTTCAGGCTCCGCGCCGCCGCCTCGATACGCAGGCGGGTCGGAGTATCCAAATCATCGGCCTCGTCATCCAGGCGGGCCATCAGGTGGCGGCCCAGATCCAACAGTGGCCGGCGCAGCGCCTCGAATGCGGCCGCGGCCTCGCTGGCGGCCTGCAAAAGATTGTCTTCCGGCTCCTCGACGGAAACCTCCAGGCCATAGGGGGAGCGGTCATTGTCAACCCGGGCCAGGACTACGTGGCGGGCGTGAGCCAGAAATGCCTCCATGGGGCCGTGCGCCGCGCCTTCGGCGACCCGTTGCAGCCAGCCGGGCCCGGCCAGGGCCGTGGCCGCGCGCAGGATGTTCTGCTGAATGGCCAGGCCGTCGTCATCGCCGATCAGATCGCCGATGCGGGCCTCCAGACCACGGGCCCGGGTGCGCCGGCCTCTGCCCGACTCGGTGCCCAGCAGCCAGCGCCGCAGTTCCGCGCCCTCGCTGCCCGCCACATGGGCCGCGAAAGCGCTGTCGGCGGCGTCGAATACATGATGGCCTTCGTCGAAGACATAGCGCAGGGGCAACTGACCACTGCCGGCCTCCAGCACGGCGCGGATCATCACCAGGGCATGGTTGGCGACGACGATTTCGGCCCGTTCGGATTCCCGGCGGCTGCGTTCGATGAAGCATTTCGAGTAATGGCGGCAGGCGGAATAGACGCATTCGCCGCGCCGGTCCGTCAGCCCTTGAATGGTGCCGCCGCCGAACATGGTGGCCAGCCAGCTCGGAAAATCGCCCCCCACCATGTCGCCGTCGCGGCTGTTTTCGACCCAGCGCGCGATCAGCCCCAGGGCGGTGGTGCCGCCCGGTCCCGTGGCCAGGGCCTTGACCGCATCCTCGAAATTCAACAGGCAGAGATAGTTCTCCCGTCCCTTGCGCACCACCACGTTACGCCGTTTTTGCGCTGGGTCGGGGTAGAGGCGGTTCAACTCGCCATCGATCTGCCGTTGCAGGTTGCGGGTGTAGGTGGACAGCCACACGGTGCCGCCGTTCTTGCGCGCCCATAGGGACGCGGGCGCGATATAACCCAGGGTTTTGCCGACGCCGGTGCCAGCCTCGGCCAAAACCAGGCGGGGCATATCGGCCTCCTGCCGCGGGATGAAGGCACCGGCGGCGGCGGCGGCATAGTCGAACTGTTCCGGCCGGCTTTCCGCATCGCCGCCGATCAACTCGGCCAATTGCTCCCGCGCCGCGTCGGGCCCGATGGCATGATCGCCGGGCGGCGGGGACGGGGCGCTGTCTTCCCGCTCTGGCAAACGTTGCCAAGCCTCCAACCCGCCGCCGACACTGTCGCTTGGCACACCCAGGGCCGCCAGCACCGCCGGCCCCCAACGCCAGCCGCCCCGCGCCATGGTCATGGCCAGGGCGCCCAGGCGGTCCCGATGTTCCAGGACCAAGGCCAATTCCGCCAACAATGCCCGCGCGCTTTGCTGCAGGGCCAGGGCGGCGTCCACCGCATCGCCGGGTGGGGCCAGGTTCAGGGCTGTTGCGAGCCCCCCAGGCGTGGGCAGGCAGAATTGCGCCGGCCTGACAAAGGCATACAGTTCCAGAATATCGTAGGCATCCAGGTTCCGCGCGCCCAGCCGGCCGGCGGTCGCCATGGCATGGCAGACGATGGGCGGCTCCTTCTTGGCCCTGATCATGGCGTCCGCGCCGGTCAGTTCCTCAACCTCACCGTCGGCACTCAACCAGATGGTCAGGCGCGCGCCCGCGATCATGGCCGGGGCAGAGAAGGTTTTCGACTGGGGTTCGGGCGTGTTCATGTTGTCCGCATCATAGGGCTGGAATGGACGGCTCACCACAGGTTGACGTGGCGGAATTTTTCCCTAATGTCCCAGCCCCGCAAGGAGCGTAAAAACATGACAAAGCATACCGATATCGCCACTGAAAGTAAGGCTTGGCCCTTTCAAGAGGCGCGCTCGTTGCTGAAACGGGTCAACGGCAAGACGCCCGAGAAGGGCCATGTGCTGTTTCAGACCGGCTATGGTCCCTCGGGCCTGCCCCATATCGGTACCTTTGGCGAAGTGGCGCGGACATCCATGGTGCGCCGGGCCTTCCACGAACTGTGCGATATCCCAACCCGCCTGGTGGCCTTTTCCGACGACATGGACGGCCTGCGCAAGGTGCCCGACAACGTGCCGAACCAGGAACTGCTGGCCGAGCATCTGGAAATGCCACTGACCAAGGTGCCCGACCCGTTCGGTACCCATGACAGTTTCGGCGCCCACAACAACGCGCGCCTGCAGGCGTTCCTGGATCAGTTCGGCTTTGACTACGAATTCGTTTCGTCGACGGATTGCTATCATTCGGGCCGCTTCGACGATGCCCTGATGGCGGTGCTGCGGCAGTATGACGAGGTGATGAATGTCATCCTGCCCACCCTGGGCGCGGAACGGCAGGCCACCTATAGCCCGTTTCTGCCCATTTGCCCGGACACCGGCCGGGTCCTGCAGGTGCCGATCGTGGCGCGGGATCTGGATGCGGGTACCGTGGTCTATGAAAATGACGCGGGCGCCAAGGTCGAGGTGCCGGTGACGGGCGGCCGTTGCAAGCTGCAATGGAAGGCGGACTGGGCCATGCGCTGGTTCGCGCTGGATGTGGATTACGAGATGTCGGGCAAGGATTTGATCGAATCCGTGCGCCTGTC
>CAZVYX010000006.1:0-138947 GCA_964631725.1 uncultured Rhodospirillaceae bacterium | reverse complement strand
AAGGGTCAATATGCAGACCATACGAAAAGTCAGGAGCTATTCACCATAGCAAGCGCAAGGCAACAGCCGGCATATAGCCAAGAATTGCTGGCACTCGTGAATAGTTCTCTCGATGAGGACCAGGCGGAAGAGCTTGTCGTCATCGACCTGCAGGGTAAATCCAGCATAGCCGACTACATGGTGATAGCGAACGGTCGTTCCGACCGTCACGTGGGCGCCATGGCGGACCATTTGCTGCGCCGGGCCAAGGAAGAAGGCCTGGGCCGTTGTAAGGTCGAGGGTTTGAGCAAGCGCGATTGGGTGTTGATCGATATGGGCGACATCATCGTGCATCTGTTCCGCCCGGAAGTCCGGGAGTTCTATAATCTGGAAAAGATGTGGTCGATCGAGATGGCGGAGCCGGAACGCGCCGCCCTTTAGTCGTTTTCGATGTCCATCGATATTCCGGGCCACCCGCTCCCCCGTCCTCAAATGCTCATGGGCCGCCCACCGGGTACCATACATGGGCGGCCCATGAGCATTTGAGGACGGGGGAGCGGGTGGTTCAGCCAACATTGAAAATGCTTTAGATTATGCGAATCACGATTTGCGCCGTGGGCCGCGCCAAAGGCAGCCCGGCGGTTGAAATCTGTCAAATCTATCTGAAACGGCTGCCCTGGAAGGTGGAAATCCGCGAAGTCGAGGTGCGCAAGAACCTTGCCGGCGAAAAACTTGCCTTGGCCGAGGCCGGTTTGTTGCGTGCCGCGATGCCGGACCGGGCCACCCTGGTCGCCATGGACGGCAAGGGCAAGGCACTATCCAGTGAGAATTTCGCGCAAGCCCTGGGCCGTTGGCGGGACGACGGTGTTGCCGACCTGGCTTTCGTGATCGGCGGTGCCGACGGCCTGCACCCGGATCTGCTCCGCCAGGCTGATCTGACGCTGTCATTGGGCGCCATGACTTGGCCCCATTTGCTGGCTCGCGCGATGTTGATGGAGCAATTATACCGGGCTCAGACCATACTGGCCGGGCATCCCTACCACCGGGCTTGAGGTTAGCGGTTGCATTCGGTGGAAGCTGCGCCATATTGGTGTCGAATCAGTGGCTAGCTACTAGATTTTGAGGTTTAACGTGAAGAACCAATGTCGACCCGTTGTGCTTTGCATCCTGGATGGCTGGGGCTATCGGGAGGCTGCGGCCGACAATGGCATCTCCGTTGCTAAAACCCCAAACTATGACCGGCTGCTGGCCGAGGCGCCGAACGCCCTGCTGCGGACCTCCGGCCTCGCGGTTGGCCTGCCGGACGGGCAAATGGGCAATTCCGAGGTGGGGCATCAGAATATCGGTGCCGGGCGCGTGGTGCTGCAGGATCTGCCGCGCATCGACGCGGCGGTGGCCGATGGCAGCATGGCGCAAAACCCGCGTCTGGCCCGATTCATCGCCAATCTGCAAGCCAGCGGCGGCGCCTGTCATCTGATGGGTTTGCTGTCCCCGGGCGGTGTGCACTCACATCAGGATCACATACTGGCCCTGGCCGGGTTCATTGCCGATGCCGGGGTCACGGTCTGGCTGCACTGTTTCATGGACGGCCGGGATACGCCGCCCACCAGCGGCGCGGATTATATGGCCCAGGTGACCGCGGCCATTGCCGGGCGGGACAGGATTGCCATTGCCACCGTCTGCGGCCGCTACTACGCCATGGACCGTGACAGCCGCTGGGAGCGTGTGGTTCGGGCCTATGACCTTCTGGTCGATGGCAAGGGCAACGGCGCCGAGGATGGCGGCGCGGCACTGCGAGCCTCCTACGCGGAGGACATCAATGATGAATTCGTCGTGCCCACGGCGATCGACGGCTATGGCGGCATGGCGGACGGCGACGGTCTGTTGATGGCCAATTTCCGCGCCGACCGGGCCCGGGAAATTCTGTCCGCGCTGACCGATCCCGGCTTCGATGGCTTTGTCCGTAGCCGCCAGCCCATGTTCGCCGATCAGCTTGGCATGGTCAGCTATTCCGCCGCCCTGGACGCCCGGATCGACGCCCTGTTTCCCGTGATCCCGTTGCAGCAGACCTTGGGTGAAGTGGTGTCACAGGCGGGCCTGCGCCAGTTGCGTATTGCCGAGACCGAGAAATACGCCCACGTAACATTTTTTCTGAATGGCGGCGATGAGGCGGTGTTCGAGGGTGAGGATCGCATACTCGTCCCCTCGCCAAGGGTCACGACCTATGACCTGGCCCCGGAAATGTCGGCCGGCGACGTCACGGAGAAGCTGGTCGCGGCAATCGGCGCGGCGACGTACGACCTGATCGTGGTGAATTACGCCAATCCCGACATGGTCGGCCATACCGGCA
Organism: uncultured Rhodospirillaceae bacterium; assembly: GCA_964631725.1. GTDB lineage: Bacteria > Pseudomonadota > Alphaproteobacteria. Next base: position 136,618 of record CAZVYX010000006.1, on the reverse strand, counting down.
AATTGGAGGCGGCGGTCTTGGCGGTGGAAATGATCGACCGTTGTCTGGGCCAGTTATGCACCGCCCTGCGGGAAGCCGGCGGCTGTATGCTGATCGCCGCCGACCATGGCAATATCGAGATGATGCGCGATTCGGAAAACCATGGCGCCCATACCGCGCATACCACGGGACCGGTCCCGGTTATTCTGGTCAACGCGCCGGCGGCGCCGGTTCAGTTGCAGGATGGCAGCCTGGCCGATCTGGCGCCAACGGTGTTGGCTTTGATGGGATTGGCGCCACCGGCGCAGATGACCGGCCGGTCGCTGCTGACATCGTCGGCGCAGGCGGCACCCGAGTTGGCCGTGCAAAATGCCTAGGGCCCTGTATATCACCCTTGTTTTGGTTCTTGCGGCCCAATCGTGGCCGGGACCGGCGGCGGCGAATGCCGACCGTCGCCAGGATGTTCAGCGCGACATTAAGGCGACACAAAAATCCATTGCCGACGGTCAATACCGCCAGCGCGCCCTGGCCAGCCAGGCCCGCGCCATCCGCGATCAGGTCGATGGCCTGCGCATTCGCGCCGCCGTGGCGGCGCATCAGGCGCAACAACAAGAAGCCGCACTGAACAAGATTGAGGCGCGACTGGTGCTGCTGCGCCGCCAGGACGCCGATCACCGCCGCCGTCTGGGCCTGACGCGCGATAGCATGGCACGCTCGATCACCGCCCTTGCCCGTCTGGAGCGCCAACCCGCCGCCGCCCTCATGGCTTCTCCCGGAACCATGCTGGATGCGGCCCGCGGCGGCCGTCTGCTGGCCGCCGCCGTTCCGGCGCTGCATCGGGACGCCGCCGCGGTCGGCGCATTGCTGATGGCGGCCGGCGAGGCGCGCGATCGTTTGGGCCAGGAACAACAACGCCGGCAGGCAACAGCGGCAACCTTGAATGGGCGCCGTAAGGAGCTGCAGGCCCTGTTGCGGGAACGGGCCGGGTTCGAAAAGCAACTGCGTCAGGCAGGCCGGGCCGAAGGCAAGCGCCTGGCCATGCTGGCCGGCAGGGCGCGGGACCTGGAAGGCCTGATGCAGCGCCTGGACCTGGCCGCGCGGCGGCGCGCGGAGCAGCAAAACCGGCGCACGGCGGAAGATCCGGCGCGGCTGAATGCCGGGCCGAACGAAGCCCCGGCGGTGCGGCGGGACGAAGGCCGTCGGCAGCGGCTGGCCGCCGGCATCGCCCGCGCCCTGGCGTCCGAACAGCGCGGGCGCGGCAACGACGGCAAGGCCCGGTCCACGCCTAACGGCAAGGCCGGGCGCCCCGCCCCGCCCGCCGGCCCGGCAACAAAACGCCTGGCAATGGCGCCCGGACCGCTGCCATTTTCCAAGATTCGCGGCCAACTGCGGCTGCCGGCCAGGGGCAAACGGGTGGGGCGCTATGGTGAAAGCACTGGATTTGGACCCAGGGCCCAGGGTATCACCCTGCGGACACGGCAAGGGGCGCAGGTTGTCGCGCCTTATGACGGCCGGGTGGTATTCGCGGGAACGTTTCGCGATTATGGCCTGATCTTGATCATCTCTCACGGCGAGGGATACCATACCTTGTTGGCGGGGCTGTCACAGCTTCAGGCGGTGGTCGGACAGTCGTTGTTGACCGGCGAACCGGTGGGACACATGGGCGGGGACGGCAAGCGGTCTCTGTATATTGAATTGCGGCGCAAGGGGACGGCGATCAACCCGAACCCCTGGTGGTCGAACAGCCACGAAAGGGCGAGTGGATGATGAAGTATTTGATCGGCGGGCGGGACCCTATGCGGTTTGGCGCGCCGTATGGCGTGCCGTTCGGCGTGCTGTTTGCGCTTGCCGCCCTGACGGCTCTGCTGCTTCTCTCCGGCCCGGCGCGGGCGGCGGATGATGGGATCTATCGGCAATTGAACCTGTTTGGCGATGTGTTGGAACGGATTCGCGCCGATTATGTTGAAGAGGTGGATGATCCCGACCTTATCGAGTCCGCGATTACCGGCATGCTGCGCTCTCTCGACCCCCATTCATCGTACATGCCGCCCAAGGCATACCGCGACATGCGGGAGCAGATCAAAGGTGAGTTTGGCGGCCTGGGCATCGAAGTGACCATGGAAAACGGTCTGGTCAAGGTGGTCTCGCCGATTGACGGCACGCCGGCCTCGCGGGCCGGAATGAAGGCCGGGGATTATATCACCCAGCTTGATGGCACGCCGGTGATGGGCATGACCCTGGCCGAGGCGGTGAAAAAAATGCGCGGCCCGGTGAAATCCGAAATCCGCCTGATGGTGGCGCGGCCCGGCGTGGAGAAACCGTTCGAAGTAAAGATCGTCCGCGACGTTATCCGGATACAATCGGTCCGCTCCCGCCTGGAAGGCAACATGGTTTATGTCCGCATCACATCCTTTACCGAACAGACCAACAGCGGCCTGGAATCAGCCATGGCCAAGCGCAAGGCCGAATTGGGCAACAATTTCAAGGGTGTGGTGCTGGATTTGCGCAACAACCCGGGCGGCGCGCTGGATCAGGCGATTGCCGTATCGGACGCATTCCTGGACAAGGGAGAAATCGTTTCCACCCGCGGCCGCCGGCCCGAGGAAACCCATCGATACAATGCCAAGGTGGGTGATCTGGCCCAGGGCCTGCCCGTGGCGGTGCTGATCAATGGCGGTTCGGCGTCCGCCTCCGAAATCGTTGCCGGCGCGCTGCAGGACCATCAGCGCGCCCTGGTGATCGGAACCAAGTCGTTCGGCAAGGGTTCGGTGCAAAGCATCATTCCCCTGCAAGGCCATGGTGCAATCCGCTTGACCACGGCGCGCTATTACACGCCATCGGGCACGTCGATCCAGGCCAAGGGCATAGAGCCCGACATAGTTGTCGAGCAGGTACGGGTGGAGAAGCCGACCAACAATCGCCGGCACAGCGAAGCCGATCTGCCAAAGCACCTGAAGGCGGAAAAGAAAGGTGGGGCCGGCGCGCAAAAGCCAAGGAATAACGGCAATGGCAACGGCGAAGCAGCCGAAAAACCGCGTGATTTTCAGTTGAGTTATGCCTTGGACCTGTTGCGCGGCATGGCCCTGTTGCAACGGCGCAATGGCGAATAAATTTCTGAACCGGGGTTGAGAAATCGTGGCCAGAACACCGCGAGGCAGGAAACAGGCCGGTAGACGGGCTAGCGAACGGGCTGGTAAACGGACTGCCGATGAGGGCGCCGGGGCCGGGCGGCGAAGGCCCAGTGCACTGGCGGTGGCCGTCCTGATCCTTCTTGCCGGCGCGGCGGGATTGGCGGCATGGCTGACCTTTAGTTACGACCCCGCCGCGCATAAGGCGGAGCCCGTCGATAAGACCGCCGCCCTGTCGGCGGTGATGAGCATTGATCTCTCGAAGGATGGCAGCGGCCGTCAGGCTCCTGCCGACCAGGCTGACAAGAAGGCGCCAAGGGAGGCGGGCAAGGAAGCTGCCGACGCAAAACAAGCTGACGTCAAGAAGCCCGAAACGCAACATCAAGCCAAGGCCCCGCCGCCGTCCGAAGCCGCGCCCAAGGCCGCGCCCCAGACCGCCCCCAAGATCATGCCGGATACCAAGGCACATGCACCGGAGCCGAAACCCGCTTCCGGCCCGCAAGCCACGCCCCCGGCCGGTTCGGACCAGGATCTCACACCCAGCCCCGCGCCGGCCCGCACAACACCGTCGGGCGGTGGCAAATTTACCGCCAGCGGCGGCCTGCATCCGGCACCGGATCCGGCCCTGATCAAATCGACCAAGAACGGCCCCCTGCCCGTGGTCGCGCCGGATGGTCGGACGCCCTTGACGGTATACGCCCGCCCCTACAAGGCCACGGGCCGGCCGCGCATTGCCGTGGTCGTCGGCAGCCTCGGCCTCAGCCGGGCAACGACGATGACCGCTATTCAGCAGTTGCCCGGTGGCGTCACCCTGGCATTCGCGCCCTATGGACGCAATTTGCAGGACTATGTCAATCAGGCCCGCGCCGCCGGCCATGAGGTCCTGTTGCAGGTTCCCATGGAACCCATGGATTATCCGACCAACGATCCCGGACCCCACACCTTGCTGACCAGCCTGACCATTCATCGAAATCTGCAGCGTCTTGATTGGCTGCTGGGCCGGTTTTCCGGCTATGTGGGCGCGACCAATTTCATGGGTGGACGCTTTACCTCCACCGAATCCCATCTGCGGCCCATATTGGAGGCCTTGCGCGACCGGGGCCTGATGTTTCTCGATGCCCGGGCCTCGTCGTCCTCGGTCGCCAGCGACGTCGCGGGCCGGATTGGTCTGAACATTGCCGCCAACGACCGGGTGGTTGACGCGGTCGCCTCGCGCGCCGCTATTGATGCCAGATTGCTGGAACTGGAACGTCTGGCCGCCGCGTCGGGGGGCGCGATCGGGATCGGTTTTCCCTATCCGGTAACGATCGAGCGTCTGGCCCAGTGGACCCGTGCCATGGCTGACCGTGGCTTTGACCTGGTTCCCGTTTCCGCCCTTACGGATCATCAAGAGGCGAAAAATTGAGACCCTTTTCTGAACGGCCCTACCGGCGCTGTGTGGGCATCATGTTGCTCAACAGGGATAATCTGGTCCTGGTCGCGCAGCGCATCGACCAAGTGGCCGAGGCCTGGCAAATGCCCCAGGGCGGGGTCGAGGATGACGAGACGCCGCGTCAGGCCGCCTTGCGCGAACTGGAAGAGGAAATCGGCACCGACCGGGCCGAAATCATCGCCGAAAGCGAGGACTGGATTCCCTATGACCTGCCGGCCGATCTGGCCGACAAGGTTTGGCACGGGCAATTTCGCGGCCAAACCCAAAAATGGTTCGCCATGCGCTTTCTGGGCCGGGACGAAGATATCAACCTAGCCACGGCGGAACCTGAATTCGACGACTGGAAGTGGACGCCGGTGGAGACCCTGGCCGACGTCGTGGTGCATTTCAAGCGCGAGAACTACCGCCAGGTCATCGCCGCCTTCGCGCACCTGGTATGAGCAGCGGCGGCAACAAGACCGTCCTGATGGTACCGGGCGCATTTTGCGGCGCTTCGATCTTCACGAATTTCAAGGGCCATTTTGCCGACGCCGGCTGGTCCGTATTGACGCCGGAGTTGCGATATCATGACCAGGGCCCCGGCAAGGCCGCTGATCCGCAGCTGGCGGGAACCGGCCTGGCCGACTATGTCACCGATCTAAGCGTGGTCGTCGACAACTTGCCCCAGCCACCTGTTTTACTGGGTCATTCCATGGGCGGATTGATCGCCCAACTGCTCGCCGCCAAGGGCCTGGCAAAAGCCGCCATACTGCTGACCCCGGCGCCGCCCTGGGGTCTGCTGCCGTCATCGGATAATGAAATCGCCGCCGCCATGGGCCTGATGTCGATCGGTCCGTTCTGGGAGCAAAGCCTGAGCGCCGCCTTCGAAATCGCGGCGGAGAATTCTCTCAACTGCCTGCCGCCGGCGCGCCAAAGGGACGTATTCGCGCAATTCGTGCCCGAATCCGGCCGGGCCCTGTTTGAAAGCCTGTTCTGGATGTTCGATGGCGGCCGGGCATCCTATGTCAACCCGGTGATGGTCGACTGCCCGGTCCTGGCCGTCGCCGGCGGCCGGGACAAGGTGATTTCGACCGCCACAGTGCGCAATGTGGCGGATAGATATCTGGAACAGGCGACCTACCTGGAATTCGAAGAGATGGGCCATATGCTGCTGCTGGAAGATGGCTGGCATGATGTTGCCGCGGCCTGCACCGACTGGCTCCAGACGCTGTAGCGGATTGATACGCCGATTTGACGTATGTCAATGAAGGCAACTCTCTTTGAGTAGGAGACTGCGAACAAGAGAGGTTGGAGCGAAGATGACAATTGCCACCATCGAGCCAAGACACCAGCGTTGCGGTGCCTGCAATTTGTGCGTTCTGGCCTGCGCTTTTCACCACGATGGCGCGTTCGGGCGGCGCAACGCCAGCATCGACATCATCAAGGACGAACGGGAAGGCGAAGTTGAAATCGTCATCTTCGATGAGGCCCGCGACGGCCGCAAGCCGTGCGACGGCTGCGCCAACGAAGAACGGCCGCTCTGTGTGCAATGGTGCCCGGTCGGCGCGCTTTCGATCAGGCGGAGCTGAAACATGACACAGTCTTACGCGATCGGCGGCAATATCCTGCGCATCAACCTGACAAAACGTGCGGTCTCCGTTGAGCCCACGGCGGCGCTGAACGAACGCTTTCCCGCCGGCATGGGGGTCAACAACTGGCTGTTGCTGCAGGAAACACCGGTCGGAAAGGAACCGCTGGACCCGGACAATCCACTTATCTTCACCGCCGGGGCCCTGGTCGGCACGATGGCGGCAACCGCCTGCCGCATGACCATCAGCTGCAAGAATGTCCTGACGGGCGGCTTCGGCGCCGCCAACGCCGGCGGCAATTTCGCCCCGGAAATGAAATATGCCGGCTTCGACCATATCGTCGTCACGGGCCGGGCCGAGCGGCCGGTCTTCATCGATATCAATGACGGCGATGTCACAATCGTGGACGCGGGCGAGCTTTGGGGCAAAACCACATGGGAGACCGAAGCGGCATTGCGAACACAGCTCGACCGCCCGACCCTGGAATTGTTGAGCATCGGGCCCGCCGGCGAGAATATGGCGGCGGCGGCCTGCATCATTGTCAGCCGCACCCGCTCGGCCTCGCGCTGCGGCGTCGGCGCCGCCATGGGATCGAAGAACCTGAAGGCCATCGCGGTCAGCGGCTCGGGCACGCTCAAGGTGGCCGAGCCGAAGGCTTTCATGGCCGAGAGCCTGGCCATGCAGCGTTACTTGATGGGTGTTGATACGACGAAGAATTTGCGCAAGTTCGGCACCGGAACCTCGTTCGAGGCGTGGAACGCCCTGGGCTCCATCCCGGTGCGAAACTACCAGGCAACCCAGATGGCCCCCGACGAGGCCGACAACATCGCCACGGCGGTGAAGGAACAAAAATATATCGACAAGTCTTTCGGCTGTTTCGCCTGCCCCATCATGTGTTCGCAATACCAGCGGGTAAAGACGGGGCCTCACGCCGGCACCCGTGGCGAAAAGATCGAGAGCCAGGATTATTGGGATTTTGCCGCCAAGCTGGGCATTTCCGACCCGGCGGCCGTATTGGCGCTCAGTGAGCTCTGCACCCAACTGGGCCTGGACAACACCAACGCGACCAACCCCATCGCCTGGGCTCTGGAGTGTTTTCAGCGCGGTCTCCTCACCACCGCCGACACCGATGGGCTGGCGTTGGAATGGGGTGATGTCGAGGTCGTTAGCACGCTGTTGAACAAGATCGCGCGCCGCGAGGGTATCGGGGATTTACTGGCCGACGGCAGTCTGGCGGCGGCGGAACGGCTTGGCCGGGACAGCGAACGCTTCGCCATGCATATGAAGGGCCAGGACCTGGCGGAGGAGATGCGTGTCTTCAAGGGCTGGGCCCTGGCCATCGCGGTGGCGGAGCGCGGCGGCACCCACACCCAGGGCGGCCCCCTGACCGAACGCATGCCGTTGCAGGCTGAATTGTCGACGGAGCGTTTCGGCGTGCCAACGGCATTCGATCCGACGTCCTACGCGCATAAGGCCGAATTGGTGATTTACTACCAGCGTCTGCACAATCTTCTGGAGATCATGGGCATTTGCTTTTACGCCACCTATTGGTGCGGCTTGCAGATGATGGGGCCGGAGGAGGCGGCGCGGCTGTATTCCCTGGCGACGGGCGAGAACAAGAGCGGCGACGAGCTCATGGCCGAGGGCGAGAAGATCCTCTACCTCCAAAAGGCCTTCAACATGCGCCACACGGATTTCGACCGCGCCGCGGACTATCCGCCCGAACGCTTCATGAACGAGCCGGCGACGGGACCGCATGCGGGCGAGCGCCTGGAGCGCCCGGACTGGGACCGCCTGCTCGACCAATATTACGGCTTGCGCGGTTGGGACCTGGCCTCCGGCAAACCGACGCCGGACAACTTTCGCGCCGTGGGCCTGCCGGAACTGGCTTGAGCGCGCCTAAACCTTCCGAATGGGCGGCGGCGTAAAGGCGGTCACAGGTGGCGGCGTGCCCTTATAGGCCTCGACCTCAACCAGACAGGAATGCGCGGATGGACCCTGGGCCAGGGACGATGTGCCGGCATCCCGGGTCAGCACGTTGGCGTTGCCATGTTTATCCAGGCTGCCGATTTGTCCCGGCGCCACCGGGTCATACCAGGCGCCGGTGGGCAATTGCACCGTGCCCCGGCGCACGGCGTCCGAGACCACCGCGCCGGCCAGGCATTGACCCCGGCCGTTGAACAGGCGCACCACGTCGCCATCGCCGATGCCGCGGGCGGCGGCATCGGCGGGATGCAGGGTCGCCGCTTCCCGTCCCGCGACCTTTGACTCCCGTGAAACGATCCCGTTGTCCAATTGGCTGTGCAGCCGCGTGACCGGCTGGTTCGAAACCAGGTGCAGGGGGTAGGTCTTAGCCAATTCGGCGCCCAGCCATTCCTTCGGTTCGAACCACATGGGATGGCCGGGGCAATCGTCATAGCCAAAATCGGCGATGGCATCGGACCAGATCTCCAGCTTGCCCGTGGGCGTGGCCAAGGGCTCGGCAACCGGGTTGGCGCGGAACCCGGCCATAAAGATGCTGGGTTCCTCGGGCGGCGACAGATCGACCCGACCGGCTTCCCAAAAGGCCTCGAAATCGGGCATTTCGTGGCCGCCCTTGGCGGCCCGCTGGCGTGATAGGTCATAGATATGGCGCAGCCAGTCCATTTCCTCCCGGCCCTCGGTAAAGTCATCCAGAAAGCCCATCTTTTCCGCCATGCCGCGAAAGATGTCGTGGTCGTGGCGCGACTGGGCCACCGGCTCCATCGCCTTGCGGTTCGCCAACAATGTCGTGCCGTCACGGAACGAGCCGGCGATGTCGTTGCGTTCCAGCACCGTGGTCGCCGGCAGAACGATGTCCGCGTGCCGGGCAATGGCGTTCCACCATGGTTCGTGCACCACCACCGTATCCGGGCGCTGCCAGGCGGTCAGCAGGCGGTTGAGATCCTGGTGATGATGAAACGGATTGCCACCGACCCAATAGACCATGCGGATATCGGGGTAGGTCATGGCCTGGCCATTGTAGTTGAAGCGACCGCCAGGGTTCAGCAGCAAATCAGATATGCGCGCCACCGGGATAAAGTCGGAGATGTTGTTGCGCCCGGTACTCAAGGTTGCCCAGGGCGCCGCCGGCATGTGCCGGCCCACGGGCGCGGCGGCGCCATAGCCCAGGCCGAAACCACCGCCCGGCAGGCCGACCTGGCCCAGAACAGCGGCCAGGGCGACGACCATCCAAAAGGTTTGTTCGCCATGTTCGGTGCGCTGCAGAGACCAAGCCACATTGATCAACGTCCGTTTGGCCGCCATGCGCCGTGCCAGATCGCGGATTTGATCCGCCTCCAGATCGACGATGGCGCCGGCCCATTCGGCATCCTTGGCCTGTCCGTCCACATCGCCCATCAAATAGGGCAGGAAGCGTTCGAAACCGACGCAGTATTTCGCCATGAAATCCGGGTCATGCAGATCTTCGCTGATCAGGGTATGGGCCAGGCCCAGCATCAGGGCGACGTCGGTGCTCGGCCGCGGCTGGATCCATTCGGCATTTAGGAAATCCGCCGCATCGCCGCGCACCGGACCGATGTTGATGAACGCTACGCCGGCCTTGGCGCAGGCGCGCAGGCCTTCCGCCGCGCTGTGCTGGGCCACGCCGCCGGAATCCACCTGGGAATTTTTCAACGGCACGCCGCCAAACGAGATGAACAGCTCGGTATGCGCCGCTACGGCCGGCCAGGGGTGATGCGCCATCTGCAACTTCACCATGTTGCCCGCGATGTGCGGCAGAATAACCTCCGCCGCCGCCAGGCTGTAGGTGTTCACGGAACGGGTAAAACCGCCCGTCAGATTGAGAAAGCGCGACAACTGGGCCTTGGAGTTGTGAAAGCGCCCGGCGCTGGCCCAGCCGTAGGATCCGGCATAGATGGCCTGGTTGCCATGATCCCGCCGGACCCGTTCGATTTCCCCCGTCACCAGCTCGAACGCCTTGTCCCAGGACACGGGCACGAAGGGTTCGCCGCCCCGCGTCGCTTGGCCGTTGCCGCAGGGGCCGGGACCGTTGTCCAGCCAGCCGGTCCGCACCATGGGCTGTTCGATGCGCAGGTGATCATCCACCGCGTCGGCCAGGGAGCGTCCGATGGCCGAGGGATCGGGATCGTCCGCCACCGGGCGCAGGCTCAGGCGGCCCTCGCCGTCACGTTCGGGATGATAGGCGCCCCAATGGGTGGCGGTGTAATGGTTCGATGGTTTTCGTTGTTCGTTCATTGTTACAGCCGCAGCATCTTGCCGGGGTTCATGATGTTGTCGGGATCCAGGGCCCGCTTGACGGTGCGCATGACATCGACGGCCTCGCCCAATTCCGCCTCCAGATAGTCGATCTTGCCCGAGCCGACGCCGTGTTCGCCGGTGCAGGTGCCTTCCATGTCCTGGGCCCGGCGCACCAGGCGGTCGTGGAATTCATGGGCGATACGGTCTTCTTCGGGATCGTTGTAGTTGGCGATGATGGACATATGGAAATTGCCGTCGCCGGCATGGCCCACGAAAGGCGAAACCAGGCCGGTCTCGGCCAAATCCGCCTGTGTCGCCATGATGCATTCCGCCAGGCGGGAGACCGGCACGCAAACATCTGTCGCCATGACATTCTGATCCGGCCGGGTCACGGCCAATATGGCGTAATGGCCGTTGTGCCGGGCTTCCCACAGTTTCGTCCGGTCCTCCGCCTTGGCGGCCCATTTGAAATCGCCGGCACCATAGTCGGCGGCGATCGCCTGCACCGCCTCGGCCTGTTCCGCGACACCCGCCTCGCTGCCATGGAACTCCATGAACAGGGTATCGCCGATGGTGTAGTCCAGCTTGCCGTAGTCGCAGATCATTTGCATGCCGGTCTTGTCGAGCAATTCGCAGCGCGCAATGGGGATGCCGCATTGCACGATGGAAATCACCGTGTTGACCGCGTCCTCCAACGAGGGGAAGGAACAGACCGCCGCCCGGGTCGCCTCGGGAATGCCGTAGAGGCGCAAGGTAACCTCGGTAATCACGCCCAAGGTACCTTCGGAGCCGACAAACAGCCGCGTCAGGTCATAGCCGGCGGCGGATTTGCGGGCCCGGCGCGCGGTTTGGATGATACGGCCATCGGCCAGCACCACGGTCAGGGCCAGCACGTTCTCGCGCATGGCGCCATATCGGACGGTGGTGGTGCCGCTGGCCCGCGTCGCCGCCATGCCGCCCAGGGAGGCGTCGGCACCGGGATCGACGGGAAAGAACAGCCCCGTATCGCGCAGATATTCGTTCAAGGTATTGCGGGTGACGCCGGCCTGGACGGTGCAGTCCATGTCTTCGGGAGAGACGCGGACAACCTCGTTCATGCCGCTCACATCGAGGGAAATACCCCCCTGTACCGCCAAGGTATGGCCTTCCAGCGCCGTGCCGGTGCCATAGGGGATAACCGGTGTGCCGTGGGCGGCGCAGGCCGTGACGATGGCCGAGACTTCGTCGGTGCTGTTGGCGAAGGCCACGCCTTCGGGCAGGGCGGGGGCATGATAGGCTTCGCCCTTGCCATGATGTTCCCGCACCGATTCCGCCATTGTGAAGCGTTCGCCAAGCAGATCCGACAATGTCGTGACGAGGCGTTCGGGTAGTTGCCGTTCGCTGTTGGCATCCGCTGCCAGACTCATAATGGAACTCCTTCTCGATTGGCCGGCCAAAATGCCATAGCGGACCCGGCGATACCAGCACCCAAGCGCGAAATCTGTGCTACAAAGCCACAACAGTACCTGACAACAAGCAATGTGAGTAAACGTGAGCGAAGACAAAAAGCCCGACATTTCCGCCTCGACCGTTCTTTTGATCCGCGATGGCGCGGATGGCCTGGAAGTGTTCATGGTGGTGCGGCACCACGAAATAGACTCCTTTTCCGGCGCCCTGGTCTTTCCCGGCGGCAAGGTCGACCCGGAAGACGCGGATGCGCGGGAATTCTGCCGTGGCGCCGAAGGCATGGACGAAATGACCCTATCCCACAGCGTGGCGGCGGTGCGCGAGGCGTTCGAGGAATGCGGCGTTCTGCTTGCCACCAACAAGGACAGCGACGATTTGATCAAGGCCGACCAACTGGCCGGTATCGAGGCACGCTGGCGCGCCGATCTGGCGGCCGGCAAGATCACCATGGCCGATGTCTGCCGCACGGAAGGCCTGATTTTGGCTTTGGACAAGATGGTCAGCTACGCCCATTGGATCACGCCGCGGATCGTACCGAAGGTGTTCGACACGCAGTTCTTCGTGGCCCGCGCGCCGGTGGATCAGGCGGCCTTGCACGACGGCTCTGAATCCACTGATTCCGAATGGCTGCGGCCCGAGGCGGCGGTGGCCGACGCCGAAATGGGCAAGCGCACGGTGGTTTTCCCAACCCGGATGAACCTGTTGAAGCTGGCGCAATACAAGACCGTCGATGAGGCCATGGCCGCCGCCCGCGCCACGGCGACCGTCACCGTGCAGCCGGAACCGGCCGAGCACCCCAAGGGCCGAACCCTGCGAATTCCGGCCGAGGCCGGCTATCCCGGCAGCCATTTTTTGGTCGAGGATGGCGGCACCAAGGTCACTATTCTGGAATAGGCGGCATGGCATTTAGTTCGGGGCGGCGCCTGGCCGCCGAATTCATCGGTACGGCGTTTCTGCTGGCTACGGTTGTCGGCTCGGGCATCATGGGCGAAAGCCTGGCCGGGGGTAATGTGGCCCTGGCGCTGTTGGGCAACACCATCGCTACCGGCGCCATTCTGGCGGTTCTTATTCTGGTTTTCGGGCCCATTTCAGGGGCCCACTTCAACCCCGCGGTTACCCTGGCCTTCCTGCTGCGGCGGGAGATCGCGCCGGGGGAGGCCGCGATCTTCGTCGCGGTGCAAATCGTCGCCGCCATCTGCGGCGCCCTGGCCGCCCATGTCATGTTCGCCGAGCCGATCCTGCAGATCTCCACCCACACCCGGACAGGCGTGGGCCAGTGGTTCGCCGAGTTCGTCGCGACGTTTGGCCTGGTCGCGACCATCCTGGGCTGTGTGCGTTTCCGCCCCGAGGCGGTGCCATATGCGGTCGGTCTGTTCATCACCGCCGGTTATTGGTTCACTGCCTCCACCTCGTTCGCCAACCCGGCCGTGACCATCGCCCGCACCCTGACGGACACATTCTCCGGCATCGCGCCCGTGGACGCTCCGGCCTTCATCGCCGCGCAGCTGATCGGCGCCGTGGCCGTGACGATGATCTTCGGCTGGCTGCTGCGGGAGAAGGAATAGCGGCCAGCCCCGACCCCTGCCTAAAAGTTCGGATAGGTTTCAGCGACCGCCGGCTCCTGCATCATCGCCTCGGCCCAGGCCGCCAGTCCGGCCCGGCCATTGCGCCAGTCATGCTCCGAGTGGCGCCAATCGGCATAGCCCAGGGCGGCAATGGCCGCGATGGTGCCCAGGTTGAGGGCCGCTGGCTGGCCGGCAAGGCGGCTGTCCAGGGCGTCATAGCAGCGGCCCGCGCGCTGGTCTTCCTTTTCGATGACGGCGGGCGACTGTTCGCCCGGCTCCCTACGCTTTTCGTGTGAGCCGTGATAGAGCGAGTCCATCAACAAGGAACTGATCCCTTCGATTTCCAGCGCCGCCTCAGCCGCCGCCGTATCGCTGGACAGCAGTTTTCCACCCGAAAGATCGTTCAGATAGCGGCTGATGATCAGGGTTTCGCAAAGGAACGTACCGGCGTCGGTTTCCAATCCCGGCACCTTGGCACCCGGGCCATGTTGCAGCAGGAAATGGTTCTCCGCCGCCAGGGGCGAGGCGTCGACCTCCTCGACCTTGATGCCGGCGGCGCGGGCGGCGATGCGGGTACGGCGGGCGTAAGGCGAATTTCCGGAATAGAACAGTTTCATGATTTTCCTCGACAGTGTGATGGCGGGCCGGAAAAACTCCCGGCGCCGCGATGGGTCATGTTTCACACAGATCAGTTTGCAAGGGAAGACGGGACCGCCACCCGCGTCGTCATCCATACGCTATCGAAATAGATTCATTGCTTGAATACCAAACAAGCGTTTGTTTTAATGTTGCATGGCCATCAAGACCAAACAGCGCGCCGCACCGAAGCCGAACGGTGGCGGGAAAGACGCCGGATCCGGTGGGCGCCGGCGCCGAGGTCCGCGCCAGGATAACCGGCGCGCGCTTTTGCTGGATGCCGCGGCCCGGCAATTCGGCGGGCGCGGCTATCATGCGGTAACCATGCGCGAGATCGCCGCCGGCGCGGATATGCTGGCGGGTTCGGTCTACTATCACTTTCCCTCCAAGGACGATCTGCTGATCGCGGTCTATGAGGAGGGCGTGCGGCGCCTGGCGGATCGGGTCGAGGCTGCGGTGGCGGGCATCGACGATCCTTGGGATCGGCTGGCGGCCGCCTGCCGGGCGCATGCCAACATGCTGCTGGACGATAGCGACTATGCGCAGGTGATCTTGAGTGTGCATCCGGCCGATGTCCCGCCGGGCCAAGACCAATTGATCGCCCTGCGTGACGCCTATGAAGAGCATTTTCGCACCATGATCGAAGCCTTGCCGCTGCCCCCCGGTACGAACCGCGCCGCCCTCCGCTTTACCCTGTTGGGCGCCCTGAACTGGAGTAAGAACTGGTATCGCCCCGGCGCCATGACACCGGCGCAGATCAGCCGCGAGATCCTCGAAATCCTGCGCTGCCGGCTGGCCGAACCGGCTGCTGAAACCGGTTTGCCTGAGCCGGGCGGCTGAAAAGGACAAACAATGATGACTGATGAAGCCAGCCCACAGATGCAGCGCCCGGCCAAGGTATTGGTGACCAAGATCGGCATGGACGGCCATGACCGGGGCAGCCGGATCATTGCCGCCGCCTTGCGCGATGCCGGCGTTGAGGTCGTCTACACCGGGCCTTGGCAGGAAATTCCCGCGGTTGCCATGCTGGCCATGGAGGAGGATGTTGACGTCATCGGCATCAGCTCGCTGGCCAGTGACCATCTGCTGGTGCCGAAGCTGATGAGCAGAATGGAAGAGGACGGTCTGGACCATATCCGCGTGGTCGTCGGCGGTATCGTGCCCGACAACGATGAAGGCGATCTGTTGGCCGCCGGCGTGGCGCGGGTGTTTCATCCCGGCGCCGATGTCGGCGCTATCGTCGATGACATAAAGTCACTGGCGCTGGAGGCTCAAAACGATCCCAGGCGGTTCATGTCCTGAATTTCGGAATATTCGAGGAGATTTCCACATGTCGGATGCAACACAAATGGCGCTGCCGGGATTTGACGACTGGCAGGCCGCTTATCAACGGCAACTGCCCGATGGCAAGGCCGTTCGCAACCGTTCCGGTATTGAGATCCAGCCGCTTTATTCGCCCCGGGATTGGGATGGCAGTGCTTACGACGCCGGTCTGGGTTATCCCGGTCAGGCGCCGTACACGCGCGGTATTTACCCGACCATGCACAGAGGGCGGACCTGGACCCAGC
This sequence comes from uncultured Rhodospirillaceae bacterium, assembly GCA_964631725.1. GTDB lineage: Bacteria > Pseudomonadota > Alphaproteobacteria. The sequence continues at coordinate 121,057 of CAZVYX010000006.1, read as the reverse complement.
GGCAACTTATCGGCCTGGGCATTCCCGAGGATTACAACAAGCGCCTGCGCGATATGTTGGAGGCCGGCGCCACGGCACTCAGCATGATCCCCTGTACGACGATTTTCCGCGGCGTCGATGCCGACACGGTTGACCCGCTGCTGTTGGGCAACTGCGGCACCCTGGTGAATACGGTCGAGGATATGGCGATCGCCCTGGACGGCATACCCATCGAGCGGATCTCCACCGCCCTGAACGACCCCCTGCCCTTTACCATGCTGGCGCAGGTGCTGGCGGTGGCGGAGCAGCGGCAAATTCCCTGGAGCAGGATTTCCGGCACCGCCAATCAGAGCGACTACATCTCCCATTTCGTGGCCAACCATATGTTCTTCCGGTTGGCATTGCCTGGCTCGCGCCGGGTTCTGCTGGATCACATCGCCTTTGCGCGGGAGAATATGCCAAGCTGGAATCCGGTTTCCGTGGTCGGTCAACATATGCAACAGGCCGGCGCCACGCCGGCGCAGGCCATGGCCTATACTCTTTGCACCGCCATCCAGTATGCCGAGGATTGCCGCGAGCGGGGTATGGCGATGGCGGATGTGCTGACCCGTTTCACCTTTTTCTTTGATATTTCCATCAGTTTTTTCGAGGAAGTGGCCAAATTCCGCGCCGGCCGCCGCATATGGGCCCGTCTGGTGCGCGACCGCTTCGGCATCGACGACGTAAAGGCGCAGCGTTTCAAATTCCATGGACAGACCTCGGGCGTCGATCTGACGCGACAGCAGCCCTTGAACAATATCTCCCGGGTCACGGCCCAGGCCATCGCCGGCATTTTTGGCGGCCTGCAGTCCCTGCACACGGATAGTTTCGATGAGGTTCTGGGTACGCCCACCGAAGCGGCGGCGCGCATCGCCATTTCCAGCCAGAATATTCTACGCGAGGAAGCCCATCTGACCGATGTCGCCGATCCGTTGGGCGGCAGCTACTACGTGGAACGTCTGACCGACCAAATGGAAGAGGAGATCCTCTCCATTATCGAAGCCGTTGACGACCTTGGTGGCATGTACCGGGCGGTGGAAAGCGGCTGGGTGCAAACCAGGATCGGTGATGCCGCCGGCGCCTTTCAAGACAAGGTCAGAGCCGGAACGGAGAAGATCGTCGGCGTCAATGCCTACCAGGTGGAGCAGGAAACCGAAATCCCGGTGCAACCCCTGGCAAGGCCCGAGCCAGCCTCGATCGAGGCCTATCTGGAGCGCTTGGCCGACTACAAGAAGAGCCGCGACGCCGATGCCGTCAGCCGCGCCCTGGATGATCTCGCCGCCGCCGCCAATAGCAACAATTTCAACGTCTACGGAAAGGTCGTCGATGCGGCACGGGCCGGCGCCACCCAGGGCGAAAGCATCAAGGTCCTGCGCGACGAACTCGGCTTCGGTCAGCCGCTCGTGGTGGCATGACCGTCACCATCAAGGAGCCGCTGGGCTGGACGCTATCCTGATAGCGACGGCTCGGCCCCGGCCGCGGGAAAGGCTTCCGGCGTGCCGAAGGGAAATGTCTCCACATAGATCGACGTGGAGGGGAAGGCGAAGCCGCTGCCCGCGCCCTCGACAATACCCTTGATGGCAAACGCCAGGTCTTCCTTGACCCGCATATACTCGGCCCATTTGGTGGTGGCGGTGAAACAATACAGCATGATGTCGATGGAGCTGTCGTTGAAGCTGTCGACGTGGATCAGCGTGATGACCTTCGCCGGGTCGATCTCGAAGTCGTCATTGTCATGGACATAAGCCTTGATGCCATTGACGATCTGGCGCAACTGGCCCTCGGTGGCGCTGTATTCGATGCCGATCTTCCAATGGACGCGCCGATTGGTCATGCGGGAGAAATTGATCACCGCGTCCCCGGCCAGTTTGTCATTGGGAATCGTGGTCAGGGCCTTGTCGAAGCGGCGGATTTTCGTCGTGCGAAAGCCGATATCCTCCACCGTGCCCTCGACGCCGCCGCCCCTGATCCAATCGCCCTTCTCGAAAATACCATCGAGGAAGATGGTCACGCCGGCAAACAGATTGGCGATCAGGTTCTGCGCGCCGAACGCCACCGCCATGCCGACCAGGCCAAGGCCGCCCAGTACGGCGCCAACGTTGAACTGCCATTCTTCCAGAACTGCCACGATGCCGACGCAGACAATGACAAAACGAGCCAGCTTGGCAATGAAATCCTTCAGGCTGTCGCCCAAGGTAGAGTGGCCAAAGGCGCCGAAGGCCTTGTCGATCAGGAATGACAATGGGGCGACGCAGCGGTACAGGGTCCAGAAGATGGCGAAGGCGATGAAGGTGCGGACCAGACGGGTCAGCAGCAACTCCACCTGTTCCGGAAAGGACACGAACTGGGTCGCCGCGTACAGGCCAACGATAATAAAGACAAAACGCAGGGGTTGTTCCAGCGCCGTGATCAGTTCGTCATCGAAGCGGTTGATGGTGCGCCGGCTGATGCCGCCCAAGGTGCCCAGCACGATGCGCGTGAAGACCCCACGCAGCAGCAGGAACAGCAGGAATATTCCCAGCGCGGATAAAATCTGCCCGATGCCGACGCCAAACACCGCCGTCTGCCAGACGGTAACGACTTCCGCCCACAATCCCGTCATTATGCGCTGGCCTCCGCCAAAATCGAAGCGGCGCCGTCGGCCAGCACCTGACAACCGAGGGCAATATCTTCGTCGTGGCTGTCTTCGGCGAAATCATGGCTGATGCCGCCGATCGAGGGGATGAACAGCATGGCGCAGGGCATGACCGTGCAGACAACACCGGCATCGTGGAAAGCGCCCGACGGCATGTCGGTCCAGTTGCCCGGGGCATGGCTTTCCGCCGCCTTCGCCAGATGCTGGCGAAAACCCATGTCCATATGGGCCGGCGCGATGCGCACCCGGGAGGGTTTCGCCGCCACCACGGCGCCGCCGCGGTTGTTGATTTGCGCCACCAGGTCGCGGGCCACGGCCTCGAACCTATCCAGTATGGCGGGGTCGACATCCCGGTACTGCAGTTCCAACTCCGCATAGCCGGGCACGATGGACGGCGCACCGGGCTGGAGCAGCGCCCGCCCCATGGTCCAGACCGAGCGTTCGCCGGCGGCTTTCGGAAACTCTTCGTTGATGGCACTGGCCAAGGCATACAGCGCCGTGGCGGCATCCTTGCGTCCAGCCATCATGGTGGTGCCGGCATGGTTCTGCTGCCCGGTGAAGGTGAAGACCATGCCGCCCAGGCCAACGATGCTTTCGACAATACCGACGCGCAGGCCGTCCGCCTCCAGATGCGGGCCCTGTTCGATATGGGCCTCCAGGAAGCCGATGTACGCATGGCCCGCCGATGACAAACGCGGAACGTTGGTCAGGCCGGCTTGCGCCAGGGCATCGGCCAGGGCGACGCCGTCCTTGTCGGCCAGGCCTTCCTCCGCCTCGGCCCCGAACTGGCCGCAATAGGACCGGCTGCCCAGGCAGCCGTAAAACCGGCTTTCCTCGTCCTGCCAGGAAATGGCATCCACGGCGAATTTTTCAGTTGCCGGGTCCTCGGCCAGGGCGCGGACCACTTCCAGGCCGTAGATCACCCCAAGGGCACCGTCCAGCCAGCCGCCCGTGGGCTGGGTGTCGGAATGGGACCCGATCAACAGGGCCGGGCCGGAATTGCCCGAATGGCCCAGCACGTTGCCGACGCCATCAATCGTGGCCTGCAGTCCGGCTTCCTCGTAGCGCGCCGCCAGCCAGCGCCGGGCAGTCATGTCGATGTCCGAAAAGGCCGGGCGGACGACGCCCGTACCCGTCGCGCCCATGGCGCGCAGCGCCCGCAGATCTTCCAGCAACCTATCGCCGTTGATTTTCACCATTGTCCCGCCGATCCCGTCTCGCTTCTTTACCGTGACCCAAGGTATAACATGGCAAACACAGTCGCAGGCAAAGGTCAGTTCAATGGATTTCAGTTTAAGCCCCGAACATCAGGCGTTGAAGGATATGTCGCGCCGCTTCGTCGAGACGGAGTTTCCCCGGGAGAAGATCCTGCAATGGGTCCGCGACAAGGTGGAGCCGCCGCGGGAAACCTTCCTGAAGCTGGGGGAACTGGGCGTGTTCGGCTTCCTGCTGCCGCCCGAATACAGCGGCCTGGAGAAAGTTGATCCAACGGGCATGGTGGTCTTTGTCGAGGAACTCTCCCGCGCCTCCTCCGCCCTGTCGACCCACTATGGCAGAGCCGCCGTCATTGTCGGGCCGCAGATCGCCCGCTTCGGCTCGCAAGAGCAGAAGGATCTGGTCCTGCCGAAAGTCGTCCGTGGCGAGGTGCAATTGGCCCTGTGCCTGACCGAGACGGAGGCCGGCTCCGATGCCGCCGCCATCACGACCCGAGCCGAGGAACAGCCCGACGGCTCCTACCTGATCAACGGCACCAAGATGTTCAACAGCCAGATCGAAAGCGCCGGTTTCGCCGTAATTGCCGCGCGCACGGACCCGGACAAGCCGAGGCATGAGGGGATTACGCTGTTCCTGGTGGAAAATCCCGGTCAGCGGCCGGAGATCGAGTATCACCGGATCGAGACCCTGGGCATGGCCATGATCCCGACCTATTCCATTGCCTTCAACGATCTGCATGTGCCCGCCGACGCCATCATCGGCGGCCGTGGCAACGGCTGGCAGGGCCTGCTGGGCGGCCTGGACAATGAGCGGTTTTATCATGGCGCCATCGGTGTCGGCGCGGCCCAGGGTATCATCGACATGGTGCTGGAGTACGTGAACCAGCGCATTGCCTTTGGCCGGCCCCTGGGCCGCCTGCAGGCCGTGCGGCACAAGCTGGTGGACATGCAGATGGCAGTGGACAGTGCGAGGCTGCTGACCTACCGGGCGGCCTGGAAACTGGAAAACCAGGGTAGTTGCCACAGGGAGGCCTCCATGGCGAAAGTTGCCGGCGCCGAGGCCTATATGATGGTCTCGCACCAGGGCCTGCAGCTCATGGGCGGTTTCGGCTACAGCGTGGAAAGCGGCCTGCCCATGCACTTCGCCGATGCCAAGCTGTTCGAAATCGGCGGCGGCGCCATGGAGGTCCAGCGCAATATTATTGCCAAGGAAATGGGCCTGTAGTGATAGGTTGAGCGGTATCAACAGACCAAGGGGAGCGTGAGCCGTGCAGCTCGTATCGAAAGTTCACGAGGCGGCGGATTTCAATGCCGTGCAGGAGTTCTACCACAGCCACGGCTGGACCGACGGCCTGCCCATCGTGCCACCGACGGCGGAAGCAGTGGAAGCCTGCCTGGAATGGGCCATGATGCCGCCCGAACAATTGATCGGCGTCGAGCCGGTGCGCGAACGACCCATTACGGCGGAAAAACTGGCGGTCAACGCCGTCATGGCGGGCTGTCTGCCGATGCACTTCCCTGTCGTGATCTCAGGGGTGACGGCGATGCTGCAGCAGGAATTCCTGCTCCATGGCGCGACGGCCAGCACCGGGGGCTGCGCGGTGTTGCTGGTTCTGAACGGCCCGATCAGTAAGGAGCTGTCGGCCAATCCCACATTCAATGTCCTCGGCGCCTCCGACCGGGCCACCATGGTGATCGGACGGGCCCTGCGTCTGATCCTGATCAACGTCCTGGATGTCCGTCCGGGGGGTATTGACCGCTCCACCATCGGCCATCCGGGCAAGATCAGCTACTGCCTGGCCGAGGACGAGGATGACAACCCCTGGCTCAGCCTGGCGGAGCAGAACGACATTCCGAAAGAAGCCTCCGCCGTTACCGTCATGGCGGCCGGCGCGCCGCGCCAAATCATGAATGAATGGACCACCGAGCCGAAGGAAATCCTGGAGACCTTCGCCGCCGAGTTCCGCGCCAACATGCGCCATTACTCCATCTGGCCCGGCAACTACGCCATCATCGTGCCGCAACAACTGCGCCAGCATTTGCAGAAAGCCGGCTGGAGCAAGGCAGATGTTTCCGAGTTCATTTTCGAGCGTGCCCGCATTCACCGCCGCGAATGGGCCGACGTTGGCAAGGGATCGGTGGTGCGGGATAGGGGCGATACGGTCTATCCCGCCATGGACAGCCCCGATCAGCTATTGGTCATCGCGGCCGGCGGCCCGGCGGGAGGTTTTGGCGCGGTCATTCCGCCCTGGCTGGGGCATAAAAGCCATGCGGTGACCATGGCGATCGGCGTCTGCCTCGATTGCGAGCCGCCGAAGGCATAGAGTTAGACTTTGAAGGGACGTGATCACAATGACATTGCAGGTATTGGACCCAAGTAGCGAGATGGCGGCGGAGCTGGGTAATCCCGCGCCGCGCCTGGCCTCGCTGCAGGGCAAGACCGTTGGCCTGATCTCCAACGGCAAGGAAGGCACCGTCGGATATTTTTCCCATCTCGACCGGATGCTGCGGGACGACTTCGGCGTTTCGGACGTGATCATGCGGGTGAAATCGAATTACAGTGCCCCCGCCGACCCACCCATCGTGGCCGAGATTGCGCAATGGGACGCGGTGATTTCCGGCATTGGCGATTGAGGCAGTTGCTCGTCGTGCAGTTTGCATGACGCGGTAGCGGCGGAGCGTTTGGGGGTCCCGGCCATTGGCGTCATGACGACGCAGTTTGTCAGTGCGGCGGAATTGATGTGCCGGGTGCTGGGCATGCCGGATTATCCCTTTGGCGTGATCGATCATCCCGTTAGCAGCGCCGATGATGCGACACTGGCGGCCATGGCCCGCGCCACCATGGATCAGGCAAGAACGTTGCTTTTAAGCGGCTAAACCGCATCCGTAACGAAATTTTCTTGACGTTCATTGCGTGAACGCTGTAGTGTTCACTTCGTGAACACCGAATTGGCCGGCAATGGCCCAACCATGGTTTTGGAACGTGGTGTCGGGAAGCGGTGCGGGGACGCGGGATGAGCAGCGAACAGATTTTGGATGAGGGTGAAATATCCGCCGACGGGGCAGATAGCGAAACCCGTATCACCATGGAAATGCTGCACGCGGTCGACGGCGAAGACAGCCTGTCGCAACGGGGCTTGGCGGCGCGCCTGAATATCGCCCTTGGGCTGACGAATGCCTATTTGAAGCGTTGTGTGCGCATGGGCCTGGTCAAGGTGCGCCGGACACCGCCGAATCGCTATGCCTACTACCTCACACCCAAGGGATTTGGCGAAAAATCCCGGCTAACGGCGAACTATCTGTTCCGCTCGTTTGATTTCTATCGGCGGGCGCGAAATCAATGCGATCAGCTTCTGGGCGAGGCCGCTGACGCTGGCCTGCGCCGGATTGCCCTTGTCGGTGCCGGAGAACTGTCGGAAATCGCACTTTTATGCGCCTTGCAGCATGAGGTCGAGGTGGTGGGTGTGGCCGACGAGCGGGCCACGGCGAATCGTTTTCGCCATATGGATCTGGTCCGCGATCCGGCCTCCCTGCCCAGCTTTGATCTGATCCTGATTTGCGATCTGAAGGACCCTCAAGGCAGCTTCGAAAAACTAGCTGGCAAATTCGACCCGGACAGGATAAGAGCGCCTGAATTGTTGAAAATTTCCTCGCCCCTGCTTCGTGACGGTCCGCCCGGCAAGGCAGCGGATGAAGACGATCCGGAGACCGCATCATGACCCCGCCTTCAGCTCAATGGTATGCGGTCTACACGCACGCCCGGATGGAGCCGTGGGCGCGCAGTAACCTGTGGGAGCGGGGCTTCGAAGTTTATTTGCCGCAATACCGCAAGCAAAGGCGTCACGCGCGCAAGACCGATTGGGTCAATGCCCCGTTGTTTCCCCGTTATCTGTTCGTCGCCGCCGATCCGGATTCGCCCGGCCGGCGTTCCATCAATAGCGCGCCCGGCGTCGTCAATCTGGTCAGTTTTGGCGAGCGGCCGGGTCTGATTTCCAATGCAGTGATTGAGGAAATCCGCAGCCGCGAGGACGAGGCCGGCAACGTCCAACTGCTTGATCCGTGCAGACTGGCGCCAGGTGACCAGGTCCGGCTGGAAAGCGGCGCCATGGCCGAACACGTCGGGCTGTTCCTGCGCCGGGGCGATGCCGACCGGGTGGTCATCCTGCTGAATTTGCTGGGCCGTGAAGTCAGGGTCAAGGTGCCATCGAACAGCATTGCCCGGGTACTGTAAGACAGGTATAGACAGCGCCACAATTTGACTGGCCGCCAGGAAGTAGAGGGCACAGCATGACGCGCGACGCAGCCATTGCCAAAGCGGCGGATCATTTCGACAGCGGCGCTTTTTTCGACGATCTTTCCCGCCGGGTGGCCATTCGATCCACCGCCCAGGTACGGGATTTGCGGCCCGAACTGGACCGCTATCTGGTCGAGGAGATGACCCCCACCCTGGAGAGCCTCGGCTTTACAGTGGCGGTCCATCCGAACCCCGAGCCGCGCGGCGGGCCGTTCCTGTTGGCGGAACGGTTGGAAAACCCCAACCTGCCCACACTGTTCAGTTACGGCCACGGCGACGTGGTGCGCGGCTTTGAAGGCGATTGGCGCGAGGACCGCGACCCCTGGACCATGGTCAAGGACGGCGAGCGCTGGTACGGCCGGGGCACGGCCGATAACAAGGGCCAGCATTCGATCAATATCGCCGCCCTGGCCGCCGTGCTGGCGGTACGCGGACGCCTCGGCTTCAACTGTAAGATCCTGTTGGAGATGTCGGAGGAAGTCGGCTCGGTCGGCTTGGCGGAATTCGCCGCCGCGCATCGCCAGGAATTGCGGGCGGATTTGCTGATCGCCTCGGACGGGCCGCGTCTGGCGCCGGACAAGCCGACCCTGTTCATGGGCAGCCGGGGCGCCTTGAATTTCGAACTGAGCGTCAATCTGCGCGAAGGCGCCCATCATTCGGGCAACTGGGGCGGCCTGATTTCCAACGCCGGCACCCGCCTGGCCAACGCCCTGGCGGTGCTGGTCGGTCCGAAAGGCGAAATCCTGGTGCCGGAGCTGCGGCCGGAGGAAATTCCCAGCTCCGTGCGGGAGGTGCTCTCCAAGGTCAAGGTCGGCGGCGGCGACCCAGATAGTGATGGCGGCCCGGCGGTGGAGGAAGACTGGGGCCAGCCCGGCCTGACGCCGACGGAGCGGGTGTTCGCTTGGAATGCTTTTGAAGTCCTGGCGATGAAGGTCGCCAACCCGGACCGGGTGGCCAATGCCATTCCGCCCGATGCCATCGCCTGGTGCCAAATCCGTTTTACCGTCGACCGCGATCCTGCCACCTTCCTGCCGGCGATCCGGGCCCATTTGGACGCCAAGGGCTTTCACGACGTGGCAGTGGGTCAAAAGAACGACGGCTTCGTGATGCGGGCCTCCCGCCTGTTGCCCGATCACCCCTGGGTGCAATGGGCCCGGGGATCCCTGCGCCAGACCACGGGGGCGGAGCCGGTCATTTTGCCCAACCTGGGTGGCTCCCTGCCCAATGATGTGTTTGCCGAAACCCTGGGGCTGCCCACTATCTGGGTGCCACACTCCTATGCCGCCTGTTCCCAGCATGCGCCCAACGAACATGCGCTGGAGCCGGTAATGCGGGAGGGCTTGCAGATCATGGCCGGACTTTTCTGGGACCTGGGAGAGGGCGAAGTGCCGGAATGGAGAACCGAATGAGCGATGCCATGAGCATCAGGGGCATCAAGGTCGGTGACCGGGCGGTCGGCAACGGCGCCCCGGCACTGTTGATTGCCGAGGTCGGCCAGGCCCATGACGGCAGCCTGGGCACGGCGCATGCCTTCATAGACGCTTCCGCCGCCGCCGGTGCCGACGCCATCAAGTTTCAGACCCATATTGCCGCTGCCGAGTCCACCTTGGACGAGGAATTCCGCGTCAAATTCTCCAAGCAGGACGCGACCCGCTATGACTATTGGCGGCGCATGGAATTCACGCCCGAACAATGGGCCGGTCTGGCCGGGCATGCGGCGGAAAAGGGCCTGATATTTCTCAGTTCCGCATTTTCCGTCACGGCGGTGGAACTGCTGGCCAAACTGGATCACCCGGCCTGGAAGATCGGCTCCGGCGAATACAAATCCGCCGACCTGATGGCGGCCATGGCGGCAACGGGCCGGCCGATCCTGCTATCCACGGGGATGAGCCGCTGGGCCGAGATTGCCGAAAGCGCCGCCGGCATCCGCGCCCTTGGCGTTGATCTGGCCCTGTTCCAATGCACCTCGCGCTATCCCACGCCGCTGGATGCGGTCGGCCTGAACGTGATCGATGAATTGCGGCAGGCGCACGGCTGCCCCGTTGGTTTGTCCGATCACAGCGGCAGCCCCTTTCCGAGCCTGGCCGCCCTGGCCCGTGGCGTCGATATGATCGAGGTGCATGTGACGTTCGACCGTGGCCTGTTCGGCCCCGATGTGCCGGCCTCGCTGACCTTCGATCAGTTTCGCCAGGTCGCCGATGCACGCGCCGCTTTTGCCCAGATGGATGCCAATCCGGTCGACAAGGACGCGGTCGCCGACGAGTTGGAAACCATGCGCGGCCTGTTCACCAAAAGCCTGGCGCCAACCCGCGCCCTGACCAAGGGCACGGTGCTGACGGCGGAGATGCTGACCGCCAAGAAGCCGGGCACCGGCATCGCCGCCGGCAAACTGGAAGACGTCTTGGGCCGCACCCTGGCACGGGACGTGGCCGCTGACCGGTTGTTGCGCCCAGAGGATTTGCAATGAGCAATGCTAGAACCGGGCGCAAGATCTGCGTCGTGGTCAATAGCCGGGCCAATTACGGCCGGATCAAGTCGGTGATGCGGGCGGTCCAGGATCACCCGGACCTGGAACTGCAGACCATTGTCGGCGCCTCGGCCCTGTTGTATCGCTTTGGCCACGCGGTCGACGTCATCCGGGCCGACGGTTTCGAACCTTCGGCCACGGTTTATTCCATCGTCGAGGGCGAAAATCCAACCACCATGGCGAAGTCCACCGGCATGGCGATCATGGATCTGTCGACCCAGTTCGAGAATCTGTGCCCCGATGTGGTGTTGACCGTGGCCGACCGCTTCGAGACCATCGCCACCGCCATTGCCGCTTCCTACATGAACATTCCGGTGGCCCATACCCAGGGCGGCGAGGTCACCGGCTCCATTGATGAAAGCGTGCGGCACGCGGTATCCAAACTGGCGCATCTGCATTTCCCGGCCACGGAACTGGCCCGAAACTATCTGTTGCGCATGGGGGAAGAGGCGGAACGGGTGCATATGACCGGCTGTCCGGCGATTGATCTGATCGCCGGTCTGGACATGACCCTGCCGCATGATCTGTTTGAAAAAAGCAAGGGCGTCGGCGCCATGCTGGACCCGAGCCAGCCCTATCTGGTGGTGCTGCAGCATCCCGTCACGACGGAATTCGGCCACGGCTTCGAGCAGGTGCAGGAGACCCTGGCCGCCGTCCTGGCCCTGGACATGCAGACCGCCTGGCTGTGGCCCAACGTGGATGCGGGTTCGGACGATGTCTCCAAGGGCCTGCGCATGCATCGGGAGCAAAAGGGCGACGGCAAGCTGCATTTCTACCGCAATTTTGCGCCGGAAGATTACGCCCGCCTGATCGCCAATGCGGCGTGCCTGATCGGCAATTCCTCTTCCGGCCTGCGCGAAGGCGCCTATCTGGGCACCCCCACGGTTGACGTGGGCACCCGTCAGGCACGGCGGGAGCATGGCGAGAACGTCGTGCATGCGGCCTATGACCGGGGCGAGATCGAGGCCAAGGCACGGCAGCAGATCGCCCATGGCCCCTACCCGCGTTCGGAATTGTTCGGCGACGGCACCGCGGGCCGGCAAATAGCCGAGATCCTGGCCAACGGCCCGATCAGCGTGCAAAAGCGGTTGTCCTACGAATAGTCATGGCAGCGGCACCGCATATGGCGCTGCAACAGGCCGTCAAGGACCTGATGCCCCTGGCGGCCGGTATTTTTGACGAGATCAGTTCCGCCAGCCGCGATATTGAAGGCGTCACCCGTGCCGCCTGGAGCAACCAGGACCAGGCGGCAGGCGATATTCTATTGCGGGCCGCACAGCAACAGGGCCTGGCAACCCGCAGCGACGCCATCGGCAACACTTTCGCGACGTTGCCGGGCCAGGATAAAGATGCGCCATGTGTCCTGAGCGGCTCGCATCTGGATTCCGTTTCCCGTGGCGGCAATTTCGACGGCCTGGCCGGCGCCGTCGCCGCCGTCATCGCCCTGGCCGCCATACGCCAGACCGGCCTGGTGCCGGCGTGCGATCTGACCGCCATGGGCACCCGTTGTGAGGAAAGCGTCTGGTTCGGTATCGCCTATGTGGGCGCGCGCCTGGCCGTTGGCGCCATGGAACAGGCGGAGTTCGATGCCCTGGTGCGTCTCGACAGCGGCAAATCCATCGCGGCCCATATGGCCGATCTGGGTCTGGAGGTTGATGCCATCTGGCGCGAACGTCCGGAAATCAGTCCCGCCAATACCAAGGCATTCCTGGAATTGCATATTGAACAGGGGCCGCTGTTGATTGAACAGAAGACGCCCCTGGGCATCGCCACGGCGATCCGCGGCAATCTTCGCTACGGCGATGCGGTCTGCCAGGGCGCCTATCAACATTCCGCCGCCACGCCGCGCCGGTTGCGCCAGGATACGGTGCTGGCGGTGACGGAATTGCTGCGGCGGCTGGAGGATCTATGGCACGAGATCGAGGACGGTGATGACCCATCGGCGGTCTTTACCGTCGGCAAGCTGTTCACTGATCCCGACAACCATGCCCTAACCAAAGTACCCGGCGAATGCCGCTTCAGCCTGAATTTTGGCAGTACCGAGCAGCACACCCTGGATCGCTTCGCGCAGACACTCGCGGCGGCGACGGCGGAGATCGCCCGGCGCCGGCAGGTACGCTTCGTCCTGGGCGATCCGGTCGGATCATCGCCGACGCCCCTTGATCCGAGCCTGCGGGCCGGCCTGAATGCCAGCGCCGAACGCCTGGGCATCCCCGCCATCCCCTTCGCCACCGTCGGCCATGACGCCTCGGTCTTCGCCCGGGCCGGCATCCCGGCGGCGGTGCTATTGGTGCGCAACGGCGAAGGCAGCCACAACCCCCATGAAACGATGGCAATCGATGATTTCGAACAGGGCGTCCAGGTTCTGGCCGCGACCATGTTCGACCTGGCGTCTGGTTAGGGCATTGCGGCCGCCCGGATCATCGCAGGCAACCGAATCATAGCCTATTTCTTGAATTCTTCGTTCGGCAGGGCGCCGAAGATATCGCCACGGGCCACCCAGGCGCGCACGTCGTTCAATTCCATTTCGCACCAGGCGCCCTGGCAGGCGAACAGTTTGCCCATCACCCCGGCTTCCGCCCGCAGGACGACCTGTGCCTTGTCCTTGGGCTCGCGCCGCAACTCGCTTACGCCTGTGCGCAGCACCGCGGTGCGCCGGCCGCTCAACAGGCTGCGGTGCATCCATCCTTCCGTACCTTCGGCGTCGCGGACCTTGCGCCAGTAGTCGTACTCCGCCATCACCATCAAGGGAACGCCGGCGCGGCGATAGACCCAGGTGATGGGATAGCGCACACCCGGGCCGGCGCGCATATTTACCGTACTCGCCGACAACGAGACGAAGCGTGGCGTCGGCAAGCCGGATGCGCCGGGCTGTGCCGGCGGCGCGGCCTTCTTGCCAGTGCCATTGCCGGCCTGCGCCGTGGCCCCGAAAGGCAAGGGCAAGGCGGCCTGGACAAGCAGGGCCGAGAGGAGAAAAATGCGAGAAATCAGCTTCACCCCAACCTTATGCCAAGGCGGTGAGCGGCAGGTCAAGCGGGCAATGGCCGCCTGTCCATTTGTCGGGACGCGTCCAGTCTGCTAGAGACGTTATAGCGAGACAATTTTTGGCCATTTCCGGCCTCAACCATGCCTGCGTGAGATATTTTCATGTCGCAAAACAAACCCCTGGTTATCGTTACCCGCAAATTGCCGGACGTGACCGAAACCCGGATGATGGAACTGTTCGACACCCGCCTGAACGTCACCGACGATCCCATGAGTCACGAAGACCTGATCGCGGCGGTGAAGTTCGCCGACGTCCTGGTGCCCACGGTGACGGACAGGATCGATGCGGATGTGATCGCCAATGCCGGCGAACGCCTGCGGCTGATCGCCTCGTTCGGAACCGGCTGGGATCATATCGACCATAACGCGGCCCGCGAGCGGGGCATTATCGTCACCAACACACCCGGCGTCCTGACCGAGGATACCGCCGATATGACCATGGCCCTGATGCTTGCCGTGCCCCGGCGCGTGACCGAGGGGGAGCGGGTGCTGCGGGCCGGTGATTGGCAGGGCTGGGGACCGACCTGGATGCTGGGGCATCGTATTTGGGGCAAGCGCCTTGGCATTATCGGCATGGGCCGGATCGGCACCGCCGTCGCTCGGCGCGCCCGTGCTTTTGGCCTGTCGATCCACTATCACAACCGCCATCGCGTGGATGAGGCCACCGAAGCGGAGCTGGAGGCGACCTACTGGGAAAGCCTTGATCAAATGCTGTCGCGGATGGACATCATCTCGGTCAATTGCCCGCATACGCCGGCGACCTATCATCTGCTGTCCGCCCGGCGCCTGCAGTTGCTGCAACCACAATGCTATATCGTCAACACCGCCCGGGGCGAGGTGATCGACGAGGACGCCATGGTACGCCTGTTGCAGGAGGGGCGGATCGCCGGCGCCGGCCTGGACGTCTTTGAGCACGAACCGGCGGTCAACAAAAAGCTTTTGGACATGGGCAACGTCGTCCTGTTGCCTCACATGGGTTCCGCCACCATCGAGGGACGGATCAACATGGGGGAAAAGGTGCTGATCAATATCCGCACTTTCGTCGACGGCCACAAGCCGCCGGACCGCATTATCGACGAATCGCTACTGCCGGCGTAATCGCCATGGCCCCCATACCGATCATCATCGATTGCGATCCCGGCGTCGATGATGCACTGGCGCTGATGCTGGCCCTAGCCAGTCCGGGTGAATTGGAGGTCCTTGGCATCACCGCCGTCGGCGGCAACGTCACCCTGGCCAAGACGCAATACAATGCCCTGCGGATCCTGACCCTGGCGGCGCGCGCGGATGTGCCGGTGCATGCCGGCTCGGCCTCGCCCATGTTGATAGACCTGCATACCACCGATGTTCATGGCGACGACGGCGTCGGCGGCGCCGCCCTGCCGGAGCCCACCGCAGCCCTGGCGTCGGTCAATGGGGTCGCTTATCTGAACGAAAGCCTATCCGCCCGGCCCGGCGAGATAACCTTGTGCTGCCTGGGCCCACTGACCAATCCCGGCCTGGCGATCACGAACCGGAAAGATGTGCTTGGCGATACCCGGCGCGTGGTGATGATGGGCGGCTCCAGCGAGCGCGGCAACGTCACGGAGCATGCCGAGTTCAACTTTTTCGTTGATCCTCATGCCGCCCGCCTGGTTTTCCTTTCCGGTGCCGAACTGGTCATGATCGGCCTGAATCTGACCCGGCAGGTACCCATCACCGATGCGCGCATTGCCCAGATCGCCGCCGTGGGCACCAAATCAGCCCGGGCAGCCCAACAGATGCTGGAATTTTACGGCCGGGGCGATACCGCCATGCACGATCCCTGCGTCATCGCCTATCTGCTGCAGCCGGAATTATTTTCCGGACACCGGGCCTGGGTCGATATCGAAGTCAACAATGCCGAGCACATCGGCCAGAGCACCGTCAAGGATATCAGCGAGGCTGGGGCCGCCAACGCCTTGGTGCTCGACAAGGTCGACGCCGACGGCTTCTTCGACCTGCTCTGTGAACGCCTGAGCCGCTTGCCCTAGACTATTTTCGATATTCATCGAATTGCCGAGCTACCCGCTCCCCCTCCCGGCCACCCACGGGATCATACTCATTGGGTGGCCGGGAGGGGGAGCGGGTGGGTAGTTCAAAATCGAAAATGGTCTAGAGCATGTTTCTTCTAAACATGCCCGGACTCTTAAGAATGGAGCAATTGAACCAATCGCTTGGATCGCCAAGGCGAATCCAATTGATTGAAAATTGCTCTAACCGGTTTCGTGGCTGCTCAAGTCATGGATGCTTGGCGTCTCGCCGCACAGGGCGCAGGCCGGGTCGGGCTTGACCCGGATGGTGCGGACTTCGCCGGCCAGGCCATCGTGGATCAACAGCCGGCCCGACATGCTTTCGCCGATGCCAAGGATTTCCTTCAGCACTTCCGTCGCCTGCATGGTGCCCATGATCCCGGCCATGGCGCCCAGCACCCCGCCCTGGGCACAGGATGGCACCGCGCCTTCGGGCGGCGGTTCGGGAAAGATGCAGCGATAACAGGGATGCGGTGCCCCAAGGTGCGCCTTGTAGGTCGATAGCTGTCCGTCGAATTGCAGCACGGCGGCCGAGACCAGGGTTTTTTTCGCCAGATAGCAGGCATCGTTGATCAGGAACCGGGTGTCGAAATTGTCCGAGCCGTCGGCGATCACATCGTAGCCGGCCAGCAGCTCCATGACATTGCCCGGCTCCAGCCGTGTTTGATAGGGGACAAGGGTCACGTCCGGGTTCAGCCCGGCGGCGCGGTCCCTGGCGCTGTCCACCTTGGCCCGGCCGATATCGGCGGTGCCATGCGCGATCTGCCGTTGTAGGTTCGACAGGGAGACCACATCGTCATCGACCACGCCGATGGTACCGACGCCGGCCGCCGCCAGGTACATCAACAGGGGCGAACCGAGACCGCCGGCGCCGACCACCAGCACCTTGGCCGCCAAAAGTCTGGCCTGGCCCACGCCGCCAACCTCCCGCAACACGATGTGGCGGGCGTAGCGCTGGATCTGCGCCTCGGCCAGATCGGTCATGCCATGCCCTCGAACAGCGCCGTCGACAGATAGCGTTCCGCGAAGGACGGCACGATCACGACGATGGTTTTACCGGCGCTCTCGGTCCGTTCCGCCACTTCCATCGCGGCCGCCAGGGCCGCGCCGGACGAAATGCCGACCGGCAGGCCTTCCAGGGCGGCGACCCGGCGCGCGGTTTCGAACGCGGTTTCGTTGCCGATGGTCAGAACTTCGTCCACGATTTCCTGGTTTAGAACAGCCGGGATTATGCCCGCGCCAATGCCCTGGATCTTATGCGGGCCGGCCTCCCCGCCCGACAGTACCGGACTGTCCTCAGGCTCCACCGCCACCATCAACAGGCCGGGCTTTCGGCTTTTCAAGGTTTCGCCGATACCGGTAATGGTGCCGCCGGTGCCGACGCCGGCGACCACGATATCGACCGCACCATCGGTATCGTTCCAGATTTCCTCGGCCGTGGTGCGGCGGTGAATGTCGGGATTGGCGGGATGTTCGAACTGTTGCGGCATGATCGCATCGGGCAATTCGGCAACCAGCTCCTCGGCCCGCTTGATGGCGCCCTTGATGGCTTCGGCCGCCGGCGTCAGAACCAGTTCGGCGCCCAGCAGGGACAGCATGCGGCGGCGTTCGACGGACATCGAATCCGGCATGGTCAAAATAATGCGGTAGCCCTTGGCGGCGGCGACGAAAGCCAGGGCGATGCCGGTATTGCCCGAGGTCGGTTCGACCAGAACCGTATTGGGGCCGATCACACCGGCTTGTTCCATGGCTTCGATCATGGCGACGCCGATGCGGTCCTTGACCGAGGCCAGGGGGTTGAAGAATTCCAGCTTGGCCAGGATCTCCGCCTCCAGGCCGGCATCCTCCCGCAGGCGCGAAAGGCGCACCAGGGGCGTGTTGCCGATCGTGTCGATAATCGAGTCATAGACCAGGCCGCGCCCGGTCGTGCATCGTTGGCTCGTCATGCTAGGCTTTGTCATCGCTTCCCATATGGTGAGACATGCTTAGATGTCGAAATCGGCGTCCTGTTTACCAGGGTTGGCGGCATCGGCGACGCCGGCCTGGCGGGCCTGGCGAAACAGATCCTCAATGCTAACCCCTTCCAAGCGGGCCAGCATATCGTCATGCAACTCCTGCCAGAGAGGCCGCACCACGGCGCGGCCCAGGGGCGATCCGGCCAGTTCCGCGGCGTCCTCATCATTGCCGTCCAGGCCCTCCATCAGGCGGACGATCTCCGCCACCGTGATGCGCCGGCGCTCCCGGGCCAGGCGATAGCCGCCCTTGGGCCCGCGCACGCCGCGCAAAATCCCGGCCCGTACCAGATGCTGCATGGCACCCTCGAGATAGCGCTGGGGAATACCCTGCCGTTCCGCGATGTCCTTGGACTGCACCGGATCGGGCCGGGCGTTGCAGGCGATATCCAATACCGCTTCCAGCACATACAAGGTCCGCTTCGATAACCGCAACATCCCTAGGTCCCGCTTCCCGCCGTTCCGGTGGAGCCGAAGCCGCCCGCGCCCCGAACGCTCTCGGGCAGACTGTCGACTTCGACCAGGGCTGCTTCGGCCAGAACCGCGATAACCAGTTGCGCAATGCGTTCGCCGCGCCGCACCGTAAAGGGTCCATCGCCATGATTGATCAAAATCACACCGACCTCGCCCCGATAATCCGCGTCAATGGTGCCGGGGCTGTTCAGTACCGTTACCCCATGTTTCAGGGCCAGGCCCGAGCGTGGGCGCACCTGGGCCTCATGGCCGCTTGGCAGGGCCAGGGCGATGCCCGTGGGGATCAGGGCGCGGCCGCCAGGGGGCAGGACAACCGCGTCCGCCACCGCCGCCAGCAAATCCATCCCGGCACTGTCCGCGGTCGCCGGCTGTGGCAGGGCCAGCCCGGCGCCATGGGCCAATCGCTGTACGGGGACGGAAATCATATGTCTATTCGGCTCCGAAATGATCCGCTATGCGCTTGGCCAAGGCGACCGCGACAACATCCTTTGGCATGGTCGGCCAGTTTTCCACTTCCGCCGCCGTTATCAGGTGCACCGTGTTCTCATCGCCGCCCATGACGCCGCCCTCGGCACTGACATCATTGGCGACAATCCAATCGCAGCCCTTGCGCGCCCGCTTGCTCTGAGCATGATCGATGACCTTTTCGGTTTCCGCGGCAAAACCGACAACCAAGTGGGGCCGGCTGCCGTTGGCTTGGTTCAATTGGCTGAGGGTCGCCAGAATATCGGGATTTTCCACCAGCTTCAGGGCCGGCGGTTGGCCGCTGCCGTCCTTTTTCATCTTTTGCCCGGCCTCGCCCGCCACACGCCAATCGGCCACGGCGGCGGCGCAGACCGCTATGTCGGCCGGCAGGGCGGCCTCGCAAGCGGCCAGCATCTCTGTCGCGGATTCGATATTGCGCACGGATACGCCGCCGGGATCGGGCAAATTATTGGGGCCGGCGACCAGCACCACCTCGGCGCCGAGACCGGCCAGGGCGGCGGCAATGGCGTGCCCCTGCTTGCCGGAGGAACGGTTGGCCAGATAGCGCACCGGGTCGATGGCTTCATAGGTGGGGCCGGAGGTGACAATGGCCCGGCGGCCTTTCAAGGGCGCCGCATCCGATGCCGCTGTTGCGCCGATGATGTCTTCGATCGCCGCGACAATTTCCAACGGCTCCGACATCCGCCCGGCGCCGACCTCGCCACAGGCCAGATCGCCCTGCCCCGGTCCGACGGCCCGCAGACCATCGTCCAGCAAGGTACGAAAATTCCGCTGCGTCGCCCGATGGTCCCACATCTGCGTATTCATCGCCGGAGCGAGCAAGACCGGCTTGTCGGTGGCAAGCAGCACGGTCGAGGCCAGATCATTGGCCAGGCCGGCGGCCATCTTGGCCATCAGATCGGCGCTGGCGGGCGCGACCACCAGAAGATCGGCCTCGCGCGAGAGCCGGATATGACCCATTTCGCTCTCGTCCTTCAGAGAGAACAGATCCTGGAAGACGGCCTCCTCCGACAGGGCCGCGACGGACAATGGCGTGACAAACTGCGCCCCGCCGGCAGTCAGGACGCAGCGGACGCTCGCGCCTCGTTCCTTAAGGCGGCGGATCAGGTCCAGGGACTTATAGGCGGCGATGCCGCCGGAGATGATCAGCAGAATGCTTTTGCCTGTCAGCGTTTCGTCCGGCGTCTGGTCTGCCATATTTTTCACATTATCCACGTAGCTATTGTGTAAATAGCCCAAGATCACAGTTGGGGCAATAGATAGGCCGGCTGTGGACTGTTTAGCCTGTGCTTAGCCCCGCTTCGGCGAAAAATTCCTCATTGTGCTGCCCCAGGCTGGGGACCCAGGGCCGCGCGCCCACCGCCGCACCGGCAAACCGCGCCGGACAATTGCCAACCATGTAGGGATCGCTGACCCCGCCGATTTCCACCGCCGCGCCGCGAGCCGCGACCTGCGGGTCCGCCATGGACTGATCAAGCTGAAGGTAGCGGGTGCACGGACAGCCTTCTTCCAGGATCGCGGCTTCGCAAGCGTCGGTGGATTGGCCGAGGGACCATTTTTCCACTTCCGACAACAGCAGGCTCCAATTCCTGACCCGGGCGCTGGGTTCGGCAAAACGCTCGTCTTCGAGCAATTCCGGACGGCCGGCGGCCTGTACCAGGCCGGAAAAGTTGGCCGGACTGACCGGCGCCACCATGACGAAGCCATCGGTCGTTCGGATGGGTGAGAAGACGATGGGCCTATCGGGCGCCTCCATCTGGGCCGCCTGATATTCATAAGCCAGCATATTGTGCATGGCATCCATCATGGCGACGTCAATCTTTTGCCCCCGGCCGGTGCGCAAACGCTGCACCAGGGCGGCGTTGATCGCGCCCAACGCATGCGTGGCGCCGAGAATATCGGCCACGGTGGAGCGGGTCGGCGGTGGACTGTCCGCGTCACCCTGATACTTCATCATGATCAGATCATAGCCCGAGGCGGCGTGGATAATCGGCGCGAAAGCGGGCCGCTGGGCGCCCGGTCCTTCCTGGCCATAGCCGGAGACCGCGCAATAGATCAAATCCGGCTTCAGGGCGGACAGGCTTTCGTAATCCAGTCCCAGGCGCTGCATCACGCCGGGACGGAAATTCTCCAGAACCACATCGACCCCTGCAATCAGGCGGCGGATCAATTCCCGTCCCGCCTCGTCCTTCAGGTCCAGTTCAAGGCTTTTCTTGCCGCAGTTGATATGTCCGAAATAGGCGCTTTGCCCATCGCGGAAGGGCGGCGCATGGCGCAGAAAATCGCCGCCCGGCGGCTCAACCTTGATGATTTCCGCACCCATGTCGGCCATCAGGCGGCTGCAATAGGGCCCAGCCAGGAACATGGAAAAATCCAGTACCCGAATGCCGTCCAACGGCCCCGGTACCAACTCGTCTACGCCTTCAGCCATGCAATAACCGTCCTTTCAACGCCGCAATCCGCCGCCACCATAGCGCTTGAACGAGGTGAAGAACAATGCTCCGGCCGCTCGGCCCACCGGCAGCGTAGCGCGACGCCACGACCATTTGCCGGCGCCTCGCTTATGTTAGCGATTTCTTAAATGCTAAAATGTACATATTCAGGAACAGCTTCAGAGGCGGACACTGCCTGATCGCGGTCTGCACTGAAATAAATGGGTGAATTCGCCTGCTTGCCGGAAACAAGCTGCGAATTGGAGGAATGTCGAGGAGAGTGAAGATGGGTAATCTGGCCGTCTTGAAGAATCTGAACATTGGCAGGAAATTGTCGATTGCGGTCCTGCTGCCGATTATCGGCCTGCTGGTCTATTCCGGGATGCTCGTTAGCGAGCGCTATCAACGGATGGCGGATATGGGCCGGGTGAGCATGCTCGCGGAGTTTGCGCCGACGGTCAGCGCCCTGGTGCACGAATTGCAAAAAGAACGGGGCCGCTCAGCCGGTTTCATCGGCAGCAAGGGCGGGAAATTTGCCAAGTCACTGATGACGCAGCGCCGGGACACCAATGTCAAGCGGGCTGAGTTCGAGAAAACCTACAAGACATTCGCCTTCTCCGCTTTTGACAACGAACTGGCGACGCAAGCGGAAACTGCATTCAAGCAACTACAAGATTTGCGGCAAATGCGTAGCCGGGTCGACGTCCTACAGACCACCGTCCCCGGCATGGCAAAATATTACACCTCCACCATCGCCAATCTGTTGGGCGTCGTTGGGCAAATGCTACGCAACAGCACCGACGATCAAGTCAGCAAGGCAATCGGCGGCTACGTTGCCTTCCTGCAGGCCAAGGAGCGGGCCGGACAGGAGCGGGCCATGGGTGCCGGCGGTTTCGGCGCCGGCAAGTTCAATACAAAGATCTATAACCGCCTGGTGGAACTGATCTCGCTGCAGAAGAACTATTTCTCTACCTTCCGCATGTACGCCGAGCCGGCGCAGTGGCAATTCTACGAGAAAACGGTCAGTGGCCCGGCGGTTGCCGAGGTTGATCGCATGCGCAAAATCGCCATTGCCTCGCCCAAGACCGGCACCACGGAAGATACCGAAGGCGGTTACTGGTTTGCCGAGATCACCAAGAAGATCAACCTGATGAAGGTGGCGGAGGACCGCATTTCCACCGATCTGCGCACCTTGTCTGCGGATCTGGAAAGCGCCGCGCTGGTTGGCGTGGTCACCTTCGGGCTGCTCTCCCTGGTCCTGGTGGTGATTGGCTGTGGCCTGTTGATCACGGTGACCCGGGATATTCTGGGCGCCGTGGGCGGCCTGACGCGGGTCATGGAGACCCTGGCCGGTGGTGACAAGACGGTGGACATTCCCTGTATCGAACGGCGCGACGAGATCGGGCATATGGCGGTCGCGGTACAGGTCTTCAAGGAAAACATGATCCGCAATGATGAAATGACCGAGGAGCGGCGCCGGGAGCGCGCCGGACGTGAGGCAAGGGCCCATAAGCTGGAGCAATTGGCGTCCGACTTCGATCACGCCGTTGGCGATATCCTGCAGGACGTCGCCACGGCGACGTCCGAGATGGATGCGACCGCAAAGGCGATGTCGCGATCGGCGGATCAGGCCGTGCAACAGACGACAACCGTGGCGGCGGCTTCGGAACAGGCCAGCGTCAACGTGCAAACGGTGGCGGCGGCATCCGAGGAGATGTCCGCCTCAATCGGCGAAATCAACCGCCAAGTCATGGAATCGGCCAAGATCACGGCCGAGGCCGTGGAACGGACCGACAATACCAACCAGGCCATGACGGGCCTGAACGACGCGGCGCAGAAGATCGGCGACGTGGTCGAACTGATCAACGATATCGCCTCGCAGACCAATCTCCTGGCCCTGAACGCGACCATCGAAGCGGCGCGGGCCGGCGAGGCCGGCAAGGGTTTCGCTGTCGTTGCCTCCGAGGTCAAGAACCTGGCCAATCAGACGGCCAGGGCGACCGAGGAAATTGCCGCGCAAATTACCGGCATGCAGCATGAGACTTCCAGCGCCCTGGAGGCCCTGACCGGGATTTCCCAGACCATCGATACGGTCAGCGGCATTTCCACCGCGATCTCCACGGCGGTTGAGGAACAGGCGGCCGCGACCCAGGAGATCAGCCGCAATGTCGAGCAGGCGGCCGTAGGCACCCGCGAGGTCAGCTCCAACATCGCCGATGTCAGCCAGGCCGCGACCGATACCGGCACGGCGGCGACCCAGGTCATGGCGGCCTCTGGAGAACTGGCTCAGCAGGCCGATACTTTGTCCAAGACGGTTGAAGAATTCCTCTCCAACGTCAAGACGGCCTGACCATCCGATCCCGAGACGCCCGCTAAGCTCACAGGGCTATTGTGAGACCAAGACCTGTTCGCTATATCGGGAATTGGTCAACCCTGCTGTTCAATGCAGAAGGCCGAGGACAAGGCAAATATCGACACTCTGTCACCTATTGGCACAATCGGGGGCTGGCACAGCGAGGCTGCAGCGGACGAGATTGCGGGACCTAAGGGCAGGTTCTCTTTTCGTTAATCAATTTCTGTCATATGTAGGGCGGGAGTATCGAACACCTGAGGGACTTGTAATAAAACGGCGGAACTTATGAAGAGTCGGATACTTGGGACGACAGCGATGGTCGCGGGCACGTTTTTGCTTTCGGCTGGAGGCGCGCAGGGCGCGGAAAAGATCAAACTTGGCCTGGGCGGCTATTGGAAAGGCCTGGCGGTTGCCGGCAGCCAAAGTGATGGCGTGGGACAGCCGGGCGCGAATATTCGCCAACACGGTTTTGCCCAGGAATCGGAAATCCATTTCAGTGGCGAAACGACTTTGGATAACGGCATCAAGGTCGGCGTCAACGTGCAGTTGGAGGCCGAAACCTCCGCCGACCAGATCGACGAGAGCTACATCTATGCCGAGGGTCCGTTTGGCAAAATGGTGTTCGGACAAGAAGATCCGGCATCGGATGCCATGGCTATCGGTTCACCCGCGCCGATCCAAGGCGTGGGCCTGGCCTCGCCGGATTTCCTCCATGCCACCCTGGGCAACACGCCGGCTTCGCCCGCCGTGGTTAGCAATATTTCCGGCGACGCGGAGAAATTGACCTATTTCACACCGCGCATGCAAGGCATCCAGCTGGGCCTGTCCTATACGCCTGACGGTTGCGCCGCTCCAGGCTGCCTTACCGCCGCGCCTGCCTTGCTGAGCCAGATCACCGCCGGCCAGCAATCCGAAATTATTGAAGGCGCGATCAACTATGTCCGCCAGTTCAACGGCGGGGAGATTGACCTTTATGCCGGCTTTGCCCAAGGCGACTTGGAAGTCGCCGCCGCCGGAGCAGAAGACCAGGATCAATGGGGTGTCGGTTTTTCCCTCGTCTACGGCGACATAACCTTTGGCGCCGATTACCGCCAGGACGACCAAGCCACCTCCGCCGCCAGTACGGACCGGACGGACTATTCCGTGGGCGTGAGCTACACCATGGGTGATTGGAACCTCGGCGCGGCTTATGCCCATGCCGAAACCGAAGAAGGTGCCGGCCTGGGCAACGACGAGACCGACGGCTACCAAATTGGTGCCAATTACACCATGGGGCCCGGAATTCTCTTGATCGGCGGCATGACGTTTTGGGACGTTGAAGATAATTTGAACGCTGTTGGGGTGGAGAACGACGCGCAGATATTCACCTTCGGTACAATTCTGAATTTCTGATGTGATTGTCATGGAAGCCGGCGCATTTCATGCGCCGGCTCTCGTGCGTCTGGGCCGGACTGACGGAAAATTCTCTACGGGCGCCGGCGCGCCTGGCGCACCTTGCAGAGCACTTTCGCAATCGTCAGATTACGCCGCAAGGCCTTGCCCGTGGCGGGAAAGCTACCGCCGTCGATGGCTTGCGGCAGGGCGCCGGCGGTCGTTTGCACCGAAGGGTATTGCGCCAACAGCTCCTGAATCGACGTCTGCGCCGTCGTCATGACCCTGCCGCGCCGCTTTGACGAGGCGACCAGCACACCCACCACCCGGCCCTGGTCATCCAGCATCGGGCCACCTGACAAACCGCCGAGGGCAGGCAGATCGCGGGGCAGGCGGGAAACCTCGGCCCAGGCCAGGATCGGCTCGTTGATGCGATAGCGCCCGACGGATTTCAGGCGCGCCCGGCCCAGCACCCTGGCATGCACATCGCCCGGCCGGCCCTGGGGATAGCCTAGGGAAAAACCATCGGCGCCACGGCCAGGTGCGCCTTGTGCCAAGGTCAGCGGCGCCCGGCCGGAACGGGTGCGAAGAAGCGCCAGATCGGCGTTGGCATGCAGATGCACCTCCGTCACCCGCCAACCCTTGCGCGGCGCCGTCTGGATCCAGATGGCGTCACAGCCATGAGCCACATGGCGCGCGGTCAGCCACCAGCCATCATCGGTAATAGCAAAGGCAGTGCCGGTGCTGGAGCCCTTGTCCCCCACATCGACCTCGATCGTCGGCCCGGTAGGCGCCGCGCGGGACGGTGGCGGCATGGCAGCCTCGGGCGCCGGCCGGCGCGCCCCCCCGTCCTCGCCCATCAAGGCGCTGACGAGGCCATAAAGCACCGCCAATGCGGCGATCAGGTAGGTAAGCCGGTTCATGACCGGAACTGCGCTTGCGACCTAGCCCGATATGGCGGCGGCGTTGATCGCCGCCACTGAAAGCTTGATCCCGGCCAACAGCACCGCCGGCGCCATCTCACCGCCTTCGATCCGGGCGGAAAGGTCCTTCAACAACAGATCGCTGAGGCGAAATGCCAGGATCTGCACCAGCACCGCCAGCAGGCCCCAGATTACGATTTCCGCCACCGTAACCGATGTCGCCATGCAAAATGCCAATGGAATGGCCAAGCCCAATATGGCCCCGGACAGGGAAATCGCCGCCGCCAGATTGCCATCCCGCACCAGCGTGAAATCCTTGTGCGGCGTGGTGATGGTGTACAGCACGACACCGCCCGCCAACATCGCCAGGGTAACCAACAGATGCAGCATCAATACGGGAAAGCCGCTGGCGAAACTCTGTAATACGACGTTCATGTCTGCTCTAGCCTCTATTCGGGATCATGGGCGCGCTCTTCCGGAATGACCGCGACGGCGGAGATTTCGATCAGAAACTCCGGCTTTACCAGGGCGGCGACCTGAACCAGTGTCGAGGCCGGATAGGGGACCGTGAAGAATTCCTTGCGTACCTCGTGCACCGCCATCAGGGGTTCCATCTCGGTCACATAGACGATGACCGACACGATATCATCCATTTCACCGCCGACGCTGCGCAAAATATCCTTCAGGTTGTTCAGGGTCTGGCGCGCCTGGACGACCATGTCGCCGGGACCAACCAGGTTCCAATTTTCGTCCACGCCGACCTGGCCGGCAAGATGCAGCACTCTGCCGGGCGGCTGCCAGGCGGCGTTGGAAAAGGCGCCGAACGGCACCGCCACGCCGGGCGGGTTAAAGGCATCAGCCATATTTTCCTCCATTCGCCAAATTCGCGGGCAGCCATCATAACCTGTATCTGGACGCAGACGCGCCTTGATGCCACATTAAGGGCATGAATAACGGACCTATCACAAGTTATCCTTTTGCTCGCGATATTCCCGCCGGCGATACCCGCGAACGCCATGTCTGCGGCGACTGCGGCTGGATCCATTACGTCAATCCCACCATCGTCGTGGGCGCCGTTTGCACCTGGGAGGACAAGATCCTGTTGTGCAAACGGGCCATCGAACCGCGTCATGGCTATTGGACCGTGCCGGCCGGCTTCATGGAGGAGGGTGAAAGCACGGCCGAGGGCGCGGCACGGGAAACCCTGGAGGAAGCCTGCGCCAATATAGAAATCGACGCCCTGATCGGGATTTACAATATCCCCCGCATCAGCCAGGTGCACATGATGTACCGGGCCCGCATGACAAGCGCCGAGATGGGCGCGGGCGAGGAAAGCCTGGATGTGGGCCTGTTCGCCTGGGACGATATCCCCTGGGACGAAATCGCCTTCCCTTCCGGCGTCTGGGCCTTGAAGCACTACCACGAGACCAAGGAACTGTCCGCTTTCCAGCCCTTCGATAACCCGGAAATCGACCGTCACCGGGGCAGGTAGGCGCCATGGCCGAGCCGAAGCTTCATGATCTGAAAACCGAGATGTCCCTGGCGGCGGCGGACATGATCATTGATGCCGCCCTGGCCGCCGGGGTGGCGGAGGCCATGTTGCCCCTGGCTGTCGTAGTGTTGGATGCGGGCGGCCACGTGGTTGCCGTGAAGCGCCAGGACGGCGCCGGCATCCTGCGGGTGGATATCGCCACCGGCAAGGCCTGGGGCGCCTTGGGCATGGGCATCCCCAGCCGCACGATCCGTGACCGCCTGGGCGAACGGCCGGCCTTTCAGGGCGCGCTGGTTGGCGCCTCCCATGGCCGTTTCATCCCGGTTCCCGGCGGTGTTCTGGTGCTGAATGGCGCGGGCCAGGCGATCGGCGCCGTCGGCATCAGCGGCGATACCTCGGACAAGGATGAATATTGCGCCATCCAGGGCATCAAGGCCGCCGGATTGGCATCCGCACCCGCCGAGCCGGCCGAAGGCTGGCGGGACTCCGGCCTTTAAACCCGCATCCAGCCGGGCCCCCAAAGATTGAGGGAGCGCTCGTTGTGGGGCCATTGGCGGACCGGATCGTCATCCGCCATGTTCTCCAGCTCGGCCGAGATTTCGACTTTGTAGCCGTCCGGATCCTCGACCATGAAGAACAGGTTGTTGCCCGGGCCGTGACGGCCCGGCCCCCACCACAGCTTGATTTCCAACGTCGCCATGTGGTCGGCCCAATCGCGGATGTCGTTCCAGCACGAGACTTCATAGGCGTGATGATCGGGACGGGCCGCGTCCGAGAGGAAAATGGCGAAGGAATGATGCTCCGGCGTGGAGCGGTAGAACACCGCCGTCAGGGTCTGGCTGACCTCCCCATCGTCATTTACATCATCGCGCAGCACATGATCGGTGGCGACAAATCCCAATGCATCTTGATAGAACGCCATCATCGGCGCCAAATCGGCGGTCGCAACGACCACGTGTTGCAGCCGCCCCGGCGGATGTCCCGGCAGTGCGGGATCGTCACCCTCGTACCAGTCATCGCGCAGTCCGAAAACCATTTGCCGGCCGTCAGGATCGGCGACGGCGAATGCACCGGGGCTGAACAAGGGCGTGGGCGTGGGCATCAGGTTGATGCCCCGGGCCGCCAAATGCGCCTTGTAGGCCTCCAGCCCGGCCTCGTCCGTAAAGCGAAAAGCGCTATAGGGCTGGCTGCCGCCACTTCCCTTGCCAATGATCAACCGGCGGCCAGGCCCGCGCAACAGGGTCGTGCCGTCAGCCAAGGGCTGTTCATTCAAGGTGAAGGCGTCACGGTAAAATGCGGCCAAGCGCCCCGGATCGTCCGTATCCAAGCGGATATGATCCAACTCCGCGCCCCAAAGCGGGCTGGCAATGGTCATGGCGTGTTCTCCCTGCAATGACATCGCAAGTCTAACATTCAAGTAATTCTTCTTTACAATAATATATTAATTCGATATTTCTAGAATTATCGAATTAATATGGATCTTTGGAGTAACGCGATGAATGATGCCGAAACCCGTGGACGGGAGTTGTTTGAAAATGGGTTCTTTTGTGCCGAGGCCGTCTGCAAGGCCATCGCCGAACGGCGGGGCATGGACAATTCGCTGATCCCCGGCATTGCCACCGGATTTTGCGGCGGCATGGCGAGAAGCGGCGGCCCCTGCGGCGCCGTCACCGGCGCGGTCCTGGCCCTGGGTCTGGTGCATGGGCGGGATGATCCAGTCCAATCGGTGCGGCAAACTTACGATGGGGTGCGCAAAATGATGGCTACGTTCGAGCAACGGTTTGGTTCGACCAATTGTACCGCACTGCTCGGCGTGGATCTGGACACCGCCGAGGGGCGCCAGACCTTCGATGCGCAAAACCTGGCCAGCAAATGCGCCGATTTCACCGCCGCCGCCACCGCCATGGTTGACGAGATATTGCAGGACAAGGCGGCGGGCATCGCGAAGGCAACCGAAGCTCAATAGGCAACGCACCGCCATGGTTTTGGAATTCTATTTTGATGTCGCGAGCCCGCCGTCCTATATCGCGCACGAGCGCGTGCCAGGTATCCTCGAACGGACGGGCGCGGCCCTGGTCCTAAAGCCGGTGCTGGCCGGCGGCATCTTCAAGTTGAGCGGCAATGCCCCGCCCGTGGCGGTGCCGGCGAAACGGGCCTACATGATGCAGGTCGAACTGCCGCGCCTGGCCCGGGAACACGGCATCGCGCTCAATTTCGATCCCGGGGCGCCGTTCGACTCCCTCGGCCTGATGCGCGGGGCGGTGGTGGCGGCACAACTTGACCGCCTGGCCGAATATGCCGGGGCGCTGTTCCGCGCCATGTGGCGGGATGCCCGCGATTTATCCGATCCGGCCGTCGTGACGAACGTTCTCCACGCCGCCGGCTTCGACGCCGAAATGATCCGCGCGGGCATCGGGGCGCAATCCGTCAAACGTCAACTGATCGACACGACCGAAGCAGCAGTCAGGCGTGGTGTGTTTGGCGTGCCGACATTTTTCATCGGCAGCGAGATATTCTTTGGCCAGGACCGCCTTGACACCATTGAGGCGACATTAGCTTCAGCCGCCCCATGAAGTGCCGGCCCGCCGACCCTCAGCCACCGGGGTCCTGGCGCAACAGATCCAGCACGCCCGGTGCGCCGGCCCGGGCGATGGCCTGGGCCAGGGCTTGCCAGTCGCCGTTTAGCTGTGCCGCGGAAACCCGGTTGGCCTGGCTGACCTTGCCAAATTCACTGCCGTCCGGACGGATCAGCTGCCAGGTGATTTCGACCTGTTGCGCGCTGCCGTCAATGGGTTTGGCATGGATGCTGCCCAGCAGGATAAAGCCATCTTCAGGGGGCTGCTCCGCCAAGGGTACGCCGGCATCGATCAGGGCCGTCTGCATCGCCGCGGCCAGACGGTCGCCGGCCGGGCCCGACGCACCAACGACCGGGCCCAGCGTGACCGTCGCCAGGCTGATGCGCCGGCCCTGGCCGCGCTCCGCCCGGCGCAAACGCAGGTCGATGGCTTCCGCGCCATTGCCGGCAAGGCGGTGCAACAAGTCTTCGCCGGCCTCGCGCCAGTCCGTGGGCGCGACCGCTTCCGTTTGGACCGCCATCATGGCCTCCTCTCCGCCGGCCGTGCGCAGCCTCCAGGTCAGTTGCAACTGGCCGTAGCTGGTAAAGATGGCGGTGCCCTGCAGGCGGTGGCTGCGGCGGTGGCCCTTGCCGGTCGTGGCCGTTATTTCGCGCTGGCGCAGAGCCTCGGCCATGGCGCTCGCCAACCTTCTGGCGGCTGTCTGCGCTACCGCGCCATTCACCGGCAGCACCAGCATGCCCGCCCTTGGGCCGACCTGAATGGCGCTGAAATTGCCCTTATGAGCAGTGGCGAACGGCCTTGGTACCGGTTGGCATTGGTTCAGAAGAACCAGCAACGACAACAGTCCGAGGGGCTGGAACAGACGAAAAACACGGTGGGCGCCAGTCTTTAGGTTCATTGGTGGCAGGATGCCATGGATTGGCGGTGTTTACACATTCTACTTGGCCTTCGTCCGGGTCAGTCCGAGTTGTAATGCCAGCGTCGTGACGCCGGTGACGGCAATGACCACGGCCATGGCCATGGCGCTGCCGTCATGGAACAGGCTGACGGCACCGGCGGACAGCGCCCCAAACAAGAAAATCAAACCGCCCGACAGGGCCGATACGCTGCCCGCCGCTTGGGGAAAGCGGTCCAGGGCCAGGGCCAGGCCGTTGGCGCCGATCAGGCTCAGCGATCCGATCGAGACGAACAGCGGGATCACGATGCCGGGCAGTCCGCCAAATCCGGTCCAGGCATCGAACAGCAGGACCAGACCGCCGGCGGCGGTCAGGATGGTGCCGAGAACAAACAGCCGATGGGCGCCCAGGCGCAGAACCAGCCGGGCGTTCAAGAATGACACGCTCATCAGGCCAACGACATTAACGGCGAAGAGATAGCCGTAGTGTTCCGGCGCCACGGCGAAAATCTTGATATAGACGAAGGGCGAGCCGGCGAAGAAGGCGAACATGCCGCCATAACCCGTGGCATTGGCCAGCAGATAACCCATCGCCCCGCGATGGGCCAGAATTCGGCCGTATACGCCCAGCATGCCGACCAAACCATGGCGGCTGCGCCGTTCCGCCGGGTGGCTTTCCGGCAACGCGCTCAGGACCAGAAAAAAGCACAGCAGGCCGAAGCCGGCCAGGACCCAGAAGATCGCCCGCCATTGGAACCAGACCAGGACATAGCCGCCGATGAACGGCGCGATCAGGGGCGCGGCGCCCATCACCAGCATGATCAGCGAGAGGACGCGCGCCGCCTCGTCGCCGGCAAAGAAATCCCGCACCATGGCCCGGGCGATAACCGCCGCCGCGCTGCCGCCCAGGGCCTGCAACAGGCGCAGGCCGATCAGCATTTCGATGCCGGTGCTCAAGGCACACAGGGCCGAGGTCAGGACGTACAGAACGATGCCCGCCAGCAGCAGGGGGCGGCGGCCAAACCGGTCTGAAAGCGGCCCGAAAAACATTTGGCCCAGGGCCATGCCGATGAAAAAACTGCTCAGTGTCATCTGCACGGCGCTGACGGGCGCGGCCAGATCGCTGGCCATGGATGGCAAACCCGGCAAATACATGTCGATGGACATGGGCCCGAATGCCGTCAGGGTACCGAGGATGACAATCAGCCGGCGGCCCTGTCCCGGCGTCAGCACCGGCTTGGCCTGCAACGCCCTGGAGATGTTCATTCCGGCGGCAGGATCAGGCAGGTGGTGGTGGCATGGGCGTAAAGTTTTCCGTTGCCGTCGACCGCCCTGGCCTGGGCCGTGGCGGTGCTGCGGCCCACGTGCAGGGCCTCGGCGATACAGCGGATTTCGCCGCTGTCCACGGCCACGGCGCGGACATAGTTGACCTTCAACTCCAAGGTGGTATAGCGCGGCCCGGCCGGCAGGGCCGAATGCACGGCGCTGCCGATGGCGGCGTCGATCAGGGCCGCCAGCCAGCCGCCCTGGACCGAGCCGACGTCGTTGGCGAAATCCTCGCCCGGCTGGCCGCTGTAAACCACCCGCCCCTTTGACACCTCGACCAGCGCCAGGCGCATGGCCACGGCGACGGGGGGCGGTTCGACCTCGCCCCGGACCACGGCCGAGAGATAATCCAGCCCCGACAACTCGCCAAGACGCGACCAATGGGCGCTGGGGTCGTGCCAGCTGTAGTGACGCTGGCGCTCGATATCAGCCATCGTCAACAGGCCCTAGTCCGCTACCGTGTGGCCGTGGTTCAGGGGGCCGTGGCCCTGGCCAAAGCCGGGTGCGCTCAAGATCGCCTGCAGGACATAGCCGCGGGCCCGTTCCACGGCCTCCCCGACCGGGAGTCCCTGGGCCAAACCGCAGGCCAGGGCCGAGGCCAGGGTACAACCGGTGCCATGGGTATGGCGGCTTTCAATGCGGGGGGAGGTAAAGCGTTCGATCCCCGCATCGGTGAGCAACAGATCAAAAACCTCTTCGCCGGGCAGGTGGCCGCCTTTCATGAGCACCGCCCTGGGCCCCAGGGCCAACAGCTTCTTTCCCGCCGCCGTCATTGCCGCCTCGTCCCCAATGGTCATGCCGGCCAGGATCTCCGCCTCGGGAATATTGGGGGTCAGAACGGTGGCCCGGGGGATCAGGCGGTCACGCACCACGGCACGGGCATCTTCATCCAGCAGCGAGGCGCCGCCCTTCGCCACCATCACCGGATCGACCACCAGGGGAACATCGGGCGCGGCGCGCGACAGGGCGGTTGTCACCGCGCCCAGAACATCCGTGCGATGCAGCATGCCGGTCTTGATGGCGTCGGCGCCGATATCCCCCAGCACCACTTCAATTTGTTGCCCAACGAAGGCGGGGGGGATCTCGTGAATGCCGTGGACGCCCATTGTGTTCTGGGCCGTCAGGGCGGTTATCGCGGTCGCGGCATAGCCACCCAGGGCGGTCACGGTTTTGATATCCGCCTGAATGCCGGCGCCGCCGCCGGAATCGGATCCGGCAATAATCAAAACCCTGCCTTGATGCGCTTTAACTCGAAACTCTTCGGACATTGGATACCTTGCTTCAACCGGCCGCCGCCGTGGCCTCGATCGTGTCGACCAGTTCATCGACCACGGAATGGATCAAGTCGCCGTCATCACCCTCGGCCATGACCCGGATCAGCGGTTCGGTTCCCGAGGGCCGGATCAACAGCCGTCCCTTATCACCCAGGCGCATGCGCTGAGCCTGGATGGCATTGCTGACCTTGTCCGAATCCAACGGCGAGGCGCCAACATATCGGACATTCTTCAACAATTGCGGCACCGCTTCAAAGCGGCGGCAAACCTCGCTGACCGGCCGCCCTTGGGCGACAATCAGGGCCAGAACCTGCAGCGCGGCGACCAGGCCATCGCCAGTGGTGCCGAAATCCGACATCACGATATGGCCCGATTGTTCGCCGCCGACGTTGTAGCCGTGCTGGCGCATATGTTCCACGACATAGCGGTCACCGACCTGGGTCCGAACCAGTTCCAGGCCCTTGTCCGCAAGATAGCGTTCCAAGCCCAGATTGGACATTACCGTGGCGACGATGCCGCCGCCTTTCAGATCACCGCTTTCGGCCCAGTAGTCGGCGATGGCGGCCATGAGCTGATCGCCGTCGACCAGATGGCCATGCTCGTCGGCCAAAATCAGGCGGTCGGCGTCGCCGTCCAGGGCAATGCCCACATCGGCGCCATGGGCGACCACCTGTTCACACATGTAGTCGGTGTGGGTCGAGCCGCAGTCGCGGTTGATATTGAAGCCGTCGGGATCGACGCCGATGGGGATAACCTCGGCCTCCAGTTCCCACAGCACCGTGGGGGCAACCTTGTAGGCGGCACCGTTGGCGCAATCGATCACGATCTTCAGGCCGTCCAGGCGGTTTTCCGATGGGAAGGTGGCTTTCGCCGCCTCGATATAACGGCCCGGCGCGTCCTCCAAACGCATGGCGCGGCCCAAATTGCCAGGCGCGGCCAGATTGCCGGACATATCGGACTGCATGCGCGCTTCGATCTCGGTCTCGATACGGTCGGATAACTTATATCCGTCGGGGCCGAACAGCTTGATGCCGTTATCGGCGAAGGCATTGTGCGAAGCGGAGAGCACCACGCCCAAATCGGCCCGCAGGCTGCGGGTCAACAGGGCAACCGCCGGCGTCGGCATGGGCCCGACCAGAATGACATCCATGCCGACCGAGGTGAAACCGGCGGTCAATGCCGGCTCCAGCATATAGCCCGACAGGCGGGTATCCTTGCCGACCACCACCCGATGGCGATGCTCGCCACGGGTAAATTGCAGCCCCGCCGCCATGCCCGCCCGAACCGCAATCTCCGCCGTCATGGGCCAGGTATTGGCCGTACCGCGAATGCCGTCGGTGCCGAAAAATTCGCGCTCCATGCGCTCCTCACTCACAGCTCAATTGTTGTCATCCCTTATAGCAAAGGGACTGGAAAATCGCCATCGTCTGGGCCGTCTCCGCGACATCATGAACCCGCAGAACGGCGGCCCCCTGCTGCGCGGCCCACATCGCGGCGGCCAGCGATCCCGGCAATCGGTCCTCAGTTTTCACAGCGCCCGTCAGTTTTCCAACAAAGCCCTTGCGCGAGGCGCCGATCAGCAGCGGGCAGCCCAGGGCATGGAAATGCGCCATGCCGCGCAGCAAAGCGGCACTTTGCCCGGCCTTTTTGGCGAAACCAAGGCCGGGATCGATCAGCAGATCACGCCGCGTCATACCCGCGGCCAGACAATCCGCCACCCGGGCGCTCAGGTCACCGAATACATCCATGATCAGATCGTCATAGTCGGTCATGGATTGCATGGTGTCGGGGGTGCCCCGGCTATGCATCAGGACCACGGGCACGGCCAGGCCCACGGCGCAACTCATGCTGGCGGGATCATGACGCAGGGCAGTGACATCGTTGATCATGCGGGCGCCGGCATTTACAGCAGCAGCCATCACCGCCGCTTTGCGGGTATCCACGGATACCGCCAAACCATCGCCCGACAAGGCTTCGATCACCGGCATGACCCGCTCCAGCTCCTCGTCCACGGGCACTTCCCGGGCGCCGGGCCGGGTGGACTCGCCGCCCACATCAAGGATCGCCGCGCCGGCCGCCGCCAACGCCCGGCCATGGGCGATGGCCGTGGCCGGCCGCAGCCGGCCGCCATCATGAAAACTGTCCGGCGTGACGTTGACGATCCCCATGATCAGGGGGCCAGGTCCGGAATTGTGGCTGTCCTGCCCAGGGATGGCGGGCCGTGTCGCCCGCAACCTTTCCAGCGCCGCCGGCGCACGCCGTTCCGCCGCCTCAAGGTTCATGATCTCGCCCGGCATATTCCGGCCGAACAGGCGGCATTGCGCGAAGTGCAGAGGACCGCCGGCAAAGGGCAGGCCCGCGCCAGATAGATTCAAAATCGGTGCGAGATAAACGCCGTCCGCGGCATTGGCCTCCCGGGACAGAACGGCGGTCCGGAGTTACGAGCCGGGTTGCGGCTCTGGCTCCATGCCGCCCGGGCCGTCCGGCTTCTTCGGCTTGCTTGATGGCGGCACGGATGTCGCGGTGCTGGCATCCTGCGGCGGTTCGAACTCATCCGGCCGGTCGATATCCTCGCCACGGAGCAATTGGCGAACCTCATCGCCGCTCAGGGTTTCATATTCCAGCAAAGCCTTGGCAACCGTGTGCAGCTTATCCAGATCCTTAGTCAGGACCTCCGTCGCCAAGGCTTCCGCCTCCTCGGCGAAGCGGCGGATCTCTTCGTCAATGACCTTGGCCGTGGCGTCCGAGATATTCTTGGTCTGCGTGACCGAATGGCCCAGGAAGACTTCCTGCTCGTTACCGGAATAAGCCAGGGGCCCCAACTTCTCGGACATGCCCCACTCTGTCACCATGCGCCGGGCCCACGAGGTCGCCTGCTGGATATCCTGGCCGGCGCCGGTGGTTACGTCCTCCGGGCCATAAATTAGGGTTTCGGCGACGCGACCGCCGAAAGTCATCGCCAGCTTGGCGCAGATTTCGCTTTTCTTGTAACCGTACTTGTCGGTCTCGGGCAGGTTCATGGTGACGCCCAGGGCGCGGCCACGGGGGATGATGGTGACTTTATGCAGGGGATCGTTGCCCTCCACCAACAGCCCGACCAGGGCATGGCCGGCCTCGTGATAGGCGGTCAGTTCCTTTTCATCATCGGTCATCACCATGGAGCGCCGCTCGGCCCCCATCATGACCTTGTCCTTGGCCTCTTCAAACTCCTGCATGGTGACCACGCGGCGGTTCTTGCGGGCCGCCAAGAGCGCAGCTTCATTCACCAGATTGGCCAGATCAGCGCCGGAGAAACCCGGCGTGCCGCGGGCTATGGTGCGGCTGTCCACATCCGGCGCCATGGGCACCTTGCGCATATGGACCTTTAGAATCTTGTCCCGGCCGATGATGTCGGGGTTCGGCACCACGACCTGGCGGTCAAAACGGCCCGGACGCAACAGGGCCGGATCCAGCACATCCGGACGGTTGGTGGCAGCAACCAGGATCACGCCCTCGTTGGCCTCGAAGCCATCCATTTCCACCAGCAACTGGTTCAAGGTCTGTTCGCGTTCGTCATTGCCGCCGCCCAGGCCGGCGCCGCGATGGCGCCCAACGGCGTCAATTTCGTCAATAAAGATGATGCAGGGGGCATTCTTTTTCGCCTGCTCGAACATGTCGCGCACGCGGGAAGCGCCGACGCCAACGAACATCTCGACGAAGTCGGAGCCGGAAATGGTAAAGAACGGAACGTTCGCCTCGCCCGCGATGGCCCGTGCCAACAGGGTCTTACCAGTACCCGGCGGGCCAACAAGCAGGGCGCCCTTGGGGATACGGCCGCCGAGACGCTGGAACTTTTGCGGGTCCTTCAGGAACTCGACAATTTCCTCCAACTCTTCCTTGGCCTCGTCAATGCCGGCGACATCGTCAAAGGTGACCCGGCCCGAACGTTCGGTCAGCAAACGGGCCTTGGATTTGCCGAAGCCCATGGCCTTGCCGCCGCCCGATTGCATCTGCCGCATGAAAAAGATCCAGACGCCGATCAACAGCAGCATCGGGAACCAATTCAGCAGAATGGCAAATAGTGTCGGGGTGCCTTCTTCATCCGGCGCGGCGGAAATCGTCACGCCGGCCTGGTTCAGTTTGCGCACCAGGTCGGGATCGTTGGGCGCATAGGAATTGAAGGGCGTGCCGCCGGTATAATGACCGCTGATGGTATTGCCCTGAATGGTGACATCGCGCACCTGTCCGGCTTCAACTTCCGAAATGAACTGGGAATAGGCCAAATTGGTCGCGGAACCGCGCGTGCCCGGCCCCTGGAACAGATTGAACAGCGCCAGCACCAATAGGGCGATAATTACCCACAGGGCAATATTACGACTAAAATTGCTCACCTATGCTTCCTTCTCCGGCGGCTCTTCGGATAGCCCGATGCTACCATTTCCCTTTCGAAAAGGGGTGAACTCAATACACCATTCTGGCCGGTTTCCATAAAGATAATGCTAAGATGACGTCAAACAAGCAGCAATCCATCCGCCTGTAACGGCCGGACCGGCGAAAACCGGGCTGAAAAGCTGATTTTCCGGGCCCATTTGGGACTATCGCCATCCGGCATCAACTTAAGATGAGGTACCGCCAGGACCCGGTCGCGATACCACAAAGCAGGCAGTCCAAGCCGCACCGGCGCCGGCACGGCGCAATCTCCGCCAAGCCGCGCCCGCGCCTGCCGCCAACCGTCCCGCCCCAAGGCGCCGACCGATAGGCCGCCGCCCCGCCCAATGCCGCCGCTGCCGCCGCCCAGGGTCCAATCGAAACGGTCCCAGCGGCCCCGTGTCTCCGCGCCCACTTTCAACCGCCGGGGCAGGCGGCCGGTTTCCCGGCAGATGAGCAGGCCGTCCGGGCGCGGCAAAATCCGGGCGCCCGCCAATGTGCGTCCCGCCGGCAACGGCCGGTCCGCCAAATCCAGGGCCAGCCGGTCCAGCTTTTCGCGCCGGGGTCTAAATTCGCCGCCGCCGATACAGCGCAGAACATCGCCCAACAATGGCACCAAATTCGCCTGGTTCTGGCCCCGGCAGGGATTTGGATCGAAGTAACAGAATCCGGCCGGGTGCAGGCGCACCGATCGGGTCGCCAGATCGGCCAGGGCGCCGCGCAGCTGCCGCCGGACCACGGCGGCCTGATCCGCCACCTGCAGCAGCCATGCCGCCGCGTCCGATCCGCCATCGCTTCGCGCCAAGTGGCGTCTGGCCCTGATCCGGGCGAATTTTTCATCCCTGTTCGATGGATCCTCCAGCCAGGCCTGGTCCCGTGCGGCAAGGGTCGCGGCAAGGTCGGCGTGCCGCAGCGGCAACAGGGGGCGCAACAGGCGCACACCAGGCATGGCGCGGATTGCGGGCATGCCAGCCAGCCCCTCGATACCGCTGCCCTGCCAGAGGCGCAACAGCACCGTCTCGGCCTGATCGCCGCCATGGTGCGCGGTCAAGAGATGCAGGACATCATGGCGCCGGCACCATTGCCCGAGCGCTTCATAGCGCGCCTGCCGGGCCGCGGCCTGAATGCCGCTTTCGGGCTTGGGCCCGCGCCAGCGCAAGATTTGATGCGCCATGCCATGATCGGACATCCAGCTACGGACCTGCCGGGCCTCGGCCGCGGCTTCGCGGCGCAGGCCATGATCAACGGTCAGGGCTACGGCTTCGCCGCCCTGCCGTCGGGCCCAGGTCCGCGCCAGCAGAGCCAGGGCCATGCTGTCGGCACCGCCCGAGACGGCAACGGCCAAGCGCGGGGCAACTTCGTACGGTCCCAGCGGCCGCATCAGCGCGGCGAATGTCCGATCGTTAATCGCCGGCATGGCAGCGGTATCAGCCGCAGCCGCCCGATTTCATTTCCCGTTGCAGGCGCTTTTTCACCTGCACGCGCAGATTTGGGAACAGCTTTGTCATTTCCAGAAAGGCCGCGCAGGCTTCTTCCTTCTGGCCCAGTTTGCCCAGCGTGATGCCCAATTTCAGCATCGTGTCGGGCGCCTTGCCGCTGTCGGGATAGCGCTGTATGCCGGTCAAAAAGGTGCGCGCGGCCTCGGACAACTTGTTGCGGGCATAGAAGGTTTCGCCCAGCCAGTATTGTGCGTTGCCCGCCAAATCATCATCGCCATGGGCAGAAATGAACTCCTGAAAAGCAGCTTCGGCTTCGTCCAGGCGGACCTTTATCAACAGCGAATAAGCGTAGTTGTAACGCTCCATCGGGGTGCCCTTGGGCAGCACCGACGGCGGGCCCGACGGTTGCGCCGCCGCCGTCGCCGGGGCGGCGGCACTTTCGCTCGAGGCAGCCTCGCCATCTCCGGGTTTCGATGCCGTGGCGCCATTCGCTGCCGCCGCTGGCGCGGCGGTCATGCGCCGTTCGATTTCGGTCAGGCGGAAATCAACATCCTTGATCAGGCTGTCGAGGCGTCCCAGCACGGTTTGAATACCGTGGCGCACCTCTTCCAACTGCCCGGTCAGCAGGCGCATTTCCGATTCAAGATTGCTCATGCGGATTTCCGCATTGGCCAATTGCCCCCCGGTCGGCTGGCCGCCGCCGGCGTTCGCCTTGGCCGCACCGGGCGCACCGGTCTTCTCACCGCGATAGTAGTCCTTCTGCAACTCGCGCAAGTCTCGTTGCAAACGCTCTATCCGTTGCGTCAAGGTTTGCAGATCGGAATTCTGCGCCCGCACCGGCGCCGGTGCCGCCAGCAGCAGGGTCAAGCAGAACCCGGCGCACATGGCTGACGATAGGGCCCGGGGCCATGGGCGGTTGGATGTTCGGCGAATAGGCTGCATCAGGTCTTGCTCCGGCTTGTTGCTCTGACGCCCTCGGCGGCTATTGCTGTCATTTCAATGACGTCTTTTGCCACCCAATCATGGCGAAATTACAGCAGTCAAAAAAATTCGGGTTTGAAAGTCCCGAACCAATTTGCCTGGTCAAAGAAATGCGGGCCCGCCAGTGGCACCCGTGCGGTGCGCTCTGACGAGCCCGGATAACGCCTGACATGTCCGCCTAGCGGACCGGCCGGCGGCCTAATTGACCAGCAGCATGTCCCGCCGGTTCTGGGACCAGCAGGCTTCGTGGCTGCTGACACACAGCGGCCGCTCCTTGCCATACGAGATGGTGCCAACGCGGTCGGCGTTGATACCCAGGGCAATCAGATACTTACGAGCCGAGTCCGCGCGTCGCTCGCCGAGGCCAAGGTTGTACTCCCGCGTACCCCTTTCATCGCAGTGACCTTCAATGGTCACGGTCACGGCCGGATACTGCTGCAGCCAATCGGCCCAGCGCTCGACCACTTTGCGGGCATCGGGACGCAGATTGGACTTGTCGAAGTCAAACTGAATTTGACTGCCGACGTTGAGCACCAAATCTTCTTGTGATCCGGGAACCACCTTCGGCGTCATCGTGGCTTTCACTTCGTCCTTGGGCGCTTTTTGCGTCGTCGTCGTCGACTGTTTGGCACCCCCGCTGCCCGAGGCATCGGCCTTTTCCTCCACGGGGGTTTCGCAGGCCGCGACCAGCAGTATGGTCGCCGCCAGACACGCCGCCTTCAGCGCAAATTTCTCAAAGACCATAGAGACCACTCCTCATTCATTATTATCCGGCGTTAGCATAATTCAGTATTAACAAATCCTGGCGGCGGCATGGTTCGGCTTTCGCGGCGGGTTTGCGCCAGTGTATGCCGATAACAAAGTTCCTGTTCCGCCAACATTATCTCGTTTCGCAGGCAAATTAGGTAGTTGCGCATAACCTTTGGCCGGCAACATTTCAACCAATAATCCAGCGAGCCAGACATACATGGACAGCAATAGTTTAACAACTGCCTAATGAAAAAAATAGCTGAAGACATAAAACAACTTACCCAGTTGCCTAATCGGGCAATGATTGTTTTACGCCGTGACTACCCCTGATCCGGCCCTCACATAGTTTCGTCTCCGACATTAACCATGGTCTGTCAACGATTCAAGGGGCTTAGGGGCGACCAGGCAGGATCGGATGCATCGATCGGCGTAACCATTTCGCGTTCGTTATAGCCAGTCAGATCAACCGACCATAGGCGCGTACGCCCGCCCTTGCCTTGTTTATTGGCGGGTTTTTGCCGAAAAAACATCAACACCCGGCCATTCGGAGCCCAGGTTGGTCCCTCATCCAGGAAACTCTCGGAAAGCAGGCGTTCGCCGCTGCCGTCGGGCCGCATCACGCCAATATAAAACCGGCCCCGGCGCATTTTGGTGAAGGCCACCAGATCGCCGCGCGGCGACCAAACCGGCGTCGCGTAGCGGCCATCGCCGAAAGAGATCCGCTTGACGCCCTTGCCGTCGGCCCCCATCACGTAAAGTTGTTGGCTGCCGCCACGGTCTGAATTGAAAACGACCCGGGCGCCGTCGGGCGAATAGCACGGCGAGGTATCGATCGCCGGCCCCTTGGTTAGCTGACTGATCGCCCGGGTGCGCAGATCCATGGCGAAAATGTTGGATTTGCCGTCGCGCGCCATGCTCATGATGACCTGATTGCCATCCGGCGAAAACCGCGGCGCATATGTCATGCCGGGAAATTCGCCCAGGACCTCCTGCCGTCCGGTATCGATGTTGTAGAGATAGACCCGCGGTGTGTTGCGATAGTAGGACAGGTAGGTAATTTCCTGGCGCGATGGAGAAAATCGCGGCGTCAGCACCAGATAGCTGCCATCGGTCAGAAAGCGGTGGCCGTCGCCGTCCTGGTCCATGATCGCCAGGCGTTTCATGCGCTTGTCGCGCGGTCCGCTTTCCGCCACATACACCACGCGGGTATCGAAGTAGCCGGCCTCCCCCGTCAGACGCTTGTAAATAGCGTCGGAGATGACATGCGCAATGCGCCGCCAATTGCCCGGCGTGGAAAAATAGACCAAGCCGGTCATCTGCTCGCCCGCCAGGACATCCCAAAGACGGAATTCCACGCGCAGCCGGCCATCGCTTTCCACGCCAACCTTGCCCGAGACCAGGGCTTGTGCATTCAGGACCCGCCAGTCGGCAAAACGCGGCCGGGCCTGCAGCGACTCCGGGCTTTGAATGAATGATTTCGGATTCAGCGGACGAAACAGTCCGGAACGATCCAAATTGGCGGTGATGACCTGGGCCATGCGCTGGCCCTGATCCGCCGCCGCGCCGGCATCGGCATGGAAGTCCGGGATGGCGACGGGCAACGGATCCACGTTGCCCCTGGTAATATCAATCTCCAGCGCCGCCCAGGCGGGGTGCGGCAGCCAGGTCAGGCCTGACAGTACCAATGACAAACAGACGATGAATTTCGGCATCAGTTTCCGGGGTTCGGGCAGGGTCCACATAGCCTATTGCTTCCTTAGTCTCGGTCTCGGTTTCTCAAACCTCATCCACCCAGCATATCTCTGGGATTGAAGGTCAATGTCAATTCTCGCCAACGGGCATATTTATCCGCCGGCAGGCCTTTCAACGGCGCGCATTTTTGCACCGCGCGGCGGGCACTCTCCGCCGCCGTACGATAGAACGGATCGTTGCCCTGGCCAGTGCCGACGATTTCCGGCGCCTTGGCCAGTGAACCGTCCGTATTCAGGAACACCCTGATACGGACCACCAGGTTTTCCGCGTCCCGGGCACCGGCTGGAATGGTCCAGCATTGCTGGATTTGATAGCGGATGGCGTCGATCTCGCTCATCGTCATCGGTTGTGTCCGCACCTGATTCCGGTTCGGCGCAACGGCTGGCGGCGGCTTTGCGGCGGTCCGCTTTTCCGTGGCCTTCTGCTGGGTTTGCGACTGTTTCTTCCTGTCGTCCTTGTCCAGCAACGCGGCAATCCGGTCGGCGCTGAATTTCGGCCGCCGTCGCTTTGGTTTCTGTTTTGGCCGGGGCAGCGTGCGAAAAGCCTTGGGCGGCGCGGCCATGGCAATCTTCTTCGGCCGCGCCTTGGGTTTCACTTTCGGCTTCTCGGGCGGTTTTGGTTTCGGCGTCACCACCTTGACCGGTTTCGCCTCCGGCGTCGGCGCCGGTTTTGGCGGTGGCGGGGTTTCCGCCTTCGCCGGTTCGGGCGGCGGTGGCGGCGGTGAAACCTTGGCGACCTTCTTGGGCGGTTCCGGCTTCGGTTCGGGCTCCGGCTCCGGTTCCGGGGTCGCGACCGGCTTCAGTTTCGGCGCCGGGGGTGGCGCCTTTTTCGGGCTCGGTTCGGGTGGTTTTTGCGACACCGTGCGCTCGGCCACGGTAACCAGTTCGACGATAATAGGCTGCTCCAGTTGCGGCGGCTCCAACAGTTCCGGCAAACCATAGATGGCCGCCGCCACCACACCCATGTGCAGCA
This sequence comes from uncultured Rhodospirillaceae bacterium, assembly GCA_964631725.1. Taxonomy (GTDB): domain Bacteria; phylum Pseudomonadota; class Alphaproteobacteria. The sequence goes on along the minus strand of CAZVYX010000006.1, from coordinate 77,358 downwards.
AGGTCGATATGGCTATTCCGTTGCGCAAGGCCGCTCACCACTACTTCGCAGTCCCGGTGGCCTTCGGCCCGGCGTTTCTCGGGGCCTCGGTCACCAGGGCCACCTTGTTGAAACCGGCGGCGTTCAGGCGGCCCATGACCGCCATCACCGCGCCATAGTCGACCAGCTTGTCACCGCGCACGAAGATACGTTTCGTCGTGGTGTTCTCGGCGATGGCCAGCAGCCGGGCGACCAGTTCCTCGTCGCCCACCAAGGTCTCCTGCAAATAGATCTTGCCTTCCCCGTTGATCGATATCGTCAGCGGTTCCTCGTTGCCCTGCAGGTTGGAAGCCGAAGCCTTGGGAAGATCGATAGGCACGCCCACGGTCAACAGCGGCGCGGTGATCATGAAGACCACCAGCAGCACCAACATCACGTCGACAAAGGGCGTCACGTTAATCTCCGACATCGTGGCATAGCGGCCGGGCTGGCGGCCCGCCCTGTGTGAACCTTGCATCTGCCCCGCCATTACTCGCGCCTCTCGTCAAGTTGCCTGGACAGAATGGCCGAGAACTCGCCGACGAAACCTTCCAGGCGGATGGTGTAGCGGCCCAGGTCGGTGGAGAATTTATTGTAGGCAACGACCGCCGGGATCGCCGCGATCAGACCCAGCGCCGTCGCGAACAGGGCCTCCGCGATGCCCGGCGCGACCACCGCCAGGTTGGTATTCTTGGTCAGGGCGATGGCCTGGAAAGAATTCATGATGCCCCAGACCGTGCCAAACAAGCCGATAAAGGGCGCGGTGGAACCTACCGTGGCGAGGAAACCCATATACCTTTCCAGCCGCTCGATCTCGCGGGTCAGGGTGATGTGCATGACCTGCGCGATCCGGTCCTTGATCCCGGCGCGCAGGAAATCCTCACCCGACAGCCCCTTGGAGGTGGAGCGCCGCCATTCCCGCATGGCGGAGACGAACAGCAGTTCCATGGGATGATCGGGCCGGTTGCCAATCTTGTCGAATAGTTCTTCAAGGCTACCGCCGGACCAGAATGAATCCTCGAAGGCATCGGACTGGGCGCGCAGGCGGCGAAAGCGGATGCCCTTTTCGAATATGATGGCCCAGCACCAGAACGAGGCCCCTACCAGCACCAGCATGACTGCCTTGACCAATATGTCCGCCTTCAGGAACAGGCTCCAAAGAGAGAAGTCGGCGGCGGCGATGGAGCCCGCGAGTGCAACGGCGTCAACGGCTTGGTTGTCCATTCAATCAATTCCCAATGTAGGCAAAACAATGTCGGATATGGCGGCGCGCACGGCCGGCGGCAGTCGGCGGGGGCGGCCACCCGGTCCAATGCAGGCCAGGCGCACCTTGGCGCGCACCAGTGTTTCCCCACCGCGATGTATGTCCTGATCCATGTCCATGCTGGCGCCGCCCAGTTTCCGGACCCGGGTCCGCACCTCGATCTCATCATCCAGGCGGGCGGGCAGCAAATAGTCGATCTCGCAGCGGCGCACGGGAAAGACGACGCCGTCGCCCTCCAGCAAGGCGGCTTGGTCTATTCCGGCCAGGCGCACCAGATCACTGCGGGCCCGCTCGAGAAAACGCAGATAGTTGGCGTAATAGACAATGCCGGCGGCATCGGTATCTTCCCAAAAAATCCGCACGTTGAACCGGTGTGGTTCGGGTATGGCGGTATCGGACATCGGGTTCTCAGGCATCCCTGGCCTCCCCGGCATCGTCTTCCAGGGGCAACAGCTCGATCTGCCCCTGTTTCGTCTTCGGTGCATTCAGACCAAGATGTTCATAACCCTGCCGGGTCAGGACCCGGCCCCGCGGCGTTCGCTGCAACAGGGCCTGTTGGATCAAATAGGGCTCGATAATGTCTTCGATCGCGTCGCGCTGCTCCGACAGGGAGGCGGCAATGGTTTCCACGCCCACCGGCCCACCCTCGAAATCCCGTGCGATGCAGTTGAGGTAGCGCCGGTCCATGGCGTCCAGGCCGCGCTGGTCCACTTCCAGGCGGTTCAGGGCCGCATCCGCCTTTATGGCGTCAATCTGCTCGGCCCCGGCAACGGTGGCGAAATCCCGCACCCGGCGCAGCAGGCGTACCGCCACCCGGGGCGTGCCACGCGAGCGTTTGGCAATCTCCAAGGCGCCGTCCTCGGTCAGGTCCAGGGCCAACAGGCCGGCGGCGCGGGTGACAATCTGTTCCAGCTCCGCCACCTCGTAAAAGCGCAGGCGGATGGGAATGCCAAAGCGTTCCCGCAGCGGCGTAGTGATCAGGCCGGAGCGGGTCGTCGCGCCGACCAGGGTAAAGGGGGGCAGATCAATGCGCACGGTGCGCGCCGCCGGCCCCTCACCGATCACCAGATCCAACTGGAAATCTTCCATCGCCGGATACAGCACTTCCTCGACCACCGGGCTCAGGCGATGAATTTCATCGATGAACAGGACATCACGCTCTTCCAGGTGGGTCAGAATGGCGGCCAGGTCGCCGGCCTTGGCGATGACCGGGCCGGAGGTGGCCCGGAACGAGACGCCCAGTTCCCGCGCCACGATCTGCGCCAGGGTGGTCTTGCCCAACCCGGGCGGGCCATGGAACAGCACATGATCCAGGGCTTCACCGCGCTGGCGGGCGGCCTCGATATAGATCCTCAGGTTATCCTTTTCCGCGCGCTGGCCGACGAATTCGGCCAAACCTTGCGGGCGCAGGCCGACGTCGGCGCCGTCTTCGCCGGCGGCTTGGCCGGTGATCAGGCGTTCAGGTGTATCGCCGCTGATGATCCCGCTCATGTCGCCAACTGCCTCAGACTATCGCGGATCAAGGCTTGCAATTCGGCGGCGTCGCCCAGACTCCCCGCCGCCGTCTGCACCGCGCGGTGGGCCTCGGCCGGGCGGTAGCCGAGATTGACCAAAGCCGAAATGGCGTCTGCAGCCGGCCCCTGCGCCACGCTACCCGGCGCGGCCTCGGTACTTTCCAGGCCGGAACCAAGGACCAGGTTGCCCACTTTGTCCTTTAATTCCGTGACGATGCGGTTGCCCACTTTCGGGCCAACGCCGGGGGCCCGGGTGATCATCGCCTTGTCCTGGGCCACTACCGCCTGTGTCAATTCGCCCGGCGCCAGGGTGGAAAGGATGCCCAGGGCAACCTTGGCGCCGACGCCCTGAACACTCAACAACAGCTTGAACCAGTCCCGCTCGGCTGCTTCGGTGAAGCCGTAAAGATGGATATGGTCTTCGCGCACATGGGTCTCGATCAACAGCGATACGGCACCGCCCGCCGGGCCGGCATCGCCTTCCAGGCCGGCCAAGGTGCGGCCGGAACAAAACACCAGATAGCCGACGCCGCCGACATCGATGATGCAGCTGCCATCGCCGCTCTCTTCCAGCCGGCCGGTCAATTTCGCGATCATGCGCCGGCCCTCTTGCGCGCTCGGCCATCGTTCCTGGCGGCCTGGGCGATAATCTGCTGGTTGCGGCGAAGATGGGCATGACAGATCGCCACCGCCAGCGCGTCGGCGGCGTCATCGGTCACCGCCCCCGCCGCCGGCAGCAGGGTGCTCACCATCATGGCGACCTGGGCCTTTTGCGCATGGCCGGTGCCAACCACGGATTTCTTGATCAGGTTGGGGGTGTATTCAGCAACCGGAATGCCGGCCATGGCCGGGGCCAGCAGCAGGACGCCCCGGGCCTGGCCCAATTTCAGGGTCGAGGTCGGGTTCTTGTTGACAAAGGTCTCTTCAATCGCCGCCTCCGCCGGCTGCCATTGCGTCAGCACATCGCCCAGGGCCTGGTACAGCTGACGCAGACGATCGGGCAACGGCAGCTTGGCGTCGGACACGATGACGCCATGGCCCTGATGGCTCAGGCGGCTGCCCTCGACCGCCAGCACGCCCCAGCCGGTTCGCTGCAGGCCGGGATCAATACCAATCAGGCGCATGCCGTGGCCACCTTTCCCCTAACCATTTAGCTTTTGCATGATTTCATCGGAAACTTCGAAGTTGGCGGAGACCTGTTGCACATCGTCGCTGTCATCCAGGGCTTCCAATAACTTGAAAAGCGTGGAAGCGCCCTGCTCGTCCATGGGCACGGTGGCCTGCGGACGCCAATTCAGGCGGGACGATTTGGGTTCGCCGAATTGATCTTCCAGGGCCTTGGCCACGTCGTGCAGGTCGTTCGCGGCGCAAATGATATCGTGGCCGCCTTCGTGGCTTTCCACGTCATCGGCACCGGCCTCCACCGCGGCCTCGAACATCGCATCCGAATCGGCCACCTCGGGCGGATATTCGATGCTGCCGACCCGGTCGAACTGATACGAGACGCTGCCCGTTTCGCCGAGATTGCCGCCGAACTTGGAAAAGGCGGCACGTACTTCCGAGGCGGTGCGGTTGCGGTTGTCGGTCAGGGCCTCGACAATCAGGCAGACGCCGCCGGGACCATAACCTTCGTAGCGGATCTCTTCATAGTTGTCGCCTTCGCCCGACTGGGTGGCGCGTTTCACGGCGCGGGCCACGTTGTCCTTGGGCATATTGGCGGCGCGGGCAGCCTGGATCGCCGAGCGCAGGCGCGGGTTCATTTCCGGATCCGGCAGGCCGCTGCGCGCGGCGACGGTGATTTCGCGGATCAGCTTGGTAAAAACTTTCGACCGCTTGGCGTCCTGGGCGCCCTTGCGGTACATGATGTTCTTGAATTGTGAATGGCCTGCCATGGTCCTCGTGTCACCTCAAATGCGCGCGCCGCCTGCCTCGAAACCGCCACGTGCCGCCCCAAATCGCCGCACCTCGCCCCGTACGGAGCAACCTCCAGCGCGGCGCAAGAATCGCCAAGAAATTTACCAGATATTGTGGTCGCGCGCAGCACATACCCATAAACCGGCAATATGGCAACAATGGGGCAGCAATTGGGGCTGTGACACCCGACGCCTCCAGCCATTGCCGGCTCACCATTAATCACCAATTCGTAAGACATTATTAACGGTGTGGGCGCAGCATGGGGAAACGCAATTCTCGGAGCGGAGGGAAGGGAGTTTTCACCGTGTCGAATTCCGAATCACTAGACCGTTTGGCACTGCCCGAAGGCACCAGCCGGCAGGAACAGGCTGCCGCCGCGACCCAGGCCGGCATCTTCGCCCTTGATGTCGCCTTGTCGATTGTCGAGGCGCCGAGCAAGGATGCCACCGCCGCACGGCGGCTGCAATACGTCGCCGAACGCTGCGATGACTTGACCGGGAGCCTGGCTGCTCAGGCCGGCGAAAGCTAGAGCAACCCGCATTCAATTGGATTCAATTGAATGCGGATAAGTTGCTCTATTTTAAAGGTTTTAGCGCATGGGTTCGGGTTTGGTTAAACCCGACATGCGCTAGAACGTTTCCGGCTAACTGACCCGACGGCTGGCTAGCGGTCGGCCGGCAAGGGCCACACGGGGGCCAAACGTCCACCTTGGCGCAAAGGCGCCAGATAAGTCGTCAGACCGGTGGTATCATCGATTTCCAGATAGATCCCGCAGACGGTGGCATCACCCGTCGCCGGGGCAAAGCGCGCGCCGGGCATTTTCCGGGTAAAGCGGCGGACCGGCTCCGACTTTTCCATGCCGATCACCGAATCATAGTCACCACACATCCCCACATCGCTCATATAGCCGGTACCGCCCGGCAGGATTTGATGATCCGCGGTGGGTACATGGGTGTGGGTGCCGAAAACGCAGCTCACGCGGCCATCAAGGTAATGGCCAATGGCCATTTTCTCCGAGGTCGCCTCGGCATGCATATCGACAAAGATCGCGTTTACGCTGCCGCCCAGGGTTTGTGACCGCAGAGCCTCCGCCGCGGCGGCGAAGGGATCGTCCAGGGGATCCATGAAGATCCGGCCCAAAACCTGGACGATCAGGATGCGGCGCCCGCCCGGCACCTCGAAGACACTGCTGCCACGCCCCGGCGTGCCGTCGGGCAGGTTCAGGGGGCGAATTAAGCGCGGCTCGCCGTCGATGTGCGGAATGATCTCGCGGGCATCCCAGGCATGGTTACCCAGAACGATGACGTCGGCACCGGCGCCGTAGACCTGATCGCAGATCTTTGGCGTGATGCCAAAACCATTGGCCGCGTTCTCGCCGTTGACGATGACGAAGTCCAGACCCAGCTCCTGCCGCAACCGCGGCAGACTTTCGATCGCCGCCGTGCGTCCCGCGCGGCCAACCAGATCGCCAAGATATAGTAACTTCACTCTGTCTTACCCCTTACGGAACCGAACGGTTTCAGCGCGGGAACGGCCGCGCGCCAGTTTCGTTGACCAGCCAATCCAGCGGCTCGTCATGCTCATCATGGGGCAGCGCCGGCATCTCCTGCGCCGCGAAGCCCAAACCGACCGCCAACAACCCCGGCACCAACTGGCGCAGGGTGTGCAACGTGCGGTCATAATAGCCGCCACCGTAGCCCAAGCGATAGCCCTCGCCATTGCAGGCCAGGAATGGCGCGATCACGATATCGGGCTGGACCTCCGCCGCGCTCTGCAATGGCTCCGAAACCCCAAACGAACTTACCGCCATTGCATCACCAAGCCGCCATTCACGAAAGCACAGGGGCCGGTCCGCGCCCTGTACCACCGGCAAGGCAATCCGGTGCCCGGCGTCCAGCAGGGCATGGATCAGGGGGCGGCTGTCCAACTCGTCCCCTATTGGCCAATAGGCGGAAAGCCCAGCGCCTGGCGGCAGAGGTATGGCGGCCATGAAATGCACTGCCGCCTTGGCAGCGGCGGCTGCACGGTCCGCTTCCGGGATGGCCTGGCGCCCGGCCCGGGCCCGCCTTCGCGCGGCGGCTTTGTCTTTTTGAATCATGCGCCTTTCGCCATCTTCCGGCCGCCGCGAACTGACCGAGGGACGGACGGGACCGCCAAGCCGTCGAAATACCTTGCTCCGCTGTGGCCTGCTCACGCAGGTGGGCGCCGCAATGAAGGGACCACGATCCCAACAGAGGCAGCTCCCTTACTAACGGTATTGGCCCAGGGAACCGTTTTTCGCGAACCCGGCAGAACCCGCCCGAAGCCCCTATTTAAGCACTCTCCAGGCGCGCGGCAATGTCTTCGATGCGATCGCTCAACTTTGCCAGATCCTGATCGTCGGCGTCGCCGCCGCCTTCGCGCAGGGCATCGAGCTCCTGGCTGACCTCGGACAACTCGTCGGCGACCAGAAGCGACGCCATCAGCAACAGCCGCGCTTCGCCGACCTGACCGATGCTTTCGACCAGCCCGTCCACCTGACGGTTGATGTATTCGGCCAGAAACGTCAGATGCTTTTCTTCACCATCCTCGCAGGCGATTGGATAGTCCCGACCGTTAATCTGAATGTTGACCTGGGCCATTCTATTCGTCCAGCAAAGCGTTTACGGCGTCGATGGCGCTGTCCAGACGCACGGACGTGGCGTCCATCGCGCCTTGCAGGGCCGCACCCTCGGCCCGGGCCTCGGCCAATTCCTCGGCCAGCCGGTCACGTTCCGTTCGAACGGCGGTCAGTTCCGAATCGAGGCCGTTCAATTCCTGCCGCAATCCGGAAATATCGGCGGCGTCTTCGCCGGCGCCGATCCCGCCGCGCTCGACAACGCGGCTCAGGGCCGATTCCAGCCGTTGCACGGCTGCTTCCAGTCTCACTTTCGCGCCAGCATCATCGGCCATCATGGATTCCGTCTTGTTTACAAAAGGCTTGCGCCAAATCCTTCGGTTGCAGGGTAAAGCCGCCCTTGCCGCCGCGTCAACCTGCCCGTGAACCAGATGACACATAAGAGTTAAAATTGCATGTGTTTCGCGGGCTATTCACGGTTGACCTTGCAAGGTGAGAGGCTATGTTGACCGCCGACGCGGGGACCAGCGGAATTCGTCCCGGCTTGCCCGTCCACCAGGCTTGTTTATCCGGCGATCAGATGCGGTTATCAGATGTCGAGGTTTTCAGATGTCAGAAGGCGCTGTCGTTGATCGGATGCAACCGCAATCTCGAGATGCCACATGACACCGACCGATACCCCGACCGATAACGAGGTAGCGTCAGAGGCTGCCGGCCACGGAGACATGGCGAACGCCATCCGTTTTCTGGCCGCCGATGCCGTACAAGCGGCAAATTCCGGCCATCCGGGGATGCCCATGGGGGCCGCCGACATGGCCACCGTGCTGTATTCCCGCTTCCTGAAATTTGATCCCGCGAAGCCCAATTGGCCCGACCGGGACCGCTTCGTGCTTTCGGCCGGGCATGGCTCCATGCTGCTCTATGGCGTGCTGCACCTGACCGGCTATGCCGACATGGACATGGGCCAGTTGCGCAATTTCCGCCAGCTTGACAGCCATACCGCGGGCCATCCGGAATTCGGCGCCGCCGGCGGCATCGAAACCACCACCGGCCCCCTGGGCCAGGGCCTGGCCACCGCCGTCGGCATGGCCTTGGCCGAGCGCATGCTGGCCAGCCGTTTTGGCGGCGATCTGGTGGATCATCATACCTACGTTCTGGCCGGCGATGGCTGCCTGATGGAGGGCATCAGCCACGAAGCCGCCTCCCTGGCCGGGCACCTGCGCCTGGGTAAACTAATCGTTCTGTTCGATGACAATGAAATCACCATTGATGGCGCGACCTCGCTTAGTGTCAGTGATGATCAATGCGCCCGCTTTGAAGCCTATGGCTGGGACGTGGCGCGGGTCGATGGCCACGATCCGGCGGCGCTGGAAGCCGCCATCGCCACGGCCAGGGACAGCGACCGGCCGTCCCTGATCGCGGCCCGTACCGAGATCGGCCACGGCGCGCCAACCAAGGCGGGCACCTCCGGTGCCCATGGCGCCCCCCTTGGCGATGAGGAAATCGCCGGTGCCCGGAAGGCGCTGGGTTGGCCGCATGAACCATTTGAAGTGCCGGACAATATCGTTGCCGCCTGGCGCGCGGCGGGCGCGCGGGGCAGTGCGCCCTCGGCTGCCTGGGAGGAACGCCTCGAAGCGCTCGACCAGGACGACCGTGCGGCATTCGAACGTGCCCTGGCCGGCGATCTTCCCGCCAGCATCATTGATGCCATGGCCGATTACCGGCGCCAGTTGGCTGAGGACAAACCACAATTGGCGACCCGCGCGGCCTCCGGCAAGGCCCTGGAAGTGATCAACGCGGAGGTGCCTGAAATGGTCGGCGGCTCGGCCGATCTGACCGGTTCCAACAATACCCTGACGGCGGATCTGGGCTTTGTCGCCCCTGACGATTATGCCGGCCGCTATATTAATTACGGCGTGCGCGAGCATGCCATGGCGGCGGCCATGAACGGCCTGGCCCTGCATGGCGGCGTCATTCCCTATGCCGGCACCTTCATGGTGTTCTCCGATTATTGCCGGGGTGCGATGCGCCTTTCGGCATTGATGGGCTGCCGGGCGATCTATGTGCTGACCCACGATTCCATCGGGCTGGGCGAGGACGGACCGACCCATCAGCCGGTGGAGCACATGGCGGCATTGCGGGCGATGCCGAACCTGTATGTCTTCCGCCCCGCCGATGCCATGGAGACGGCGGAATGTTGGGAGATGGCCCTGGCGGCGAAGGAAAGCCCCTCAGCCCTGATCTTGAGCCGCCAAGGCCTGCCGGCCGTGCGCCTGGAGTATCAGGATGACAATGCCTGTGCCCGCGGTGCCTACGAATTGGTCGCCGCCGACGGCGAGGCGGCGGTGACCCTGCTGGCCACGGGTTCGGAAGTCTCCATTGCCGTCGCCGCGCGCAACAATCTGCAAAGCGCCGGCATCGCGACCCGCGTGGTTTCCATGCCGTGCTGGGAATTGTTCGAGGAACAGGACGACGCCTACCGGCGGGAAACCCTGGGTCCCGGCACGGTGCGCATCGGTATCGAGGCGGCTATCGCCATGGGCTGGGACCGTTATCTGGGTGAGAACGGCGGCTTCGTCGGCATGACGGGCTTCGGCGCCTCGGCGCCCGCTAAGGAGTTGTACAAGCATTTCGGCATCACGGCGGAAGCCGTGGCCGAGCTGGCCAAGGAAAAGCTGGCGGCCCAGGAAGCCTGATGTTTTCGGGCCCGTCGCGGGCCCGCCAAATTTTGACGAATTCTTTTTGATAGGAGAGTGAAATGGTAGTTCGGGTTGGAATTAACGGCTTTGGCCGGATCGGCCGCCTGGTACTCCGCGCCATCGCGGAGTCAGGGCGCAAGGATATTCAAGTGGTCGGGGTCAACGACCTGGGCCCCATCGAGACCAACGCGCACCTATTGCGCTACGACTCGGTGCACGGCGCTTTTCCCGGCAAGGTGCGGACCACCAAGACCGGCATGAATGTGAACGGCAACGGCATTAGGGTCACGGCGGAGCGCGATCCGGCTAATCTGCCGTGGGAAAAACTGGGCGTCGATGTGGCGCTGGAATGCACCGGCATCTTTGCATCGAAGGAAAAAGCCTCGGCGCACCTGGTCGCCGGCGCCAAGAAAGTGCTGGTTTCCGCCCCGGCGACTGATGCCGATCTGACCGTCGTCTACGGCGTCAATCACAACAAACTGCGCAAGTCGCACAAGGTGGTTTCGAACGCATCCTGCACCACCAACTGTCTGGCCCCGGTGGCTTTCGTGCTGAACCAGGCGATGGGGATCGAACATGGTTTCATGACCACCATCCATGCCTTCACCGGCGATCAGCCCGTCCTCGATACCCTGCACGGCGATCTGCGCCGGGCCCGTTCGGCGGTAATGTCGATGATCCCCACTTCGACGGGTGCGGCCAAGGCTGTCGGCCTGGTGCTGCCCGAGTTGGCCGGCAAGCTGGACGGCACCTCGATCCGCGTGCCGACGCCGAACGTCTCGGTGGTGGACTTCAAATTCCGCAGCAAAAAGAAAACCACGACGGAAGCGGTCAACGCGGCTATCGTCAAGGCGGCCAGTGGCAAGCTGAAGGGCATTCTGGAAACCTCGGACGGCCCCACCGTGTCCATCGACTACAACCACAACCAGGCGTCCTCGACCTTTGATCTGACCCAGACCCAGGTGATCGACGGCCGGTTCGTACGCATCCTGACCTGGTATGACAATGAATGGGGCTTCTCCAACCGCATGAGCGACACCGCCGTCGCCTTGGCCAAGCTATAGAAGCAGCCGGTCATGCGGACGTTGGATGATCTCGCCCTGGCCGGCGCCCGGGTGCTGGTGCGGGTTGACCTGAACGTGCCCATGCGGGACGGCCGGGTCAGCGACGCCACCCGCATTGAGCGCGCCGTTCCGACCCTGGCCGAGCTTGCCGGCAAGGGCGCCAAGGTCATCGTGCTGTCCCATTTCGGCCGGCCCAAGGGCCAGGTCGTGCCGGAAATGTCGCTCGCACCCCTGGCCGGGCCACTGGGTCAGGCGCTGAATTGCGCCGTCGGCTTCGCCGCCATAGATGGCGCGGCGGAAGCGGTGGCGGGGATGCGGGACGGCGATGTTTTGCTGCTGGAGAATGTCCGGTTCGATCCGGGCGAGGAAGCCAACGATACCGGCTTTGCCCGGACCCTGGCGGCACTGGGCGATATCTACGTCAACGACGCCTTTTCCTGCGCCCATCGGGCGCATGCTTCGACGGAAGCCCTGGCGCATTTGTTGCCGGCGGCGGCGGGGCGGTCGATGCAGGCGGAATTGGAGGCGCTTGAAGCGGCCCTGGCCAAGCCGGAGCGGCCGGTCGCCGCGCTGGTCGGCGGGGCCAAGGTTTCGTCGAAGCTGGCGGTGCTGGGTCATCTGCTGGACAAGGTGGATCAACTGATCATCGGCGGCGGCATGGCGAATACCTTCCTGCATGCCAAGGGCATTAATGTCGGCGCCTCCCTGTGCGAGGCCGACCTGGCGGATACCGCGCGGGATATCATGGCCCGGGCGGAAGGGCTGGGCTGTGAAATCGTCCTGCCGGTTGATGTCGTGCTGGCCAAGGAATTCAAGGCCGGGGCGGACAGCGACACGGTGCCGGTGGAAGAGGTGCCGGACGGCATGATGATCCTGGATGTGGGCCCGGCCAGCGTGCGGGATCTGGGTCAGCGTCTGCGGCACTGCCGGACCCTGTTGTGGAACGGCCCCATGGGCGCCTTTGAAATCGCACCGTTCGACAACGGTACCGTCAAGGTGGCCCAGGCGGCGGCCGAGCAGACGCGGGCGGGGGAGCTGATTTCGGTGGCGGGTGGCGGCGATACGGTAGCGGCCCTGCGCCATGCCGGCGCGGCGGACGATTTCACCTATGTCTCCACCGCCGGCGGCGCCTTTCTGGAATGGCTGGAAGGCAAGGTCCTGCCGGGCATCAAGGCACTGGAAGACTAGCTCTGGCCGACTAGCACTGGCAGAGCGGGGCCTATTCGGACTATGACTGTGTCATGTCCGCGATCATTTTTCACCATGCCCAACAGGCTGAAGACGTACTGGCCGTGGCCGCCACGTTGCAGCAGCCCATTACCCTGCTGACGGCGCCGGGGGCGGCGGCCCAGGGCGGGCCGGGGTTTTATCTGGCTATGGTGGAATTGGCGCAGCAACGCTATCCCGACGCCCGGGCGCGGGCGATCCTGGATTGCGGCGACGATAGCGCCCTGGCACAAATGGCACTGGCCCTTGGTTGGCGCTGCCTGGTGCTGCGCGGCAAAGCCACGGTTCGCGACAAGGTCCAGCAGATTGCCAAGGCTTATGAGGCGGAGGTCCTGCCCCGCCCGCCCAAGGCGTTCGATCCCGGCCCGGACGAAATTGATATTGCGGCCTGGTGCCAGGCCCGCCTGTCGCCAGCATGAGCGGCGTTGCCAGCATAGTTGCGCTGGGCTATGCAGGCTGGGAAGACTTGATCAATAAGCATGCAACGGAAAGCGGATTAAATGAGTACTGTTGCTGATGCCGGCGATGATCGCTGCCGCCTCTACCTGATTACACCGCCGCAGTTTGAACCGGCGGCATTCGCCGAGGATCTGCGGGCGGCGTTGGACGGCGGCGACGTGGCTTGCCTGCAATTGCGCCTGAAGGATGTGGACGACGATGCCGTGTGCCGTGCAGCGGAAGTTTTGATGCCCGTAGCCCAGGCCGGCGATGTCGCTTTCCTGATCAATGACCGCCCGGACCTGGCGGCGGAAATGGGGGCCGACGGCACCCATGTGGGCCAGGAAGACACGCCCTACGCCGAGGCACGGCGCATTCTGGGCGCCGATCATATTGTCGGCGTGACCTGCCATGATTCGCGCCACCTGGCCATGGAAGCGGCGGAGGCCGGCGCCGATTATGTTGCCTTCGGCGCCTTCTTTCCCACCGGGACGAAACAGGCCAAGGCGGCGGCGGATGTGGAAATCCTAAGTTGGTGGTCGGAACTGTTTGAGGTACCATCCGTGGCCATCGGCGGCATCACGGTGGAGAATTGCCAGCCCCTGGTCGCCGCGGGGGCGGATTTTCTTTCCGTGGTGGCTGGTGTGTGGAATTATCCCGGCGGTCCCGCTGAGGCCGTGCGGGATTTCAACAAGGCGATCGAGGTAGCCTCATGACTGCGCCTGAACAGCCACAATCACGCCTGGCTCTTGGGTTGGTCGAGCTTGGCCTGACCCTGGCCGGCATCACCGCCGCCCTGACACCGCTGTTGTTGTGGGCCTCCTGGTCGGAGACGGTATTCTACTGGGTGCTGTCGGTCGGTTGCGCGTCGTTTCTGGTCTTCATGGCATTGGCCCACATCAGGGGCTATCTGCTCAAGGAAAACCGGTCCGGCCATGATGTCTTGGGTCTGAAAGGCGCGCGCCAGCGCCTGGCTGATTGGGACCAATTGCAGGAGCATGATAAGGGCGTGCTGCGCCAGCAGCGCTCCATCAAAGGCGATGCCCGGCGCGAATTCGGTTTTATGATGCGCGTCACGATTGGGCTGATACTAGGTGCTGCCGCAGTCTTTCTGGCAGTTTATGCCGGCTTCGAATTCGCCTACGGTTGATCTTTATCCGGTCTGCCCGCGCATGATGGCGCGCCGCTGCGACAGCGTATCGCGGCCACGGCGGATGGTGATGCGCATGGCCCGCTCCGCCGCCCGGCGGTTGCGCTGGCGGATACCATCGAATACCGCATAATGGGATTCCAGGCTTTCCCGCAGGGGAATGCGGGCCTGTTTTTGTAACCCAAAGCTTAACCCCAGAACCGTTCCGATGATCCCGGCCAGCCGTTGGACAAGCTGGTTGTGCGAGGCGTTCAGCACGGCAAGGTGAAAGTCCACATCCGCCACGTAAAAGTCTTCGTAGTCGTCGACCGATTTTTCCATGCGCAGATAGGCGGCTTCGATCCGGGTCAGATCATCCGATGTGGCGCGGTCGGCGGCCAGCTTGGCGGCGACCGGTTCGATCAGTTCCCGGAGCTCGACCAGGTCAGCGGTGAAAGATTCGGAGATGCTCTCCGGCGTATGCCAGGACAGCACGTCCACATCCAGCAGGTCCCATTCACGCCTCGAGCGTACCCGCGTGCCGGCCCGCTGCCGTGATTCGATCAGGCCCTTGGACGAGAGCACCTTCAACGCCTCCCGTAGGGCCGTGCGCGAGGCCTGGAAACGGGCCATTAGCTCTTGATCGCCGGGCAGTCTTTCGCCCTCATGCAGTATGCCGGTGACAATTTCGGCGCCGATGGCATGCACGATGGTGCCATGTATGCCGTTATTCGGGTACAGCGCCGGAGCCGAGGACGTGCCTGCCATTATGTGCGCCGCCAAAGCGAGACTCCCTTCGCGAAAATCGTAAAAAACCCAATAACCAGCAAATTAGGCGAAACGCAGTCGGTGCGCAAATAAAATATTATTTATAACAAAATAATACGATAAATGGAGCTAACTATTTCGGGACAGGAACAAGATTTTTGTGCTGGCATCAAAGGACTTAACAATTTTATCCCCAAAAACTGCCGGGTTCTCATTTAGCGCTGAGCGGCAGAAGGATCTATCTGCAAAACGGCGCGGCAATTGGTCACATTTTAAAAAATTATCATATTTATGAAAAATCCTATTTCTTTTTTTTAAAAATAGGATATTATTCTCCAATAAGCGCCCAACAGTCTCCATTGCCCCTTGCGCGCTACTTGATGGTTTTGGAACCCGGCCCAAATGCGGGCCGACATGAGGACGACAACCTGGGAGGTTTAGCTATGTCTTCGAAAATTACCCGTCGCAGTATGTTGAGAGGTACCGCACTGGCCACCGCCGGCGCCGGCGCCGCATTCCTTGGCCCGTGGAAGCATAACCGGGTCTATGCCGCATCGTCCGACAAGCCGATCAAGATCGGCCTGACCCACGATGCCTCGGGCCAGTTCGCCAACTCCGGCCAGGCCAAAAAGCGCGGCACCATCATGGCGATCGAGGAAGCCAACGCCAAGGGCGGCATCCTGGGCCGCAAGGTCGAATATGTCTGGATGGATACCGAGACCACGCCGCAGACCGGCACCCGCGTGGCGGAACGCCTGATTACCCGCGAGAATGTGCATTTCATGGTCGGCGCCATTCAGTCCGGCACCGCGAATGCCATTTCACAGGTGGCGCAGAAATACGGTTGTGTCTATTTCAACACCAATTCCTCTTCGCCCACCGAATCCGGCAAGAACTGCCACCGGGTGAAATTCGTCTGGGACGGCAGCGGCGAGAACTTCTCCCGTGCCGCCGCCAAGAACGCCATTGATGCCTTCGGCAAGAAATGGATGTTCCTCTACAACGACTATGTTTGGGGCCAGAACACCAACAAGGCAACCAAGCAGGTGGCGGCCAACTACGGCGCCGATGCCGTCGACGAAGTCGCCATTCCGGTCGGCACCCGTGATTTCTCCGCCATTCTGCTGAAGATCCAGCAGCAGAAGCCCGATGTGGTGGCCGCCGCCGTCGGTGGTGATGACTTCAAGGTCATGCGCAAGCAGGTTTCCGACATGGGCCTGGACTCCAAGCCGGCCTGGTTGAACAACCAGCAGGACTGGCCCGATGTCTATGGCCTGGGCGCCGATGCGGCGTTCGGCGTCTTCGGCACCACCTGGTATCACCTGTTGGACCTGCCGGGCGTGAAGGATTTCGTCGCCCGCTATCAAGCCCGCTATCCGACAACCCGGATCGCGGTGCCCGGCAACGTCACCTACAATGGCTATGTCGCGATGCGGGAATTGCTCCGCGTGATCGAGGAAACCGGCGGCACCGACAACACTAAGATCATCAAGGCCCTGGAAGGCCGCCAAATGTCCGCCGCCGACCGCATGCAGACACATGGCGCGGTGATCGATCCGAACTCGCATCATGTGCAGCAGACCGTCTACCTTGCCCGCGGCAACAAGGAGCCGAAGGACAAGACCGACTACTTCGAAATCCTCACGGCTGCCGATCCGGAATCGGTGCGTGCCAGTGCGGATGCGGTCTGCAAGCTTGAATCGTTCGCTGATACGCCCAGCTACGACCAAGGCTGATCAAGACCCGGCGCGGGGCCGCCATCAATACGGCGGCCCCGCCCGGGCAATCGTCCAAACCAACCCACCCGTCACGCCCGCGTAAGCGTGAGTCCAGGGCAACGGGCACAGCATGTGGATTCCCGCCTTCGCGGGAATGACGACAGGACTGTGCCTGGGGTGTGAAAGCGGATGAAACACCATGGTTGATCTCCTTTTCTCTCTAATGCCGCACCTCCTGAACGGGGTCGCCCTGGGATTGCTGTTCGCGCTGCTGTCCCTCGGCTTCATGCTGATCATCGGCGTGATGGAAGTGATCAACCTCGCACACGGCTCATTGTTTGCCCTGGGCGCCTATTTCGCCGTGATGCTGATGGGCCAGGACGGCGGCCTGCCCTTTGCCTTCATGCAGGCCTATTACGACCTGCCGGCCATTCCCCGCTATATCATCGCGCTGATCGTCGCGCCGGCCCTTGTCGCCATCGTCGGCATGGGCCTGGAAATCTGCCTGCGCCGCACCTACGGCAAGGATCCGCTGTATGGCCTGCTGCTGACCTTTGGCGCGGCCCTGGTGCTGGAAGAAGTGATCCGCGAAATCTGGGGTCCGGCGGAATACTTTCTGCCGCTGCCGAAGGGGATCAGGGGCGGGTTCTTTTTCGGCGACATGATCTATTCCAACTACCGCATTTTTGCCGCCGTTTTCGCCATGGCGATGATCGGCCTGTTGTGGGCATTCCTCAACCGCACACCCTACGGCGCGGTGATCAAGGCCGGCGCCCATGACAGCGAGATGGTGCGGGTGCTGGGCTACAACCTCTCCCGCCTGCGCCTGTTTGTCTTCGCCTTCGGCGCCGCGCTTGCCGCCATCGCCGGCATCGTCATGGCGCCGATCTGGGGCGTGCGCCCCCACGTTGGCGTCGATGCGGTGATCCCCGCCTTCGTGGTTATCGTGCTGGGCGGGGTCGGCAGTTTCTGGGGCGCGGTCAGCGCCGGGTTGCTGGTCGGCATGGTGGTCGCCCTGACCGCCGCCTTCCTGACGGAGTGGTCGCTGCTGTCGATGTATCTGTTGCTGCTGGTGGTGGTCACATTCCGCTCCCGTGGTTTCGCCGGCAAAGCCAGCGCGTTGGAGGCCTAAGAGATGAACCCGCAAGGCATCAAGAACTGGTTCACGGCGCCGATGCTGTTTTCGTTTCTGGTCTTCGGCACCATGCCGTTCTGGATTGATGCCATCGGGCTGTACCAATACCTCGGGTTGGAGGTGATGATCTGGGTGATCTTCGCTCTCGCCGTCAATCTGCTGCTCGGCTACACCGGTCTGCCGTCGTTTGGCCATGGCGCCTTTCTGGGTATCGGCGCCTACGCTTTCGGCCTGACCCAGTTCAATATCGCCGCCAATCTGTGGATCAGCCTGCTGGGCGCCGTCGTGGTCACCGCCGTGCTGGGCGGCCTGGTGGCGGCCTTCATTTCCCACCGCCGGGGCATCTACTTCGCCCTGATGACCATTGCCTGCGCGCAGATCTTTTTCTTCATCGCCTCGAAATGGACCGACGTCACCGGCGGCGAGGATGGCCTGTTGAATATCGCGCGGCTTCCCCTGGATCTGGGCCTGGCCGAGATATCGATCAAATCGAATTTCAATCTCTATTATCTCTGCTTCGCGGCTTATGTGATCATCGTGGTGGGCATGTGGCGCCTGGTACATTCACCGTTTGGCAAGATCATCTCGGCCATCAAGCAGAACGACAGCCGGGTGGCCTTTCTGGGCTACAACGTCTGGCACTATAAATGGTTGATCTTCACCCTTTCCTGCGCCGTTTCCGGCCTGGCCGGCGCCTTGTTCGCCATGGCTCAGGAAGGCGCCTACATCAATATCATGAGCCTGCAATGGTCCGGCATCGTGATCCTGATTGTCTTGATCGGCGGCGGCTTCATCAGCTTCTGGGGCCCGGTTCTGGGCGTGATCTTCTACTTCCTGGCCCGCGATATCCTGGGCGCCTATACCGAGGCCTGGCTGCTGTGGTTCGGCCTGACCTTCATGGTCATGGTGATGTTCAAGCCCGAGGGCCTGGCCGGCATCTGGCGGGACGGGCAGGCCATGTTTGGCCGCCGCAAGGTGATTGCGCAGCCCTGCCCCGAACCGAATCATGCGGGGGGAGACTGACATGGCCCTCTTTGAAGCCCAGCATCTGCACAAACGCTTCGCCGATCAGGTTGTCTTGGAAGACATCACCCTGGCGTTCGAGGAGAACCAAATCTCCGGCATCATGGGCCCCAACGGCGCCGGCAAGACCACCTGCTTCAACGTATTGACCGGCCGCTACAAGCCGGACCGGGGCCAGGTGCGCTTCGACGGCCAGGACATCACCGGCCTGCCGCCGCGCAGGATCGCCCGCCACGGCATCGCGCGGTCGTTTCAGATGATGAACCTGTTCGACGAATACACGGCCCTGGAAAATATCGTTTTGGCCCTGCCGGAGGTCCGCGCCAGGGGCTTCTCGATGACCCACGATCTGGCCCGCGACGGCGATGCCCGGGATCGCTGCGCGGCGGTGCTGGCCCGTATCGGCCTGGCCGGCCGGGAACATACTCCCGCCTCGGACCTTTCGTATGGCCAGCGCCGGGCCCTTGAAATCGGCATCGCCCTGGCGGCGGAGCCGCGCATGCTGTTCCTGGACGAACCGACTTCGGGCCTGGGCATGGACGCCACGGCGACCCTGGCGGCGTTGATCCAGGAAATCCGCAAATCCGTCACCATCGTCATCATCGAACATGACATGAAGTTCCTGTTCGATCTGGCGGACCGCATCGCGGTCATTCACTGGGGCCAGGTCATCGCCCAGGGCACACCGGAAACGCTGCGCGATAATGAATGGGTCCGCGCCTCGAATTTGGGGGCATTGGCATGATGCTGCAAATCGACAATATCGAGACCTTCTATGGCGAGACCCAGGCGTTGTTCGGGGTCTCGTTGGACATCGCGCCGGGCGAGGTGGTCAGCCTGTTGGGCCCCAACGGCGCGGGCAAGACCACGACCCTGCGTTCCATCCTGGGCCTGACGCCGGCGCAGAACGGCCAGATCAATTTTGACGGCAAGGTAATCACCCGGGCGCAGTCCCACGATATCGCCCGCGCCGGCATCGGCTGGGTGCCGGACGACCGGCGCATCTTTCCCACCCTGACGGTGGCCCGCAACCTGGCCATCGGGCGCAAGAAGACCCGTTTCCGCGCCTGGTCGGTGAAGGAGATGTTCGAGATTTTCACGGCGCTCGAGCATCTGATGCCGCGCGAATGCGAGAACCTTTCCGGTGGCGAGATGCAGATGGTCTCCATCTCCCGCGCCCTGCTGGGTTCTCCCGGCCTTGTGCTGATGGACGAGCCGTCCCAGGGGCTGGCGCCGAAAATCGTGCAAGACGTGATGAAAACCGTGACTCGCCTGAAATCCGAGGGCATCGCGGTCCTGTTGGTGGAACAAAACGCGCAAAGCGCCCTGGCGGTCAGCGACCGGGCCTACGTCATGGACCATGGCAAGGTGGTGCACCAAGGCCCGGCGGCGGAATTGCTGGCAGATGCGCCCATGCGCGAACGTCTGTTGGGGGTCTGAACCATGTCGGAAACGCCGCTGCTCCATGTCGACCGGGTCCACAAAACTTATAGCCAGGGTGTCTTGAACAAGCGGGTGACCTTCGACCTGCGGGCCGACTTCACCATCGCCAAACCGGCCATCGTTGGCGTCATGGGCCCGAACGGATCGGGCAAGACCACGTTGTTTGAGCTGATCACCGGTTCCAACAATCCCACCGCCGGACAGGTTCTTGTCCGTGGCCAGGATATTCATCAGGTCCGCTCAGATCAGCGGGACCGTCTGGCGATCCACTATCACCAGTCCTACCAGGTGCGCCATTTCCGCAAGCGGCGGCCCAATTTCATGCTGCAGCCCTCAAGCACCGACTACCCCATGGTGCATCTGTTCGACGAGCCGCAGTTCAACACACAGGACGGCTACATCGGCTTCATGCTTGATTTTTTCCGGAAGCTACGCGCCGAAGGGCGTCTGGTGGTGCTGTGCGTGCATCCCAACGAACCCTTCCATCTGCAGATCATGCGGGAGATTTGCGAGCAGTACATCTTTGTTCAGAACGGCCGTTTGAGCCAGGCGCCGGATTTCGACAGCTTGCTGCAAAACCCCGACGTCACCGCCTATCTGGGTGATCTGGTCGGCGGACAGGCCGCATAGGAGCCCATCATGGAGCAAATCACACCACGGGAAAACTTTACCACCGCCCTGGACGGGCTGTTCCGGGTCGACGGCAAGGTGGCCTGGCTGCCCGGCGGTTATGGCGGCATTGGCGAGGCCATTGCCTGGGGGCTGGCCATGCACGGCGCGGAAGTGGTGATTTCAGGTCGGGACGGCGTAAAGGCCGAAATGCTGGCGCAAGCCATCCGCGAGGCCGGGCTCAAGGCCCATGGCAGTGCCGTGGACGTAACGTCGGTGGCTGAGATCCGCGAATGCGCCGATGCCATCGCGGCCGAGCATGGCGCCATCGATATTCTGATGAACTGTGTCGGCATCCAGCGCGAAGAGCCCCTGCTGGAGGTCACGGAAGAAGCTTTTGACGAGGTCTATCAGGTCAATCTGAAGGCGGCGATGTTCCTCGCGCAAGCAGCGGCGCGGCATCAGGTTGCCTCGTCCAGCGGCTGGGGCAAGCAGGTGCATCTGCTCTCCGTCCGTTCGCAGCTTGGTTTGCGCGACCGCGGCTATTCGGCCTACTGCTCGACCAAGGGCGGCATGGTGACGTTGATCAAACAACATGCCATGGAACTGGCGCCCAAGGGCATCACCGTCAACGGCGTGGCGCCGACCTTTGTCTATACCGAGATGATCCGCCACGTCATGGAGAACGCCGAATTCCGCCAGGGCCTGTTGGACCGTATACCCCTGGGCCGTATCGCCGATCCCAAGGATGTGGTAGGACCGGCCTTGAGCTTCTCCACCCCCGCCTCGGACTTCGTCACCGGGCAAATCATCTACGTCGATGGCGGCATCACCGCTTCCCAATAATCCCCTCATAAGAACAGGCGGACAGCATCATGACGCGCAAGAAACCGACCGAGTTACGCAGCCACCGTTGGTTCGGCGTCGATGATCTGCGCGCCTTTGGCCACCGCTCCCGCGCCAAGCAGATGGGCTACAGCACCGCCGATTTCGCCGGTAAACCGGTGATCGCCATTATCAATACCTGGTCCGATCTGAACGCCTGTCATATGCATCTCCGCCAACGGGCCGAGGAAGTGAAGCGCGGCGTCTGGCAGGCCGGCGGCTTCCCCGTGGAACTGCCGGCGATGTCCCTGGCCGAGCCCATCGTCAAGCCGACCACCATGCTGTACCGCAACTTCCTGGCCATGGAGGTGGAGGAATTGATCCGCAGCCATCCCATCGATGGCGTCGTCCTGATGGGCGGTTGCGACAAGACCACGCCGGCCCTGTTGATGGCCGCCACGTCGATGGATCTGCCGACGATATTTTTCCCCGCCGGGCCGGCCCTGCGCGGCAACTGGGCCGGCAATACCCTGGGTACAGGCAGCGATGCCTGGAAGTTTTGGGCCGAGAGGCGGGCCGGACGCCTGGATGCCAAGGATTGGGATGCCATCGAGAGCGGTATCTCCCGCTCTCCCGGCACCTGCATGACCATGGGCACGGCATCCACCATGACGGCGATTGCCGAGGCCCTGGGCCTGATCCTACCGGGCGGCAGCTCGATCCCCGCCGCCGATAGCTCCCATGCCCGTCTGGCGTCCGAGAGCGGCCGCCGTATTGTCGAAATGACCTGGGAAGACGAAAAGATTTCAGACTTCCTGGACGAACGCGCCTTCCGCAACGCCATGCGCCTAGCCATGGCCTATGGCGGTTCCACCAACGCGGCGGTGCATATCCTGGCCATGGCCGGCCGGGCCAAAGTCAACGTCAAGCTGGATGATCTCGATGCCGTCGCCCGCGAGGTGCCCCTTCTGGCCAACGTGCGGCCATCGGGCGCGTACCTGATGGAGGACTTTTATTATGCCGGCGGCATCCGCGCCCTGATGGCGCGCCTGTCGCATCTGTTGGAGGGCGATGCCCCCACGGTCAGCGGCAGGACCCTGGCCGAGAATATCGCCGGGGCGGAGGTTTATGATGACGACGTGATCCGGCCCTTGGACAATCCCGTCTCCGATCAGCAAACCATGGCGATCCTGCGCGGCAATCTCGCGCCCACCGGCGCGGTGCTGAAGCCCATCGCCGCCGATCCCAAGCTGTTGAACCACACCGGCCCGGCAATGGTGTTCGACGACTATAACGACATGGCCGCCCGCATTGATCAGGACGATCTCGACGTAACGGCGGACAGCGTGCTGATCCTGCGCAATTCAGGCCCCCAGGGCGGCCCCGGCATGCCGGAATGGGGCATGCTGCCGATCCCGAAGAAGCTGTTGCAGCAGGGCGTCAACGACATGGTGCGCCTGTCCGATGCCCGCATGAGCGGCACCTCATATGGCACCTGTGTGCTGCACATAACGCCTGAATCTTTCGTCGGCGGGCCGTTGGCGCTGGTTCAGACCGGCGACATGATCACCCTGGATGTGCCGAACCGGCGCCTGGACCTGATGATCGACGATGACGAACTGGACCGGCGCAAGGCCGCCTGGACGGCGCCCAGCCCCCGCTATAACCGTGGTTTCGGCGCGATCTATGCCCAGCATGTGACGCAAGCCGATCAGGGCTGTGATTTCGTCATCCTGCGTGATGGCGAAGCCGTGCCCGAGCCGGAGATCCACTGAGCATTCACTGGCGCTCCATTGACAGAAGGTTCGATCTAAGCCGCAATGGGGCATGGATCAGGCAGGACAATCCGAACACTTGGCCAGGGCGCGCGATCTGGCGGATGCGTTGACCGCCGCATCGGACGAGATCGAGCGGACCCGGCGCATCCCCGAGCCGCTATTGAGTCGGCTGCACGAGGCACGGTTTTTCCGCATGCTCCTGCAAAAGGAGCTTGGCGGCGACGAGGTTCATCCCCGTGACTTTCTGTTGACCATGGAGGAGTTGGCCCGCCACGACGGCTCCGTTGCCTGGAACATTTTTGTCGGCAACTCCACGGCGCTGATCACACCCTTTGTCGATGTGGAAGCGGCGCGGGAAATATACGCCGATCCCCGCACCGTGGTGGCCTGGGGACCGCCCCATGACGGTACGGCGGATGCGGTGGATGGCGGATACCGTGTCAGCGGCAGATGGGATTTCGCCTCCGGCTGCCATCAGGCCAACTGGATGGGCGTGCATTGCCGCATCAAGGAGGCCGACGGCAGCCTGCGCCTGAACCATCTGGACCGGCCCACCCTGCGCACATTGCTGTTCCCCATCGAACAGGCGGAAATCCACGATGTCTGGGATACCATTGGTTTGCGCGGCACGGGCTCGGACAGCTACACGGTCAACGACATATTCGTTCCCGAAGCCTTTTCGGGCACCCGTGACGACCAGGCCCTGCGCCGGAAAAGCGGGCCACTATATGCCTTTCCGCAACAGGGCCTCTATGCGGTCGGTGTCGCCGGCGCGGCCCTGGGCATCGCGCGGGCCATGCTGTCCGCCTTCGCCGATCTGGCGGCGGAGAAAACCCCGCGCGGCCTGGCCCGTCTGGCCGATACGCCGACCATTCAAACCGGTTTCGCCAAGGCCGAGGCGACCCTGGGCGCGGCGCGGTCCTATCTGCTGGAGGGTTTGGAAGAAGTTTATGCCGGCGCCGGTGAAACCGAGGCCATCGATATCCCGGAGCGGGCCCGCGTGCGCCTGGCCGCGACGCATCTGATCCATGGCGCTATCGAGGCCGCCAATTGGGTCCATAAAGAGGCCGGCGTCTCCGCCATTTTTCCCGACACTCCGTTCGAGCGGCGCTTCCGCGATATGCATACGCTTTCGCAACAGATCCAGTCGCGGGGCTCCCATTACGAAGCCGCCGGTCAGGTCCTGCTCGGTGTGCCGCCGGAGATATATTTCTAGATGAGCCGGGTGATTGCTTCACCAACCTGGCGGGACAATTTCACTGGTTTGCTGTTGGTCTTGCTGGGCGGATTGTTCATCACGTCGCTGACCTGGTTCGTGCGCAGCGTGGCCGATGATATCCACCCGTTGCAGGCCGCGACCATGCGCTATGGCTTCGGCACCCTGCTATTGCTGCCTTTGGTCCTGAAGTTCGAGAAGACGGATTTTCAGGCCAGGCTTCTGGGCGGGCACTTTCTGCGCGGCATCGTGCATGCCGTCAGCGTGCTGTTGTGGTTCTATGCCGTGACCAAGATAAACCTGACCGATCTGACCGCGCTGAGCTTTACCGCGCCGGTGTTCGTTACCATCGGGGCATTTCTGTTCCTGGGCGAGAGCTTCAGCTACCGCCGCCTGGCCGGCATCATTATCGCCTTTGTCGGCGCCATGGTCGTTCTGCGGCCGGGTATCGAGGTCATTTCCATCGGCGCCATTGCCATCCTGATCTCCGCCCCGTTCCAGGCCGGCTCGAACCTGATCGCCAAGCACCTGGCGATTCATACCTCGATCTACGCCATGGTATTCTATCTCTCCTTGTTCGTGACCTTGATCAGCCTGGTGCCGACCCTGTTCGTCTGGAGCAATCCCTCCCTGCACAGCATCGCCATGACCTTTGGCGCCGGCGTCATGGCCACCATCGCGCATTTCTGTTGGAGCAAATCGTTCCAGATCGCCGATCTGTCGTTCACCCAGCCCGGCTTCTACTTCACCCTGATCTGGGCCGCCGCGATCGGGTTTTTCGCCTACGACGAGCGGCCCGACATCTGGTCAGGCCTGGGCGCGGCGATTATCATCGGCGCCACGGCGTACATCACCGCGCGGGAGCGGAAGGCCCCTGCCCCGGTAAGACTCGAGGGCGGGCGCACGTGAGCCTGTCCCTGGTGGTGGCGCCTTGTATAAAACAATTGGAGTCATAGGCCGTGCCGTATAATTCAGTCTTCACCACTGATCTTTTTGCGGACCAAACCATTATCGTTACGGGCGGCGGCAGCGGCATCGGCCGTTGCATCGCGCACGAGTTGGCGCATTTGGGCGCCAACGTGGTGATCACCGGGCGTTCGATGGAAAAACTGGAAGTGGTCGCCGCCGAGATTATCGAGGATGGCGGCAACGCCGATGGTTTCGCCTTTGACATCCGGGAGGAAGATGCCGTGGCCGCCAGCATCGCGCAAATCCTGGCCAAGCACGGCCCGATCAGCGGCCTGGTCAACAATGCCGGCGGGCAGTTCCTGGCCAAGTTGGAAGATATCAGCCAAAAGGGCTGGGAGACCGTGGTGCGCACCAATCTGACGGGCGGCTTTCTGATCAGCCGCGAGGTCCTGAACCAGAGCATGAAGGACACAGGCGGCGCCATCGTCAACATTACCGCCGATCATGAACGCTCCATGCCGGGCCTGGGCCATTCCGGCGCGGCCCGGGCGGGCATGGAGAACTTCACCAAGACGGCAGCCCTGGAATGGGCCCGCTACGGCGTCCGCGTCAATGTGGTGGCGCCGGGCTATATCGCCACCTCCGGCCTGAAGCAATATCCCCTGGCGCACAAGAAACGGATACAGCGGCGCAAGACCTTCGTGCCGTCCCGGCGCCTGTCGACCGAGGCCGAGGTCTCCGCGGCGGTGGTCTTCCTCCTCTCGCCGGGAGCCAGTTTTATTTCCGGCGAAAGCATTGGCGTCAACGGCGCCGTACCCGCCATGACCGCCGAGTATGCCCTGTCGCCCGACAACACGCCCTCGCCCGACGACCGCTATCCCTACTACGACGGTTTTCACAGGTCGGAAAAACTGGATTTTCTGGCCGATGGTTTCGAGCTTGACGAGGACGGGTGACGTGCACCTGTCAGCCAACCCCGGCGCTTGAACATGCTTCATACCTTGAGAAGTTTCGTCAGGCCTTTCCTCATCAGAAGAATTCCCGCCAGCGAAAAAGGCAGGCCAATCGTGAAACCGGCAACGACGGCAAATGTAAAGGCAAACGGATTGTCGGCGAATGTATTGAAGGAATCTGCTCCCGCCGGGTTCTTCACCTTTCCGGTTACCAGTCCTGCTATCGCGATCCATAATCCCAGCAGGCCGGCCAGGAAGGCGAAAAAACCCACAGTCACGACTTTGTATTCCTCGCGAAAATTCTTCATGCGGATACCTCTACCTTGACCAGGCTAGGTCCCTGGCCTGCCCGGCGATTATATCCACGAGAGTGTTAACAGAGCGGTTTGCGATGAATACGACAAGAAGTGGTCGGGATGCCGATGCGTTTGCGTTCATCATGGCGCTTACCTCCGACCTGGTTTTTCGTGTATTGCTGGCCGGTCGATGATCACAAGCCCAAACCCCTGATGCCCCGCCCATACTCACGAGGAAGCAATGATTGAGTTAAATCTGGAAGACAATGTTTACGTCCTGACCATGAATTCCGGCGAAAACCGGTGGAACACCAACTTCGTCCGCGCCTTTGCCGCCCGCCTGGATGAGGTCGAGGCATCGGAAGGGCCGGCGGCCCTGGTTACCACATCAAGCGACGGGAAATTCTTCTCCAACGGCCTGGACATCGATTGGCGCCGGGGCGAGGGCGATGGGATGGGTGGTGACAAGGCGGTTTTCGGGGCCGAGTTCATGGCCTTGATGGGCCGGCTGATCACCTACCCCATGCCCACGGTCTGCGCCATCAACGGCCATGGCTTTGGCGCCGGCTTCATGACCGCCCTGTGCCACGACGTACGCATCATGCGGGCCGACAGGGGCTTCCTTTGCGCCAATGAAATTCAGCTCGGGATGTCGATCCCCGATGCGGAATTGGCCCTGTTCCGGCACAAAATGTCGGCCAGTGCATTCTTTGACACCGTGCAACTGGCGCAGCGCTGGACTGGGCCAGCGGCCAAGACGGCCGGGTTCGTGAATGACGTGGCGGGAGAGGAGGATCTGCTTGCCATGGCCATGGACAAGGCGCGGCAGTTGGCGCCCCTGGGCGCGGATCGGGCGCTTTACGGGCAATCCAAGGAGCGGATCTTTGGCGAGAGCCCCTCAATCAACGATCAGAATGGCGCGGCACATCTGTTGCGCAATGTCGGCGGGCACTGACTACGACCCATTGGCCGTTTATGCTATGGTCGCGACCGGGAATTTGATGTGCAGGGGATATTGCCATGACGGCGGAGATGATGGGGAACAGTTGGAACGTGAAGCGCCTGGCGGGCGCCTTGGGGGCCGAGGTACACGGCGTTGACCTGGCCCGGGCCGACGGTGGTGATATCGCCGAGATCAAGCGGCTGTTGGGCGAGCACATGGTGCTGTTCTTCCCGGGCCAGAACATGAGCATGGAAGACCATGTGGCCCTGGGCCGCCCATTCGGGCCCTTGGAAGGCCACCCGAATTTGTCAGAGGCGAATTCCGACCGGCATCCGGAAATATTCCAGCTCAAGGCCAGCAAGGGCGGCGTCGCCGACGAATGGCACACCGACCTGACCTTTCAGGCGCAGCCGGCCCTGATGTCTATTCTGAACATGCGGAAATGCCCGGAAACCGGGGGCGATACCATGTGGTCGAACCTGTGCGCCGCCTATGACGCCCTGTCCGCGCCCATGCAGGAGATGTGCGACGGCCTGACCGCCCTGCATGATGCTCATCCCCACGACCGGGCTGATAAGATGACCATCCATCCGGTGGTCCGCGTCCTGCCGGAGTCCGATTCCGGGCCGGGCCGCAAGGCGCTGTATGTCAACGAACACTTCACTCGCCGCATCGTCGAGATGAGCATGGAGGAAAGCAACAACCTGCTGACCTTCCTGACACGTTGGGTGCAAAGCCCCCGCTTCACCGTGCGCTATAGCTGGAGTGAAGGCGCCATCGGGATGTGGGATAACCGCTGCACCCAGCATTATGTCCTCAATGATTTCGAGGGGGAGCGGATCATTCAGCGCGTTACCGTCATGGGTGATCAACCGGTCGGCGCCGGCGCGCGGTGGGAGCCGTGGACCAAGCGCTCCAGCCCCTCCGCCATGATCCGGCACGACCGTCAGCTCAGCCAGTTCCTGGATGGCCAGGCGGCGGAGGCCGCTGAATAGGCTTTTCGGACCCGCTGGGTTAGCTCCAGCCCGGCCTGTCCAACTGTGACCAACGTCACCATTTGGCCTGTTTCGGCTCGAAAATCCCGGCGCGCACATCATATAGGCATGTGCCGACACTCCATGGGGCGCCGATGGGGTAATCCGGACGGCTTCGGAGGAAAACCGTTCAAATGGCGGGCCAGCTTGCCCGCCGTTGCCATTGGTTTGAAGTTTTCCGGGTTACGCGGTGCAAAAAAAGAAACCCGGTAACCGGTAAATGGAGTGAGTAATGAGGGCGATAATCCTGCTGTGCAGCGCATTGGCGTTGAGCAATTGCGTTGGCCTGGCCGCCGTGCCCCCCACGGTCAGCTATCTCGGCACCGCCGCCACGGTGTTTTCCTACCTGGCCACGGGCAAGGGCACATCCGACCATGTGATATCCGCCATCGCGGAAAAGGACTGTGCCTTGCACCGAGCCCTGCTGGAGGATGGCATCTGTTCCCGGCAGAATCCGCCGAAGCCGGCAACGGACGTCGAACTGGCGGCGTATCTGGAGGAATAGCCCCCCGCCACCGGTTGCGCCCGGCGGCGGGGATCGGCGGCGGGCGTGCCGCCGCCGCTATTTCTTCATCTTCATTTTACCATGACTGCCGTGATCGCCATGACCGGCAGATGCGCCGGCGTTCATGGCGCCGACGCCCATGACCCGGACCTGCACGGTCACCTTGCCCGCCTCGGCGAAGTGCAGGGTCAGGGGAAAGCTGCCACCTTTCTTCAGGGCGTGTTTCAGCTTCATGAACATGACGTGATAGCCGCCGGGCTTCAGCATCGCCATACCGCCCGCCGGCACGGCGATGCCGTCGACCCGCCGCATCTTCATCACGCCGTTTTCATTCTGGTGGCCATGCAGTTGGGTTTTTTTGGCGACCGCGCTTTCAACACCGGTCAATCTGTCGTCCTTGGCCCCGCCCTTGATGGTCAGATAGGCGCCGCCGTTGCGCGGCTTTCCAGCGGTGGCGCGGGCCCAGGGATTGACAATGGTAATATCGCCGGCCTTAAAGACGGCCCCGGCTTCGCCGGCGGTGGCGGACGTGGTTGGGGTCAGGGATATTGTCGTGCTAAGCGCCAGCGCCAAGGCGCCGGCCGTGATCAGGTTCTTCATCTTGTGATACCTCGTATGAATCCAAATAGTGTGGCGCCAGGCAAACTGACTTTGCCGCGCGCCCGCTTCGGCTGGTTCATGCGTGGTGGGGCGGTCCGCGTGCTTCGCCGCCGCGTACATCCGTGGACGAATGGGGCGCCTGCGTCCCGGGCCGTTGCCTGGCCTGCACATGGCCCGTCAATAGCGCGTTCGCGGTCGCGAGGGGCGCGGCGCAATGGCCGCAGCTATAGCATAGGGTACAGTTGTCGCCCTGGTGCGCCTTGTGTTCGGGCAGGGGTGCGCCGTCGTGGTCCAGACGAATTGTCTTGTAGCCATCCGGCGTGCAGATGACCACCGCCTCGCTGCCTTCGACCGCGATCGCCATGGCGACCGTGGGCAGCAAGGCGTTCAGGCACAAAGACAGCGCCGCCAGCCAGACGACGAAACGCCGGCCATGCTTTCCGATGCCGTATTTGCGCGGTCGGTTCATCATGTTGACCCTGAAATACCGCGCATCGGTCCTGCCTGCAATGACCTGGGACAAGTCGGCAAAAACTCTCTAAGCAAATACCGGGGCGCTCGCTATGATGGCAAATCGGCACATTGGGGGATTTGCCATGGCGAAGACACTTCTTTTCGGAATTCAAACCAACGGTATCCGGCATACGGAGGCCGACGGCATGCCCGATATCGACAGCCGCTTCGCCATGGTGCGCGAGGCCAGGGTCTTCGACTATGTGGACAAAACCCCCGATCCTCACGAGATCGAGGAATTCCGCGCCGCTTCGCAAAAATACAGCTTGCCGGTGCTTGGCAGCGGCTGGTTCTATCGCCTCGGCCAGGACGAGGATCTGCTGGCCCGGAATCTGGAGGTTGCCGGCAGCCTGGGCTCCCGCGTGCATAATGTGCAGATCCTGGCGCACCACGCCGACGGTTCCTTGGTCAGCGACGATCAGGTCGTTGATTTCTACGAACGGGCGGTTGAGTTGGGCGCCATACAGGGTGTGACCCCGTGCCTGGAAGTGCATGTGAACATGTGGTCAGAGGATTTTCGCCGCGTCAGCCCCGTCGGCCGCCTGGCCGAGGCGCGCGGCCTGCCCTTCCGCATGACCCTGGATCACAGCCATGTCATTTTCAAGATGGATAATCCAAGGGAACAGGAGGTGCTGGATATCCGCGGCGATGTGGAGGCGGGCCGCCTGATCCTCGATCCCTTTGAAGATGGCGATGTCTGCAGCGAATGGATCGGGCAAAACTGGGTCGGCCACTGTCATGCCCGCGCCGCGATACCGAACAATCCCCTGAACCTGGACGCCCATGACAAGGACGGTAATCCGGGCCGCGGCATCCAGTATCCCTTCGTCGAGCCCGGGCCCGGCACCTATCACGCGCCCTGGCGGGAGGCGGCGTTGGAGCCGTGGAAGGAAGTGGTGCGGGGTTTGCTGGCGCATAATGCCAACGACGACGTCAGCCCGCTGGGTCAGATCTCGACGGAATTCATCCCCAATCTCGACTATGGCGAGGGCTGCCGCTATTCCCTGTTCGAACAGGCCATTGCCTGCGTTGAATGGATGCGGGCGGAATGGGCCCGGGCCCAGGACGCCGCCGCGGGCGCCGCGTAACGCTTTTTGCCCGGCTGCTTCCAGGGTCCGGAGAAATTCGGGCAGTCCAGCCGAATGTGATATTGTGCGGGCCGTTCAATATTAGGGTTCAACGGTTAGGCGGGATCGCATGGCATTCAAGGCGTTATTGTTCGATGTATTTGGCACCGTGGTTGACTGGCGCGGCAGTATAATTGCCGAGGCCGAGGCCTGGGGCCGCACCCATGGTTTGGACAGGGATTGGGCCGCCTTCGCGGATGGCTGGCGGGCCAAGTATCAGCCGGCCATGCAGCGCGTGCGGCAGGGGCAGAGCGGCTGGGTCAAACTGGACGATCTGCATCACGCCAACCTTTTGGAGTTGCTGGATGAGTTTGCAATTTCCGGGCTCACGGAACAGGAAATCGATCACTGGAACAGGGTCTGGCACCGCCTGAACCCCTGGCCCGACAGTGTCGCCGGACTGACACGGCTGAAGCGCGGCCATATTCTGGCCACCCTGTCCAACGGCAATGTCGCGCTGATCGTCAATATGGCCAAGCATGCGGGCCTGCCCTGGGACGCGGTTCTCGGCGCGGAGGTTGCCGGACACTACAAGCCACAGCCGGAAGCCTATTTGAAAACCGCCGGGTTCCTTGGCCTGGAACCGGGTGAATGTCTCATGGTCGCGGCCCATAACGCCGATCTGGTGGCGGCGTCGGGTTGTGGCCTGGGCACCGCCTTCATTCGCCGGCCGACGGAGTACGGGCCCGGCCAGGATTTCGATATGGAGCCGGAAAACGAATACGACTATGTTGCCGACGACTTTCTTGATCTCGCCAGCCAGCTCGGCTGCTAACCTCGTTAGGCCCATCCGCTGAACAATTCCCAGCTTCAAGGTGATGCGATTTCCCCGCTGCGGCGCGGTATCATTCTCTTCACCTTGACCTCCACCGTGGCGCTCTATGCGCTGACGATCACCATCGCCAATGTCTCCCTGCCACAAATGCAGGGCGCCCTGTCGGCGACACAGGACCAGATTGCCCTGGTGGTGACCTTCAACATCGTCGCCACGGCCGTGGCCACGCCGATGACGGGCTGGTTGACCGCGCGATACGGCCAGCGCCGGGTGCTGTTGAGCTGCGTCGCCTTCTTCACCCTGGCTACCTTGTTCTGCGGCCTGTCGAACTCGTTGGAAATGCTGGTGTTTTTCCGCGTCATTCAGGGCCTGTGCGGCGCGCCCCTGGCGCCCTTGTCGCAAGCCATCGTGCTGGCCTCATATCCGCAAAGCAAACACGGCACGGCGACATCCATTTTCGGCATGGGGGTGGTGCTGGGGCCGTTGATCGCGCCGACCATCGGCGGCTATTTGAGCGAGGAATACAGCTGGCGCTGGGTCTTTTTCATGATCGTCCCGGTCGGCATGGCGTCGTTATTGGGTTGTTGGGCCTTTGTCGCCGAGGGCGTGCGCGGGGCCCGCATCCGGCTGGATTGGACCGGCTTCATCGCCCTGTCCGTCGCCATCGCCTGTTTCCAATTGATGCTCGACCGCGGCGAGCGTAATAGCTGGCTGGAATCGACCGAAATCGTGCTGGAAATCAGCCTTGCCGCGCTGTGTTTCTATATCTTTGTCGTCCACACCTTCACCGCCGACAAGCCGTTCTTGAACCCGCGCCTTTTCCTGGATCGCAACTTCGTGCTTGGCATGACCCTGACCCTGGTGTTCGGGCTGTTGAACTTTACGCCCATGACCCTGTTGCCGGGCCTGTTGCAGAACCTGCGCGGCTATCCCGACAGCATAATCGGCCTGTTGTTGGGCGCGCGCGGAGCCGGCACCTTGCTGGGATTCTGTATCTTGTTCTTCGGCAACAAGTACGATCCGCGTATCTGGTTGATCAGCGGTTTCGCGCTGCAAGGCATCTCGGGCTGGATGATGGCGCAGTTTGACATCAACGTAACCACCTGGGATGTGGCCTGGGCCAGCGTTATTCAGGGCCTGGGCACCGGTTTTCTATGGGTGCCCCTGACCCTGGTGACCTTCAACACCCTGCCGCAACGGCTGTTCCCCGAAGGCTCCTCGATCTTTCATCTGCTGCGCAATATCGGCTCCTCGG
Source organism: uncultured Rhodospirillaceae bacterium (assembly GCA_964631725.1). Classification (GTDB taxonomy): domain Bacteria; phylum Pseudomonadota; class Alphaproteobacteria. Next base: position 44,070 of record CAZVYX010000006.1, on the reverse strand, counting down.
TGCATATTTCGATCAGTGTCGCCCTGGTTCTGCATAGCGCCAAGATCAACTATGGCCATCTGGCCGAAGCCGTCTCGCCCTACGCCAAGGCCTGGCAATTTCCTTCCGTCGCGGGCGCCTGGAACATGGAGTCGTTGGCGAATCTGGCCCATATCAGTGGCGAGGTGCAGCGCCAGGGTCTGATGATCGGTTACATCAACGCCTTCTATTTCTATACCCTGACCGCCCTGGCGGCGCTGCCCCTGATCATGATGGTGCGGATGAAGAAGGCGGAGCCGCCGCCCCTACCGGCGCCAAAACCGGCCGCAAGACCGGCCGCAAAACCAGCCAGAGAACCAGCGGGAGCGGATCTTCAGCCGGTGGAAAGTTCTCAGAATCGATAAACCGTCAAGGCCTCGCGGCGTCCCCTGATCCGCTGCGGCCCCAAATCGACAGCCTCTTCAATATTAGCGGCGTCACGGGTCGCCTGGGAGATGATGATGGTCACGGCGGAGTCCGGATCGGGCAGGCCGCGGCCCAGCTCTTCAAGGCGATGGCTGATGTTCACGCTGTCGCCCACGATGGTGTAGTTCATGCGCTGCGGCGCGCCGATATTGCCGACAATGACGGGTCCGGAATGCACACCGATGCGCAAATGCAATGGCGCCTTGCCATTCGCTTCATTGGCCTTGTTGCTTGCCTCGACCGCCGCGCGGATGGCCAATGCGGCGCGGCAGGCGCGGGCTGCGTGATCGGATTGTTCCTCCGGCGCGCCCCAAAACGCCATCACTGCATCGCCGATGTATTTATCGATGGTGCCGCCCTCGGCCTCGATACAGGCACCGACCTCGGCGAAATGATCATTCAACCAGGCGGCCGTTTCCTCCACGCTCATTTGTTCCGACGCGGGCGTAAAGCCAACGATATCGGTGAACATCACCGTGACATCGCGTTGGACCGAGCGCTCGAAGGTGCCTTCGCCCTGGCCCATGAGCTGGCGGACAAGGCTGCGCGGGACATAGGTTTCGAACCAGCGCAGGGACGTGATCATGGCGTTGAAGGCCTGGCCCGCGTCGTTCATTTCCTTGATCCGGCTGGCCGGCAGGGTGGGAATATCCCGCAACGACAGATCCCGGATACGCCGGGCGGCGCGGTCCAGATCCTTCAGGGGCTGGCTGATATGCTTGGCCAGGACAAAGGCCAGCAACAGCGACAGCAATAAGGCCACGAGGCTGGCGATACTGGCCCGGATGACGCGCTTGAATTCGGCCTCCACGTCTTCGTTGCGGAAATAAACACCGATCTCCCACGGCGCCTCGCCGAACCAGTTCAGCCGCCGCGCGATCAGGGGAAAAGCTTCGCCATCCGTGGTGCCGACAATTTGAATGCCCATGTCGCGGGACATCCTGCCGCCATAATCCGGTCCCAATTCAGGATGCAGATAGGCCAGCAGCACCGGATCGCCAAAACTCTCCACCGCCGGCAGGGGCCGTTCCGGCGAGGCATCCTTGAAACCCTTGGCCAGGCGGCGATGGGCCAGAACGAAGCGCTGGTCGTACAGCACGAAGATCTCGCCATCGATCGCCAGAGAGGTTTCCGCCAACAGGGTTGAAAGTTCCGAAATACTGACCGAGGCAACCAGCACCCCGACGAACTCACCGCCCCGTCTTACCGGCCTGCGAACGTTCAACAGGCTGTAGGCCACGCCAGGCGGACGCAACACCTCGCCCCAGTGGGCCCGGTTCTGGCCTTTCGAATATGTGATTTGATCCATGATTTCCGCAACATGGGAATACGTCTCCATCGTTACGGCAACGCTATCCTTTTCGCGTATGGCCTGTAGGCCACTGCCTTGCGCGTCCAGAAACAGCAACGCGCCGACCTGAGGCATGCCCGCCAAGGCCGATGACAAGGCCTGCGACAGATCCGCCGTCCTGATCTCGCCGCGCTCCATGCGGCGGCCAAGATGTTCCACCGCCGCCTCCGCCGGCCGCAACCGTTGCTCGATGCTGTTCTGTACGTCATCAAGCACCGCCTCGGCCAGCTTGCGCGTCAGGGAAACCGTGTTCTCGCGCGCACTCCACATGCCGAGGTACAATACGGTGGCCGCCGCCGCCAGTACCAGGCCGCCGAAACCCACCATCAGGGCAGTACGCATGCCGAAGCGGATGCGGAACGGATTGCTCCTGGTCTCGCCTTTCGTCGCAATATCTCGCCGCGGCTCGGTCATTTCGCATAACAATGTGGCGTAGTCTTCCGACCGCGTCTAGGTGCCGTACAAGGATATCTTGCCGGCGGCCGGCGGTCCGAGCCTTGGGAATACAGGGTTTTTGCTATAGGCTTCATGGCAGGTTCGGGGTTTCCAAGTGAGCGTAATGCCGTCGAAGCTGACCTTCCCCAAATCCCGATGTCACCAGAGCCCGCGCAATCGCGCCGTCGGGGCGCCATGTTGCAATATGGCACCGTCAATGGCGGCCCAGCGATACTATCGAATAGACTGTGCATGGGGGGTGCTGTATACGCGCGAATAACGGTTTATTGAAACTAGGAATACCGAACTATGAAACGGTGTGCATTGTTGGTGGTTAGGCTGAGCCTTTCCGGAAATAGCACCGCGAGGGGATATGCCGGAAGACGCTAAACGGTTGCTGGTTATTGATGACGAACCGGACTTTGCTGACTTCGTAAAGCGAACCGCCGAAGGCGTCGGTTATGAAGTTTCGGCCCTGTCGGACCCGAATCTGTTCAAGGACGCCTATGCCGAATTCGATCCCCATATTATCGTCCTGGACATGGTGATGCCGGACATTGAAGGTATCGAACTGGTGCAGTGGCTTGCCGAACAGGGCTGTGAAGCCCGGATCCTGGTGGTCAGCGGCTACAACCCGTACTACGGCAAGATGGCGCTCGGTCTGGGTGAGGTGCGGGGCCTGAAGGTGGAGACCTATCAAAAGCCGATTTCCTTGGCGACCTTGCGCGAAGCACTCACATAACTGGCCGGCTGGATTGCGGTTAGGGCCGGGCCAACGTTATGATATGGCCAGACATGCCGCGACTACGGTCGGGCGGATATTTTTTGAGGAGAGATTACGGTGAGCCAGGTTTTGGACGGTGTGCGGGTATTGGACTTCGGGCGTTATATCGCCGGCCCTTGTTGCGGCATGATGCTGGGCGATTTGGGCGCCGATGTCATTCGTATTGAAAAGATTGATGGTAGCGAGGACCGCTTTACCACACCGGTGGGCGAAGGCGCGGACGGCGAGGAGGGCGTCGGCTCGAGCTATTTGCACCTCAACCGCAACAAGCGGGGCCTGACTTTAAATCCGATGAAGCCGGAAGGGCGGGAGATCGTCAAGAAGCTGGTCGCCACCGCGGACGTGGTCATCGCCAATCTGCCGACCGAGACCCTTACCGCCATGGGCTTGGATTACGACAGCCTGCGCGAGATCAAGGAGGATATTATCCTGACCACCGTGTCGGCCTTTACTTCCGTGGGTCCGTACAAGGACCGGGTTGGCTTCGACGGCGTGGCGGCGGCCATGTCGGGCATGATGCATCTATCGGGCTACGAGGACGAGCCCATGAAGGCCCATACGCCATGGGTCGATTTCGGCACCGCATCCGCCGCGACCATCGGCACCCTATCGGCGCTGCTGCACAAACGCGCCACCGGCGAGGGGCAGCGGGTCGAAGGCAGTTTGTTGGGCACGGCATTGCTGTTCAACAATTCCGCCCTGATCGAACAGGCCATGATCCAGGCCGACCGGGTCGGTTCCGGCAACCGGGGGCAGACCGCCGGGCCCATGGATGCCTATAAATGCAGCGATGACTGGATCATCGTGCAAGTCGTCGGCATGGCCTTGTTCTCGCGCTGGGCCCGCCTGATGGGAGAAGAGGATTACTGGCTAAACGATCCCAAATTCAAGGATGACCTGGCCCGCGGCGAGAACGGCGTTGAGATATCCGCCCGCATGCAGAAATGGTGTTCCGAAAGAACTCGGGAAGAGGCGATCGCCATGCTGGCGGAGGCGCGCATCCCCTGCGGCCATATCTATAAACCCGCCGATACCCTGGAGGACCCGCAGGTTCTGCAAGGTGATTTCCTGCAGGAAGTGGACTATCCCGGCACCCCGAAGCCGGCACCCATGAGCAAGCTGCATATCCGTCTTTCAAAAACCCCGGCCGACATCCGCATGCGCGCCCCGACCCTGGGCGAGCATACCGACGACATCATGCGTGACCTGGGCTATGACGACGCAACCATTGCCGATCTGCATGAAAAGCGGGTGATCTGACGCGGCAGCAACCGCGACGGCAAAATAAAGGCCCCGCCTCCGGAAACGGAGCGCGGGGCCAATATTTTCTAGCGCAATTTTCAATTAATTGAATTCGCTTTCACGAATCAAGTGATTGATTCAATTGCTCTTTCTCTTAAGAGTCCGAGCATGTCTAGAAGAGACATGCTCTAGGGCTAGTCGATAGCCGCCGGATCAATCGCCGGTGGCTTCTTCCTCGACCTTTTCCTTACCGCTTTCCTGATCGACCATTTTCATCGACAGGCGAACCTTGCCGCGGTCGTCGATAGCCAGGCATTTGACGAACACTTCATCGCCTTCGTTGACGATGTCGTTCACGGTCTTGACCCGATGCGGCGCCAGTTCCGAGATATGGCACAGGCCGTCCCGGTTGCCGATAAAGTTCACGAAGGCGCCGAAATCAACGACCTTGACGACCTTGCCCTTGTAGATCTCGCCAATCTCCGGCTCGGCGATGATGCCGGTGATCCAGGTCGTGGCGTGATCGATACTGGACTGATCAGGCGAGGATACCTTGACGGAACCATCGTCGGAAATATCGATCTTGGCGCCGGTTTCCTCGGTGATTTGACGGATCACCTTGCCGCCGGTGCCGATGATCTCGCGGATCTTGTCGACCGGCACCTTCAACAGATGAACCTTCGGCGCGGTATCGCGCAACTCGCCGCGATGTTCGCCAATGGCCTTGCTCATCTCGCCCAGAATATGGTTCCGGCCTTCGTTGGCCTGGGCCAGGGCGTCACGCATGATCGCCTCGGTAATGCCCGCCACCTTGATATCCATCTGCAGCGAGGTGACACCGTTTTCCGTGCCCGCGACCTTGAAGTCCATGTCGCCCAGATGATCCTCGTCACCCAGAATGTCGGACAGGATGGCGTATTTGTCGCCTTCCAGGATCAGGCCCATGGCGATACCCGCCACGGCGGCCTTCAAGGGCACGCCCGCGTCCATCAACGACAGCGAGGAACCGCAGACCGAGGCCATGGAGGAGGAGCCGTTGGATTCCGTAATCTCGGAAACGATACGGATCGTGTAGGGGAATTCCTCCTTGGAGGGCATCACCGCATGCATGGCCCGCCAGGCCAGCTTGCCGTGGCCGATTTCGCGCCGGCCGGTGAAGCCGAAGCGGCCCGCCTCGCCCACGGAATATGGCGGGAAGTTATAGTGCAGCATGAAGTGCTGGCGGTAGGAACCGGCCAGGGCGTCCATGATCTGCTCGTCATCGCCGGTGCCCAGGGTGGTTACCACAATAGCCTGGGTCTCGCCGCGGGTGAACAGAGCCGCGCCGTGGGTCCGGGGCAGCACGCCGACCTGGCTTTCGATCTGCCGCACGGTGCGGGTGTCACGACCGTCGATGCGGTTGCCGGTGTCGAGAATCTGGCCGCGAACAATATTCTTTTCCAGCTTCTTGACGGCATCGCCAATGGCGCCCGCATCCGGATCCTCGGCCAGGGTTTCATAGGCCTTGCCCTTGGCTTCCGACAGCATGTTGGTGCGGGTCTGCTTCACCGGCTCGGCATAGGCGGCGCGCAAATCAGCTTCGATGGTCTCGGCGACCCGGGCCTGGATCGCGGAATGATCCTCCGGCGGAGCCAGATCCCAAGGTTCCTTGGCGGCGAGTTCAGCCAGCTCAATAATCGCCTGGATCACCGGCTGCATCTCGGCATGGGCGAACATCACGGCGCCCAGCATGATTTCCTCGGATAGCTGGTTGGCTTCCGATTCCACCATCATCACGGCGTCCGCCGTGCCGGCCACGACCATGTCCAGATCGCTCTCTTCCAACTCGTCGATGCGCGGGTTCAGGACATATTCGCCATTGATGTAACCGACCCGGGCCGCGCTGATCGGGCCCATGAAGGGTATGCCGGAAATCGTCAGGGCGGCGGAAGTGCCAACCAGGGCGGCGATGTCGGGGTCGTTTTCCAGATCATGGCTCATGGTGGTGCAGATGATCTGGGTCTCGTTGCGGAAACCGTCCACGAACAGGGGCCGGATCGGCCGGTCGATCAGGCGCGAGGTCAGCGTCTCTTTCTCAGAGGGGCGGCCTTCACGCTTGAAAAAGCCGCCTGGAATCTTACCGGCGGCGTAGGTCTTTTCCACATAGTGGACGGTCAGGGGGAAGAAATCGATGCCCTGGCGCGGCTCGCGCGCGGCGACGGCGGTGCACAGCACCGAGGTCTCGTCATAGGTGACCATAACCGCGCCATCGGATTGGCGCGCGATATGACCGGTCTCCAGGACCAGCTTGCGCCCGCCCCACATCAATTCCTTGCGATGAATATCAAACATCTCGTTCTCTCTTTCTCATCAGCCATGTTTCCTTACCAATTCATCCGGCGCCATCGCCGGTCAAAACATGGCTTCGCTTACGTTCAGTTCAGTTTGCCATAATCCCGAATGGACCATGGCCGTCGTACAAACCCGGCACGGAAAGCGCCAGGGGCCGCGTTGCCATGAGTGGCGGCGCGGACTTCAGTCTTGTTCAAACTTGGTATGCCTGCCGACAATACTAACGGCGCAGGCCCAGCCGCTTGATCAGAGCTTCATAACGCGCCTGATCCTTGCGTTTCAGATAATCCAGCAAACGACGGCGCCGGCTGACCATTTTCAGCAGGCCGCGCCGGGAGTGGTTGTCCTTTTTGTGTTCCTTGAAGTGGTCGGTCAAGGTCGTGATCCGGCTGGTCAGAATTGCCACTTGCACTTCCGGTGAACCGGTGTCGCTATCGGTTTGCTTAAATTCGCCAATCAATTCGGTCTTGCGTTCGGCCGTAATCGACATCGAAATCTCCTATTCGTAATAAGGTCTTACAGATTAAAAACACGAACCGGACGGACTTCACCGGCATGAATTTCGGCCAGTGCTACCGGCCTGCCGTCTGTCGTCGCGTATACGGTTCCCTCGACGTTATGCGGAACCCGGATAGCCTGTCCAAAACGTAGACGTTCGGCCTCCGGACCGGTCACGGCGAGCGCCGGGATGTCGGCCAGCGCAGCCTCGACCGGCAAAAGCAGGTCGTCGAGCGCCTCCTTATGCCCCATGTCCTCAAGTTTATCCAGTGAAATCGCCATGCTTTCGTCGAAGTCTCCAACCCTTGTTCGACGCAGTTCACTGACATGGCCATGGCAGCCCAGAAACCGGCCCAGGTCGCGGGCCAGGCCGCGCACATAGGCACCCTTGCCGCAGATCATTTCCAGCACCGCGTGATCGGGATCGGGGCAATCAAGCAGATGCAATTCATCGATCCGGATCAGGCGGGCCGCCAGTTCCGGCGCCTCGCCGCCGCGGGCCAGATCGTAGGCCCGGGCGCCATCCACCTTAACGGCGGAGTAGGCCGGGGGAACCTGTTCAATCTCGCCGGTGAATGGCGGCAGGGCGGCTTCGATGTCAGCCTTGGCTGGCCGGCTGCCACTGTCGGCGATAATCCGGCCCTCGGCGTCATCGGTATCCCGCTCTTCACCCCAACGGATCGTGAAGCGGTAAGCCTTGGCGCCATCCATGGCTTTCGAAACGACTTTCGTCGCTTCCCCCATGGCGATGGGCAGTATTCCGGTGGCCATGGGATCGAGCGTGCCCGCGTGGCCGGCCTTGGCGGCATCAAAGCACCGCCGTACCTTAGCCACCGCCTGCGCCGATGTCATGCCCAAGGGTTTGTCCAGGATCAGCCAGCCGTGCACTGGCCTGCCGCGCCGCTTACGCGCCATCGCCGCCGTCGTCCATATGATCGTCCATATGATCGTCTGGGCCCGCCTCGAGATCCGGCGCAACGTCATCACGGCGCAACAGATTGTCGATATGGGAGGCGTTGTCGAAACTGCCGTCAATTCGGAAGTGCAGCCGCGGCGCGAATTTCAGGCTGACCCGCCGGGCCACCTGGCCGCCCAGCCATGGCGCGACGCGGCGCAGCGCCGCCATTACCTTGTCGCTGTCCTTGCCGCCGAGGGGCATGATGTAACAGGTCGCCTGGCGCAAATCCGGACTGAGGGCAACCTCGGTCACCGTGATCGCGACACCGGCCAGATCCTCGTGATGGATCTCTTCGCGGGTGAGCACCTCCGCCACCGCATGCCGGATCAGCTCACCGGCGCGCAACTGGCGTTGTGATGGGCCACGCGCCTGCCGCCCGGAATCTCGGCGTCCGGAATCGCGATGCTTTGCCATTGTCATGCCCTATTCCAAGATCGGCCGCCAGAATAAGTGGCGTCAGTGACGCGGCGGCGCAACGAAGGCCGCCAAGGCGCCGGCCTAAAGTGATCGTTCGACTTCCTCGACCTCGAAAAATTCAATCTGGTCGCCGGCCTGGATATCCTGATAATTCTCCAGCGCCACGCCGCATTCATTGCCTTCGCGCACTTCGTTGGCATCGTCCTTGAAACGTTTCAGGGATTTCAGGCCGCCCGTGTGGATGACCACATCATCGCGCAACAGACGTATGCGGGCCTGTCGGCGGGCCAAACCGGTGCTCACCCGGCAACCGGCGATCTTACCGATTTTCGAAACATTGAAGACCTCGAGAACTTCGGCGCCGCCGATGATGGATTCGCGGATTTCCGGCGCCAACAGGCCGCTCATGGCCTTGCGCAGATCATCGACCAATTCATAGATGATCGAATAATAGCGAATATCAACATTCTCCTGGCGCGCCATTTCCTGCGCCTGGGGATTGGCCCGAACATTGAAGCCAATCACCACCGCATTGGAGGCGCGGGCCAGATCGATGTCGGATTCAGTAATGCCGCCAACGCCGCCATGCAGCACCCGGGCCGACACTTCGTCATTGCCAAGGTTCTCCACCGCCGAAGTGATCGCCTCCAACGAGCCACGCACATCGGCCTTGAACAGCAGCGGAAATTCCTTCTTTTCGCTGTCCTGCATATTGGAGAACATTTGCTCCAGGCTGCCGCGCGCGCCGGCGGCGGCCCGGCGTTCCCGTTCCACCCGTTGCCGGTATTCGGCGACTTCGCGGGCCCGGGCCTCGTTGTCGACGACATTGAACTCATCGCCCGCATTGGGCGCACCGTTCAGGCCCAGCACTTCCACCGGCATCGATGGACCGGCCGTCTCGACGTTCTGGCCATGGCTATCCAACAGGGCCCGCACCCGGCCCCACTGTGACCCGGCGACGAAAATATCGCCGACCGAGAGCGTTCCGCGCTGCACCAGCACCGTCGCCACCGCGCCACGACCGCGATCCAATTGGGCCTCGACCACCACGCCTTCGGCATCGCGGTCGGGATTGGCCTGCAGTTCCATCATTTCCGCCCGCAGCTGGATGATTTCTTCCAGGCCGTCCAGGTTTTGCTTCTTCATGGCGGAAACCTCGACGATCTGCACATCGCCGCCCATTTCCTCGGGGATAACTTCGTATTGCAGTAATTCCTGCTTCACCTTGTTGGGATTGGCGTCGGGCAGATCCATCTTGTTGACGGCCACGATCAGGGGCACTTCCGCCGCCTTGGCATGGTTGATCGCCTCAATCGTCTGCGGCATGACGCCGTCGTCGGCGGCCACGACCAGGATAACCAGATCCGTCACCTCCGCGCCACGGGCCCGCATGGCCGTGAAAGCGGCATGGCCGGGCGTATCAATGAAGGTGATCTTGGCTCCGGCCGGCGTTGTCACCTGATAGGCGCCAATATGCTGGGTAATGCCGCCAGCCTCGCCGGCGGCCACGTCGGAGGCCCGGATGGCATCCAACAGCGAGGTCTTGCCGTGGTCCACATGGCCCATGACCGTGACAACCGGGGGACGGGAGACCATATCGCCCTGGTCATCGCTGTCGCCCTTCAGGCCGATTTCGACATCCGCCTCGGAGACGCGGCGCAGTTTGTGACCGAATTCGGCGACCACCAATTCGGCGGTGTCGGCGTCAATAGTCTGATTGACCGTGGCCATGACGCCCAGGCCCATCAGCGAACGCACGACGTCAACGCCCCGTTCCGCCATGCGGTTGGCCAGTTCCTGAACCGTAATGGTTTCCGGCACCACGACTTCACGCAAAATCTTGCCTTGGCTTTCACCGCTATCGGCGGCCAACTGTTTGCGGCGCTCCCGTTCGCGCCGGATGGAGGCCAGACTGCGGACCCGTTCCTCGCGGTCGGCCAAGGCTTCCGTGACGGTAATGCGGCCGGACCGGCGCCTAGGCTCGGTCCGGGCGCGGGGCTGCTGCTTCGGCCGTTCCACGGGCCGGCGCTCGGAACGGCGCGGCGCCGCCTCTCTGGCCTCCTCGGGCGGTTGTCCCTGCCGCCCGGCGGCAGCGCCGGCGGCCTCGGCTTCAGCCTTGGCCTCGGCCTCCTGCAGCTTGCGGGCAGCCTCCTCCTCGGCCTTGCGGCGGGAGTCCTCTTCGGTCTTCTTCCGGGACTCTTCCTCAAGGCGCCGGACCTCGGCAGCTTCTCTCTCGCGCCCGACCCGGGCTGCTTCTTCCGCTTGCCGGCGGGCATTTTCCTCGGCCCTGGCGCGGGCCGCCTGATCCGCCGCCTGGGCATTCTCCAGGGCGCGGGCGCGGGCCGATTTTTCTTCCGTCGACAGGGTCTTGAGGACGTGACGCGTGCGTCCGGCGCCCGCGTCGGCCTTGGCGGGGGCTTCCGCCTTTGGCGCATCGGTGCTTTCCGCGGTGCTGGCTTGCGCGCTGGCCGCAACCGCTGGGGACTCTTCCTTGCCCGACGGCTTCGCGGCGGCCTCGCCGGCGCCCGCCTGCGCACCGCGCGCGGGCGCACGCCGGCGGCGCACTTCAACCTTAACTGTCTTGCGTCCGCCACCCATTCCGCCACGCGATGGGGCTCCGCCGCCTTCGCCCGGTTTTCGCAGACTAAGGGGCTCGCCTCCGCCCAGGCTCAGGGTTTTCTTTTTACCCGTATCACTCACGTCGTCTTGTCCCATCTCTTTCCAGGTGGCCGCCAACTCCGGCTATCATCAGTCGGAAATCAACAACACACTCGCGCGACAAATCGCCCCGGTCAGCCCTATGCCAGCCGGACCTTCAGCCACGAAATTCCTTCAATCGGCGGCATTCGGCCAAGAAGCGGTCCGCCAAGCCACCGACCCGCAAGGCAGCATGTACCACATTTTCACGGCCCAATGCCAAACTCAATTCTTCAACACTAAACAGGTCAACAACAATACGTCCCCCGGACGCCTCGCCGGCATCGGAAGCGGCGGTGCCGCCCAGCAGCTTTTCCCGGCCCCTGAGGGAGGCATCGCCGGCGGAGACAACAATCGCCGTTGGCTCCGCGGCCAGCAAAGCCCGCACCTTTTCATAGCCCAAGGTCAACTGACCGGCCCGTCTTGCCAGGCCCAACAGCGCCAAGGCGCGCCGCCGCATGAGGGCTTCCACTTGATCGGGAAGATCCTCGGCCACCGCGACCGCTTGTCTGGCGGCGCGGGCAAAAAGGCGCTTCTTCAATGCCCGTTCCAGCAGTTCCCGCCGGCCGCTTACCCAGATCCCCCGGCCCGGCAGTTCCCGGCCAAGATCAGCGCAAATATTGCCCTCGGGCCCGACCACGAAACGCAGCAGTTCATCGGCCGGCAGCGAATTGCCCGTGGCGATACAGCGCCGTTCGGGGACGCTGACCGCCGCCCCGGACACCTCCATCACCTCTACGGCTGCTGCTGTCTTGCCCATGACCGTTGCCTTCACTCACCAGCTTCTTCGCCGGATTCTTCGCCAGATTCTTCGCCGGTGTCCGTATCCGCGTTCTCACCATCGTCTGCGGGCTGATCTTCGTCGTCGAACCAATGCGCCCGCGCCGCCATGATCATGGCCGAGGCGGTTTCTTCATCCAGATCAAACCCACGCAACAGGCCATCGCCCGGGTCGGTCAATTCATCGGTCGCCAGTTCGGCGAAATCGTCCAGTTCCTTGATACCGTTCTCGCCCAGGGCCACAAGCATGCCCGGCGTCAGACCCTCAAGCGCCGCCAACTCTTCCGTGACGCCAAGTTCGGCGCGTTTTTCGTCGAACTCCGCATCGCGGGCGTCGATATAATCGTTGGCGCGTTGTTGCAGGGCAGCGGCGAGGTCCTCGTCGAAACCTTCCAGAGTGGCCAGTTCTTCCTGCTCCACGAAGGCGACTTCCTCCACCGAGTTAAAGCCCTCGGTCGCCAGCAATTGCGCCATCATCTCATCAATGACCAGCGCCTCCATGAACAGTTCGCTGCGCAGGCGCAATTCTTCCTGACGGCGTTCGGATTCTTCCTCTTCGGTCAGGATATCGATTTCCCAACCGGTCAATTGCGAGGCCAGCCGTACGTTCTGCCCGCGACGGCCGATCGCCAAGCTCAACATTTCGTCGGGTACCACGACCTCGAACTTCTGCGCCTCCTCGTCCATCACGACCTTCACCACATCGGCCGGCGCCAGACCGTTGACAAGGAACGAGGCGGGATCGGGAAGCCATTGAATAATATCAATCTTTTCGCCCTGCAGCTCGTTGACGACCGCCTGCACCCGGCTGCCCCGCATGCCGACGCAGGCGCCGACCGGATCAATACTGCTGTCGTTGGAGACCACGGCGATCTTGGCCCGGCTGCCGGGATCACGGGCAACCGCCTTGATCTCGATAATGCCGTCATAGATTTCCGGCACTTCCTGGGTGAACAGTTTCGCCATGAACTGGGGATGGGTGCGGGAGAGAAAAATCTGCGGCCCCCGCTGTTCCTGGCGTACATCATAGATATAGGCCCGGATGCGGTCGCCCTGGCGCAGGCTTTCCCGGGGCAGCGCCTCGTCCCGGCGCACGATGGCCTCGGCCCGGCCCAGATCGACCAGTACGTTGCCGTACTCGACCCGCTTGACCACGCCATTGACGACCTCGCCGATGCGGTCCTTGTATTCGTCGTATTGCCGTTCCCGCTCGGCCTCGCGCACCTTTTGCACGATCACCTGCTTGGCGGTCTGGGTGGCGATGCGGCCAAAGTCGATGGGCGGCAGCGCCTCGGAGATCAGGTCACCGACCCGGGCATCGGGATTGCGGCCCAGAGCCTCGGTCAAACGGATTTCCGTCGCCGGGTTTTCCACTTCCTCGACCACGTCCAACAGCCGGAACAGACCAATATTGCCGGTCTTGCGGTCGATTTCAGCGCGGATCTCGTTCTCCATGCCATATTTCGAGCGCGCCGCCTTTTGGATTGCCTCTTCCATCGCCTCGACGACGATTTCCGCGTCAATCGCTTTTTCACGCGCGACGGCGTCGGCGATCTGCAACAGCTCCAAACGGTTGGCGCCTACGACTGTTTGTGCATCGGCCATTAGCTTTTTCTCTTTTTCAAGGTGTCTCGGATCAATTCATCGGTCAGCACCAGTTTCGCGCGGGCGATGATATCGAAGGGGATGGCGAATTCTTTTACGCTGTCGTCACTGTCGGTCACGTCAATTCTGACCTGGTCATCATCCAGGCCCCGAAGACGGCCGACAAAGCGGCGACGGCTGTCGATCGCGGTATCGGCTTCGATGCGGGCCTGAAAACCGGAGAACCGTTCGAAATCTTCCGGGCGGACCAGGGGCCGGTCGACGCCGGGCGAACTTACTTCCAGCAAATAGGCGCTGGGAATGGGGTCTTCCACATCCAGGATGGCTGAAATGGCGCGGCTCAACTCGGCGCAATGATCAACGTTCATTTCGCTTTCATCCAGGGGCTCGGCCATGATCTGCAGGGTCGGTTGCCCGGTATCCCCCTTCAGGCTCAATTGCACCAGGCGAAAGCCCATGGCTTCGACTGAAGGCGCAATCAGGCGTTCCACCTCACCCAGTTGTTGATTATCCGCCGTCAAAACCTGCTTCGGCCTCCACGAAATCTGCCCAAAAAATGCAAAAGGCGGGCCGCTGGCCCACCTTTGTTACCGCCCCGCTGGTCGCCAGGCTATTTGTTAGTTGCCTATATATGGTCCCGGACAGCGCAAAGCAAGCGTTAAGGCTGTTCGCCGGGTTGTTTTCGGCGCCGCCGTTCGAAGCCAAGAAAAACCGGCGGCCGGCCCGCTTCCAGGCCTTTTTCCTCATACCGGGTCGGCGGCCAGCCGGCGGGCCGCTGGCGCCAGTCACCGGGCCGCCTGGCCAGCCATTCGAATTGAGTGGAGCGCGTCATGTGGTCCAATATCCAACGGCAATAGTCCCTATGGTCCGTTGCGATGCGCCATTCCGCGCCGTCGGCCAGGACATTGGCCATGGCGGCAATATTTTCCGGTACGACGAAACGCCGGCGGTTATGGCGGCGCTTCGGCCAGGGATCGGGAAACAACAGAAATGCGCGGCCGATACTGCCCTGGCCCAGACAATCCAGCAGGACGCGGGCGTCATCCATGACCACCCGCACGTTGGCCAGCCCATATTGATCCACATCCGACAGCAGACGGGCCACGCCATTGATGAACGGCTCGCAACCGATGAAGCCAATGTGCGGATGGGCCCGGGCCAGGGCCGAAAGATGCTCGCCGGCGCCAAAGCCGACCTCCAGCCAGACCGCCTGAACCTCCGCATCAAACAACGCGCGGGGATCCAGTTTGCGGTCCTGATAGCCGGCTGGATCGATGCTCAGTTGCGGCAACAGCCGCTCAAGAACATCCCGCCGACCGGCACGGAGCGGTTTGCCGCGCCGCCGGCCATACAGCGTGCGGGCGGGTTTATCAGCCAAGTAGGGGCTTCAACTCCGGCACCAGGTTAAGCCGTTCCCAGCTGAAATGGCCGTCATCGGTCGCTTCCGGGCCGAAATGACCGTAAGCGGCGGTCTTGGCATAGATCGGCCGGTTCAGGGTCAGCATGTTGTGAATGCCACGGGGGCTCAAATCCACATTTTCCGAGAGGAAGCTCACCAGGCGGTCCTCGTCGCAACGGCTGGTGCCGTAGGTATCGACATAGATGGACAGCGGTTTGGCCACGCCGATGGCATAGGACAGTTGGATGCAGCAGCGGTCGGCCAGGTCGGCGCCGACAATATTCTTGGCCATATAGCGCGCGGCATAGGCGGCGGAGCGGTCAACCTTGGTCGGATCCTTGCCGGAAAAGGCACCGCCGCCATGGGGCGCGGCGCCACCATAGGTATCGACGATGATCTTGCGGCCGGTCAGGCCGGCATCGCCATCCGGGCCGCCAATGACAAATCGGCCAGTCGGATTGACATAGAATTCATCCTCCGGGCACATCCAGCCTTCAGGCAGGACTTGGAGGACATATTTGCGGACCAGTTCGCGTACTTCCTCCGGTCCCGCTTCCGCCGCATGCTGGGTCGAGACCACGACGGATGTGGCGCCAACCGGTTTGCCATCGACATAGCGCAGGGTGACCTGGCTTTTCGAATCCGGGCCAAATTGCGGCGTCAGGCCGGCATGCCGGTCCTCGGCCATGCGGCGCAGGATGGCGTGGGAAAAATCGATCGGCGCCGGCATCAGGGCCGGGGTTTCATTGCAGGCGTAGCCGAACATGATGCCCTGGTCGCCCGCGCCAATGTCCTTGTTGCCGGAGGCGTCCACGCCTTGGGCGATGTCAACGGACTGCGGATGCAGATGAACCTGAACTTCGGCGTTCTTCCAATGGAAACCATCCTGTTCGTAGCCGATCCGGCGCACGGTATCGCGGGCCGCCTGTTCCATGGCCGCCTTGTCTTCGGCCACTTCGGCCGGGCCGCGCACTTCGCCGGCCATGACGATCAGGTTTGTCGTGGTCAGGGTCTCGCACGCCACCCGGGCGTTGTCCGGATCCGCGGCAAGAAACATGTCGACGATCGCGTCCGAAATTTGATCGCAAACCTTGTCCGGGTGCCCTTCGGAAACGGATTCAGATGTAAAAAGATAATTGCCACTCGACACGAGGCGCCTCCAGCTAGTTAAGAACCATGATCACAAGTCATTTCACGGCGGCCCCGCCGCCAACTGCAGGCGGTTGTTGCAGGCTTTTCACCATCGGTCAAGCACCGCCCGCACCTCAGGGGCAGTGCCTAATCGACGCAGGTACAATTTAGCTGAAATTTCAGGTAGATCAGCCTTCGTCGACGTCTTCGATGACTTGGCCGCCAACCGCCTTGACCAGATCGAACAGCCGTTTGCGCACGCCGGCGTCGGTAATCTTGTAGTAGGCCCGAACCAGTTCCAGCGTCTCGCGTTTCGCCAGATCGTCCTGGTCAAAGTTAGCCTGGGCGGCCTCGGCAAATCCAGCCCGTCCCGAGGCGATTTCCGGTGACATGTCGTCAAAGAAGAACGACACAGGCACATCCAAAATGCGACTTAACAAAAACAGCCGGCTAGAGCCGATGCGGTTGGTGCCGCGCTCGTACTTTTGAACCTGTTGAAAAGTCAGGCCCAGCGCATTGCCAAGTTTTTCCTGGCTCATACCCAGAAGGGTGCGACGTAGCCGAACACGTGAGCCGACATGAATGTCAACTGGATTGGGGTTCGCTGTCACTGGTACTACTCCTCATCTGCAATCTCTAGTGGCAACTTACATCATTGATCGCCAATTAATACCGAATGCTTCCGAATGGTTGCATACACATGTATGTAGCAGTGGGGTATGCCTGTCAAGCATCGCTTATGGCGTAGGATGTCGCGGCAATATGCGGCGAATTTCCGCCAGAAAGATCAAACCTGCGAGCAAGGAACATAACAGTATAAAAACACCGTCGCCGAATCGCCCATAGAGAGTTTGCGGCAGGGCGATTGGCAAACGGCTGTCTATCACCCCGGCCGTGTTTAGGGGCAGCCGCGCGCTTACCCGGCCAAAAGGGTCAATCACCGCTGAAATTCCGGTGTTGGCCACACGTACCACGGGAAGGCCCAACTCCACCGCTCGGACACGGGCGATTGCAAGGTGCTGGCGCGGCCCAAAACTATCGCCAAACCAGGCATCGTTGGTCAAATTAAGCAGCCATTGCGGGTTGGCATGGATATTTTTCCCCCGTATTTCGCGAGGGAATATTATTTCGTAGCAAATCAAGGGGCGAAACGACGGCAGATTCCCCAAGCCAACTACACGGGGCCCGGGGCCAGGGGAAAAATCCACCGCGCCATGGGCCAACTTGTCCACACCAAGGCGGGTCAGAACACCGCGCAGGGGCAGATACTCACCAAACGGCACCAAATGGTACTTGTCATAAATAGCCGCCGCCGCGCCGTTGGGGGCAAGCGTCATGACACTGTTATGCAATCTTGCAATATCCGGCCCGGAACTTCCGCGCCGAGGCGACCCGGTTATCAACAGACTGTCCGGCGGCAGGGCCCGCGCGATAATGCCGCGCCGCCGCCGGTCGTTGGCGAGAAAGAAGGGCGTCGCCGTCTCCGGCCAGATCAGATGACTGAAATCAGGCGGTTGCCCGGCAGTATCCGGACCCAGGCTCAAGCTTAGATAAAGCGCCAGGTGCTGGTCGCGCAATTCCGGCCGCCACTTGTCCGCCTGGGGAATGCCGGCCTGGACAAGGCGCAGGCGTACGTCAGGATGATAGTCGACCGCCGCCGCCGACAAGCGCGCCAGCGAGGCAAGCAGAACCAGGCCGACCAGACTCAGGGCCGCCCCATTGACAGCTATCCCCCGCCCACGGGCAACCAGATCGGTGCTTAGCAACAGGGCCGGCGCGGCGGCGGCCAGCACCGCCAGCAAACCCAGGCCCGAGACACCGAAATAGGCGGCGGCCTGCAGGCTAGACTCACTGGCGGCCCAAACATGGCCCGACAACAGCCAGGGAAATCCGGTCAACAGCGATCCGCGCAGCCATTCCGTCAAACCCCAGAACAAGGTAAAGGCAAGCAAGCGTCCAATCCCGGGCGCCGACAGGCGCCGGGTCAACGCCGCCGCCAGGGCGGGAAACAAACCCAGCCCGGCCGCCAAGGCCATGACGGCAAAGGGCATCAGCCAGGCAAAGCGCTCGGCATCGACCATGAAGGCATGCCCCACCCAATGCAATCCAACCAGGAAATATCCGGTACCAAAGGCCCAGCCATGGACAAAGGCGCGCCTGGTGCTGCTGGATCGCTGCAGCAGCGACAACAGTCCGGCATAGCCCAGCACCATCAGGGGCCAGAGATACAAGGGCGCCAGGGCCAATGCGGCGGCGGCGCCGAACAGAATGGCAGCAAGAAGCTGGACCCAAGGGGAAGAACGGATGCCAGGACCCGGAATTGACAGAGAAATCACATCATCCGCCGGCGGATAAGTCAGCCGTTGGATTCTGAGCTGGACTCCGATGCGGCACCGTCATCCGTATCAGCCGCTTCGTCGGCCGCCGCCACATCGGCACCATGACGGACCATCAGCCGCTTGACCCGGCGCAGATCCGCATCGACGATTTCGAATTCAACGCCGCCCGGATGGCTGATCGTCTCTCCGATCTGCGGCACCCGGCCCAACATGGCGAACACCAGACCGCCCAGGGTCTCGATATCCTCATCCACTTCATCGGGCAACAAATCAACCGCCAGAATTTTTTCCAGATCGTCGATCTCGGCCCGGCCATCAGCCTCAATCGTGCCGTCGGGCCGCTCCAACAGCGAGGGGCCCTCGTCGGTGTCGTGTTCATCTTCGATTTCGCCGACGATTTCCTCAACAATGTCCTCAATCGTGACCAGCCCGTCCGTGCCGCCGTATTCATCAACCACAACGGCCATGTGGATCCGAGTGGCGCGCATGCGGGCCAGCAGATCGAGTATGGGCATCGAGGGCGGCACCACCAGCAGTTCGCGCAGAATTCGGGCCAGGGACAATTCCTCGTCACGGCCCCAATGATCGACGATATCCTTGATGTGCACAAAACCGGCGATGTCATCCAGGGTCTCGCGGTAGACCGGCAGCCGGGAATGGTGGGCCTGCCGGAAGGTGCTGACCACATCGGCCGTTGATGCGCCGGCTTCCAGCGCCACGATATCGGTCCGCGGCACCATCACGTCATCGACCTCCAATTCGCCGAAGCTGATGATGTTCATCAGCATCTCGCGCTGTTCCGGATCCATGGCGGGGGTCAGCGCCTCGTGCTCTTCGATGACCTCTTCGATGCTTTCCTTCAGATCCGCATCGCCGCCGCCGCGCAGCAGACCGTTCAGCCAGTGCAGGAAGCCACTGCTGCCTTCGATCTCTGCCTTGGCGCCGCCGTTACGCGGCTTGCCGGGTGAAGTAGGGTCGGAAGGTTCGCTCATTTCACGTCCAATGACAGGCGCTGGCCGGGCAAATCATATGGGTCGGAAATGCTCATGTCCGCCAGAATAGCGACCTCCCGCGCTTCCATGGTTTGTGCCTCGTTCGCGTCCATATGATCCATACCCAACAGATGCAGTGTACCATGAACCAGCAAGTGGCAATAATGATCATGCAAACTCTTGCCCTGGGCCCGGGCTTCCGCGCCGACCACGCCATGGGCCAGGACGATGTCGCCCAACAATAACGGACCGCCATGGGCCGGCCCATCACCACTGTCGCCGAGAAAAGACAGAACGTTGGTGGCCTTATCGGATTGACGGTAGTCGCGGTTCAAGCGGCGCATTTCAACATCATCCGTCAAGGTCACGCCAACTTCGATAACGGTGCCGGTCAAACCCGCCTGCCGCAGAACGGCCGCGACGGTCTGTTGCCCGATGGCAACCGCGTCAGGCAGGTCGGTCAACCACGCCCGGCAGGGGGTGGACACGATGATCTCTATCTGCATCGCCGTTTGTATCACTTTCCGAAGAAGAACCACTGGGATTCGCCATGGGTGGATAATCAACACGATTGTGAAACACGCCCAGCGTGAGCGTGCGGGTGAACGTGGTTTCGATGGTATCCAGATCGCGCAGGGTCAGATTGCAATCATCGAGCTCGCCCTCTTCGACACGCATCTCGATAACCTGACGCACCCGCTCGCCCACCTTCGCGGCGGACGGATCTTTTAGGGCCCGCGTCGCCGCCTCGATCGAATCCGCCAGCAACAGGATCCCCGCCTCCCGCCGTTGCGGCCGCGGGCCGGGATAGCGGTAGTCATCCTCCGGGCCGTTAAAGCCCTGGGCCCTGGCTTTCTCATGGAACACACGCAACAGGGTGGTCCCTTGATGCTGAGCAATGCCTTCCAGGATCAAACGTCCCAATTTGGCCTTCCGCGCCATTTCCAGGCCATCCAGGATGTGGTGCAGGATCACCCGCGCCGAGACGTCGGGGGCCAGACGCTCGTGAATATTGTCATTGCCGCGCTGGTTTTCCATGAAATATGCCGGGCGCTGCAACTTGCCGATATCGTGATACAACGCCATGACCCGGCACATCAGACCGTTGGCGCCAATCGCATCCGCCCCGGCCTCGGCCAGATTGGCGACCATGGCGGAGTGATAATATGTACCCGGCGCCTTCAGCGCCAATTCCTTCAGCAGCGGGTTATCCGCCGAGGCCAGTTCCAAGAGCCGGGTGTCAGTGGTCTCGTCGAACAGCCATTCAAAAGCCGGCAGTAGCCCCAATGTGGCGACGCCGACCAACAGGCCCGAGACCGCCGCGCCGAACATCAGGGGCAGGTGCTCGCTGCCCAGTCCATGACCGGCCAGGGTCACGGTAACCGGCACCATGGCCATTTGGGCCAAGGCCACCATCACGCCGATGCGCAACAGATCGATCCGGCGCCGGCTGCGCCGGGCCGCGATGCCGGCAACCAGCACGCCAACGATATAGTTGGTGACCAGCCACAGATCACCGTTTACCCGGTAGGCCAGGAATAGCGTCAGGACGACGCCCACCAACAGTGATGTGCGGGCATCGACCAACAAAGATACCAACACCGTGGCCAGGGCCAACGGCACGAAATAGGCTGCCGCGTCAGGTTCAAAACCCATGCCGTCGGCGAAGCCCAGGCCGGCATAGAACATGGCGACGCCGATCACCGAAGTCGCGGCGACTATGCTCAAGGTCAGATAGGCCGATTTCCGCCCAAAGCTGAGGGGCACCCGGGCGCGGCTAAAGAAGATCGCGCCGAGCAGGAGAAAGCCGCTCAACAGGCCGGCCACCGCCACGACTTCCCGCCAGACCCGGCGATCGCCCGCGTGCTCGTTCAAGATGCCAATGCGCCGCCAGGCCGTGGCCGTGACGCGGTCGCCACGGCGGATGATGACTTCGCCCGCCTTGATGCGCAAGAATACCGGCTCAACACCGGCGACCATTTCGCGCCGCCGCTTTTCACTGGCCACCTGATTGGGTTGCAGGTTGGGGCGGGCTATCTCTTGGGCCGCCTCCAGGATCCAACTGCGGACGATACGGGCCTCGCCATAGGGCGCATCGCCGGCCCGCGCCGTCATCAGCCGGCGCAACTGGCGCAGATCGATGATCCCGGCGGCGTTTTCCCGCCGCGATCCCAGCTTCAGGCCCAAGTCCCAAATCTCCAGGCCCGCACCGGACGGCAAGGCGCCACGATCCGCGACAACATGCCGGTCCAAGCCCATGTTCAAAAAGAAATTGATCGCCAATGCGGCATCGGCCGGATCAGCCAGGCCGTCAATCAGGGCAAAGACGCCGCGGCTGACGGCGGCGCCCAATTCCTCCTGGAATACGGTCCGTTGTTCCACAGGTGACACGGTGTTGTCGGTCTTTCGCGCCTTTAGATTGGCGAACGCTTTGAAGACCTGGTCGCCGAGACCGAAATAGAGGTCGGAATCATAGTCGAATATCTCATCGACCTCGGCCAAAGCCTCCTGGCGGCGCGCCTGGGTGGCCTGGCGATCCTCCACCAGAACATCGCGGCCGGCGCGGATCGTCGCCTGCGCCACGGTATCGACAGCCGGTTGCGCCACCTTGCCGCCGCCGGGCTGGATCAGCAGCATGGTCATGACAACGAGAAAGCCAAGCACGGCTGGAATATCAAGGATCGGGCGCCAGCGCTGCCAACGGTCATCCGCCAGGGCGGTACCGGCCGCCTTGCGCAGCGCCTCCCGCGTATCGGTCAGGCCGCCCGGCCCCATGGGGCCGGATGTCGGGCCGCCGATAGGTGTATTCGGGCCGTCGCCGTTGTCTTGCATCTCTAGTCCTCGCCCGAGGATTGCTTGTCACGACGGTCGTAGGCCCGCACGATGGTGCCGACAAGCTGATGTCGAACCACATCGTCGGCGCCGAATTCAATCATCTTGATGCTCTCGATGCCGCCAAGAATGGCCAACGCATCCTTCAGGCCGGATCGCGTGCCGGCGGGCAGATCGACCTGGGAGGGATCACCGGTGACCACCATGCGGCTGTTTTCACCCATGCGGGTCAGGAACATTTTCATCTGCACCGGCGTGGTATTCTGCGCTTCATCCAGAATGATGCAGGCATTCGATAGCGTACGTCCCCGCATGTAGGCCAATGGCGCCACTTCAATATCGCCGGCGTCGCGCCGCCGCGCAAGCCGGTCGCCGGGCATCATGTCGTACAATGCGTCATACATGGGCCGCATATACGGATCGACCTTTTCCTCCAGGGCACCGGGCAGAAAGCCCAGACGCTCGCCCGCTTCGACGGCGGGCCGGGTGAGGATGATACGCTCCACCGCCTCTTCCAAAAGCATCGAAACCGCGATCGCCACGGCCAGATAGGTCTTGCCGGTGCCGGCCGGACCCAGACCGAAAACCAGATCATGGCTGCGCATGGCGTCAACATATTCCGCCTGTATCGGCGAACGCGGCGTGATCAGCTTTTTCTGGGTGCGGATAATGGTATCTTCAGAACCGGTGGTGCGCCTGCCCGGCTCCGATCGTGATCCTGACCGCTCGGCGTGCCGCGGCTTGCGCCGGGATTTTCCAGTTTTGGCGGTTTTCGTGGACGCGGCATCCGTGCTCGCCGCCCCGCCGGGAACCGCACGTGATACGGTCTGCCCCAGGGGTTGCGCCTCGGCCATGCGAACGGCACCATCCACATCCGCCGCCGTAACCTCCAGGCCGTCTTTCAGACGCTGGTAAAGATCCTCCAGCGCGGCTTGAGCCACCGCCGCCGCGTGGGCCTCGCCCAGAATCGCGACACGGTTGCCGCGCGGCACCAGGGACAGGCCCAGGCGCTGCTCGATCCGGGCCAAGTGGCGGTCATGCTCGCCAAACAGCGGCGCCAGCAGCCGGGTATCGTCAAAATCGATCACCAAGGCCGGTTCGCCGCCGCTTGTTGCCATGTTCAAATTATCTGCTCCATGCTTGGCGCGGCATCGGCCAACGCCGTCACAACCGCTGGCCTCGGATTCCGGCGCAGCAATTGCCCCGCCAGGCTATTGGCGTGAGCTTCGGTAATCTCGACCGTGACCATTTGCCCCAGCAATTCTTCCGGCCCATCCAAGTGCACGGCTTGCATATAGGGACTGCGGCCCACCAGTTGACCGGGCCGCCGGCCGGGACGATCCAGCAGCAGGGGCAGGCGTTGACCCACCATGCGCTGATTGAAGGCCTGTTGCTGGCTGTTCAGCAGGTTCTGCAGCCGCTGCAGCCGTTCGCCGCGCACCTGATCGGGCACCTGATCTTCCAGCAAGGCGGCCGGCGTGCCGGGACGGGGGCTGTATTTGAAGGAATAAGCCTGGGCGTATTCCACATCGCGCACAAGCGCCATCGTAGCTTCGAAATCCGCCTCGCTTTCGCCCGGGAAACCGACGATGAAATCTCCCGACAAGGCGATATCGGGCCGCGCCCGGCGCAGCCGCGCGACACTGGCGCGGTATTCGGCGGCGGTATAGCCGCGGTTCATGGCCGCAAGTATGCGGTCCGAACCCGATTGCGCCGGCAGATGCAAATAGGGCATCAGCTTTTCGCAGCCGCCATGGGCATCATATAGCGCATCATCCATGTCCCGGGGATGGGATGTGGTGTATCGGATCCGCTCCAGGCCGTCGATCCCGGCCAATTGCCTGATCAGTTCGGCCAAGCCCCAGGTCGCCCCGGGACCGTCGCCGACACCATCACCGCCGGGGGCCGCACCGTGATAGGCATTGACGTTTTGTCCCAGCAAGGTGACTTCCCGCACCCCGGCTGCGACCAGATCCCGGCATTCCGCCATAACCGCATGGCCGGGTCTGGAAAACTCCACGCCCCGGGTATAGGGCACGACGCAAAAGGTACAAAACTTGTCACAGCCTTCCTGAATGGTCAGAAATGCCGTGCGGCCCACTGCCGCCGCATCGGTGCCGGCCTTCGGCAGGTGATCAAATTTCGCCTCGCTGGGAAAATCGGTGTCCAGGACGCCCGCGCCCCGATCGCCTTTCCTGGCGGCGCGTTCGGCGCGGGCGATCATTTCCGGCAGGCGGTGATAGGTCTGCGGGCCAAATACTATGTCCAGGAATGGCGCCCGGGCCAGCATCTCGGCCCCTTCCGCCTGGGCCACGCAGCCGGCGACGGCCAGTATGGGCCCCGTGTTCCCAGATCGTTGCCCGGATTGGTCGCCGGATCGCTGCTGCTTCATCTCGCGCAACCGGCCCAGCTCCGAATATACTTTTTCAGCCGCTTTTTCCCGAATGTGGCAGGTGTTTAGAATGACCATGTCGGCGTCTTCCGGACCGCTGGCCTGGACATAGCCCAGGGGCGCCAGGACATCCACCATCCGAGCGGAATCATAGACATTCATCTGGCACCCGTAGGTGCGGATAAATAATTTCTTAGCCAAGGAATATTCGGGGCAAGGGAGGCCAATCGCGTTTGCAAGAGCTGCCGTCGGTCCGTCCGCGACCGTCTTCGCGCCGCGCGGCGTTAGCCGCCGCCTTGCGCCAGCCGTTGCCGTCGCTCTCGCGCGTCCGGAAAAAACCCGGACGCTGGCGATATTGGTTCATTCCCTTATCGCGCTCCACACTATGTTGTCAGGGAAAACACTATCAATAGGGCGCAAATAGTCAAGAAGTGAGGCTGCCGTCAACTGTCGTGCGAAATTTTTGTCTGTTTGTCCCAACTAGTTCAGCATCGGGAATTCTAGACTTTCGGGTTTTTCAGAAGCATTTTTGCGGATTGCCGGGAAAATCGGAAATGCTCAATCGCCGCCGTCATTCCCGGCATCATCCTTGTCGTTGGGTAGCCAGGTGTCCGTGGAGGGGGCCTTCGGCAAAGGAACGCCATACAATTCCATCCGATGCCCAACCAGGCGAAAGCCGAGTTCGGCGGCAATTTGTTCCTGTAATTCTTCCAGCTGGGCATTTTGAAATTCGATTACCTTGCCGCTCTCGGTGTCGATCAAATGGTCATGATGATCCGATTCCGCCTTTTCGAACCGGGCCCGGCCATCGCCGAATTCCAGGCGTTGCAATATGCCTGCATCTTCAAAAATCCGCAGCGTGCGATAGACGGTGGCAATGGATATTTTCGGGTCCAACTTGCCGGCTCGCCGATAAACCTCCTCGGCATCGGGATGATCGTCCGCCTCCGACAACACGCGGGCGACAACACGGCGCTGCCCGGTCATGCGTAGTCCGCGTTCCAAACAAAGCCGTTCGATATGCCCTGTCATCGAAGCTTATACTCCGGTTGCCCGATAAAGTGATGACATGTTCGCGGTCAAGTTGCGCCGCGGCGGCTCCGCGATGTTCCCAAACCAATTTTCTTGGCGAGATCACGCCGCTGTTCAGCGTAGTTGGGCGCGACCATGGGATAGTCCGAGGCCAGGCCCCAGCGTTCACGATACTGATCCGGTGTCATGTCATAGGCGGTTTTCAAGTGCCGCTTCAGCATTTTCAGTTTCTTGCCGTCTTCCAAGCAGATAATATAGTCCGGCGTGATCGATTTGCGGATCGGCACCGCCGGTTGCGGTTTTTCGGCCGCTGGCGCCGCTTCCTTGCCAAGTTCCGCCAAGGTCGCGTAAACCTGTTGAATCAATTGTGGTAATTCACTAACTGGGACCCCGTTGTTCGAAACATGGGATGCAACAATGTCCGTGGTTAGCGTCAATAGTTCACTAAGATCAGCACCTTGTTCTGCCATGTAACCGGTTCCTCCAAGAAAATCAGGCAATTTCAAATGCACAGACTAGATAATGTTCACATAAGTCTAAGATTTTATTGCAAGCCATGCAATAGGAAAACACTATTTCTGCAATGATGAAATTTGTATTTGGATTTTAGTAATGAAAACGGCTGCTTCTACGCATTATTTGGACATAACGGACCAGATTTGTCCCATGACTTTTGTTCGGACCAAGCTATTGATTGAATCCATGGCTTCAGGCGAGCAGGCAACCGTGCGATTACAGGGCGCGGAACCATTGCAAAATGTACCACGGTCCGTGCGCGAACATGGGCACCGGATCCTGTCATTGACACCCGAGGATGGCGATAACCCCGATGGTCCGCATCTGCTGGTACTTGAAAAGGCCTGAATTCAAGGCGTTTTTTTGGATTTTCACGAACCCAGGGTACGCCGCATGATGATGGCATCGACCCGGCCGCCATCCTTGTCCGGATAATAGCCAGGACGCCGGCCCACGGAGACGAAGGCGTTGGATTGGTACAGGGCGATGGCAGGGGCATTGTCGCTTGCAACCTCCAGCATCATATCCTCGACACCGCGCACCTTTGCGCGTGCCGCCACGGCCTCAAGTAACGCATCCCCGGCGCCTTTTCCACGGTGCGGCGGCACCACGCCCAGCGTAATAATCTCGCATTCACCACCGCCCGAACGGGCCAGGGCAAAACCCGCGGGCTCGGCCGCTTGGCTGGCCAGGATGGCAAAGGCGCCGGGCATATCGAGCAGCGTGGCGAACGCGTCGGCGCTCCATGCCTCGGCAAAACACAATCGATGCAAATCGGCCAGCAAGGCGCAGCCGGTCTTGTCGATGGAAATAATATCCAGGCTCATAAGGCCGGCGGGTGCCGCATATTCAAGGCCCCGGCCGGCAAGCGCGCGTCCGGCGCACGCAGATACAACGGCGCCGGAGGCGTACGGCTGGCCCGGTGCCGCCAAGCCGCCTCGGCGGCCAGGGCAAGAACGCCCGCGTCAGGCTGCGCATCTTTATCCAGCACGCGCCAATCGGGCAGAACGTCCTGCATCAAAAGCGCTCCGGTGCCGACCAGCAGGCCGGGCGCCGCTGCCGCCACCGCAAGGGCGGGATCGGCGGGACCCACCGTGGCGTCGGTCAGGGCCCGGCCGGTGCCGTCAAAGGCCTGGGTGTAAAGCTCGCCACGGCGGGCATCGATGGCGGCGATGATACCGCCGCCAAATTCCGCCTCTGTCGCGGCGGGCCGATTCGGTACGGCGCCCTGGGCCAGCAGTTCCAACGTGCCGACACCGAGCATGGCAAGGTCATGCACCAGCGCCAGCGCCCGCGCCGCCGCCAAGCCGACGCGAACGCCGGTAAAAGTGCCGGGACCAACCGTGACGGCGATCAGGTCCAGGTCCTTGAATTCGACGCCGGCCTGTTGCCGCACATCCTCGATCATGGGTAACAGCTGTTCGGCATGGCCGCGCTGTATCAGGCGGCGGCGGCTGGCGAGCAGTTCGCCGTCATGGGAAATCGCGGCGGAACACGCCTGTTGCGCGGTATCAAATGCCAGAATGGGCATGGCCGATCTGCCTCCCGCGCCGCCGATCGAGGGGCTAAATCACTTCCGCGGCTTCGTTGAAGCTCAATCGCGGCTTTCGCGGCGGCAGCGCCGCGGGATCGCCATGGCCCAGGTTGCACAGGAAGTTCACCCGGAGTGTGCTGTCGGAAAAGAACTCCTTGTTTACCCCATCAGCGTCAAACCCCGACATGGGTCCGCAATCCAGGCCCAGGGCACGGGCGGCGACAATCATGTAGGCACCCTGCAAGGTGCCATTTCGGAATGCCGCCTCAAGCGATTTTTCGTCGTTGCCCGCGAACCAGCCGCGCACCTGGTCATTGCCCGGCCACAGGGTTTCAAACTTGTCGTAGAAAGCCAGATCATATCCTACGATGGCGACGACGGGAGCGGTCATGGTCTGCTGCACGTTGCCGGCGCTCAAATGCGGGCGCAGCCGCTCCTTGGCCGCTGCCGTGCGCAGGAAAAGGAACCGTCCAGGCGAACCATTGGCGGCTGTCGGACCCTGGCTCAACAAATCATAAAGCGCCTGCAGGGTAATCTCGGAGACCGGTTTTTCCAGCCACACCGCGTGTGTACGCCCGTCACGGAATATGATGTCAAAGCTCTTGTCGTTCACAATTCCGCTCATCTTCCTCTCCTCGATAGAGTTGGGCCAAACATTTATTTGAAGCGATAACGTTATAGTCAACAGATATGAATATATAATTTGGGATTAAGATACGTTGGCGTAGCTGGGCAAGTGTATTAAACACATCTATCATGCAATTTATGTGTGGCAAATATGGTCTGTTGCGAGTTCCTTCCCGGATTGGCGAAATGGTCATGCGCCCGGCATTGGTCCTGATACTTATCTTGACGGGATGTCTGGCGCCATCGCTGAGCGGACAGACCGCGCGCGCGGCCGAAACCGTCTCGTCGGCGGTGATCTTCATGTATCATCGTTTTGGTGAAACGGATTTTCCCAGCACCAACGTGAGGCTGGAGCAGTTTGCCGCCCATTTGGCCGAGATCGCGGCGGGCAGCTATAACGTCAAGCCGCTGCCTGAAATTGTCGCGGCATTTCGCCGTCAGGAAACGCTGCCCGACCGTACCATCGCGCTGACGATTGATGACGCTTTCCTGTCCGTCCACGACCGGGCCTGGCCGATGCTGGCAAAAGCCGGCCTGCCCTTCACGCTTTTTGTCGCCACCGATGCCGTCGACGCCAAGCGGCCCGGCCATATGTCCTGGGCGCAATTGCGGGCCCTGACGGCGGCGGGCGCGACAATTGGCAACCATACGGGCAGTCATGCCCATTTGCCGGACGGAACGAAAAAGAAGCTGGAGGAAGAGCTGTCGCGGTCAAATGCCCGGTTCCGTGCCGAATTGGGCTTCGCGCCGAAATTACTGGCCTATCCCTATGGTGAGTTCGGACTGCGGGAGAAGGAGGCGGCGCGGGCGGCGGGCTTCACCGCCGCATTCGGCCAGCATTCCGGCGTCGCCCATAGCGGCGAGGACATTTATGGCCTGCCCCGATTTGCCCTGAACGAACGGTTTGGCGAGGTGGAGCGGTTTCGTCTTGCCGGCAACGCCTTGCCGCTTCCGGTCAGTGATGTGCTGCCGGCTGATACGGTGTTGGGGGATAACAACCCGCCGGCGTTTGGCTTTACCGTAGCCGAGAGCATCGGCTCCTTGCATAATCTTGCCTGTTTCGCCTCCAATCAAAGCGGCGCGGCGCAGTTGGAACGGCTGGGCAGCCGCCGGTTCGAGGTTCGTCTCGAAAAGCCCTTCGCGGCGGGACGGGGCAGGATCAACTGTACCCTACAGGCCAAGGGCAACCGTTGGCGTTGGTTCGGCACACCGTTCTACATCCCCGCGCGGTAGCGCAAGGTTCAATTCATTGTAAAATCGATATGCTCCGGGATTAGGGCAATTTTCAATTAATCGGGGTCGCTTTCGCGACTTCAATAATTGGTTCAATTGCTCTTATCTTAAGAGTCCGAGCATGTTTAGAAGAAACATGCTCCAACCGAAGACGATGTCAGGACGGTTGATTGCCGCCCTTGAGCGCCGAATTGGCGGACAGCAATTGCGCATCGTCGAAATCGCCCAGACGATTGGCCCGCATGATCACACGGATCGTTTCAATGTACTTCTGGCCCCGTTCCGAATAGCGCTTCAGAGTTCCAGTCAGCACATAGCCGTTCAGCGGCCGGCCGCCGGAACGGTATGCGGCGCGCTCTTTCCGGAACGCGTCATAGGCGAAATGCGTATTCAGATTCCAGACATAAGCCCGCACCGAAGTGTAGAGGCTATTGAAGGCCTTGACCTCATGGCGCTTACCTTGCTCGCGTTTTAGCGGCACCAGGCCGCCGCCCTTGCGGAAAGTGCGTTGCCCGAACACCGCATTGCCCAAGCGGGCGAAACGCGACGTGCCCCAGCCCGACTCTTCCGCGCCCTGGGCCAATGCCAGCGAGGCCGGAACCACATCCACGCGCCGTTGAAGTTCCTCCAGGTCGCCTTCGGGTACTTCGTAGTCGGCGGCCAGATTATTGAGATAAGCGCGCTCGTTCGGCGAAAGGCTGCCTTGATCTTTTTCCCGCCTGATCAGGGACAGCAGGCGATGGCGTTCAGCGCGGACTTCGTCGTTGGCCCGGATCACCAGGGGAAGCACGGTCTTGATGAAGATATCCTTGCGCTGCTTGGCCGAGCGCAATTTAGCCAGCTTGACGGGAAATCGGCTCAAATAGACCGGTGGCACCGCCGTCTGGCCGCGCCGCAACGCCTTCAGTGACAAATCCAGCAACTCCCGTTTGCTGAATTGCGGACCGCGCCGCCAATTGAATTTCTGTCCCGGCCGGGTCGTGACACTGGCCAGCTGCCACGGCTGCACCAAAACCGGCACCGCCTGCATCTCCGCGACCAGGCTGACCGGCAGATTAAAGTCCGGAACCGTGAACAACGCCGCATCGCGCCGGTCCACGGCCTCGCCGCGCAACGATTGTGCCGCGGCGGGTGACAAAGACAATACCGCCGGGCCGACAATAGCCTGGAACGCGAGAACGACCGCGCAGCCAGCCGTGGCGGCGGCGGTCACAATACCTTGATTGCCAATCTTCATCGTCAACGCCATTCCGACCAACGGTGATCCGTCGGCCTCCCTACTCCTACACCCAATGCGCCCCTATTTTGGCGCACTCATATCCAGCCGTTTATCGGCACTTCGTTTCTTGGTCTCGCCGCGGCATCCCACCGTGGCCTGATCGTTACGCTTACGTCGATTTTCAACGCTTACTTTTTATTAACGGTTTGTTCATACACTGTTTGCTACTATCCCAGTTGACTGCCGAAGTGTTTCCGAATTATCCGCCGTTGGGCGGTTCCCAATACCAAGCTGTCATTCTGAAGCCGGTCAATTCGAAAAAATATATGGCAGTTTTCTGGACTTTCTGACGCAACAGTCAAACTCGTCAGACCCTACGCCGCGCCGGTTTCCGGCGAACTTACCGACTATTCTGGTCGGCTTTCTTGCTTCTTCAGACCTCTAGCTACGCGAAAAATACGCTCAAATCAACCGCTGTTTTGGGCGCGCCATTCTCAGGCAATGCACAAATAGATGATCCTCCAAGGGTTATGTATACGATTCGTGGTTGATTATATCAGACCGCGCGAACTTCCGTCACCTCCGGCAGGAAGTGTTGCAACATCCGCTCAATGCCGTTCTTCAACGTGATCGTGGCGCTGGGGCAGCCGGCGCAGGCGCCACGCATGTGTAAATAGACGATACCCTGATCAAAGGCATGAAAGACGATGTCGCCACCGTCCTGCGCCACGACTGGGCGCACGCGGGTTTCCAGCAGTTCATTTATCTGCGCCACCACTTCATCGTCGGCGCCATCGGGTTCCTGCCCGGCCGCCGCGCCGCCGGCTGCCGTCTCTGCCGTGGGCGCTTCCACAAGGGCACTGATAATGACAGGCAAGCCCTTGCCGAAATGATCCATCAAGGCGCCGAGGATCAGGGGTTTCAGTTGAAACCATTCGGCCTCGCCCTTGCTGACCGATACGAAGTCATGGCCCAGGAAAACGCCGCTGACACCATCGATCGCGAACAGGCTTTGGGCCAGGGGCGATGCCTCCGCCTCGGCCGGACCGCGATAGTCAAAGCTGCCGGACGGCAGAACGGTCACGCCGGGCAGAAACTTCAAGGTTTCGGGATTTGGTGTGGGTTCGGTCTGAATGAACATTTCGCTGCCCCCTAGCTACCCTAAAGTGCTGGTCCCCTTTGGTCAGGTCCCGCAATTAGGGCAGCCGGGAGGGCTAGCGTCAAGACGAAGTGTCTGCGGCGATTTGTCGCCGCGGTGTTCCGCGCCGCAATTCAGGACGTCAGCCGCGTCGGCGATTAGTGCCAGAAGAAGGGCTTGCGGGCTTCCGACCGGGCCTGGTTGGGCGTCATGCCCATGTCTTCCAGGATGCGCCGATCCAATGTACCCAGATGCTGGCGCTGTTCGGCCCGCACTTGCCATTGGTAGAGCGTTTTGGCGACACTCATGATCATTTCGTTTAGATCAAAATCTCTAATCGTGATTGGCAGGGTCCGTATCATGGTAACGCTCCTTTCCTGGCGCAGAATTAATGTGATGCGCGAGATATAGAGGCAGTTTCGGAACATGACAAACGATCGTTTTTCATATATATCATTAGAAAAAATAATGAATTAGTGAGAAATTAATGGCAGAGCGGCGACTTCCTCCCCTGAATGCCCTGCGCGCTTTCGAGGCGGCGGCGCGGCAATTGAGCTTTACCCGTGCCGGGGAAGAGCTGCACGTCACGCAGGCCGCCATCAGTCATCAGGTCAAGGCCCTGGAACAGTGGCTGGGCCTGGCGCTGTTTCGCCGCCGTGGACGGGCCATCGTGTTGACCGAAAACGGCCAGACCTATCTGGCGGCGGTCCGCGAGGGCCTGGACCTCCTCGCCGATGCCACGGACCGCCTGACCCAGCGCCAGGACAGCGGCATATTGACGGTCAGCACCATGGCCTCGTTCGCCGCCGCCTGGCTGGTGCCGCGCCTGGGCCGCTTCCGCGCCTTGCATTCGGACATCGACGTGCGCCTTTCGGCCAGCGACGAGATCGTGGAATTTGCCCGCGATGATGTTGACTTGGCGATCCGTTATGGCGACGGTCACTGGCCCGGGGTCGAGGTCGTGCCCCTGATGACCGAGGATCTATTCCCGGTCTGCAGTCCGGCGCTGCTGATGGGCCCGCATCCGCTGCGCCAGCCGGAGGATCTGCGCCACCACACCCTGCTGCACGACGACATGCGGGAGACCTGGCGCCTGTGGCTCTTGGCCGCCGGCGTCGACGGCGTCGATCCGGACCGGGGGCCTGGCTACAACCTCTCGACCCTGGTGATCGATGCGGCGGTGGACGCCCAGGGCGTGGCCCTGGCCCGCAGTGCCCTGATCGGCGATCATCTGGCCAGCGGCCGGTTGGTCAGACCGTTCGACATCCAGTTGCCCGCCGAATTCGCTTATTACCTCGTGCATCCCGCCCGCGCCCTGGATCACCCGAAAGTACGCGCCTTTCGCGACTGGGTCATGCGGGAAGTACAGGCGGACGAAGGCGGTGTCGGCGCGGCGCGATTAACCACTTGAAGATAAGCATGCTTTGGCGGTATTGATGCGCCCCTTTCAGACCCCTTTGAGACAAGGAATTAGTGCCATGGGTTTCAAGGTCGCAGTCGTCGGCGCCACGGGCAACGTGGGCCGGGAGATGTTGAATATCTTGCATGAGCGGACGTTTCCGGCGGATGAAGTCGTGCCTTTGGCCTCGACCCGTTCGGCCGGCCGGGATGCGATGTATGGCGAGAAAACCTTGAAGGTCAAGGCGCTGGACACATTCGATTTCTCCACCGTCGATATTGCCTTGTTCTCCGCCGGCGGCGATGTCTCCCGGCAATGGGGTCCGGTGGCGGCGCAGGCCGGCTGCGTGGTGATCGACAATTCTTCCGCCTTCCGCATGGATCCCGACGTCCCCCTGGTGGTGCCCGAGGTCAACTCCGGCGACCTGGCCGGCTATGACCAGCGCAATATCATCGCCAATCCCAATTGCTCCACGGCGCAATTGGTGGTGGCGCTGAAGCCTCTGCACGACCGCGCCGGCATCAGGCGCGTCGTCGTCGCGACCTATCAAAGCACCTCCGGCGCGGGGCGGGAGCCCATGGACGAGTTGTTCATCCAGACCAAGGGCATCTATGTCAACGATCAACCCAGCCCGCGGGAGTTCCCCAAGCAGATCGCCTTCAACGTGATCCCCCATATCGACGACTTCATGGATGACGGCGATACCAAGGAAGAATGGAAGATGACCGCCGAGACCAAGAAGATCCTTGATCCGGCGATCAAGCTGACCGCGACCTGCGTGCGGGTGCCCACCTTTGTCGGCCATGCCGAAGCGGTGAATATCGAGTTTGACCGCCCCATCGACGATGACGAAGCGCGCGAGATCCTGCGCGAGGCGCCGGGCTGCATGGTGGTGGATAAGCGCGAGCCGGGCGGCTACATCACGCCGGTCGAATGCGTCGGCGAGTACGCCACCTTCATCTCGCGCATCCGGGTCGACCCGACGATCGAGAATGGCCTGAACATCTGGGTCGTCTCGGACAATCTGCGCAAGGGCGCGGCCTTGAACGCGGTGCAGATCGCCGAGACATTGGTTTCCCGGTATTTGAAGAAAGCCGCCTAGAGCATGTCTCTTCTAAACATGCTCGGACTCTTAAGAGAAAGAGCAATTGAATCAATCACTTGATTCACGAAAGCGAATCCAAATAATTGAAAATTGCTCTAGAGACCAACGCTCAAGGAAGAGGACGAAGACCTTGCCAGCAATCACCTCCGGCCCCGCCAGCCAAGTCTACTTCTCCCAGCGCCTGCGTCTGCATTACGTGGACTGGGGCAACGAAGGCGCGCCGCCAATGCTGCTGGTGCATGGCGGCCGGGATCATTGCCGCAACTGGGACTGGGTGGCGGAGCATTTCCGCTATGAATACCACATCATCGCCCCGGATCTGCGCGGCCACGGCGATAGTCAATGGAGCATAGGCGGCAGTTATACCATGCCCGAATATGTCTATGACATCGCGCAACTGGTTGATCAGAAAAACATGGCGCCCGTAACCATTCTGAGCCATTCCCTGGGCGGTATGATCAGCCTGCAATATGCCGGCCTGTATCCCGACAGCGTCAAGAGCTTGACAGCGATCGAGGGCCTGGGCGCCTCGCCCAAAATGCTGGCCAAGAACAAAGGCACGACCATTGACGAACGCCTGGACGGCTGGGTCGAGGAACTGCGCAAAATGTCGGGGCGGGCGCCGCGGCGCTACCCATCCTTGGAAGACGCCTTCAAACGCATGCAGGATGAAAACCCGCATCTGTCAAAGGAACAGGCGCGGCATCTGACGGTGCATGGCGCCAATCAGAACGAAGACGGCACCTATAGTTGGAAGTTTGACAATTACGTCCGCGTCTTCCGCCCCTATGGTTTGACGACCGAGGATGTCCACCATCTGTGGTCCCGCATCACCTGCCCGACGCTATTGGTCAGGGGCACGGAAAGCTGGGCTTCGGACCCGGTCGAGGACGGCCGCATCAAACATTTCCAGAATGCCGATGTGGCCAGCATCGAAGGCGCGGGCCATTGGGCCCATCATGACCGCCTGGACGTCTTCCTCGGCCTCGTGCGGGAGCATCTGGCGAAGTAACTTATCTGGCTCAAATGCCCTTGTAATTCGGCTATTTCGTACACATTTGAGCCCGGTCTTCGGCGTCAACCCGTTGGTGGAAAGCGATATGACGTGCTGCGGGTAATCTCTGATAGTTGGGCATTGTTTCTGGGTCTGGGCCTGATCATGCTGGGCAACGGCCTGCAGGGATCTCTGCTGGGTCTGCGCGCCTCCCTGGAAGGCTTTGGCGTCACCACGACGGGGCTGGTGATGGCGGGCTACTTCATGGGGCTATTGGTCGGCGCCATCATCGTGCCGAAATTCGTCGCCCGGGTCGGCCATATCCGCAGTTTCGGCGCCATGGCGTCACTGGCCTCGACCTCGATCCTGCTGCATGCGGTGATCATCGATCCGTGGGTCTGGTGGACCATGCGCTTCGTCACGGGAATTGCGTACGCGGGCCTTTACATCGTGGCGGAAAGCTGGCTCAACGACGCCTCCGAGAACGAGACCCGGGGCCAGTTGCTCAGCTTCTACATGCTGATCAGCCTGGGCGGCATGGCGGGCGGGCAGTTCTTGTTGAACATCGCCTCGCCGTCATCATACGAATTGTTCGTGCTGATTTCGGTCCTGGTCAGCATCGCGGTCATTCCCATTCTGCTTTCGGTCAGCCGGGCGCCTGATTTCAATACCTCCGAGAGCGTCGGCGTGCGCCAGCTTTTCCAGGTCTCGCCCCTGGGCGTCTTCGGCATGGGCGTGAATGGGGCGATGATGGGGGCGATCTTCGGCATGGGCGCGGTCTACGCCGCCGAGATCGGCCTGTCGGTGCGGCAGATTTCCCTGTTCATGGGCGCCATCGTGCTGGGTGGTGCGTTTCTGCAATACCCCATCGGCAAGGCCTCGGATGTGATCGGGCGCCGTTGGGTGATTATGGCGACCTGCGCCGCCGGTGCCGCCGTGGCCCTCATCGCGCCGGGCTTCGCGGGCGGGATCGCGGACAACGGCTGGCCCCTGTACCTGGTGATTGCCCTGATCGGCGGCTTCTCAACGCCGCTCTATGCGCTTTGCACGGCGCACACCAATGACTATCTCAACCCCAGCCAGATGGTGGCGGCCAGCGGTGCCCTGGTGCTGACGGCGGCGGTGGGATCATCGCTCGGCGCGCCGATCGCGGCCCTGGCCATGGACCTGGCCGGGCCGGACGGCTTTTTCCACACCATCGCCGCCGCGATGGCACTGTTATGCCTGTTCGCCGTCTGGCGCAGCCTGCGCCGCGAGGCGGTGGCGTCGGAAGAGATGGGCGACTTCGTACCCCTGGCGCCGACACCCATGAGCGCGGTTTTGAATCCGGATATTGAGCTGGAGGAAATCGTCACTGCCTCTGACACCGATGCCGAAGCGGTGCAGGAAAGTTTCGCCGAACTGGTCGAGGATATGGAGAGCCAGGAATAGGCGGCGGAGCCGCAACTATTGCAGGAGTTTCTTCAGCGGGTCGATTTTCCCCTGGTAGCGGCGGTCGCCCAGACTGCGATGGTGGTAGGTCATGGGCGAGAGTTTGTGCAGTTCGGCGACAAATTGATCCGGCACGGTTGCCAGCCTGCGCCCTGAAACTGCCCCCGGCGTTTGCGGGTGATAGGCGGTATGCCAGACCGAAAACAGCCAGACCGTGGCGCCCGCAACCACGGTAACCGCCAGAATGACGCCGAAGGACGCCTGATTTGGAGCCACCCAAAGCGCCAAGGGCGTCAACGCCAGCACAATGCCACTGACCGTCATACCGATTTCCGGCAGGTTGATGTGGGGCAATTTCATATCTTCCCCCTGATATGACCGATGCAATCGACTCTTAGTATTATGTCAAATATTCATGCCTAACGCAATCGGCGGCGACACTTTCAGCCCTAGAATTTGCTCGGCGTCGGCGGCAGGCGCCATAGGCGTTCGGCGTTCCGGTGCGCGATGGCATGGGCCACCTCTTCGGGCAGATCCCGCAGGGCCCGGCGCCAATGCCTGGCCTGGGAAATGTAATAGCCGCCCCAGTGCTCCGGAAAAACATTATCGAAGGCCAGGATGAAACGGTCCGGGTGGTCGGTCATCAGGGCGGCCCAGGCGGGTTTGATGTTCTCACCGTCGAACAGGTTGGCCCAGGGCTGCCGGGAATCGGACATAGTGATGGGATTGCAGTGGGAGGTCAGGAAATGCAGGTTCGGGTGCGCCTCGATCAGCGCCCGCGCCTCGTCCGGATCGTCGATCTGTCCCATGTGGATCAGGGCCATGGGGTGGTCGGGATAACGCCGCAGCATGGCCCGCATCATGGCCATGAACGGCGCCCGGTCAGCACCGGCGGCGGCGAATTCAATATGGATGATGAAGGGCCAGCCATGGGCGATGGCGGCATCGAGATAGACCTGCACGCGCTCATGGTCCGGCGCAATCACGAACTGGCCGGCCCGGTTGCCTTTTTGGGCATGCCACATGATGACCTCGGCGATGGCGCCGTAGTCTCCGGCGGCAATTTCCCGCTTCAGGAATTTGCGGAAGAACGCCGTCCCCTTACGGCCCTTGAAATACGCCTTTGTCTTGGTGCGCACGGTGGCGGTGATGCGGTCGGGGTGCGCCCTGGCCAGGGCGAGAATATCGGCGGGCGGACGGCGAAACCGCGGCGACAGCAGGGCCCGCCCGATCCCGGCCCGGTCCATGTTCCGGAGCACCACCTCCATTTCCGTATCGCCATCGATCTGTGTATGGGCATCGACCATGGGCAGGTCAAAGGCAACTCCCTTGCCCGGTCCCACCGATTGCGCGGCGCCGTCTTGGCACACTGTCGCCAGCAGAATGGTAGCGGTAATGGCGGCTTTCAGTGTCATGGCAAATCATTCCGGCTAGGCGATGCGTGTCACCTATGAATTAGATATGCGCCACGCGCCGCTATGGTTATCTTTCAGAATGTATCTTAAGCAAGAGACTTACGACAATCGCAAACCGGAAATTTCCACAGGCAATATGGTCTAAGCCGCCGTGCCCATCCTTGTTGGCGCCGCCCGCGTGCCGGAGCCACGCTGGGGAACTTTCGATAGGTTGAAACCCTGCTGGTGGCTGGCCTTGGTGATCACCGTGACTTTCCACATGACGCCGCCAACCACGGCGCCGAGACCGCCGAGGGTGGCGACCAGGGGCTGGGTCGGCCACAGACCCAGGAAGGCGGCGAAGCCCAGCAGCGGCAGGGCGTGGCCGATCAGGCGCAGGGGCAGGTTGATGGCGGCCAGGGCGCCCCGCGCCATGGGGCCGATGCCATTGGCGGCGGCCGATGTGAAATAGTTGCGCCACAGGATGGCGTTGATCACCGCCAGGGCACCGCCCATGCCGGCGGCCAGGGGTGCGGCGCCGCGCAGATCCGGATGCAGGGTGGCGGAGATCGCCAGCAGGCCGGCGCCCTCCAGCAAGCCGGTGGCGATCAGCATCCAGGGCATCAAGGGTACGCGCCAGGCCGGGATGCCCTTACCCGCCGGCAGGATGCGGGCCTGGCAATAGAGGAACGCCGCCGCCTCGATCACCAGCAATACATGCAGGACGCCATGCGGCCAAAGCAGATCCAGCAACAGCGTGGGATAGAAGAGCGCGACCACATAAGTCTCCCGCGTCATCCAGGAGGTTTGCGGGCGCAGCAGCACGTTCAGAAACCGCAGCTTGCGGGCGATTTCCAGAAAGACGAAAAACAGCCCCGCCGCCATGCCCACGCCGGCCACCACGTTGATGCCCACCAGGGTGCTTTCGGCCACGCCGCCCATCAGATAGGCCAGCCAGGCAATGATGATCAGGCCGGTGCTCATACCGCCCAGGATGAAGTTCATCGCCGCGCGCATGTCCCAGAATTTCTGTACCTTGCCGACCAGGGCATTGGCTGGGTCCTGCAGGGCCATCTCGTCCACATCGTCCGCCGTGCGTTGCCGCCCCGGCATCGAGTTGGGCACGCCATAGAGGTACTTAACCTGGGGGTCGTTGCCCAGTTCGTGGTGCATCTGAATGGCATTGTCGCCACTGGCCAGCAGGCTGACATTGCTGTTGCGATCGTTGAAATCGCCGAAATGGATCGCCGTGGCGATACAGGCGTTGGCGCAGGCAGGCGTCGCGTCCGGGTCCACCCCTGGCGTTAGGCCGCTCGCCAGGCCGCTATCCACGCGGTCGATGCAGAAGGTGCATTTGTTGGCGACGCCGATGCGGTCCGCATGGGCCACCTGGGTTTCCTGGGCCGTCGGCGTGCCGTAGTACCAGTTCTGTTCGTGCGAGATGCTACGGGCCTGATAGGGGCAGGCCACGGCGCAATAGCCGCAGCCGATACATAGATCGTAATCCATGGTGACCAGGCCATCGGCCCGCTGTTTCGTCGCACCCGTGGGGCAGACCGGCACACAGGACGGCTCGGCGCAATGCTGGCAGCCCGTGACCATGAACAGGCGCGCGACGTTTGGGAATGTCCCCAGCTCCACATCGATGACCCGGCGCCATTGCACGCCGGGCAGGGTGTCGTTGGCATGCTTGCAGGCGATGGTACAGGTCTGACAGCCGACGCAACTGTTCAGGTCGATCACCATGCCGAAACGTTTGCCGGCAAGCGTACGGGCACTCTGATCGTTCACGAACCGGTTCTCCGCAGCCTGAGATCCTTGCTGATCTTGACCCGCACGATGTCCGAACCGCTGCCGGTGCCGTCAGTCAGGGACAGTGAAATATCGGTCACCGAATTTAGGCTGGGCAGGTTCAGGTCCTTGGCAAAGGGTGTGACCCAATGATCGAACTGGCCGATCATCAACACCGTGTCCGGGCGGATGCCCTGGCGCAGCACCGCGTTGCCATAGGTGATGCCGGTGGCGGATTCGATCACCACCGGGTCGCCCTGCTCGATGCCGCGCTCCCGGGCCGCCTGCATGTTCATGACGATGCCGGAATGGCCGGCGACGTTTTCCGCCACTTCATGGATCAGTGGAATGCCCACGTTGGCGCCCCAGGCGTATTGCATGCTGCGCGCGGTCAGGGCCCAGAACGGATAATCGTCCGGGTCCTTGCCCATTTCGCTGACATAGTTGGTCCAGATATCGGGGAAGGATTCATACTTCGGCAGGGGGTCATAGTCCTCCAACTGCCCGTCCCACCATTCCACGCCGACCTCGTGCAGGCGGTTGGCCAACTGCACGCCGTGGCGTTTGATGCGTTCCTGGTAGGGCAGTTCGAAGCGGATGCCCCTGTCCTTCATGTAGGGATACAGATACCATTCCCGCTGCTTGAAATCGCGCAGCATGTAGCCGTTTTCCTTGAACCAATCCAGGCCGTGGATCTCTTCGCCATTGGTCAGATCGTGGCTGGCGGCCTTGGCCACCCGGTCCCAGATCTCCTCGACACCATAAGCCACGTCGCCTTCCAGGCTGTAGTCGAACTGGTTGTTGACCAGCTTCATGCCGGCCGCGCCCTTGTTGATGGCCATGTTGTATTCGCCCAGGATGCCGACGCGCTGGCAGATCTCGGTGGCGATGTCGGTCATGTCCATGGCGTCGACCACCGGCTCCACCGCCGGCTGCCGGATCATCCAGCCCTGATGCTTCCAGAACTGCTCGCCCGAGCCGGTGCCGCCGATGCGGCTGAGCTGCAGGCTTTCCAGGTCCGTCGCCTCCGGCAGGATGATATCCGCCATGTGGTTGGTCTCGTCCCGGGTGTAGGCAAAGGCCAGGGTGAAGGGAAACTCGGATATCCGTTCCGCGACTTCCGGCGCGTTCCAGGATGATATGGCGGGATTGGTGCGGTAACAGATCCACATATCCGGCAACGTGGGACGCGGCCAGTTGTCCGGCGCCTTTTTTTGGAACAGCCAGGGCAGATGCGCCGGGCCCAACGCCGGCGCCCAGGGTGAGCTTGAGGACAGCGGCACCAGGGAGTTATAGCCGTTGCGGATGCGCGGCTGCGAGGACCAGCCTTCCTTCGATGTATCGTTGAAGGGGAAGTCCATGATGCCGTCGCGGCTGGATACGGCACTTAGATGTTTGTTGTTGGCCGGCCGGTTCAGGCGCACTTTCGTGCCCAGGTTCGATCCCGGCACTTCGATGGCGCCGACCAGGACGCTCAACAATGTCCGGGCCCAGACCGCGTGATAGCCGCCCGGTCCGTTGTTGACGCTTTTTCCCAGGGCGACGCCAACCGGGCGCAGGGGCAGCATTTCGCCTTCGATTTCGATCATTTCGCCAACGCGGGCATGGGCCACGAACTCGTCACCGACCCGGCGGACGGTCTCCGCCGGCACGTCGCATTCGGCCTCGGCCCATTCCGGGGTGTATTCCGCCATATGATCCAACAGCATCTGGAAGGCGGGTTTAACCTCTACATCCTCGTGGCGCCAGACCTCGTCGTCCGCCCCCAATTCCAGCCCCGTAACCTTAAAGCTGCCGTCCAGGGCGGGGTCCGCGATATTGGCATCGAACGGTTTCGCCTGGCCGTCGGCCAGATCCCAGATCAGCGGCTTTTCCGTGCTCGGCTCCCGCAGGTAATAGCCGTTCGGCCCCACCAGATAGGGCGAGGTGGTGTCCTCCTTCAGGAAACGGACGTCACAGACCTCGGCCCAGTTGCGCTCCTTGATGATGCGGTGGATGACGGCGAACAGGAACGCCGCGTCGGTCTTGGCCTTGATCGGCACCCACTCCGCCGACATCGCTCCGGTGACGGAAAGATGCGGCTCCACCATGACGCGCTTCAAACCACGCCGCCGCGCCGCCGCGCCCCGGCGCACCCCCGTGGCGCCGCCCGAGGCATCGACGTTCTTGCCGCAGTTGATGACGTATTCGCAGTACGGGCTGTCCACCTCCAGGGTAAAGGCGCGCTGCCACAATTCGCCATACAGGTGTTCCGAGTGATAGCATTTCACGCCCTGGCCGGCGCCAAAACCCAGATCCGCCGGGCCCCAGGCCGCCAGCACCGCCGGGAAGCTGCCCATGAAGCGGGTCGGCGTGCCGCCGCCGCCGAAAGAAACCGCCAGGCGCGGATAGCCGGAATTATCCTTCAGCCCCTTGGCGCGGATTTCCTTCATCTTGGCGGCCACGGTATCCAGAGCCTCGTCCCAACTGATGGGCACGAAGCCGGGATCCTCGTCGCGGCCCTTCTTCGGGTTGGTCCGCTTCATGGGCTGTTGCACCCGGTTCGGATTGTAGGTTTTCTGCACCAGGCCATAGGCCTTCACACATGGCGTGCCCTGGCCCGGATGCTGGCCGCAGATGTTCAGGTTCGGCTCAATCCGCACCGCCACATCGTCCTCAACCTCGACCTTGATCAGATCCGGTCCCGAAACGCACTGAAAGCAATAGGTCGGGACTTTCCTGGTTTCCGGCTTTGAATTGGTCATGCGGCGCATCCTCTCAAACGGCTTTATGGGCGATACGCTATCACGGGCTATTCATTGAACGCAAAGCACGGCTACAATCAACACAACATCGAAAACAAGAATGCTGCAGGAGGAGCGGATCTTGCCAGATAAAAACTTGGTTATCGCCGGCTATTCGGAAACGGCGGTGAAATTCAGAAGCGGGCGCAGCGCTTATGACTTCGCGGGTGAGGCTTTCGCTGCCTTGCTCGATTCAACGGGCGTGGAAAAGGCCATGGTCGACGGCCTGTCGGTCACGGTGCCGTTGAGCGAATGCGCCAATCCGTTTTTTGCCGTCTATATGACGGAGGCCCTGGGCCTGTCACCGACCTGGCTGAACTACGGCGGCATGGGCGGTTGTTCCGCTACCGGCGGCGTGGCCCGGGCCATGGCCGCGATCCGCGAGGGGCAATGCGAGGTCGCCGTGGTGCTGTCGGCGGATGCGCCCAGCACCAACTGGGGCGCCAACTATGGCGCCTGGCGCGGCGAGTTTCAGGACCCGGTGGGCGTTCTGGGCCCGCCTTCGGCCTTCGGTCTGTTGATGAGCCGCTATGAGCATCAATACGGCCTGAACTACGAGGCCCTGGCCAAGATCGCCATTGCCCAGCGCGAAGGCGGCCTGATGAACGACAATGCCTTCGAGAAATTGAAAAAGCCGCTGACGGTTGAGGACTACATGAACTCGCGCATGATTGCCGATCCGCTGCGCCTGTTGGACTGCGTCATGTTCTGCGACGGCGGCAATGCCTTTCTGGTCACCTCCGAGGCCAAGGCCAGGGAACTGGGGATCGAGAAGACGGTCCGCCCCACCGCCTATGCCGAAGTGACGAACTTCAAGGGCGCCGATCCGGTTGCGGATATCACCGAAACCGGGTTTAGCGTGCTGGCGCCCAAGGTGTTCGGCAAATCCGGCCTGAAGCCGGCGGATATCGGCAGCTTCCAACCTTATGACGATTTTACCATTGCGGTAATGATGCAGATGGAGGACTTCGGCTTCTGCGAAAAGGGCAAGGGCAGCGACTATGTCATGGCGACGGACCTGTCCTGCACGGGCGATCTGCCCCTCAATACCGGCGGCGGGCAGCTATCGGCGGGACAGCCGGGCCTGGCCAGCGGCGGTCTCAACCTGGCGGAGGCGGTGCGCCAGATGTTCGGCGAGGCGGGCCAGCGCCAGGTCGCCAATACCCAAAATGCGCTGGTTACCGGTATCGGCGTCATTCCCTATGCCCGCAACTGGGGCACATCCACCGCGATGATTTTGGAGGCCT
>CAZVYX010000005.1:0-141548 GCA_964631725.1 uncultured Rhodospirillaceae bacterium | reverse complement strand
TCAATGCCCGCCTGGGCGATTGGTGCGAGCAGGCGGCGCGCGAGGTTGGCGTGCCGGTGCATCGCGGCGGCACCTATCTCTGCATGGAGGGGCCGCAGTTTTCCACCCTGGCGGAGAGCAATCTGTACCGTCAATGGGGCTGCCAGGTTATCGGCATGACCAACATGCCGGAGGCGAAGCTGGCCCGGGAGGCCGAGATCCCCTATGCCACCGTCGCCATGGTCACTGATTTCGATTGCTGGCACCCGGATCATGACGCCGTCGAGGTGGACGATATCATCCGGGTTCTGCTCGGCAATGCCGACCATGCCCGCGCCCTGGTCAAGGCGGTGGCGCCGCGCATGGCCGAGCGCCCGGCGGTTTGCCCCTCCGGCGACGACCGGGCGTTGGAGATGGCCCTGATCACCAGCCCGGAAAAGCGGGATGCGGCGGTACTGGCGAAACTGGACGCGGTCGCGGGCCGCTTGCTGAACGGTTGAAGGAGAGTACAGTCATGAACATCAAGGATCTGGTGCGGACCATTCCCGACTACCCGAAACCGGGCATCATGTTCCGCGATATCACCACTTTGCTGGAGCATCCCGCCGGCTTTCGCCGTACCGTGGATGAGCTTGTGCAGCCCTTTGCCGGCAGCGCCATTTCGCGCATCGCCGGGATCGAGGCCCGGGGTTTCATCCTGGGCGGCGCCGTGGCACATCAGCTTTCCATCGGTTTCGTGGCGATCCGCAAGAAGGGCAAGCTGCCCTGGCAGACGATTTCC
Source organism: uncultured Rhodospirillaceae bacterium (assembly GCA_964631725.1). Taxonomy (GTDB): domain Bacteria; phylum Pseudomonadota; class Alphaproteobacteria. Next base: position 140,788 of record CAZVYX010000005.1, on the reverse strand, counting down.
GTTGAGTACGAGTTGGAGTACGGCACCGACGAAGTGGAAATCCATATCGACAGCGTCGAGCCGGGCGACCGCATCCTGATCATCGACGATCTGATCGCCACGGGCGGCACCGCCGCCGCCGCCGTGCAGCTGGTGCGCGACGCCGGCGGTGAAGTGGTCGGCGCTTCCTTCATCGTGGATCTGCCCGATCTGGGCGGCCGCCGCCGGTTGGAGGAAATGGACGTCCCGGTCCGCACCCTGATGTCGTTCGAGGGCGATTGACATGGGCCTGGCGATCGAGCCCCTGACAGCGGCGTTCAGCGCCATGGATGGCCTCGTTCTGGCCTAGGGAGACGATAGGAACATGCCCAGATATCCGCAAAGCGCCGGTTGGCGTGAGCATCCGCGCTACCCTGATCCGGCGGTCGAGATCCTCGACGAGCGCTTCGCGCCCTATGCCATCTTCAGCGCCGCGGTGGAGCGGCTATATACCGGCTGCCGCTGGGCGGAGGGGCCGGTCTGGTTCGGTGACGGCCGCTATCTGTTGTGGAGCGATATTCCCAATAACCGCATCCTGAAGTGGGAAGAGGAAACCGGCAAGGTCTCCACCTATCGCAAGCCCTCGGACTTCGGCAATGGCAATACACGGGACCGCCAGGGCCGCCTGATCACCTGCGAACATAGCGGCCGCCGGGTCACGCGGACGGAGTACGACGGCGCCGTCACGGTGTTGATGGACCAATGGCAGGGCAAACCGTTGAATTCCCCCAATGACGTGGTCGTGAAATCCGACGGCTCGGTCTGGTTCACCGATCCGCCGTTCGGAATTCTGGGCAATTACGAGGGCCACAAGGCGGAGCCGGAAGTGCCCCAGGCGGTCTACCGTATCGACGGCGAAAACGGCGGCATCACCGTGGTGGCGGATGATGTGCTGGGCCCGAACGGCCTGTGTTTTTCACCCGACGAAAGCATTTTGTACGTGGTCGAATCCCGAGGCGTGCCGAACCGCAAGATCCTGGCCTACGATGTCGCCGCCGATGGCCGGACGATCACCAACAAGCGGGTGCATATCGACGCCGGGCCGGGCGGCACGCCGGACGGCATGCGCAGCGACATCGACGGCAATTTGTGGTGCGGCTGGGGCATGGGGACGGAAGAACTGGACGGCGTGCTGATCTTCGCCCCGGACGGCGCCAAGATCGGCCGTATCGCCCTGCCCGAACGTTGCGCCAATGTCTGCTTCGGCGGCCCAAAGCGAAACCGCCTGTTCATGGCCGCCAGCCAGTCCCTCTATGCCCTGTATGTGAACACCCAGGGCGCGCCGGGCGGATAGGTCGGCCGGGACCGGGTTCCGTGGCGTTAGAGCATGTCTCTTCTAAACATGCTCGGACTCTTAAGAGAAAGAGCAATTGAATCAATCACTTGATTCGCCAAAGCGCATCCAATTAATTGCAAATTGCTCTAAAAACCCGGGCCGCAGCTGGTAATTTCACGCAGGAAGTTCTGCAGAAAGATCAGCAACAGGATCAGGACCACCGGCGATAGGTCAATGCCGCCCAGATTGGGCAGGATGCGGCGAATGGGCCCCAAGGCCGGTTCGGTGATCTTGTGCAGGAAATCGCCCACGGTGTAGACGAAGCGATTCTGCGTGTTGATGACATTGAAGACCACCAGCCAGGACATCACGACCTGGATCAGGATCATCCAAAAATACAACATGATCACGCTTGCAACCAATTCGACAATGGAACACATGCGATGTCCAAGCCCTTTTCTGACGCCCCTACCGGCAAGAGCCCAAGATGTAATGCCCCCCGGCCCCCAACGCAAGCTTACAAGTCAACCATGCCGGCACACTGGCCCTTGACAGCCCCGCTCTATGGTTCCTATATGCCAGCGGATTTTTCGGGGCCGTAGCTCAGTTGGGAGAGCGCCACGTTCGCAACGTGGAGGTCAGCGGTTCGATCCCGCTCGGCTCCACCAAAAACCACTTCTTGTAAATTGCGGAAACTATTCCAGCCCGGCCGTGGCGCGGGTCGCTTGACGGGTGATGGGGCGGTCCTTGGGGTCGGCCCGGTCGTAACAATCGACGCCGCCCAGGGTGCGGTAGCAATAGGCCGACGGCAACGTCGCCTGGCTGCCCTCGCTGCGACAGACATCCATGCCATGGATCACGCGCACCAATTGGCAATCCGACTGCGACAGCTTCGAGACGGTGGCGTCGACCTCATCCACCACCTTGATCGCAGCGGCGGTGCAGCCGACGCTGCTCAACGTCACGGAAACCAACAGTATTGCCTTCAGCCAGCCAGTCATAGCGGCACAGCTCCATCGTCAAATGAACCCATTACAGCCTCATAACACCAGATCACGATAAACGAAGTGTTAATGGACTATTCCGGAGATTGGCTATACCGCCCGCTCCCCCACCCGGCCGCCCACGGGATCATAATCATTGGGCGGCCCATGAGTATTTTGGGTGGGGGAGCGGGCGGTCCAGCCGTTCGATGAATATCGAAAACCGTCAGCCACCCATGCGATGGCGCTGTTCCTTCCAAGCCTGGGTCAGTTCGTCATGGAAGCCTGGGTCGGCGATGGCGATCAGGGCCTCGGCGCGCTCGTCGATGGATTTGTCCTTCATGCGGGCGGCGCCGAATTCCGTCACCACGTAGTCCGTATCGGCCCGGGGGCAGCTAACCACGGCGCCGGCGCTCAAGGTCGGCACGATGCGCGAGATCTTGCCGCCTGCCGCCGTGGCCGAAAGAGCCAGGACGGAGCGGCCATTGTTGGCCATGCGGGCGCCACGGACGAAATCCACCAGGCCGCCGGTGCCGCTGATCTGCCGGCCATTGATGGTCTCGGAATTGGCCTGACCGGTCAAATCCACCTCCAGGGTGGAATTGATCGAGACGAAATTGTCGATCTGGGCCACCACGGGCACGTTGTGGGTGTAATCGGCGCCGCGGTATTGCACATCGCCGCGCCCGGCGGCCCAGTCGAAGACCCGCTTGGTGCCCATGGCCGCACCGCAGATCAGGGTATTGGTGTCGATGGATTTGCGGCTGCAATCCAGGGCGCCCGCATCGACCAGATCCGCCACCTCGTCGGTCACCATGCCGCCATGCAGGCCCAGGTACTTCCGGTCCTTCAGACGGGTCAGGATGGCGGCGGGCACCTTGCCGATGCCGATCTGGATGCAATCGCCATCGCCGATCAAGGCCGCGACATTCTCGCCAATGGTCTCGATCACCGCCGGCAGATCTCCGGTCGGCAATTCCGGCAGGGCGCGGTCCGTGGGCACCACATAGTCCAGGCGGTCATAGGGAATTTTCGGGCTGCCGGGGGGCGAGGGCATTCTGGCGTTGACCTCGGCCACCACCACCTTGGCCTGGTCCAGATGCAGCGGCACGAAATCCACCGACAGGCCCAGGCTGCACATGCCGTTATCATCGGGCGGGGCGACCTGCATCAACAGGACATCCATGGGCGGCAGGGTTTTCATGTAGCTGCAAATGCCGCTGTAATGCAGCGGCAGGAAGCGGATTTTGCCGGCCGCGAAAGACTCCCGCAATTCCGCCTGGACGAAAAACGCGGTCTGCGTCGCCTCCGGGTGATAGGCGGAATAGTCCGTCCGGTTGATGCCCGGCACCAGGCAGGAAACATAATGCACGCCACGGCTGGCCGCGCCATCCGCCGCCAGGGCCTGGCCCAGGGCCAACGGCTCGCCCACCGCGCCTTGGACGAAAACGGTCTGGCCGGGGCGCAATAGGCCGGGCAATTGGTCGGCGGCGATGGTTTTGGGCATGATGATCCTGTGGCACGGTACAAATACAAGCGGGCGGGCGGATGCTAGTGTATAGGCCTGGGTCGTGGCAACGGTAAGGGTAGAGATTATGGACGCCATTGATGATTTTGTCGCTCATGTCATGGGCACCGGCTTCGCCGATCTGCCACCGGACGCTGTCCGCGCGGCCAAGACCTTTACCCTGGACAGCTTCGGCGTCGGCCTGTCGGGGGGTGCGGGGCCTTGGGTCGATGAATTGATCGAGTTGTCCCGGCAATGGGGCGAGGACGGCGATGCCCGCGTCTGGGGCCATGGCCAGCGCCTGCCGGCATCGGCGGCGGCGTTGTGCAACGCCTACCAAATCCACAATGCTGAATTCGACTGTGTCCATGAAGGCGCGGTGGTGCATTCCATGACCGTTCTGCTGGGCGCGGCGATGGCCGAGGCGGAGCGGCGGGGCAGTGTGAGTGGCCGGGATCTGCTGTTGGCGGCGGTTCTGGGCGTCGATGTCGCCTGTCACATTTCCGTTGGGGTGACCACCGGCCTGAAGTTCTTCCGCCCCGGCACCGCCGGCGCCCTGGCCGCCGTGACCGCCATCGCCAAGTTGCGGGGCTTCGACGCCGAAACCCTGCGCCACGCCTATTCCATCGCCTATGGTCAGATCTGCGGCACCATGCAGGCCCATACCGAAGGCTCCATGCTGCTGGGCATGCAGGTTGGCTTCAACGCCCGCAACGCCGTGGTCGCTTGCGACATGGCGGCGGCTGGCCTGCAGGGGCCGCGCAACATCCTTGAAGGTCCCTTTGGCTATCTTCGCCTGATCGAGGACGGCTATGACCGCGATGTCCTGCTGGGCAGTTTGGGCCGAACCTGGCGCATTGCCGAATTGTCCCACAAGCCGTTCCCGTCCGGCCGGGCCACCCATGGCATTGTCGACGGCTGCCTGGGCCTGCAGCGCGAACATGGATTTTCGGCCGACGAGGTCGCCGGCATCGAGGCCCAGGTGCCGCCACTGATCCATCACTTGGTGGGCCGTCCCGTTGAAGAGCGGATGAGCACCAACTATGCCCGCCTGTGCGCCGCCTATGTCACCGCCCATGCCCTGCGGCACCAGGGCATCGGTGTCGATGCCTATGACGAGGGCAATCTGCGCCACCCGGAAAGTCAGGACCTGGCCCGCCGCGTCCACATTGAAATCGACGACAACCCCGACCCCAATGCCCTGGTGCCGGTGACGGTGAGCATTGCCCTGAAGAACGGCACACAGCACAAAGTGACCATACAGGATGTCTACGGCAGCCCGGCCAACCCCATGACCCATGCGGCGCATCTGGACAAATTCCGCAACAACTGCGCCGCCGCGCCGCGCCCCATCGGGGCGGAACGGGCGGAGGCGCTGATCAACAAGGTGGAAGAACTTGAAGCGGTCGACGATGTGGTCACCCTGGTCGATCTGATGATGCCGGCGGGAGTCTGAAACGATGGTCGATGCGACCGAACTGGATATCACCACCGCCGCCGCGGCGCTGGCGGCGGGCGAGCTTGGCTCCGAGGACCTATTACGGGCCTATCTGGCCCGCGTCGATCAATACGAGGACGGCCTGAACTGCTTCATCACCCTGTTGGCGGAACCGGCCCAGGCCCAGGCCCGCGCCGCCGATGGCCGTCGCGCCAAGGGAGAGCGGCTTTCGCCACTGGATGGCATTCCCATCGCCCTGAAAGACAATATCGATGTGGCGGGCGTCCCCACGACCAACGGCATGGCACGCTTGCGCACCCCTGATAGGGATGCCGCCGTAACCCAGCGTCTGCGCGATGCCGGCGCGGTCATTCTGGGCAAGCTCAACATGCACGAGGGGGCCCTGGGCGCCACCACCAACAACCCCCACCACGGCCCGGCGCAGAATCCCTGGCGTCCAGGCTATACACCGGGCGGCTCCAGCGGCGGCTCGGCGGCCGCCGTCGCGGCGCGGTTTTGCGCCGGCGCCCTGGGCACCGATACCATGGGTTCGGTGCGTCTGCCGGCCTCCTATTGCGGCCTGGCCGGCCTGAAGGCCACATATGGCCTGATTTCCACCCGTGGCATCGTACCGTTGAGCTATGGCTTGGATCATGTGGGGCCGATCTGCCGCTCCAGCCGCGATTTGTCCCTGATGCTGGCGGTGCTGGCGGGCCATGACCCGGAGAGCACGGAATCCGTCCATCCCCACCGGGCCCTGCGCGCCAAGGCGGTGAAGTTCGAGGATTTGCGTTTCGCCGTGCCCCTCGATCTGGACGCGGTTGGCTGCGAGGCGGGCATTTTGGCGGATTTTCAAGGCCATGTGGCGGCGCTGGAGCAACATGGCGCAACCCAGGTCGATGTGCGCTTCGCCAATCAGGATTGCACCGGCACCCGCCGCGCCGGCCTGCTTATTTCCGAGGCCGAGGCGGGTCACGCCCTGGCGGCGGCATTGCACGACTACCCGGGCGATTTTTCCGAGGAATTCGCCAAAAATCTGGAATATGGCCGCAATGCCCCGGCCCATCGCCTGGTGACGGCGCAGCGGCATCTGCTGGCGACGGGCCACGCGGTCCGCAAACTGTTTGACCAGGTCGATCTGTTGTTGTTGCCGACCGCGCCCCAAGCGGCTTTTCCCCATTCCGATCCGGTGCCCGTCAACCAGGCCGATTTCACGCAATGGGCCAATCATGCCGGCTGCCCGGCCCTGACACTGCCCTGCGGCCTGTCGCCGGATGGCATGCCGTTGGGCCTGCAATTGATCGGCCCCCAGCGGGCTGATGGCCGGCTGTTGGCCGTGGCGGAGCTGATCGCGCCCCTATTGCCTGAATTGCCGATGCCCGCGTTATAGGCGGTTATGGCTGGACCTGTTGGCGTCTTCGGTTTAGAGATCGAAATGCAGAACGAAATTGGGCCATATCCCGGCTTGCCCGAAGCATTGGCGCGGGCTAGATTGGCCGACTTTTTTCAAACGCCGCATTGCATTATCGCCGTTGCGGCAAGTTGTGGAGTGTGCCCGCGTGGCGGATATTTTCCAAGAAGTTGACGAAGATGTCAGGCGCGACAAAGCCATGGCGCTTTGGCGCAAGTATGGCAGCTATGTCATCATTGCCTGTGTCGCGATCGTGGTCGGTACCGCTGGCCGGGTCGGCTGGCGCGAATACAAGGCGGCGCAGCAGGCGGAGGAATCCAGCCACTACGTGGCGGCGGCCCGGATGCTGGAGGACGGCGATGCGGCCGGCGCCATTACATCGTTTCAGGCCCTGGCGGCGGATGCCAGCACCGGCTATGGCGTGATTGCCATGTTCCAGGGCGCGGCGGCGCGGATCAAGGCCGGCGACAAGGCCGGCGCCCTGAACGCCTATGACCAGATTGCCACCGACACGGACATGGACCCGATTTTTCAGGGTCTGGCACGGCTGCAGGCGGTGATGCTGCTGATCGATGACGGCGCCAGGGACGATTTGGAACGGCGCCTCGGGCCGCTGTTGGCCGACGGCTCGCCCTGGCGCTATTCCGGGCTGGAAATGCAGGCGGTCCTGCAACATCGCGAGGGCGACCTGGCCGGCGCCCGCGCCGCCTTCAAGGCGCTGTCCGAGGATGCCGCCGCACCGGCCGGGATGCGCAGCCGCGCGGCGCAAATGCTGGCCGCCTTCGGAGGGGAGGAATAAACCGCGATGCGACGCGGCTTGTTCACCGCACTATCGCTGGCGGCTGCGACCTTGCTGCTGGCGGGCTGCGAGCTGCCCGACTGGATGGGCGGTACGGAGGCCCCGCCCCTGCCCGGCGAGCGGATTTCCATTCTGCAACTGGACAAGGCCTTGGTGCCCGACGCGGCGATCGCCGACCTTGACGTGCGCCTGCCCGCACCGTGGCGCAATACGGACTGGCCCCAGGCCGCCGGCTTCGCCAATCATGCCATGCATCATCTGGAAATCGGCGATGATCTGCGCCGCGCCTGGAAGATCAGCATCGGTGAAGGATCGGGCAGCGAAACCAAACTGCTAAGCCGGCCCGTGGTGGTCGGCGACCGACTCGTCAGCATGGATGCCGAGGCCGGTGTCTCCGCCTTTAACGTGGCCAACGGCAAGCGTATCTGGCGCCGGGAGTTGACCCCGGAAGGCGAGGACGAAGGGGTCATTGGCGGCGGCGTCGGTATTGACGGCAAAACCGTCTATGCCAGCACCGGCTATGGCTTTGTCCATGCCCTGTCCCTGGAGGATGGCAAGGAAATCTGGCAGCGGCGTATCGGCACGCCGATCCGCGGCGCCCCGACGGCGATTGGCGGACGGGTCTTTGTCATCACCTACGATAACCAACTACACGCCCTGGCCAGCGCCGATGGCCATACCTTGTGGAACCACAGCGGCATTCCCGAGGACGCCGGTCTGATCGGCGCCCCCAGCGCGGCGGTGGGCGGCGGCCTGGTGGTGGTGCCATATTCCTCCGGCGAGCTGTTTGCCCTGCGCTTGGAGAACGGCCGCATGGTCTGGGGCGATCAACTGATCCGGACCCGGCGCCTCGCACCCCTGTCATCGATGAGCGAGATCAGGGGCAGCCCGGTGATCGACCGCAACCAGGTCCTGGCCGTCAGTTTTTCCGGCCGCATAGCGGCGATTGATCTGCGCAGCGGCCGGCGCATTTGGGACCGGGATATCGCCGGCATGGAAACGCCCTGGGTCGCCGGCGACTTTATTTTTCTGGTCACCGACAAGGCGGAAGTGGTTTGCCTGGCCCGCAACAGCGGCCGCATCCGCTGGGTGGCGCAACTGCCGCGCTACGAGGATGAAGCGGAAAAGAAGGACCCGATCCATTGGAGCGGTCCGGTGCTGGCATCCGACCGTCTGGTACTGGTCTCGTCGGAAGGTTACGCCGTCGCCGTCTCGCCCTATTCGGGCCGCATGCTGGGCCGCATCGAACTGCCCAAGGGCACCTTGATCCCGCCCGTTGTCGCGGATGGTTCGCTTTATGTCCTGTCCGACAACGGCGACCTGATCGCCTTGAGATAAGTCATGACCTTCACGATCGCGATTGTCGGCCGCCCCAACGTGGGCAAGTCGACGCTGTTCAACCGCCTGGTCGGCAAGCGCCTGGCCCTGGTTGATGACCAGCCCGGCGTGACCCGCGACCGGCGCGAGGGCGAGGGCCGGATCGCCGGCCTGGACTTTCGTCTGTTCGACACCGCCGGTCTGGAAGATGCCGATGCCGCCAGCATGGAAGGGCGGATGCAGCAGCAGACCGAGACCGCCCTGGATGATGCCGATCTGGCCCTAATGCTGATCGACGGGCGGGCCGGCGTTACGCCCCTGGACAGCCATTTCGCCGGCTGGCTGCGCCGGCGCAGCGGCCCGGTGCTGCTGCTGGCCAACAAATGCGAGGGTTCGGCCGGCGATGCCGGTCTGGCCGAGGCCTGGTCCCTGGGCCTGGGCGAGCCCCTGGCCATTTCCGCCGCCCATGGCGAGGGCCTGGTCGCCCTGCATGACGGCATCCTGGCCGCCATGGAGGCGCACGGGGCAGAGAATACCGCGCCGGCCAGCGAATCCGGGACGATCCCGGACACCGAGGCCGAAGACCTTGACGGCCTCGACGACCTGGACGACCTGGACGACCGGGATGACGACGAAGGCGACGGCATTCTGCAACTGGCCATTCTGGGCCGGCCCAACGCCGGTAAGTCGACCCTGGTCAACCGTCTGTTGGGGGAGGAGCGCCAGATCACCGGGCCGGAACCGGGCCTGACCCGCGATGCCATCGGCATCGCCTGGCAATGGCGGCAGCAGGCGATCCGCCTGATCGACACCGCCGGCCTGCGCAAACAGGCCAGGGTGACGGAAAAGCTGGAGAAGCTGGCGGCCGGCGATGCCGTGCGCGCCATGGAATATGCCCAGGTCGTGGTGCTGTTGCTGGATGCCCGGGCGCCCTTGGAACGCCAGGACTTGGCCATCGCCCGGCGTACCCTGGAAGAAGGCCGGGCCCTGGTGGTCGCGGCCAACAAATGGGATCTGGTGAGCGACCGCAACGCCGCCATGGGGCAGTTGCGCGACCGCCTGGAAACATCGTTGACCCAGGCCCGCGGCGTGCCGGTGATAACCCTTTCGGCCCTGACCGGCCGGGGCGTGGAGAAACTGATGCCGGCGGTGGCGGCGGTCTATCAGCGCTGGCAACAGCGCATTTCCACCGCCGCCCTGAACCGCTGGCTGAACGATATGACCGAAAGCCACCCGCCGCCCATGGGCCAGCATGGCCGGCGTATCCGTCTGCGTTACATGACCCAGGCCAAGACCCGGCCGCCGACCTTCGTGATATTTTCCAACCTGCCCGACGACCTGCCCGATGCCTATGCGCGCTATTTGCAAAACGGCCTGCGCGAGCAGTTCGACCTGCCCGGCGTGCCCCTGCGTATCCTGCTGCGCAAACAGGACAACCCCTACGTCAAGGGCGGCTGATTGGCCTTTTTGATAATGGCTGAACCGCCCTCCTACGGCAGCAGTACAACCAGGTCGACCGGTTTGCCGGCACCCTCCACCGCCTGTGACGGACGCCGCTCCAGTGATTTCGGCGGTTCATAGCCCTGGGCCCGGGCAAGCGCAAGCGTATCCGCCGTGGTCAGGGCGCTGACGCCCTGGACCTTGTTGGCCTTTTCCAGCTTGGCGGCGAGATTGACCGGTTCTCCGATCACCGTGAATTCCAGGCGTTCGCCATCGCCCACGGCGCCGAATACCAGCGAACCGGCGGCGACGGAAAATCCGATCTCCAGCGGCGGTTCGCCCGCTGCCTGACGCTGCGCCCGCCAGGCCGCCGCCGCCGCGCCCAGGTCCACTGTGCAACGCAGGGCATCGGCGGCATAGGTTTCGGTGGGCAGGGCGGCACCAAAGGTCGCCATGATGCCGTCGCCAAGGAATTTATCGATGCTGCCGCCATGGGCCTGAATGACGCTGACCATGCGGCCCTGATAATCCGCCAACAGGGCCATCAGGCGGGCCGGATCCATGCCCATGGCCAGGGGCGTGAAGCCGCGGATATCGCAAAATAGTACGGCGGCGTTGCGGATCTGTCCCTGGCCGGCCTCGACCCGTTGTTCCGCGTGCACGATACGGTCGGCGATTTCAGGTGCGAAGAAACGCTCCAGATCATGATGCGCCTGACCCTCGACCACCGCCTGCACCAACAAACGCCGGGCCCGCCACAGGGCGATCGCTAGAATGGCGGTGGACAGCAGAATAGTGATCACTTTGTCGAATTCCGCACCGATCAGGATCATGTTCGAGGTCATGTAGGCGATGTAGTCGCGGGTCACGCCCATATTCGGCTCTTGCGAGGTATACAGGGCGTAATAGAGCATCAGGAGCCAGCCCAGGGCGGCCGCCCCGCCCGAAAGAAGGACGAAGCCGGCCGAGAAGCGCAGGGCCCGCAAGGCGATGAAGATGAACACATACAGCAGCGTCGGCGCCTTCAGGTAGAACGCGGCCGGCTGTTCATACTGCAGGTGAAAACTCCATATCAGGCCCATCAGCAGGGCCATGTCCACCAACACGGACAGGGCCAGAAACCAGGTCGCCGCGAAACCCCGGTAGGCCAGCACCAGGCGCAGAATGGAGAATGCCAGATACGACCCCAAGGCAAAGGGCACCGGTTCGAGCATCGTCGTGGCGCCGGCTGTTTTCGGCGCCAGGGCGTACAGGCTGGCCCAGGTGGCGCCGACCAGCAGCTGGGCCCAGGCAATCAGTATCTCGCTTTGTAGTTGATGTCCGCGGATGGCCGCGGCGACCCTTGGCGGCAGCTCCCGTCGTCCGAGCCGCGCCTCGCCATTTCGGCGCAGGGCAATCGACACGGCTTTTGTCAGGTTCGGCCACATGGACCCAAGCCTACCGTTTGCGCAGCCAGAGGCTGGCGGGCATGGCGCCCGCCTTGGCCGGCAGGCGGGCCACGGCGGATGCGGCCAACTGGTCGCGCATGCGCGTGGCGACGTAGTGCGAGGCGAACAGTATCTCGAAACCGCCGCCGGACAGCATGGCCGCCACGCCCAACTGCTCGTTATAGCCGCGCCAGTCCCAAATTACGGGATAGTCGTCGGGCAGAAAGATATCGTGAATATGCACCAGAACGCCCGGTGGAAGGGTCGGCATGACGCGGTTGAACAAATCATCCACATCGCTGCCCGGCATCAGGATGTGGGAAGAATCGATAAACAGGATATCTCCGGCCCCTAGTGCCGCAAAGACCGTCAAATCAAGCTCTCCCAATGTCGATTTGATGAACTCGATATCCAGGCGGTCGACATAGCGGTTCGGCTGGGCGTCGATAGCGGTGATATGGGTTTGCAGACCGCCGTCATCCACGGCCCGCTTCATGAACCGGGTTGAATGGCCCGAGCCGACCTCGATGATGCGTTTTGGCGCATGGCCGCGGACCAGCGCATAGGCGGCGGCGGCATCAAGGGTGGGAAACCAATCCTGGGTCCAGCGGGGGGCGGGGGGCGTCTCCTCGCCGATCTCTTGCAGATCGGCCTCATAAGTGTCGATTTGCTGCAAAAGCGCGGTGAAATCAGGCTCCGCCGCCGACATCAGCACGGCCAGGGGCGGATACGAGGGATTGCGGCCGGGGTCGCGCAGGGTGTGGGCATAGCGATAGGGAATAAAAAAGCCGCGCCGGGCCAGTCCCAACACCGTCAATAGCCCCAACCGCATGCTGCGCCTGTGCATTCCGTTCCCTTCATCCCCGGCTGGCGGCCAAAATGCGCCGCGCCGTTCGAATCCAATTGCCGCAAGGATTGCCGCAATTGGAATCTAGCACAAATTTTCGAAAGGTATGCTAGCCCGCCGGCACGGCCTGCTTTTGTGCAACAGCGGTATCGGATTCGTGCCAGACATGTTGATCAGGGCGCAGCACCATGCCTTCCCTGGCGACGACAGTACCGGGCCGCCTTGCATCAGCCGCCGCCGCGATACGATCCATGAAATCGTCGTCGTGGTCAGGGTCGTGGTGGAAAATGACAAACTGCGGAACCCCTGCCGCGTCGCACAGATCGGCGCCGGCTTCCCAGGTGGAATGACCCCAGCCGACGCAATTGGCGTATTCTTCCTCGGTGAACATGGCATCGTAAATCACCATGTCGGTGCCTTCGATCAGCTTCAGGATGGTTTGATCCAATTCGCCGGCCACATGTTCCGTGTCGGTCAAATAGCAGATTGAGCGGCCGTCGAATTCAATGCGGTAGCCGGTGGCGCCGTCAGGATGGTTCAGGGAGGCGGTGCGTACGACCACGTCGGAACCGGTATGCAGGTCATCGCCGACGATGAAATCATGAAATTCGATTTGTGATTGGAAAATTTCCAGCGGTACCGGGAACAGCGGCGACGTCATCAGATCGCAAAGTACGCCGCGCAGGTTCTTTTCGGGAAGCAAATGGCCTGCCTGCAGGCGGAAACTGTTGTTCGGGTTGAAGAACGGTTTGAAAAAGGGAATGCCGCAAATATGGTCGTAATGGGTGTGGGTGAGAAAAATATCGGCATCGACGGTTTCGCCGCTTTTCGCCAGGGCATTGCCGAGATATCGCAACCCCGAACCGGCATCGAATATCAGCAATCGTTTGCCACAGCGAATTTCCAGGCAGGATGTGTTGCCGCCATAGCGCACGGAGTTGGGGTCGGAGATCGAGATGCTACCCCGCACGCCCCAGAACTTAACGCTGAATTCAGACTGCTCCGACATAGTCCTTGCACTTTCACAAATAGACGGCCGTACCCGTCCGGCCGACGTTGACATTTCCACTAGACGTTTAGAATTCCAGATGTTCATATCTATCTATATCGTTTCGATATATGTCAACCTGACTATATTACGTCTAATAAATTGGTCTTGTAAACAGTTAATTCAAGGGCCTTGCGGGAAGTTTGGTCAAAGGCCCATTTGCCGCAGAATCATGCGGCTAAGCTCGGCGTCGGGATCGTTCAATTGATCGACGATGGAGAAATGATTTTGCCCCGGCAGCACGACGGTCTTCACGTCAACGTTATAATGGTTCCAGGCTGCCGCCAGATCCTCGCTCTGGCGCAAATATTCCGCGCCTTCATCGCCGCCCAAAGTGACGATTAATGGCGCCGCGCCCCGGGGCGCCAGACGTACGGGGCTGTTACGGTTGGCTTCCTCGGCGCCGAGTTTGAGATCATCGTTCAAATAACACAAACGGATGGGTTCCAGGTCGTAGAGGCCGGAAATACCGCAGCCGCCCTTGATCAAATCCATCGGAAGCTCCGGGCTTTGTCCATCGAAGGCGGGCCAGTCCGTCGCCATCATCATGGCAATCAGATGGCCGCCCGCGGAATGGCCGGAAATAAAAATACGTCCCGGGTCGCCGCCAAAAGAAGCGGCGTTGCGGTAGGTCCAGGCTAGCGCTGCACGGCATTGGCGGACCAGCTCGTCCATATCAATGCTGGGGATCAGGCCATAGTTGATCACCACCGTGGCGCAGCCCTTCGGTGCAAAGGCCTTGGCCACGTAGGAATAATCATCCTTGGTCAACATCTTCCAATAGCCGCCATGGATAAAGACCTGAACCGGCAGCGGCGTCCCGTCGGCATCGTCGGGAAGGAACACATCGAGCACTTCATCGGCGCCGGGGCCAAATGAAAGGTTCAGGCGCGCCGCCATGGTCTGGCGCATGGCCGCGCTGTCAGCGGCGGACTGCTGCAGCATCTCCGCGGACCCAGGCACCTTGGCGCGGTTGTCGTATTGCGCGTCCAGGCCAGCCTGGTCGTAGCCACCGAAGATTTTATCGCTCACGTCCGGGCTCCCTATTTGTCCTCGATTGCCGCCAGCATCTGTTTGATGCTGGCCACCGATAAATCATTGATTCCCTCCGCCAGACGGTTGGCCAGTTCGGTCGCTTCCGGCCCGGCTTCCGTGGTGTCGATCACGACGCGGGGATGGCTGAGTTTGGCCAGACGGCGCAGGGCATCGGCCTCGTCCCAGATTATGTTGAAGTAGCCGCAGATCTGATCCACCAGGACCGGTGACGGCCGGCCCCGCTGGCCCCGTTCCAGGGCGGAAAGGTAGGCGGCGGAAATTTGCAGATCCAGGGCCATCTGTTTCTGGCTCACTCCCTGTTGCCGGCGCAGGGCGCGGACCTTGACGCCAAATGGGGTTAGGCCGGCGGTCATGGCGGCTATGCCTCCTCCCACAGACCATGGCTCTTGTGCCAGGCTTCGATCGATTGCGCCGGATATTCGGGGAACCTCTCGATGTGGCCGCCTGGGTGCAATTCGACCCAGGGCGCCGCACTATCCAGCATGATATCGACGAAATGCGCCGGCTTCGGCAAGGGCGTATCGATGACCGAGGCCAGGGGATGCACCAGATCGGGCCAGTTTTCATTCCAGGCCCACATATGGCTGCCGCAATGTCGGCAAAAATAGCGCCGGTGGTCCGATCGCTGGCCGTCGTTCAAGGCGCGGTATTCCGCCACATCTGCCCGGCCGGTTACCACCATGGTCCCATTGTCCGCCAACAGGTTGATGGCGAAACCGCCCGCCCCGCCCGCCTTGCGGCAGATCGAGCAATAGCAGCGCTGATAGGGCTGGGGCCCCCGGCTCTGCACCGAGAAACGGACGGCGCCACAATGACATGAACCTTCCAGCAGCATCTCTCCCGCCCCCTGTTTCTAGCGTTTGCGCCGCAGCAGAACATAGTAGGCGCCATCGCCGCCATGTTGCGGCCTGGCGCTTTCCACGCGCAAGACCATATGGCGCACCGACGGCTCGCCCAGCCAGCGCGGCAGATTGCGGCGCAGCACGCCGCTGTCCCGGTCCGGCATGAAGCCCGCGTCGACATCGTCCCTGGCGCCGCCCTTGCCGGTGATAATCAGGACGCAGCGTTTGCCGCCGCGATAACCGGCGGCGACAAAGGCATGCGCCGCGCGGTGGGCATCGGCCTGGGTATGGCCATGCAGATCCAGGCGCCCATCGATCGCCATCTGGCCCCGGCGCAATCGATCGGCGCTGCGTTTGTCCAGGCCGGCGTTCGGTTTGGCATGGAATGCCGGCGGTGGCGCGTGGCGCGGCGCAACGTTTGATGACGGCCGGACGGAACGCTTTGCTTTCGCCGGCTTCTCCGCTTCGATCCTTGGTGCTGCCCTGGGGCGTGGCAGCAGCCGTTGCGAGGGCCGGCTTTTCAGGGGCTGGATATCGCGCATGGCGGCTTCGAACAGCGCCCGGTCATCGCCGGGGCCGTCCGAACGTTCGGTTTTCCTGGCTCTAGGCTTCCCCGGCTTGGTCATCGATCAAGACAATATGCAGGCTGCGGGGACCATGGGCGCCTAGCTCGATGGTCAGGGCGATATCGGCGGTGCGTGACGGCCCGGTGATCATGTTGACGTTGCGGGGCATGGTAAAGCCGCGGCCCTTCTTGTTGGCCTTGCGCAGGCGGGCCCAGACTTCCTCATAGGCACCGACCACCTGGCTGGCCCGCAGGGCGACCACATGATAGTCGGGCACGAAATTCAATGTCGTGGGATGGTCCGCCCCCGATAGCGCCACCAGGGTGCCGGTTTCCGCCACACCGGCGAAGGCCGGCGTGACCGAGACCATGTCGTCGATGCCGGCGGCGCCCGACTTGGTTTCCAGCAGGCTTTGCCCATCCCAGTCCAGGCCGCCCAGCCAGGCATCGGGAGCCAGGGTAACCTGGGTCGGCAGATTGTTGGCGCGCAGATAGTCGGTCACGGCGCCGGGCACCGCCGCTTCCCCATCGACCACCGCCACGGTGCAGGATGCCGCTTCCGCCATCTCCTTGAAGCGCGCGACCAGCTCGCCGTGTTCGCCCTTGCCCCGGGCCGGCACCAGGTTGGCGCGATGCTTGGCGATATGTTCGTTCAGATCCTGCTTGGCATCGGTGCTCAGGGCCGGCCGGCCCAGGGAGCGGCGGATCGCGCCCAGTATCGCTTCGCGGTTGGCTGTATTGCTGCTCATCCCGTCACCCCCCGCGCTGTTCTTTACGTTGTTCCCTGGCCCAGCGTTCCTGGAAGGTTGGCCCCTCCGGCGCCGGCAGGTCACGGCCCCGGGTCCAGCCGCCGGCGAACCACAATTTGCGCATGCGGCCCTGTTTCCGGCCCAGATAGGCCAGGCCGCGCATGGCCAGGCGGGCGCCCAGGCCGTACAGCCAGGGCCGCTTGGCGAAGAAGGCCCATATGGACAGTCCCCAGCGTTCCGTAGCCGGCACATCGCCGGCCTCGAACGCACGCTCCCGCCATTGCCGCAACAGGCGCGGCAGGGGAATTGAGACCGGGCAGACCTGCTCGCATCTCCCACACAGGGTGGAGGCGCAGGGCAGATGCCGGGTACCCGATACACCCAGCAGGGCCGGCGACAGCACCGCCCCCATGGGCCCCACATATACCGTGCCATAGGTATGGCCGCCCACCGACTGGTAGACCGGACAATGGTTCATGCAGGCGCCGCAGCGGATACAGCGCAACATATCCTGGACCTCGCTGCCCAACATGGCGGAGCGGCCGTTGTCCAGCAGAATGACATGGTATTCCTCCGGACCATCGGCATCACCGTCACGCCTGGCGCCGGTGGAGAGCGTGGTATAGGCGGAAAACTCCTGGCCGGTGGCGGAGCGGGCCAAAATGCGCAGAAAGGTCGTCGCATCCTCCAGCGTGGGCACGACTTTTTCCAGCGAGGCGACGACGATGTGGATCTTGGGCAGGGTCTGGGTCAGATCGCCATTGCCCTCGTTGGTGACAATGATCGAGCTGCCGGTCTCGGCGATCAGATAGTTGGCGCCGGTGATGCCGACGTCGGCGTCGAAATATTTTTGCCGCAGAATTTCCCGCGCCTCGTTGACCATCTTGGGCGGCTCGGTCTGTCGCTCGGTGCGGCCCAGCTTGGCATGATGCTTGAGAAACAGATCCGAGACCTGATCCTTGGTCTTGTGGATCGCCGGCCCGATGATGTGGGAGGGCGGTTCCTCCGCCAGTTGGATGATATATTCGCCCAGGTCGGTCTCCACCGGCTGGATGTCATGACTTTCCAGAAACTCATTCAGATGAATTTCCTCGGCGATCATTGACTTGCCCTTGGTGACGCTCTTGGCATCGACCGAGCGGCAAATTTCCAGCACCGCCGCCCGCGCCTCCTCCGGCGTGGCGCACCAATGGACATGGCCGCCGGCGGCCTTGCAGTTGCGTTCGAACGTCTCCAGATAAAAATCCAGATGCGCCAGCACGTGATCCTTTAGTTCCCGGCCACGCTGGGACAGTTTTTCGAACTCCGGCAGCCGGTCCACTGCGCCCTGGCGGTTCGGTATCATGCCGGCATTGAGCATGGTCATGGCGCTGCGCAGGTTCTCGTCCGCCATGGCCGTGTTGGCGTTTTCCTTGAAGGCGCCGGGCTTCATGAACTCCATGGCTCTAGCCCTCGTCCTCGAAGCTTTCGCCGATCGGCGGTGTGTCTTCGGTCATGCCGGCCAGAACCTCGGCCACGTGACGCACCTGCACCGACGAACCTTCACGTTTCAGGCGGCCGGCAATATTCATCAGGCAGCCCAGATCGCCGGCCAGCAACAAATCAGCCCCGGTCTTGACCACATTGGCCGTCTTGCGGGAGACGATATCGGTGGAAATTTCCCCATACTTGACACAGAACGTCCCGCCAAAGCCGCAACAGGCTTCGGTATCGGCCATTTCCTCCAGATCCAGATCTTCGACCGCCGCCAGCAGTTCCCGCGGCTGATCCTTGATGCCCAACTCCCGCAAACCGGCACAGGCGTCATGGTAGGTGGCGGTGCCGTCGTATTCGGCATCAAGGCTATCGGGATCGATTTTCATGACATCGGACAGAAAAGCCGTCAGCTCGAACGTCTTGGCGGACAGGGCGCGGGCCCGGCGGTTCCACTCCGGATCGTCGGCGAACAGATCGGGATAATGCACCGCGATCATGCCGCCGCAGGAGCCGGATGGCACCACCACGTAGTCATAACCCTCGAAAGTTTCGATGACCTGGCGGGCGATCTGCCGGGCATGGCGGCGGTCGCCGGAATTGTAGGCCGGCTGGCCGCAACAGGTTTGCTCGGGCACATGTGCCCGGCAGCCCGCCCCTTCGATCAGTTGCGCGGCGGCAAAGCCGACCGTGGGCCGGAACAGATCCACCAGACAGGTCGCGAAAAGACCGACATTGGTCGGCGCCCCGGAAGATCGATTGGATGTTTCATCTGCCATGCCTAGCCCTTTACCCTGCTGGATCTTTTTGTCCGTTATCTGGGTTTATAACAGCCCCGGCGCGATCATTACAGCCGCGTGGTCCTTTATAGCCGCGCGGCCAGGGCCTTGGGCAAAAGCAGGAACCATTCGCCGGGATGTTTCATGCGCCCGGCGATGGCGGCGGCGCGGGCGCCGTGGCCCCAGAACATATCGCCCCGCACACCGCCCTTGATGGCGCCGCCGGTATCCTGGGCCAGGACCAGCCGGTGCAGCGGCCGCTCGCCCTGGCCGGGATCGGCCGAGGGTCGGCTGGCCTGCAGCCATATGGGAACGCCCAGGGGGATCAATTGCCGGTCCACGGCAACGGAGCGGCCCGGCGTCAGGGCCACGCCCAAGGCGCCAATGGGGCCGGGCCCACGCAATTCGCGGAAAAAGATAAAGGATGGGTTCAGGTCCATGACGGTCCGGCCTTGTTCCGGGTGCGCGGCCAGCCAGGCCCGGATGGTCTGCATCGAGACCTGGTCCTTGTTCAGAATGCCGCGTTTGATCAACTCGCGCCCGATAGCGTAGTAGCGCCGGCCATTGCCGCCGGCATAGCCAAGGCGCATCTCGCCGCCCGCCGCCAGTTCGACCCGGCCCGAACCCTGAATATGGAGAAAGAAGGCATCCACCGCGCTGTCCACATAGACCAGTTCCAGGCCCTGTCCGGCCAGGGCGCCGGCGGCAATCCCCTGGCGTTCATGATAGGGCCGCAGGCGCCTGCCCTGTAGGCGGCCGACAATGCGCTTGCCGGCCAGTTCCTCGCTGAAGTCTCCCAGATCGACATTTACCAGATCCCGGGGCAAACCATACAGCGGCACCGTGTAGGGCGCGCCGCGTTCCCGGCTGCCCCGCAGCGACGGTTCGTAATAGCCGGTGAACAGCCCGGTGGTCCGGCCGGCGAAACTGACGGCCACGGCTTGAAAATGAGTTTCGAAGAAACGCCGCGCCAGGGCCGGCTTGCCAATCTCGACCGCGTCAGCGGCCCGGCAGGCGGCGGACCAGTTGCCGGCAGCGCCCGCGATACCGTCCCGGCCGCCCAATTGCCGCTGCTCCGGCCATTTGCCGAAACGTTCGCAGCTGCGCAGAAATGCCCCCAGGGCGGCGGCGTGATCATCCCTGGCCCAGCCATCGAGGGCGGTAAACGGCACCGCGCGATAGCTCATGCGGTCCGCGGGCAGAAACGGGCCCGGCAGGGTCAGCCACCATAGCAAAAGGCCCAGGCCAACCAGCAGCGGCCCGGCCAATGAAACCGCCAGGCGCCCGGGTTTAGCCAGTCCCATGATCAATGAAAAATCAGTTTTCGCCGTGGGTTTCGATCAATTGCCAATTGGGATCGCGGTTTCGGGTATCCCGCGCAAAGGTCCAGATATCCGTAACCTCTAGGGTTCCGCTTGGCTGATCGGGCAGCACCTCGCCATCTTCATCGCGGGTTACCGAAACCATTTCCGAGACGAACTTGACGGTAACCTCGGCAATCTTGTCCTTCAATTCCGCGTCGACGATTTCCGAGGCATTTATGGCAACGACCATGGTTTCCAAGGTTTGGCCCTTGTCTTCGCGGTCATCAATGGCGGCGACGAAATTCTCGTAAACCTGATCGTTCAGTAGCGGGCGCAGGGCATCCCGGTCGCCCTTGGCGAAGGCATCGACAATCATTTCGTAGGCACCGCGCGCGCCTTCGGAAAAGGTCGTGGGTTCAAAGCGGTGATCAGCCAGCTTTATCTTTGTCAGGCCGGCGCCGACCGGGGAATCTTCGGCCCATAGGGCAGCTTCTTCCTCCGGCTTGATGTTGACACTGTCTTCGGCCTGATCGACACGGCTACGGTCCGGCAGGCTGACGACGTTATTTTCGTTGTCCTGTTGATTGGCGTTTTGGTGGTCTTCAGCCGGCGCGCCATCCTGCTTCTGCCGCCGTTCGGCCGGCGGCCGTTCATTGCCCGTGCGCCGGCCCAATACGCCGCGCAGACGAAAGAAGATGAATCCCGCCACCATGGCCAGGAAAATGATATCGAGAAAGTGACCCTCGCCCATGAAATTCGTACGTCCTGTCGGGTCGTTGATCCTGTACGGATATTCTATCCAATCGGACCACCCTTCGCGTCGCCGCGGCGGCTCCCGCCGTCACGGTACACGTCCGGGATGTCCATTTCCGTTGGGTTGCGGCCCGCTACCAGCAACCAAACAGCCCGCCCCAAGGCCGGTAGATACACCTTAGGGCCGGTGCCAAGCAGTGTCCAGCGAACTTGCCGCGTGAAAGTACGGACAAAGGACTATGGCGCCGCTCTCCATACAGTATTAAATAGGCTTAGCAGCCGCAGGGAGCAAGTAGCTTAAATCATGGGCTTCATAATTCTTTTGGCCTTTATCGCCATACCGTTGATTGAAATCGCCGTCTTTATCGAAGTCGGCGGATATATCGGCCTGTGGTGGACCCTGGCCGTGGTCGTTGGAACGGCCCTGGCGGGCACCCATATGCTGCGCCGCCAGGGCCTGGCGACCTTGCGGCGGGCGCAGGAGAACATGGCGCAGGGACGGATGCCGTTGCGCGAAGTGTTCGATGGTCTGTGCCTGTTGATCGCCGGCGCGCTGCTGCTGACGCCAGGCTTTGTCACCGACCTGGCCGGCGCCCTGTTGTTGATGCCGCCTGTTCGTTTGCTGCTGGGCCAACTGGTCGCCCGGCACATTATCGCCACGGGGCAATTCAGCACTGGCGGACCGGGCGGCCAGACGTTCCACACCCACCCCGGGGCCGCCGCCGGCCGGCAACAGCCCCCCGGCGGGCAGGGTCCCGATCATGGCGTTCACGGTGATTTTGCCCACGACGACATCATTGACGTGGATTTCAAGGAAGTCAGCCCCGACAATCCGCCGTCCCGCCAGCAGCTTGACGACGGACATGACGAAGATCCGGAGAAATCCAGGTAGATCGGCCAAGTGCTCCCTTGCTGCCCGTGGGGAGACGTGATAGCCAAGCCGGCAGCGAATTTCGCGGCAATTTTCAGTGTGAGACAAAACCATCATGACCGACACCAATGACCCGTCTGACGGCGCCCCCGACGACGCCGGCGGCCCCCAGACCGTGGGCCCGGCCGACGGCGCGCCCCACGTCCAGGTCCATGCCCAGTACGTCAAGGATCTGTCGTTCGAAAATCCGGAGGCGCCGCACAGCCTGGCCAATCAGGGTAATCCGCCCAGCATCGAGGTCTCGGTTGACGTCGGCGCCCGCGGCCTGGCGCCGGCGCAGTTCGAGGTCGAATTGCGCATCACCGCCCATGCCACGCAAGAGGACAAAAAGGCCTTTGTCGTGGAGGTGCTGTATGCCGGCGTCTTTACCCTGCACAATGTCGCCGAGGATGACCTGAAACAAGTCTGTCTGATCGAGTGTCCGCGTCTGTTGTTCCCCTTCGCCCGGCGTATCGTGGCCGATGCCACCCGCGACGGCGGCTTTCCGCCGCTGCTGTTGGAACCGATCGATTTCATGGCGCTCTATATGCAATCCGCCGACAACGCGGCGGAAAACAACGGTGGCGCAGGTAACGGCGGCGCGCCGCAGGCCTGATCGCGGAACTCAGTTTTTCTTCCAGATCGGGTCGTCGATTTTTTCAATAAAGGCCTGATGGGACGCCGCTTCCTCCGCCGTCGGGGCGTGCGGCCGGGGCGGACGGGTTGGCCGGTCGCCGTCCTGTGCGGCGGCAGCGGCGGGATCCTTGTTTTCACTGGCCAGAACCAGGCCCGGCTGGCGGCCGCCGATCAGTTCCAAATAGACCTCGGCCAGCAGCTCGGCATCAAGCAGGGCGCCATGCTTCTCCCGCGCCGAGAGATCGATATCAAAGCGGCGGCAGAGCGCATCAAGGCTGAACTGCCCGCCGCGAATTTTCTGCCGCGCCAGGGCAATGGTGTCCAATACCTTGTCCTTCGGCAGGTTCGGGCGGTCCAGCGCGGCGAGCTCCGCGTTCAGAAACCGCATGTCGAAGTTGGCATTATGCGCGATCAGGGTAGCGCCGTGGACAAATTCCAGAAAGTCCTCGACGACAGCCGCGAACAACGGCTTGTCGGAAAGAAAGTCCTCGGACAGGCCATGTATATTAAAGGCTTCTTCCGGCATGTCCCGTTGCGGGTTCAGGTACCATTGCCGGGTTTCCCCCGTGGGCATGTGGTTGACCAGCTCAACACAGCCGATTTCCACCACCCGATGGCCAGCGGCGGGATCCAGGCCCGTGGTCTCAGTGTCGAATACGATTTCGCGCATGTACCGGCCTCCGGCTGGGGTGGTTGTTGGGACGGCGGTGCGGCCGGCCCTTGGGCGGCCAGGCATGACCGGGGCGGTCCTGAACGGCCTCGATTAAACGGGCAACGCAATCATAGGTGAAACGGCGGCCCAGGCCAGTGGGCAGGACAAAATCCGCGCGCTGACGCTTGACCCTATCCGGCACCTGCTGGCGGCGGATGTTTTCGAATTTCTCCGCCCCCATGTTGGGCCGCGCCAGAACCCGCTGGCGCTGCAGAAAATACGGCGCGGAGGCCACGGCGGTGGCATCGCAGCGTTCCTCGCCCCGGCCTTCGAACAGCAGCGGGATATCCAGCACCACCAGGGGCAGGCGCCGGGCCTGGGCATCAGCCAGAAAAGCGCGCTGCATCTGGCCCACCATGGGATGCAATATGGCTTCCAATTTGCGCAGTTCGTCGCGCTTGCCAAAGACCTTGGCGCCCAATGCGGGGCGGTCGACGGCGCCGTCCCTGGTTACACCGGGAAAGGCCGCCTCGACCCGGCGCACGGCACGGCCGCCCTTCTTCAACAGTTCATGTACGGCGGCATCGGCATCGAACACCGGCACGCCACGGCGGCGGAACATTTTCGAGGTTTCCGATTTTCCCATGCCGATGGAGCCCGTCAAACCGAGAATAAACAATCCGATACTCCTTACAAATCCGCCAGAACATGTTCGCGCACCGCCGGCCCCACCTCGGCCTCCCGTCCGAACCAGGCGGCAAAACCGGGCCGGGCTTGATGCAGCAGCATGCCCAGCCCGTCGACGATGGTATTGCCCCGCGCCTGGGCCCCCGCCAGCAATGGCGTCAGCAGCGGCGTATAGACGGCATCCATGACCACCGCGCCGGCGGCCAGATCATCCAGGGCCAAATCCAGCGGCGGCTGCCCCTGCATGCCTTGGGTGGTACTGTTGACCAGCAGGTTGGCATCGGCCAGCCGGTCCGCGCGTTCCTCCCAATCACCGACGGTAACTCCTGCGACGGCCAGGGATTCCGCCAGCGCCTCGGCCCTGGCCCCGGTGCGGTTGAGCACCACCAATTCCGGCGCGCCCGCATTCAACAGCGCCACGGCGATCGCCTTGGCCGCGCCGCCAGCGCCGACCAGTACCGCCGGGCCCGCGCCAACATCGAGATCGGGCGCGCCTTCGTGCAGGGCCTGGATGAACCCGAAAGCATCGGTGTTGGAGCCATCCAGGCTGCCGTCTTCCGCCACCACGATGGTATTGACGGCGCCGATACGCTGGGCCGCCGGGTCGACCTGGTCGACGGCCAGTAGGGCGGCTTCCTTGTGGGGCATGGTGACGTTGCAGCCGGCAAAGCCCAGCCTCGGCAACATCCGGACGGCCTGCTCGAAATCCTGCGGTGCGATGGCCAGGGGCAGATAGGCCCCATCGATGCCATATTCCTGGAGCCAGAAATTATGCAGCCGGGGCGAGCGGGAATGGGCCACCGGCCAGCCGGCAACACCGGCCAGGCGCGCGTTGCCGCTAATCATGACGGCAGCGGACCTTCCAAGGGGGTAACCGTGCGCAGAAACGACAGCAAGGGCAACAACGGTAGACCCAGGATCGTGAAATAGTCCCCTTCAATGCGTTCGAACAATTGCACGCCCAACCCCTCAAGTTGATAACAACCGACAGACCATAACACCGACCGGCCCGCTTGGTCTAAATATCCGGCGATATCATCATCCGTCAGGGACCGCATCCACAAATGTGCGGTGCCGGTATGTTGCCACAGGATCTTTTCACCCCGCAGCACACAGGCCGCCGCATGCAGCTCATGGCGCCGCCCCGCCAGACCTTTCAAGGTGGCCGCCGCGCCGGCCAGATCCGGCGCCTTGTCATATAGAACGCCTTCGCACGAGAGGACCTGATCGGCACCGACAACCAGGGCATCAGGCTGGGTCTGGGCCACGGTCCGGGCCTTCGCGGCGGCCAGGGCCGCGGCCAGCGCCGGCGCGGCTGTGTCCTCTCGGAGCAGATCCGCCTTCATTACGGCTTCATCGAAGTCCGATGGCCGAACGGTGAAGGTCAAACCGGCCTGGCGCAACATGGCCTGGCGGGCGGTGCTGGCCGAGGCGAGGATCAATTGCGCGGAGCGTTCGTGGGCCATGGCCAGATAACCGTTGTAAATACGGATAGTTTTTCTATATTACTAACATTGCACATGATGTAACGGCGTTAACCTACTCATTTATAAGGCCTTCGAATAGAACCTACGACAACGGACTAAAATTTGACCGATAGCAGCAATATCATCCCAATTACCGGCCCGGGACAAGATTTGACGGCCGCCGATATGCCGGCTGATGCTTTTTTGGCGAATCGGGCAAAACTGACCAACCAGTTGCTGTGCCATAGTCTGATTGACAGTTTCCACCGCTTTACCGCCGATGGAAAGGCCTATCCCTTCATCGCCGCGGATCATCTCCTGCCCAGCCTCGGGCGGGCGCGGATAGAACATCGCCATCAGGCGACGGTGCTGATGTTCATGATCGATGGCGTTTTGCCGCGTCCCCTGAACAAGCATTTTCGCCTGCGTGCCTCGAACCGTGTTTCCTGGCGCAATATTCAACGCCTGGCGCCCGATCTGGATCTATCGGAGTTCAAGGCGGCCCATTGCCGGCTGGATGACCCAGGCTTCGCGGAATTGCTGCCACGTCTCCTTGCCCTTGATTATGCCTTGCTGGCACAGATGGACGCGGATGAAAACGGCATGGTTCTAAGCCACATGCACGTCAAGCTGGAACGCCTGACCGACACGGCGATCAAGGAGCTGGGCAAGCAATTGGGCTATATCGAACGGCGGCTGTTCGAACGCGGCGAGGATTACGTCGAGGCGCTGGAAGGCAAGTTTTTCGAATATTTCGGATTTTCCGCCAATGCCGCCGGGCGCAAGAGCGCCGCCGCCATGGCGGCGCAACTGCTGTCCGCGCACGATCAGCGCTTCACGGTTTTTGTCGCCGGTCAGGAGGATTGCCGCCTGACCGTGCTGGATCATGGCCCGATCATCGAACAGTATCTGCTGATCCGGCCTACCGGTCTGGCACGGGAAAATTTTCATCTCGCAGCCCTGGCGGCGGGCGTCGAGGATTTGCGGCTCTATATGATCGAGGGACAAGACAACGCCGAGGCAACGGATACCATGTCACCATTGCTGTACCGCCTGCGCCTGGAGCACACAACAGCGGCTGTACCGGGTAAACAGCCCGGCGAACGGCCCCATCGCGACCGCGATCTATTGAAACCCTGGCTGCGCATCAAGGACGCGGCCATTCTGCCATGCCCCAAACTTGGCATCGCCTCCGCCGGGCCCGAAATTCCATATTATTGGCCTGAAGCGGCTGAGTAATCCGCCGCGAAAGCACTCATTCTTCTATTTTCCCTGCACGGCGGGCCTGTCTTCCAAATATTGCGTATGCAGGGCGATGATCGCGGCGGCGGTTTCCTCGATCGAGCGCCGGGTCACATCAATCCGGGGCCAGCCCTGGGCATTGAACAGGCGCCGGGCGTTGATCACTTCATCGTTCACCGCCTGCATATCAACATAGTCGGTGTCTTCGTCCTGGTGCAGATATTTCAACCGGTTGCGGCGAATTTCCACCAGGCGTTCCGGCGCCGCCGTTAGTCCGACAATCAGCACATCGTCCAGGTGCAACAGTTCATCAGGCAGGGATATGCCGGGCACCAGTGGGATATTGGCCGCCTTCAAACCTCGATTGGCCAGATACATGCACGTTGGCGTCTTCGAGGTCCGCGAGATGCCGACCAATATGATATCGGCCCGGTTGAAGCCATCGACCCGTTGGCCGTCATCGTGGCTTAAACTGAAATGGATGGCGTCGATCCGATCGAAATAGTCCGCATCCATGATGTGCTGGCGGCCCGGCAATTCCCGGCTTTCAGCGCCGAGGAAGTTTTCCAGGGCGCCAATGATGGGGTTCATTACCGCGACGCAGGGGACCTGCAGGCGGCGGCATTCCTCGCGCAGCATGTCCTGCAGATGATGATCAACCAAGGTGAACATGACCAGGCCGGGATTCTTTTCGATCGACGCAATGACAAGGTCCATGTCCGATTCCGAACGGACCATGGGCCACATATGACGGTCGGGCTCCACCCCCTCGAACTGCGCCAGGGCGGCGGTGGCCAGGGACAGAAGGGTATCACCCGTGGCATCGGACACCAGATGCAGATGAAATTTCGTCATTGCCGCCCCAACTGATCAAATCCGTTCGCACTGTGAGTATGCGTAGTCATGGGGATAAGGTGCCCTTGCCCGGCTGACAAGGTTTTTTGCGCACCTTGAGTGGTTTTATGTACGGCTGCTTTTGCGGCTCTTGATGACATCGTAGTTTCGAATCGAAATGCCGTGAATAACCACCAGGCGATGCGTCTATTCAGGTTATCCCCGCGATTAACCCGGCAAATATGGCCTGTTGTGTGGTGCTTATCCCCATATGGCGGGGCTGGGCATGGTTTGGGGAAGATTTTCGGGGCGAATCGATGGCTCGTCATTAATCCCCGGTTCTCACAGGGATTCATCAACTACCACTATCTATATCTAAAAAATATAGTATGTAAAAAAGACGGAAGATCAGATCGGGTTTAAGGCAACGAGGTAGGCAATAATGCAGACAAAGGATAAATTGCTCATTCGTGCCTTGCGCGGTGAGACCCTGCCGCGGCCACCTTTTTGGCTGATGCGTCAGGCGGGGCGTTATCTACCTGAATACCGGGCCACGCGGGAGCAGGCGGGCAGCTTCTTGGATCTTTGTTACAATCCTGATCTGGCGACGGAGGTCACCGTGCAGCCGATCCGCCGTTTCGGCATGGATGCGGCGATCCTGTTTGCCGATATTTTGTTGATTCCCGATGGTTTGGGCCAGCCGTTGGATTATCGCGAGGGCGAGGGTCCGATCTTGGAGCCGATCCGCGACCGGGCGGGTCTCGCCGCGTTGGACCTGGATAAGATGCATGGCCGCGTCGCGCCGGTATATGAAACCGTTGCCCGGCTGGCGGCGGAATTGCCCGATCGCGTCGCCTTGATTGGTTTTGCCGGCGCGCCCTGGACGGTGGCGACCTATATGGTCGAGGGCCGGGGCAGCCGTGATCATGCGGCGGTCAAGCAATGGGCCTATGGCGATCCCGAGGGTTTTGGCCAATTGATCGATCTATTGGTAACGGCGACGGTGGAGTATCTTTCGAAACAGGTCGAGGCCGGCGCGGAAGTGGTTCAATTGTTTGATACCTGGGCCGGCGCCTTGTCGGAAACCGCGTTTCAACGCTGGTGCATCGAACCGGTGGAAAAAATCGTTGCGCAATTGCGGCGGAAGTACCCTGATCTTCCGGTTATTGGCTTTCCCCGTGGCGTTGGCGCTGGTTATAAGACATTTGCCGAAAGTGCCGGCGTGAATGGTGTCAGCCTGGACTGGACCGTGCCCCTGGATTGGGCGGCGGCTGAATTACAAAAAGAGGTGACGGTGCAGGGTAATTTGGATCCCCGTCTGCTGGTCATCGGTGGTGCCGCCATGGAAGCGGAAATCAGCCGAATTCTGCGGATTTTGGGCCAGGGCCCCTTTGTTTTCAATCTGGGCCATGGCATTGTACCCGAAACGCCGCCCGCGCATGTCGGCCGGCTGGCGGAATTGCTGCGTGGCTAATATGCCGCGCACCGCCGTTGTTCTTTTCAATCTTGGTGGTCCCGATAACCTTGATGCGGTGAAACCGTTCCTGCGCAATTTGTTCTCCGATCCCGCGATTATTGCCGCGCCGGCGCCGATCCGCTGGTTCCTGGCCCGTTGGATCTCGTTCCGGCGGGCTCGGCATGCCCGCGCGATCTATGAGAAAATCGGTGGCAGTTCGCCGATCCGTCTGCAGACGGAAAAACAGGCCAGGGCCCTGGAAGAGGCATTGGCGGATCTGGGCGAGGTCAAGGCCTTTCCCTGTATGCGCTATTGGCATCCGTTCAGCGATCAGGTGGCCAGAGCGGTTGCCGATTTTGCCCCTGATCATGTTGTTCTGCTGCCGCTTTATCCGCAGTTTTCCACCACGACCTCCCAGTCTTCCATCGACGACTGGCGCCGGGCCGCGAAGGCTGCCGATCTACGGGCCGAGGAGCGGGCGGTTTGCTGTTATGCCCGTGACGAAGGCTTTGTCGCGGCACAGGTGGCGTTGATTGCGCCGATGTTGCGGGCGGCCCGGGAAGAGGCTGGGGAGGATGAGGTTCGTCTGCTGCTGTCCGCCCATGGATTGCCGAAGAAAGTCATTGCCCGCGGCGATCCCTATCAATGGCAGGTGGAACAGACCTGTGCCGCCGTCATCGATGGCCTGGGCGCGGCGGGCTTTACTGATCTTGATTGGAGCGTCTGTTACCAAAGCCGGGTCGGACCCCTGGAATGGATCGGACCGGCGACCGAGGACGAGATCACCCGGGCCGGTGCCGACGGCAAGGCGGTTGTGCTGGCGCCGGTCGCTTTTGTCTCGGAACATTCGGAAACCCTGGTTGAATTGGATATCGACTATCGCCGTTTGGCGGAAGAGGTGGGCGTGGGCCATTATGCCCGGGTGCCGACGGCGGGGACGCAGACGGATTTCATCACCGGATTGGCCACGCTGACCCGCCAGGCCCTGGCCTGGAGCGATAGCGCGGCCAGATGTGGGGATAACGACGGCCAACGCTGTTGCGGCGAAGCATTCGGTGCCTGTGGATATGGATCAGTTGGATAATTGAGGTATGAGCGATTTCTTGATTGAGTGGTATGACTGGATTAAGGCTCTTCATATAATTGCGGTGATGGCCTGGATGGCGGGCATGCTGTATCTACCGCGCCTGTATGTCTATCACGCCGACGCCGAACCGGGGTCGGAGATGTCGGAAACCTTCAAGGTGATGGAACGGCGTCTGTTGCGGGCGATCATCAATCCGGCGATGATGGTGGCGATGATTTTGGGCCTTTGCCTGCTTTTTACCCCTGGCGTGATCGATTTTGGCGCTATTTGGCTCTGGATTAAGCTGTTTTGCGCCTTCGTCGGCCTTGGCAGCATGCATGCCTTCCTCTCCCGCTGGCGCCGCGCGTTCGCCGAGGACCGGAATGTCCATCCGGCGCGGTTTTATCGAAAAGTAAACGAAATTCCGACTGTTTTCATGATTATCATCGTAATTATGGTGATTGTGCGTCCATTTTAGGCCGAAACAGATAGAAAGACAGGTCATGGCAAACGGTGTTCTGACGGGTAAGGTGGCGCTGGTGACCGGCGCCGCGCAAGGCATTGGACTGGCCAGTGCGCGGGCTTTCGCGGAAGAGGGCGCGGCCGTGGCGCTGTTGGATCTTAATCTGGCGGTGGCGGAGGCTGAGGCGGCGGCGCTCACGGCGGCCGGCGGCCAGGCAATGGCATACTATTGCGACGTGCGAAACGGTGCGACAATACAGGAGGCCGTGGCGGCGGTAGGCGATGCATTTGGCCCGGTGACGGTGGGCATGTGCAATGCCGCCACCCTGACCCAGACCGCCAGCATCGTGGATATGCCGTTGGAGGATTGGGATCAGGCTCTGGCGGTCAACCTGACGGGCGTGTTCTTGACGTCTAAGCATTTGATTCCACAGATGTTATCGGCGGGTGGCGGATCCATCATCATCACCGCGTCGCAGATGGCGCGGGTTGCCACGCCAT
Source organism: uncultured Rhodospirillaceae bacterium (assembly GCA_964631725.1). GTDB lineage: Bacteria > Pseudomonadota > Alphaproteobacteria. The sequence goes on along the minus strand of CAZVYX010000005.1, from coordinate 109,844 downwards.
TGCGGGGGGCTTATTGCGCCACCAAGGGGGCCTTGTTGCAACTGGCCAAGGTCATCGCGCTGGAACACGCGGAAGACAATATCCGCGCCAATACCCTGTCACCGGGCGGAGTTGCTACGGACCGTCTGGCCCAGCAATTCGGCGATCTGGCGACGGCGGAGCGGGAATGGGGCCCGGCCCATCCCATTGGCCGCCTGGGCCAGCCAGCGGAGATCGCCCGTGCCGCCGTGTACTTGGCCAGCGACGATTCCAAGTTCATGACCGGCACCGATCTATTGATCGATGGCGGCTATGCGGCGCGGTAAGATCCGGTAAAAGTAAAAAGCGATCATTTGAAGCAATTTCTTGCTTTCGCGAAGGCCTCACTTATGTTAGGTGAAGATAACGACCAAGGGCTATTGGTGCCGTCCGGCGCCAGGTATTGAGTTTCTCTCCGCAAGCCTGCTTTTCCAAGTTCCATGCCGAAGACGCCGAAATGGGGCGTTTTTCAACGAATCTTGAAACCGGTCCCGCCGATCCGCACTTAATCCCTATTTCCCAACACAACACAGAAACAAACGAATAAAGATGAAATTACAAGAATTAAAGGCCATGTCGCCGATTGATCTTCTCGCCTATGCCGAGGAGTTGGAGGTTGAGAACGCTTCGTCGCTGCGGCGGCAGGAGCAGATGTTCGCGATCCTGAAGCAAGCCGCGGACAATGAAGAAGAAATTACCGGCGAAGGTGTGCTGGAAATCATGCAGGACGGCTTTGGCTTTCTGCGCGCGCCGGAGGCGAATTATCTGCCGGGGCCGGATGATATTTATGTTTCGCCATCGCAGATCCGGCGGTTTTCCCTGCGTACCGGCGATACGGTCGAGGGCGATATTCGCGCACCCAAGGATGGCGAACGCTATTTTGCCCTGTTGAAGGTCACCAACATCAACTTCAATGACCCGGAAGAGGCCAAGCACAAGGTCCATTTCGATGACCTGACGCCGCTTTATCCCGAGGAACGCATCGTCATGGAGCGGGAGGACCCGACCCTTGAGGATCAGACCGGGCGGGTGATCGAGCTGGTATCGCCCATCGGCAAGGGCCAGCGAGCCCTGATCGTGGCCCAGCCGCGGACCGGTAAGACGGTGATTTTGCAATCCATCGCCCATTCGATCATGGCCAACCATCCCGAATGCTTCCTGATCGTGCTGTTGATCGACGAGCGGCCGGAGGAGGTCACCGATATGAAACGCTCGGTCAAGGGCGAGGTGATCAGCTCCACCTTTGATGAACCGGCCTCGCGCCACGTCAAGGTGGCGGAAATGGTGATCGACAAGGCCAAGCGCCTGGTGGAACACAAACGCGATGTGGTGATCCTGCTGGATTCCATTACCCGCCTGGCCCGGGCCTATAACACCGTCGTGCCGTCGTCGGGCAAGGTGCTGACCGGTGGTGTCGACGCCAATGCCCTGCAGCGGCCAAAACGCTTTTTTGGCGCGGCGCGGAATATCGAGGAAGGTGGCTCGCTGACGATCATTTCGACGGCCCTGATCGATACCGGCAGTCGCATGGACGAAGTGATCTTCGAAGAGTTCAAGGGTACCGGTAATTCGGAAATCGTGCTGGACCGCAAGCTGGCGGACAAACGCGTGTTCCCGGCCATCGACATCATCAAGTCCGGCACCCGCAAGGAAGAACTGTTGGTCGACAAGGGCGCCCTGGCGAAAATGTGGGTGCTGCGGCGTATTCTCAATCCCATGGGGACCATGGACAGCATGGACTTCCTGCTGGGCAAGCTGAAGACGACGAAGGACAACAACGAGTTCTTCGACTCGATGAATACCTAGCGCCGATCCCAAAAGCCGTAAAAGATACGGGCCGCGTCTGCGATGACGCGGCCCGTTTTTTGTCGATTCCGTGCAAAATTACGGAATTAGGATGGTCGAACCCGTGGTTTTGCGGCTTTCCAGATCCATATGGGCCTTTTTTGCGTCCTTAAGGGCATAGGTCTGGTTGATCTCGATCTTCACCTTGCCGCTATTCACCATGGTGAACAGGGCTTTCGAACTGGCCTCCAGCTCCTTGCGGGTCGAGGTGTAGGCGACCAGGCTGGGCCGGGTCAGGAACAGCGAGCCCTTGGCTGCCAGAACACCCGGCGCGAAACTGTCCACGGCGCCGGAGGCATTGCCGAATGAAACCATGTAGCCGCGCGGCTGCAGGCAGTCCAGAGAGCCTTCCCAGGTTGCCTTGCCAATGGAATCGAAGACCACCGGCACGCCTTCCTTCTTGGTCAGGCGGGCGACTTCCTTGACGAAATCCTTCTTGTTGTAGTCAATCACATCGGCATAGCCGTGGGCCTTGGCCAGTCGTACCTTGGCCGGGCTGCCGGCGGTACCGATGGCGCGCACGCCCAGGGCATCCAGCCATTGCCCGGCGATCAGGCCGACACCGCCGGCGGCGGCGTGGAACAACACGGTCTGCCCTCTTTTCACAGGGTAAGTGCGGCGGATCAGGTATTCCACGGTCATGCCCTTGAGCATCATGGCCGCCGCCGCCTCGTCGGAAATGCCGCGCGGGATTTTGACCAATGTGCCGGCGTCCATGACCCGGGCCTCGGAATAGGCACCGGGCGCGCCACTGCCGTAGGCAACCCGGTCGCCGGCCTTGACGTGCCTGACGCCGGCGCCGACGGCCTCCACCACGCCGGCGGCTTCCATGCCCAGGCCCGACGGCATGGCCATGGGATAAAGGCCGCTGCGCTGGTAGGTGTCGATATAATTCAAACCGATGGCGGTGTGGCGCACCAGGGCCTGACCCTTTTTCGGCTTACCCAGTTTGACTTCTTCCCATTTGAGAACCGATGGGCGGCCTGGTTTGTGAAATTGGATTGCTTTGACCATGGTCATGGAGCCTTTCCGAAGTAAATTGGCTACGATCGCGCCTAAGTTTTTGCGAATGTAAGAATGGTTGGCCGGACTTTAGACTGAGGAGGGGAAGTTTGTCACGCAGGAAAAAAACGCTGGAAACTGCCAAAGCTATAACAAGACGCCTTCAAGGCGCAGTAGGGCCACCTTGGTTTCGACGCCGCCCTCGCCGGAATAGCCGCCCATGCCGTTGGCGGCCAGGACCCGGTGGCAGGGGATAATCACAGGGATCGGATTGGCGCCGCAGGCCATGCCGACGGCGCGTGCCGCACTGCCCAGCGTATCGGCCATCTCGCCGTAGCTCATTGTTTTTCCGTATGAAATGTCCTGCATCAGGGCCCAGACCCGTTGCTGAAAGGCGGTGCCGGCGGGGGACAGGGGCAAATCGAAGGTCTCCGACTTGGCGTCGAAATAGGCCTCCAACTGCGCTTTTGCCCGATCCAGCAGATCGTCCGCGCTTTGATCCCGGGCCCAGCCCCAATCCAGGGCCACCAGGGCGCCGTCCTCGGTACTGATGGTCAGGTCGCCGATGGGGGAATGCATGGAGCGTTGGGGCATGGGCTAGGTTCCGGAGTTGGCGGCGGGCGCGGTCAGGGCCGCGCGCAGATCGGCCGGGTTGGTCTGGGGCAGGGAACAGGTTTGCCCGCGGCAGACATATGCCGTGGCCCGGCCTTCGATTTGCGCCATATTTTGCGCCGGGTGGCCATCGGGCAAGGTATCGGCGGGGGTTATGACCTGAAGGATCTTGTTGGGCAGGGGCAGGCCGTGCACCACGGCCAGCAAGTCCTGTACCGCGCCGTCATCACGCTGGCCGATTATGACGATTTGCAGCGGTCGCAGCATGAATTCCACATTATTCAGAAACGTGGTCATCGCCAGGGCATAGTTCGTCAGTTGCGCCGAAAAGGCCTTGACCAGATCTTCAGCCTGACGGCCATAGTCCGGGTCGCCGGTCAGAAGCCAAAGACGGGTCAGAACGCCGATCATGATGCCGTTGCCCGAGGGCACGGCATTGTCATTACAACTGCGCATGCGGGCAATGACATCCGTGGCCTGGTCGGAGGAAAAATAGTATCCGCCATGTTCCCTGTCGGCGAAATGCGCCTCGACCTCCGCTGCCCAGGCTTTTGCCTGGCGCAGGAAGTGCTCGCCGCCATGCAGTTCATGCAACAACAGGGCGGCGCGGGCCATGTTGGCGTAATCGTCCAGCAGGGCGCGGTGTTTCGGCTGACCATGGCGGTAGCCGTGCATCAGGGCGCCGTCCGGGCAAAGCCTATCAACGACAAAATCATAGGCGGCAACGGCCGCCGCGGCCCAGTCCGGGCGTTTGAAAACGGCGGCGGCATTGGTCAGGGCGGCAATCATCAGGCCGTTCCAGTCGGCCAGGACCTTGTCGTCCCAGCCAGGGCGGATGCGGCTGGCGCGGCGGTCGGACAGTTTCTCGCGGCAGCGCCGCAATAGGTCTTCCGCCGCTTCCGGACCCAATTCGGGCTTGGCGGAACGGTTCAGGATGACCTTGCCCTCCCAATTGCCTTGCGCGGTGACATCGTAGGCGGCCTTGAACGCGGCGCTATCCGGGCCCAGAATGTCGTCGATTTCCGCTTCTTGCCAAACATAGAAACGGCCCTCTTCACCCTCGCTGTCGGCATCCAGGGTTGCGGCGAAACCGCCGCCGGGTACCACCATTTCGGCCAGAACCCAGGTAATGGTTTCCTCAATACGTTGGGCATAAAGCTCTTCGCCGCCGCTTTGCCAGGCCAGGGTGAGGATATCGATCAAAAGGGCGTTGTCGTACAGCATTTTTTCGAAATGCGGCACTAGCCAGCGTTCATCCGTGGAATAACGTGCAAAACCACCCGCCAAATGGTCATAGATACCGCCCTGGCACATGCCGGTGAGGGTCTTGTCCACCGCCAGTCTAAACGTTTCGTCCGGCCGGCGCAGCCAACCGCGCAGGATCATCTCGATGGCATAGGACTGGGGAAATTTTGGCGCCTGGCCGATGCCGCCATGAACGGTGTCAATTTGCTGGCACATCAGCTCCACCGCGCGGTCCAGAATCTTGAAATTGATCTGGATTGGCGCCGCATCGGAGTTGCCGGCGGCGAGATCGTTCAAGGATTGCAACACGGTGCCGGCATTGTTTTGTACGGAGGCGGCATCCGTGTGAAACACTTCGGCGATACGACGCAGCAGGTCGGGGAAAGCGGGACGGCCAAACCGCGGCTCGGGCGGAAAATAGGTGCCGCCCCAGAACGGCTCTCCCTCCGGAGTTAGAAACATCGTCAGGGGCCAGCCGCCCTGTTGCCCCATCAGGCCCAGGGCCGCCATATAGACCGCATCGATGTCCGGGCGCTCCTCCCGGTCGACCTTGATGTTAACGAACAGCTCGTTCATCAGGGTGGCGATGGCGGGATTTTCAAAGCTCTCATGGGCCATGACATGGCACCAGTGACAGGCGGCGTAACCGATGGACAACAGCACGGGCTTGCCGCTTTTCCGCGCTTCCGCCAGGGCGTCGTCGCCCCAGGGCCGCCAGTGCACCGGATTATCCTTGTGCTGCAGCAGATATGGCGAGGTCTCGGTCCCGAGTAGATTCGTCATCGCCACGCTCCCCCGCGCGTTAGGTCCCTGGACGCCATCAAATGACCCTGTATAGTCCGCCCATGGGACGAGTTTGACACGTTGATGGCCTGGGCAAAAGCGGGATATTGGCAAAATGAAGATCAAGATCGATATTGATTGTACCCCTGGCGAGGCCCGGGCCTTTTTGGGTTTGCCGGATGTCGCACCCATGCAGGAGGCGATGTTGGCGGAAATGCAGGAACGCATGCGGGAGGCCATGGCCGGCGGGGACATGGAAAGTCTGATGCAGGCCTGGATGCCGGCTGGTTTGGGTGTGGGAACGGGGATGCCTGGCTGGGACGCCATGCAAAAGGCTTTCTGGTCCAAGGCCACCGGCAAGGACGAAGAAGAAGACTAGATTCAGGGGATTTGGGGAGAAATGACGATGGATGCCATGGCATGCATGCTGGGACGGCAATCCACACCGGCGGGGTTTTTGGCGGAACCGGCGCCAGATGATGACGAGATCCTGACGCTGTTGGAAACCGCCATGCGGGCGCCGGACCATGGCGCGTTGCGGCCTTGGCGCTTCCTGGTCATCCGGGACGGCCGCCGGCACGATTTGGGTGATATTTTTGCCGCTGCCCTGGCCAAGCGGGAGCCTGATTGCAGCCCGGATGAAATCGAGAAGGCCAGGGGCAAGGCAACGCGGGCGCCGCTGGTTTTGGCGGTTTGGGCCGAGATTGTCGAGAATATCCCGAAAGTGCCGCCGATAGAGCAGGTGGTGGCGACGGCGGCGGCGGTGCAAAATCTTTTAAATGCCCTGCATGCCCGCGGCTACAACGCCATTCTGGTCACCGGCGCGCCCTGTTACGACGAAAACGTCAAGGCGCCCCTTGGTCTGGCGCCCAAGGACGCCTTGGTGGGGTTCATCCACATTGGTACCGCCAGGGAAGGCTCGCCGGTGAAAAACCGGCCCGATGCGGCGGAATTTTTGCAGATTTGGTGATGGCCCCGACCCGATCCGGCAACGACGGTAATCTTGACACCATTTTTGCGCCGGCAACCGCGCCGGGCCGGGCCGGGATCGCGGTAATCCGTCTGTCGGGGCCGCAAGCCGGCTCGACCTTGACCGCCATTTGCCGCGGCGATGCCCTGCCCGCGCCACGGCGGGCCAAGCTGTCGGTTTTGATTGATCCTGATAGCGGCGAGGCATTGGACCGAGGTCTGGTGCTGTGGTTTCCCGGGCCGGATAGCTTTACCGGCGAGGATGTGGCCGAAGTGCATTGCCACGGTGGTGGCGCGGTGATTGCGGCAATATTGGCGGTTCTGGCCCGCTTGCCCGGTTGCCGCCCTGCCCTGCCCGGTGAGTTCACCCGGCGGTCCTTTCAGAACGGCAAGATGGATCTGACCCAGGCGGAGGCCCTGGCTGATCTGGTCGCCGCCGAGACCGAAGCCCAGCGCCGCCAGGCCCAGCGGCAGATGGCGGGCGATCTGGGCCGTTTGTATGAAGGCTGGCGGGCGGATCTGATCGCTATTTTGGCCCATCTGGAGGCGGAGATCGACTTTCCCGACGAGGACCTGCCGGACCATATTCTGGCCCGGCAGAAGCCCTTGCTGGAGGAACTGGCGCGGGATATTGCCAATCATCTGGATGACGGCCATCGCGGCGAGCGCCTGCGGGAAGGCTGTCATATGGTTATCCTCGGACCGCCGAACGTGGGAAAATCCAGCCTTTTGAATGCCTTGGCCCGGCGCGAGGCGGCGATCGTCTCATCCCAAGCGGGTACGACGCGGGATATTGTCGAGGTTTATTTGAACCTGGGCGGCTATCCGGTCGTGCTGGCGGATACCGCCGGCCTGCGGGAGAGCGGCAATGCCATCGAAGCCGAGGGTGTACGCCGGGCCCGGGCCCGGGGCGCCGAGGCGGATCTGAAGATCGTGCTTTACGATTGCGCTGATACGCCGGAGCCTGGGCAGGATGTGCTGGAGATGCTTGGCGAAGATGGCATTCTGGTCGCGAACAAGATTGACCGGGCGACGTCGGAGCCATTACGGGGCATGCGCTTGTCGATCAAAACCGGAGCCGGCCTGGCCGAGTTGCTTGAGCGGCTGGAGGCGGAGGCGGCGCAACGCATGGCCGGCGGCGGCGCGCCGGGCCTGACCCGGCTGCGCCACCGTCTGGGCCTGGAGGGCTGCCGGGATGCTTTGATGCGCGCCCTTGACGAGCGTGAAGTGGAGCTGGTGGCCGAGGATGTACGTCTTGCGGCCCGGTATCTTGGACGCATCACGGGCCGGGTGGATGTGGAAGATATTCTAGATGTTGTGTTTGGCGAGTTCTGTATAGGCAAATAGAGTAGGTCTAGGGCCCACAAAATGTTTCACGTGAAACATCGAAAATAGTTTTCCGGAAATTTTGACTCTGCTTGTCCCCGTCCCTATTTTGCCCGCCATGAATACCTATGATGTCATTGTGGTTGGTGGCGGCCATGCCGGCTGCGAGGCGGCGGCGGCGGCGGCGCGCCTGGGCGCGCGGACCCTGCTGTTGACCCACCGCATCGATACCATTGGGGAGATGTCCTGCAATCCGGCGATCGGCGGACTGGGCAAGGGGCATCTGGTGCGGGAGATCGATGCCCTGGATGGCCTGATGGGCCGGGTGGCGGATGCAGCCGGTATCCAGTTCCGCATGCTCAACCGGCGCAAGGGACCGGCGGTGCGCGGGCTGCGCGCCCAGGCCGACCGGGCCCTTTATCGCACGGCCATGCAGCGTGCCTTGGCCGAGGTCGACAATCTGGCTATTCAGGCTGGCGCCGTTGAAGATCTGGTCCTGCGTGACGGCGTGGTGGCTGGCGTCCGCCTGGAGGATGGCCGCGAGATATCGGCGGGTCGCGTTGTCATTACCACGGGCACATTTCTACGGGGCCGTATTCACATCGGCGAGACGACCTGGGCGGCGGGCCGCATGGGCGAGGCGCCGGCCCTGGGCCTGTCGAAGCGGTTGTACGATCTCGGCCTGAACATGGGGCGCCTAAAAACAGGCACGCCGCCGCGCCTGGACGGCCGCACCATCGATTGGGATGTTCTGGAACGGCAGCCTGGCGACAATCCGCCGGAGCCGTTTTCCACCCTGACCGAACGTATTGATAATCGCCAGATCGATTGCCACATTACCTGGACCAATCCGGCCGGGCATGATTTGATCCGCGCCAATCTCGACCGGGCGCCGATCTATTCGGGGCAGATCGAAGGGACCGGCCCGCGCTACTGCCCGTCCATTGAGGACAAGGTGGTGCGCTTCGCGGACCGGACCCGGCATCAAATATTTCTCGAGCCCGAGGGGCTGGACGATCACGCAGTCTATCCCAACGGTATTTCCACCTCCCTGCCCGAGGATGTGCAAACGGCTCTGCTAAAGCAGATCCGTGGCCTGGAATCGGTACGGATGATCCAACCGGGCTATGCCATCGAATATGATTTTGTTGATCCGCGGGAGCTGCTGCCCAGTCTCGAATGCCGGCGTTTGTCAGGTCTGTATCTGGCCGGCCAGATCAATGGCACGACGGGATATGAGGAAGCAGGGGCCCAGGGTTTGCTGGCCGGTCTGAACGCCGCTCTGGCGGCGGGCGACGGGGCGCCGTTTGTGCTCGATCGGGCCGATGGCTACATGGGCGTGATGATCGACGATCTGGTGACCCTTGGCACCCAGGAGCCGTATCGTATGTTCACCTCAAGGGCCGAGTACCGCCTGCTGCTGCGATCGGACAATGCGGACCAGCGTTTGACACCCCTGGGTTTGGATCTGGGTTGCGTCGGACCGCAGCGTCAAACCGCGTTCCAGGCGAAGATGGCATCTCTGGATACGGCCCGGCAGATTCTGGAGGCCGGCCAGGCGACGCCGCATCAGGCCGGCCGTCATGGCATCACCGTGAACCAGGATGGGCGCCGGCGCAGTGGCATGGAGCTTCTGGCCTTTAAGGATGTCAATGTGGAACACCTCATTCCGCTGTGGCCGGAGCTGGCTTCGGTGCCGGGTGAGATTGCGGCGCAATTGGAGATCGAAGCGCACTATGCCGGCTATCTGGGCCGGCAGCAGGCGGACATCGAAGCCTATCGTAGGGACGAGGCCCTGGAGCTACCGGCCAGTCTGGACTATGACCAGGTTACCGGCTTCTCCAACGAAGTCCGCGAAAAGTTGAAGCGCCATGGACCTGCTACCCTGGGCGCGGCGGCGCGAATTCCCGGTGTCACGCCGGCGGCGCTGACGATATTGTTGGCGCATGTGCGGCGGAATAAGCGGACGGCCGTTGCCTAGGGCGCATGATTCGACCAAACCCATGACGCCGACAGAGTTTCAGGCGGCTACGGATGTTTCACGTGAAACACTGGACCGTCTCGAGGCCTACGAATCCATACTGCGGAAATGGAATCCGCGAATAAATTTGGTTAGCCGGCGTAGTTTGGACGATCTTTGGCGCCGCCATCTACTCGATTCGATGCAACTGTTCAATTTTCGTGAATCTCCAGGGCAAAATAGCACTTTCGGCCCTTGGTTGGACCTGGGAAGCGGCGCTGGCCTCCCAGGTTTGGTCCTGGCGATCGCCGGGATCGAGAATATGCATCTGGTGGAGAGCGATGGCCGCAAATGCGCCTTCCTGCGCGAAGCCGCCCGGGTGACGGACACGGAAGTCACTGTACACAATGAGAGAATCGAGGCGCTGCCGCCACAGGCAGCGGCGACGATTTCCGCCCGGGCGCTGGCGCCGTTGCCCCGGTTGCTGCCCATGGTGTATCCACATCTAAACCAAAATGGGCAAATATTGCTCTTGAAGGGACAAGATGTTGATGCTGAATTGACCGAAGCCGCAAAATGTTGGAAAATAAAGGTACGGCGCATCCCGAGCGTAACCGATGCATCGGGATCGATTTTGCAGCTAACGGAGATTTCCCGTGTCTGACATTTCCCAATCCGACGCTCTTCAATCCGATGCCCTTCAGTCACCCCGCATCATTGCCATCGCCAACCAAAAAGGCGGCGTCGGCAAGACCACCACGGCCATTAACCTGGGCACCGGACTGGCGGCGATCGGCCGGCGGGTCCTGGTGGTGGACCTGGACCCTCAGGGCAATGCCAGTACCGGCCTGGGAATAGACCGCACCAACCGAGCCGTCAGCTCCTACGATGTTTTGATGGGCGCGGCGACCGTGGCCCAGGCTCAGGTGGCGACGAGCATTCCGGGATTGAGCATCATTCCTTCCACCATTGACCTGACCGGCGCGGAGCTGGAGCTGATCGACATGCCGCGCCGGGCCTACCGCCTGCGCGAGGCCCTGGCCCAGACCGGCAATGATCTGGACTATGTCCTGATCGACAGCCCGCCGTCCCTAAACCTGCTGACGGTCAACGCCCTGGTGGCGGCGAAATCCGTGGTGGTGCCGCTGCAGTGCGAGTTTTTCGCGCTGGAAGGCTTGTCCATGCTGATGAAAACCATCGAGCGCATCCGCACCGGCTTCAACGCGGACCTGGAAATTCAGGGCGTTGTCTTGACCATGTATGACAAGCGCAATAATCTATCGGATCAGGTGGCCCAGGATGTGCGGGATTACCTGGGCGACAAGGTTTATCGGACCATTATTCCCCGGAATGTCCGGGTGTCGGAGGCGCCGTCCCATGGCAAACCGGCTTTGTTGTATGATCATAAATGTGCCGGCAGCCTGGCCTACATGCAATTGGCCAGCGAAATGTTGCGGCGCGAGCGTCTAGCGGAAGCGGCATGAGCGAAGAACCCCCACGCAAGGGACTTGGCCGCGGCCTTTCGGCCCTGCTGGCGGAAGATCCCGACGACCAACCGGCCTTGGACCGGCTGCGCGTGGGTAAGACGGTACCGATCGAATCCCTGGTGCCCAATCGCTATCAGCCACGCAGCTATTTTGATCCCGAAGAATTGGAGGCGTTGACCCAGTCGATCCGGGAAAACGGTATTTTGATGCCGATCCTGGTGCGCCGTGACGGCGAGGACAGCAGCAATTTTGAAATTGTTGCCGGGGAGCGCCGCTGGCGCGCCGCCCAGGCGGCGCAGCTATACGAAGTGCCCATCATCGTCAAGGAGTTGGACGACAGTCAGGCGCTGGAAGTGGCGCTGATCGAAAATGTGCAGCGCCAGGATTTGACGCCATTGGAAGAGGCGGAGGGCTACCACCGCCTGATGGAGGAATTCAACAACACCCAGGAAGACCTGGCCCAAACCGTCGGTAAAAGCCGCAGCCACGTGGCCAATATCATCCGTCTTCTAGGCCTGCCCGAGGCGGTCAAGGCCATGCTTCAGGACGGCAGCCTGTCGGCGGGGCATGGCCGGGCGTTGTTGAGCGCCGAGGATCCGGAGGTCCTGGCACGGGCGGTCGTGCGCCGGGGCCTGAATGTACGGCAGACCGAGGCTTTGGTCAAGAAACCGCAGAAAACAACGGTTTCAAGCGCCAACAGGGGTGAAGAGACCGACGTCAATACTCTGGCCATGGAAAAACAGTTGTCGGAAAAACTGGGCCTGACGGTGAAAATCAATCATCGCGGGGAGAAGGGCGAAGTACGGATTGCATTTACCTCGCTGGAACAGTTTGACGAAATTCTCAATCGCCTAAACCAGCATCCCCACGGCTGATCGCCACGAACAATTTGCCTTACCGCCTGGACGGCGGCTGGGCGGCGTTTGCGATGCGGATCAGGGCCCGGCCGCAAATGGCCTCCGCCGGCAGTCCGGTGGTTTTACAATCCAATTCCGCCTCGGTCAGAATGGCCAGGGCCTGTGCCAGCCGCCCAGGCCGCCAAACGCCCAGTTGCCGTTGTATAAGCTGTTGATGTTTAAAGAAAATTGGTGGCCGGTGGGACTTGATCAGTTGACTGATATTGCCGCCCTGGGCGGCTTTCAGGGATAGTAGGTGCAGGCGTTGCATGTGGCGGATCACGGCGCGCAGGATGGCGATGGGAGACTCGCCCGCAACCCGGCACTTGGTCAGGGCCCGGTCCAATCCGGCCTGATCACCACTGGCGGTTGCCAGGGCGACGTCATCACGGGCCAGGGGTGCGCCGTCACCCACATTGGCCTCGGCCTCCGCCAGGGTGACCGCGCCGCCGTCACGGCCCTTGTACAACGCGAGTTTCTCCAACTCCGACCGGGTCACGAGGCGGTCCGTGCCCAGATTGTCACATAGATAGGCCATGGCCGAGGGTTCGGCCTGCAGGCCATGGGCCGCGAGGGTCTCCTGGATCAGGCCTTCGAGGGAACGGCCGTCATCGAGATAGCAGGGGATTGCCGCGGCCCGTTCGTGGCCTTCGAACAATTTGCGCAAACTGTCACGCGGCGCCAGGCTGCCCGCTTCGACTACCAATAAACTGCCGTTTTCCGCGATCGCGTCATCATCAAGGACGGCCTTAATCGCGTTACCATGGGCATTGCCGGCGGCAGTCAGCCGGACAAGGCGCCGCCCGCCCATTAGGGACAGTGCCGCCATTTCGTCAAACAGCCGGACCGGGTCGTCCTTTAAACTGGCGGGCGTCAGCTCGGCAACGCGAAAAGGATCGCTGGGATCGTCGACCACGGTGGCGGCCATCAGGCCGGCGCGTTCGCGCACCAGACCGCTGTCCTCGCCAAACAGCAGCACCGCGACGATGGCGCTGTCGGGTTGCCGCAGAAAAGCCTCGATCGAACGATTGGCAATCTTGACCATGACCGGATGTTAGCCGCGTCGGCGTGAAAAATACACCGCGATTCGGTCCTGAATCCCCTCGGCAACATTGTGCGCGGCGCGTCTGCGGGCGTCCCTCTGGCTGATCAAATTGGCATAGTCCGAACGCACCACGTTGTAGGCCGCGATGGCCCGGGCCGTACCTTGCAACAACTCACTGCCGTCGCGCGTATCAATCAATTTGAAATCTGCCGATAGCCTCAGATTAAACCGGGTGGCACTGTCATCCTGTTGAAATGCCAGGCCTTCGCGACTTTCGCTCAAAACAACGGTAAGGCGAAAAACCGGCTGTTCGGCGAGACCTCGGGGATGCATGCGGTCCAACAGGCGATTGCGCACCAACAGTCCCGCGCGGTCGGCGATAGGGGCAATCCGAACGTAGGCCATGTCGCTGATGGTGCTGCCCGACGCCCCGGAACCCCGCTCTCCATTGGCGCGGCCATGAAGTGGCTGAAAACCGCAAGCCGACACGATCCCGGCGGTTAAGGCGCAGCACAACAGGGTCCTCAGGAAATGTCCAGAGTGCCTGCCGAACAATGACATTCAGACAACGATATTGACGATGCGGTTGGGCACGACAATGACCCGGCGCACCGCCTTGTCCGCGACGGCGGTTTTGACCTTGTCCAGCGCCAGTGCCGCCTCGCGCACGGTGTCCTCGGGTTGATCCCGCTCGATTTCTAGTGTGGCGCGCATTTTGCCGTTCAGCTGGACCGCGATGGTGATACTGTCCTCGACCAGTAGGCCCGTATCGGCCACCGGCCAGGGCGCATCGGCCAGTAGTCCAGTCTGGCCCAGCGCCTGCCAGGCCTCCTCGGCCAGATGCGGCATCATCGGGCCGATCATGATCACCAAGGCTTCAATAGCGTCGCGCTGGGCCCAGCGTTCGCCCGCAACCGTGTCGCCGGCCGCCGGATCCACCTTGAAGGCAGCCAGGCCATTGGCCAATTCATACAACCGGGCCACCGAAACATTGAATTGAAACCGTTCTATGCCATCGGTAACTGCAACGATTGCCTGGTGGGTCAAGCGGCGCAGTGCGATTGCCCGGTCACTCAACTCCGCCGGTGCCGGGGTGCCGGTGGCGGGCAAATCAGCCAGACTCTCATCGATCATGCGCCAAATTCGGCCGGTAAACCGCCAGGCGCCTTCTATGCCGCCATCGGTCCATTCCAAATCCCGCTCCGGTGGGCTGTCGGACAGCATGAACCAGCGGGCGGTATCGGCGCCATAACGTTCAATTATGTCTTCCGGATCGATGACGTTCTTGCGTGATTTCGACATCTTCTCCGAGCGGCCAACCGTAATTTCAGTATTATTATCACGACGTACAACTTTACCAGAGGCTTCGCGATTTACGTCAGTGGGCTCCAACCAATTGCCACCGTCGTCGCGATATGTCTCGTGACAGACCATGCCCTGGGTAAAAAGCCCGGCAAATGGTTCGTTGACATCCAAATGGCCGCATTGCTGAATGGCGCGGGTAAAGAAACGGGCGTAGAGCAAATGCAGAATGGCATGTTCTACGCCGCCAATATACTGATCCACCGGCATCCAGTAATCGACCGCTGAAGCATCCAGGGGCTGATCGGCTCGGGGGCTGCAAAAGCGGGCAAAATACCACGACGAATCGACAAATGTATCGAACGTGTCCGTCTCCCTCTGGGCCGCCTTGCCACAAGCCGGGCAGGCCACCGCGCCCCAGGTCGGATGACGGTCCAGGGGATTGCCCGCCTGCTCGAACGTTACATCGTCGGGCAGGGTAATGGGCAGATCCGCCTCATCCACCGGCACCACGCCGCAGCCATCACAATGAACGACAGGAATTGGGCAGCCCCAATAGCGCTGCCGCGAGACGCCCCAATCGCGCAGACGATACATGATCTCCCGCGTTCCAAAACCGCCCTCTTCGGCCCGCTTCGCAATCTCCGATTTGGCATCATCAATACTCAGCCCATCGAGAAATCCGGAATTCGCCAGCCGGCCCGGCCCGACATAGGCCTCGGTTCCGACATCGAAGTCAGCCGGTGCCACATCATTTGGCACGACCACGGGAAGTACGTTCAAGGCATATTTACGGGCAAAATCCAAATCCCGCTGATCATGCGCCGGACAGCCGAAAATAGCGCCGGTGCCGTAATCAATCAGGACGAAGTTGGCAACATAGATGGGCAACTCCACATCCGGCAGGAATGGGTGCTGTGCCCTCAAACCCGTATCCAGGCCGTGCTTTTCAGCCTTTTCGATCGCCTCCTCGGATGTGCCCTGGCGCCGGCACTCAGCAACGAAATCGGAAATCTCATCGTTCTCGGCAGCCAACTCAGCCGTCAGCGGGTGATCCGGAGACAGGGCCAGAAAAGAGGCGCCAAAAATGGTATCTGGCCGCGTCGTGAAGACTTCAATCTCCGCCTCCCGGCCCTTGACGGAAAAGCGCAACCGGGCGCCTTCGGAGCGGCCAATCCAGTTGGCCTGCATCAAACGGACCTTGTCGGGCCAGCGGTCCATGCCGTCCAGGGCATCGAGCAATTCGTCCTCGAACGCGGTGATGCGGAAAAACCATTGCGACAATTGTCGCCGCTCCACCGGCGCGCCGGAACGCCAGCCGCAGCCGTCAATCACCTGCTCATTCGCCAGCACCGTATGTTCGACAGGATCCCAGTTGACCCAGGATTCCCGGCGATAAGCCAAATCGCTGTGCAACAGATCGAGGAACAGTTTCTGCTGCTGGCGGTAATATTCCACATCGCAGGTGGCGAACTCCCGGCTCCAGTCAAGGGACAGGCCCATGGATTGCAACTGGCCGCGCATATTGCCGATATTTTCGTAGGTCCATTTAGCCGGATGAACCTGTTTCTCCAGGGCCGCGTTCTCCGCCGGCAGGCCAAAGGCATCCCAGCCCATGGGATGCAGTACGTTAAAGCCCCGCGCCCGCTTGTAGCGCGCCACCACATCACCCATGGCGTAGTTGCGCACATGTCCCATATGGATGCGCCCGGAGGGATAGGGAAACATCTCCAGGACATAGTATTTCGGCTTATCGCGGTCTTCCGTGGCTTCGAACGTCCTGGCCTCGGCCCAGGCGGCCTGCCATTTCGCCTCGGTGGTTTTGGCGTTGTAGCGCGCCATCGACTTACCTCTCTCCAGCCGCCCCGCAAGGCCACCGAATAAAATACAACAATCTTCGCCGCCCACACCTAAACGCAGGCACCGGGCTATTCGCTTAAGGTTTTTCGCAAAAAACGAGGCGCCTGACAACGGCGCAATAACGCCCCCTCATCGCCGCGCCTATTGCAAGGTATCGAGACGCAATTGCCGGGCCCGCACGAGAATGGCGTTCTCCAATTGAATGGAAGTATTCCCCGTGACCTCGGCATTCAGCCATTGCCGCGACGGATCCTTGGTTTGTTTGAAAACCGCGACCTTGATGCCGTCGGCGCGCAAGCGGCGGTCGAGAATATAGACCGTCATTTTGAACCGCTCGTCCGGGCTGTCGGGCATGCTGTACCAGTCGGTAATTATAACACCGCCGAACGGGTCGGCGGAGTTCAACGGCATGAACGACAGGGTATCCAGGGAAGCGCGCCAAAGAAAACTGTTAACGCCGATGCCGCCGCCTCCGCCGCCGGATTTGTTGGCCTGGTCGTTGCCGAACAGGGACAAACCGCCAGGGCCGAACACGGTTTCCCTTTCGCCGGGTTGAATAACCGTGTGGCCTTCCACGGTCGGATGGCGTTGATCAGGGTCGGCCAGCCCGCAGGCCAACAACAACATCCCAGACCCCATGCAACACAAAACCCGTACCAAATGCCGCGCCGATGCCATGCAAAACCACTCCAAAGGCAACCGATATTGCCCTCTGTATACACCTATCAACGCGCCGGGTCCAAGCCTTGGACGGTGTGCAATTACAGCATATTTCGATGCACCAGCTAATTTTGCGGCTGACCGCGCCCCTGGGCATGTTGGCGCAGGAGCTGGTTGATCTCCATCCCGGCTTCGCGGATCGAACCCTTGTGCACCGGCGGCAGTTCCGCGCCGGCGGTGAGGCCCTGCCGCGCGGGCGCGGGCGGTGATCCATTGACGCTGCCCATCAGCATCTGAAATGCCGCCGGGCTCAACTCCGGAATGCTCCGACCCGCCGCCGCGACCCGGGGCAATTGAACGGCTTCGCCGGCCGGCAGGAAGGTGGGATAGGCCCGTAGCGTGTTCATCCCCGCCTCGGCGCCGGCCTGCTGGCTGTTCACGCCCATGACCGGCAGGGTTATTGTGGCCGGCTCCGCCGCCAGGACCGGATTACGATTTCCGGGCGCTGCAGATACCGGCGCCAGGCCAGCCAACTGTTCACCGGCTTCGGCCGGCGCGGTTGCCGCTTGGGCCGTCAATGTAGTGCCCCCGGCCCTACTATCCGCCATGGCGTCAGTCTCGCCGTCACCAGAGAATTGCGCCAGTAGGTTGGCGCCAATATCCCTACCGGTGGCATCTTCCACGACAGAATTGGCCAGGGCGCTCAGGAAACCCAGGGGGCCGCCATACAGCGTACCACCGGCGATGCGGGCGCCGTTGGAAATTTGATCGCCTGTAATCGAGCGGTATAGATCGCCAACGATGGGCAGATGCTGCAAGGGATTGAGGATGTCCACCAGATCGGCGAAGTTAAGGCCGTCCGTGCCAAAAAAGTTACTCTCCGCAGCCGCCTCGGACGGTTTTCCCCCGGTCACCGCATCGTCCGGACGCGTGCCGCCGACCAGGGCATTGACGCCCGGTTCAAACAGCTCCCGGCCCGGCATATAGTAGTCGTGGACGATACGCAGGCTGTTCTGAAGGGTCGGAGTTGTTGTCATGCAAATTAGGGAAGCAAGAAACGCGCCAACTTTTTATGCTGTGTTATCAACCGCTTAGAATTTCCAAACAGGCAAAATAGGCAAGATATTCCGGCAAAATATGCAGCCCCGCTAGCAATCAGAATACTGTGCCAAAGTACTTGGCGTCGTGGTGAATGGCATTATCGCCGCGACAGGGAAGGCAGCCAGATTTCATCTCCTGGCGCTGACATAATCGCGGTAGACTTGCCGGGCGTTTTGCCCGACGTTAGGACGGTTGCGCCAATCGACTGCGCGGGATGTCGCGGCCGCGGGCAATCCACCGATTGCTGCCGGAGCGTCGGACGAGACCCCGAATTGGGCGCACTGCGGGAGAGGTGAAAAGATTGCCAAAGTCGCTACCAGTATTCAGCAGCCGGGCGGATTTCCGCATGCCGACCCCCAACAGCAATGCCTTGCCGTTGCAACAGGGACGCAGGGGCACAACCTGTGTGACGGCTTCCGGTAATTTTCTGCAACAGGTCGTGCGCGGGCAAACGGGCATGATGCAGGAATTGGGCAGTGTCAAGGTCAAGACCCTGCCGGTGAAACGGTGGAAACATCACGCCTATCGCAAGCGTTCGGTCCTCTTTCTGCTGCCGCCGCCGGCGATTGGCGAGCACGTTGCCATCCGGCTGTTCCTGCAAGCGTTCATGGCGGCGGCGCGGCCAAGGGAAATTGCCGTGCTGGGCGGCGATGCCGCGTCCGATGTCTATGCCGGGCTGTCCGGCGTCGCGGTCTATCCCGCCTGGATGGCGCATGATGAATTGCGCCGCTTCAATGTCATCATTGACTTGAATGACGTTCCGGCCCGGCGTGAGATTGAATTCTGGCCTGTCGATATGGAGGCCTCGCTGCATGAGCTGTTCGCACTGCCGGCGCCGGAAATTACTTCCACGGCCCCCATTCCGCGCCATGCGGGTCCGTTGCGCATCGGCATTCTGCCCTTGGCGTCGTCGCCCATGCGCACCTTGCCGCCGGCGCTGGTTCTCGCCTTGGTACGCGCGTTGAGCGGCGCGGGCATGCGGGTGGAAATTGTCCTGAATCAACAGCAGGACCAGTCGCGCATATTGCGCACCGCCCTGGATGCCGCCGCGCCTGGCCTGTGCTATCAGACCGATACCGCTTCGGTGGGTGATTTATTGGCCGTGATGGCGCAATTCGACTACGCCGTGTTCGCCGATTCGGGACCGGCCCATTTGAGCAAATTGCAACAACGTCCCGGCGCCGCGGTTTTCACCTCGGCGCCGTTCGACCTGTTGCTGGGCCGGCACCGCAACCTGCTGCCGATCCAGGCGCAATACAGCAGCGAATTTTGTCAGGCGCCCTGCGGTCTTGCGAAAGTGCGTCAAACCGCGGACGGGCGCATTGGCTGCATGGCCTCCCTCGGCGTGGAACGTAACGAGTTGCCGGCCACGATCGGCGGTCCCAATCAGGAGCTGGTCAAGCGCCTTCTGTTGGAGACGCCTATTCCCTGCGTGGCCGCCTTGGCGGCGGATGCCGAGGCCATCGCCGCGGCAATTTTGTCAGATCTGACCAACCGGCTGGCCGAATAGGGCGCGGCCCATGGGCAAAAAAAGAACGTGGGGCCAAAAGGCCCCACGTTCCCATACAACGTGTATGTTGGCTTGATTAGAACGAGAGTTTCGTTCCGAACACGCCAATGGTGTTGTCGCCCTCGGTCGCGGGAGACGCACCAGCAATGTTGGCTGAATCCTGGAAATCCCAGAGCTGCACGCCACCATAAAGCTGGATCCCAGGCCCGAGATTGTATGTGCCCGCGACGGACATATACTTGGTCTCGTCATCACGCGTTGACTTCACGCCACCCGCGATGATTTCCTGATTGGCTTTCTGATAAGTCACGCCAATACCCCACGGACCTGTGGAATAATCGGCACCAACCCGCCAGTTTACCCGATCCGTACCGGGAGAGCCGGCGGCCAGGAGACCAGCAGCGCCAGCGGCCGTGTCTTCGATCTTGGTGTACTTGCCACCAACGCGGAAGCCACTGAAGCCAACGTGGGCACCGAGCGAATAGCCATCCTTATCCTGAGCCGCAACCGCGCCAATGGCGGTTTTCTCGGAATCGGAGGTGAAGTAGTTGCCGTAAAACTTGACGCTGGAGCCACCGAACTTGCCGGTGTAGTTAGCCGCAAGATCGACAATCTCGGAGGAACCGGTACTGCCGAGCTTCGACTGCAGAGCCGCGCCACGGGCGTTCGCCGCGCCGTTTTCAGGCATGTAGCCGAGACCAACCTGGAAGCCGCCCATACGCGGTGTGTAGTAAACCGCCTTGGCTTCCGGGGTGGAGGTCAGACCTGCGCCACCGCCATAGCTGTTGATGCCCAGGCCGTTCGGCGCACCGGTGCCGATCGGGAAATGGGACGCGAAGTCGCCATGGCTGCTCAGCTTTTCGCCGATGGTACCAGCGCTCATCATCAGGCTGGGACCCCAGGTCTCGCCATACTCAAGGCGGCCAAAGGAGCCGGCCGTCCAGATGTAGGAGTTATCCATCTGGTCACCAGAAGTTTCACCTTCGAGCTGTACCATGACACCGAACTTGACGCCGTTGTCCAGGGTGGTCTTGCCACTGAAATAAATTTCAGATTCCTGACCGAAACCATGGCTCCGGTTATCGGTCGCAAGGGCCGAACCCGAAGGTGCATCGTTGTCGCTGTCGCCAACGGCAACGGCTGCGCGCCAGTAGCCGCCCAGGCCAAGCTTGATCTTATCAGCGGCGCTCGCCGAACCAGCAACCATGCTGACGGCAATCAACGCTGTTGTCCCGTAAAGTATTTTTTTCATCGCTGTCTATCTCTTCCTCTCAATTAGCGGCCAGCGCAAAAAACATGTCACGGGCCTATAGACTTTTAGCAACCAAGGGGCATAGAGCACTTTTTTATGGCCTTTGGTCAAGTCGTCATAGCGAAAAGTGTGTCGAAAATCGATCACTGTGGCAATGTTGCAACAAGGTAAAAACCGACGGTTTTCCGGCACTCGTGGTCGGCCACGGGCGGAATATTAACGAACCGTTAACGAAATCATGGACTTCGGACGCCGGTGACGGCGGACCGTGGCGCAGCGGTGCTCGAGTGCTGTGGATAATTCGCGATTCATCCGAACGGGCCCGCGGGCGGTGAAATCGTCATTACGACCCGACCTATGCGCCGGCACAATACGCCAAGAGGCGCGCTCATCGATTCGCTAAACCCGGCTTTCAGCCATTTTCTTTTGCAGCTTCTTTCACGGCGCGCATGACAATGGTCGTTTCCATGATCACATTGTTGTACAAGCGCATGGCTTCCTGCAGCTCTCCCGCCTGCATTTCGCCCCGCTGCATCCGACCCCTCCAGGGTTCGTCCGGCAGCACGTCAAAGGATACAATTTCGAAATCCACGCCCAGGTAAAGCCCCAATGGCGTATTTGGAATGCTCCGCTTTTGCCATTCGCGATTGCGCTGCTGTGAAAACATCTCCAATCCCTGCACGGTTATCGGCCGCACATGGGTGGGATCGTTGAGATAATGGTCGTGACGCGGGTGGGGAACAACGACGCGCACTTCGGCCCCAGGCCGGCAGATCCGCCATAGTTCCTTGATAATCGCCAGATAATTGTCCGTCGATGCGCCCAGATGCTCCAATACATGGCGCAACTGAATTTCCGAGGCACTATTGTCGTCCCACGGCCAGGGCGTCTTTTCCAAGTCCACCAGTTCATCGGGCTCGGACAGCGGGCTTTTGTCGACATTCGTCCAGCCGGTCTTTTTGTCAAAGCCACAACCCAGATTCAGGCGCATTCGATTACTTCTTTGTCTCGTATAGGTCCGTGGGGCAGTCTAACCCGCATTTAGCCCTCTGACCACGGCCTGTATTGCAGTTGATCCGCCGGTCGCAGGCAAACCATGGCCGGAGCAAAAGAAATACGAACGTGCCAGCTATTTCGATTGTCTGCCCTGCCAGCCCCTGGTACGAAAGGCCAAATTTGTCGCCATTCACTGGGCGGCGGGACGCAAGACCCCGGGCTTTTGGTTATTCATGAGAT
Organism: uncultured Rhodospirillaceae bacterium; assembly: GCA_964631725.1. GTDB lineage: Bacteria > Pseudomonadota > Alphaproteobacteria. The sequence goes on along the minus strand of CAZVYX010000005.1, from coordinate 87,735 downwards.
CATCACCTTATCTACACGCCCTTGAGGCTGAAGCCATGCACATTTTCCGGGACGTGGCCGGCGAGTGCCGCGAGCTGGTACTGCTCTGTTCCATGGGCAAGGATTCCTCCGTTCTGCTGCATCTGGCGATGAAGACCCAGGCCTTGAAACAGGCGTTGCAGCGAAAGATGCAAGAGGGGTATTTCTGATGCCGGATGCACCGCAAGACAGCCTGGCAGTGGAAAATTCGCGGTCGGAGGCGGAAGCCAACACGGCCGAACAGGGCCAAAAGGGCCCATTGCGCTTTGTTACTTGCGGCGGCGTCGATGACGGCAAAAGCACGCTGAACGGCCGGTTGCTGTCCGATGCCAAGCCGATTTTCGAGGATCAGCTTGCCGGCCTTGAAGGCGACAGCAGCGGCCTTGGCACCCAAGGTCTGAATTTGGATCCGGCCCTGCCGGTCGATGGTTTGGCGGCGCAACGGGAACAAGGCATGACCATCGACGTCGCCTATAAGTTCTTCGCCACCGGCAAGCGCAAATTCATCGTCGCCGATACGCCGGCAGATGAACAATACACCCGCAACATGGTGATGGGGGCTTCCACGGCTGACCTTGCCGTCATTCTGGTCGATGCATCCAATGGCGTGGTCACGCAAACCCGGCGCCACAGCCACATGGTCGGGTTGCTGGGCATCAAACAGGTGATATTGGCGGTCAACAAAATGGACCTGTGTGACTATGCCGAGGACGCCTTCGATGCCATTGCCGTTGATTATTCGGCATTTGCCGCCACGATTGGCCTGGAGGATGTCACCGCGATACCGCTTTCGGCCCTGCGGGGCGAAAATGTCCTCACACCGTCGGCCGAGATGCCGTGGTACAAGGGCGAAACACTCATGGCCGCATTGGAGAACGCGCCGTCGGGCGCCGACCGTACCAGCGGCCCGGCGCGGTTTCCCGTGCAGCGGGTCGACCGTTCCGACCCCGATTTTAGCGGCTATGGCGGCACCCTGGCCGCCGGCCGTTTAAGCCCGGGCGACGAGGTTGTCGTATTGCCAGCGGCCAGGACGTCGCGTATCGAACGTATCGTCAGCCATGGCGGCGACCTGGGAGAAGCGGTGGCCGGCGATGCGGTGACGCTGACCCTGGCCGATGACATCGACATCTCCCGTGGCGACGTGATCGCCAGTGTGGAGGGACGGCCGGAAACCTCCGACCAGTTTCAGGTTCACCTGATCTGGATGCATGAGGAGCAATTATTGCCCGGCCGCTCCTATTTTCTCAAGACCTGCAATCAAATCGTCCCCGCGTCTGTTTCGGATCTGAAGTACAGGATCAACGTCAACAGCCAGGAGCATGAAGCGGCCAAGGTGCTGGAGCTCGACGATATCGGTATTTGCAATATCTCGCTGGCTTCGCCGATCGCCTTTGAGCCATACGACAAGGACCGCACGCTCGGCGGTTTCATTCTGATCGACCGGCTGACCAATGACACGGTCGCTGCCGGCATGATCGATTTCGGCCTGCGCCGGGCGACCAATATTCACTGGCAATCGGTGGCCGTCGACAAGCAGGCCCGCGCCGGGCAAAAACATCAACGCCCCAGTGTCTTGTGGTTCACCGGCCTGTCGGGGTCGGGAAAATCCACCATCGCCAACATCGTTGAGCAGAAACTGCACGCCGTGAACCGGCATACCTATTTGCTCGACGGCGACAATGTGCGCCATGGTCTGAACCGGGATCTTGGCTTCACCGATGCCGACCGGGTGGAGAACATCCGCCGTGTCGGCGAGGTCGCCAAACTGATGGTCGATGCCGGCCTGATGGTGCAGACCGCCTTCATTTCGCCGTTCATGGCGGAACGCCGCATGGTCCGGGATTTGCTGGGCGAGGGCGAGTTCCTGGAAATTTTTGTCGATACGCCGCTCGAGGTCTGCGAACAGCGCGACCCAAAGGGGCTTTACGAGAAGGCCCGCGCCGGCGAAATCAAGAATTTCACCGGTTACGATTCACCTTATGAGGAACCGGAACTGGCCGAACTCCGGATTGATACCGTCGCCCTGTCGGCGGAACAGGCGGCGGATGAAATTATCAACTTCCTGAAAGAACATGGCTATCTCGAAGCCGACAATGGCGATGAATGACGGTCTAATCCGCCAATCCTGATATCGCCGCGATGCCAACGGCACCGCTCGGACCCAGACGGAGGGCGTTGCGTTCAGTAATGCCACCCAGGCCGTATACGGGTAGACCGGCTTCGCGGCTCAGCCGGGCAAAGCGGTGCGGGCCAAGGGTGTTGGCGCCGGGATGGCTGGCCGTGGCAAACACCGGAGACAATAGCGCCGCGTGGGCGCCGATGCGAGCCGCCCGTATCAAGGCCGGCAGGGAATGGGCGGCCGCGGTGATCAGCCAGCCCGGCTTGCGGGGCAACACGGGTGGCCGCGCGGTTTGCCATTCGGGCAAATGTACCCCGTGGGCCTCCAGCTTCCAGGCTAGGCGCCAATCGCCGGCGACCAACAGGGACAGATCGCGGCCGCGGCACAGCGTCATCAGGGCCCGGCCCAGGGCCTCCCGTCCCGCATCCTCGTAGTGGCGCAGAATAATGGCGCTGCCCGGCGGCAGGGCGGCGGCGGCGGGCAGTGGATCGGCAAGGCGCGCGCCATCGCTCAGTAGAATAAGCCTGGGCAGGGAGTTACTATGTCCCGCCGCGCGATTGAGGCGAAGGGACAGCTTTGTTAGGGTTGCGGCAGACATAAGGATAAACATGCCATGGGTTTGAGCCAGGAACCAGCCGTCACGGAAACCACGGAGACCACGGCGACCGACGCCGCCGCCAATCTGGCCGGCGTCCAGGCCGCCATTGCCGCCGCCGCCGTCGCCGCCGGCCGCAACGCCGAAGATACCGCCCTGGTGGCGGTATCGAAGACCCATGCCGCCGAGGCCATTTTACCGGTTATTCAGGCCGGTCAACGCCTGTTCGGCGAGAACCGGGTGCAGGAAGCCCAGGCGAAATGGCCGGCCCTGAAGGCGGCCCATCCCGAATTGCGCCTGCATCTTATCGGGCCGCTGCAGACCAACAAGGTCAAGGACGCCGTGGCGTTGTTCGATGTCATTGAAACCGTGGACCGGCCCAAACTGGCCCGGGCCCTGGCCAAGGAAATGGCGAAACAGAACCGCAATCTGGATTGTTTCATCCAGGTCAATACAGGCGAAGAGCCGCAAAAGGCCGGCGTCCGGCCCGAGGACGCGGATGCCTTTATCGCACTTGCCAGGGACGAATTGGGACTGTCGGTGCGCGGTCTGATGTGCATCCCGCCCCTGGATGAGGAATGCAGCCTGCATTTTGCCTTGTTGCGCGAAATCGCCCGGCGCAACGGCTTGGATGGCCTGTCCATGGGTATGAGCGCCGATTACGAGGTGGCGATACAGTTCGGCGCCACCTTGGTGCGGGTTGGCACGGCGATTTTTGGCGCCCGCAAACCGTATCCCCGGACTGAAAATTCCTAGAGAGAAATCTCGATTTCGTCGTCGACGCTCAGTTCCTTGAGCAAGGCCAGCAAATCTTCCCGGGCCAGGGCGACACAGCCTTCCGTCGGGCCGTGGCCCGGACTGGCCACGTGCATGAAAATGGCGCTGCCGGCGCCGGCCACCACCGGATCGTCGTTGTGCCCCAAAATTACCACCAAATCGTACAGGCCGTCGTCCCGCCACATGTTTTCCGCGCTGGCTGGGTGGGGCAGGCGGACGGCCTGGTTGTAGGCGGCGTCGGCGGGATCATCGCACCAGCCGTCATCGGGCCGGATCGTTGATGTTGGCAGCATGCTGTCCGGTTGGGCCAGACGGTCGGCCCGGTACAGCAGCCGGCGCAACGGAAACCGCCCGGCCGGCGTGACGCCGTCGCCCTCCCGTTTGTGGGCGCCGATGCCGCTTCGGCCCAAGGCGCAGCGAAAGCGCCGGGGGCCAAACTGCAGCCAGCCATCAGCGGAAACTTGAATGAGCATGATCGCGGCCCCCCGGATAGTGGCGTGGTGGGATAGTGGGATAGAAGGTGTCTTCTGGACGAACTTATCATATGATCCTTGTTCCACGGGTATTGGGCAACAGTTCAGGGACGGTTCGTCATGTCTGAAAGCTTGTATCATAAAATCGGCGGCGCGGCGGCGGTCGAGGAGGCGGTGGATCTGTTCTACCGCAAGGTTTTGACCGATCCCCATATCATGGATTTTTTTGCTTCCACGGACATGGATGACCAGCGCGCCAAGCAAAAATCCTTTTTGACCATGGTCTTCGGCGGACCTCATGAATATACCGGCAGGGATATGCGGGCCGCGCATGCGAAATTGGTCGAGGATGGCCTGAACGACGGCCATTTTGACCGGGTTGCGGCGCATTTGCGGGCGACCTTGGAGGAGCTGGAGGTTGACGAAGGTTCAATTGCCCAGGTGATGGCGATTGCCGGCGGCACCAGGGACGATGTGTTGAACAGATAAGCGGCCATGGCATCCATTAAATTCGCCGCCGCCAAGCTCGATCTGGCACCGCACGAATCGGTGCTGGAGGGTTTGGAGCAGGCCGGCCACCAGATACCGTTCTCCTGCCGCACCGGGGTTTGCCTGACCTGTATGATGCGGGTGCGCAAGGGCGATCCGCCGAAAGACTCTCAGGCAGGCCTGCGCCCGGGACAGATCGAACAAGGCTATTTTCTGCCCTGCATTTGCCAGCCCGGAGAAGACCTGGAAATTGACAGCCCCGGCGAGGCGGACGTGTTCGGCCGCGTGGTGGCTTGTGAAAAGAGCCAGTTGAGCGCCAACGTCTGCCGTTTGCAGCTACGGACCTCGGTGCCGCTGTTTTATCACGCCGGACAATTCATCAATCTGCGCCGCCGTGATGGCCTGATGCGGGCCTATTCCCTGGCCAGTGTGCCGAGCCTGGACGACACCCTTGAATTGCACATCAAACGCCTTGGCGGCGGCAAGATGAGCAGCTGGATCCACGACGATCTGGCGGTCGGCGAGGTGCTGGATATCCAGGGTCCGAATGGGGATTGCTATTACCAGCGGGGCAATCCCGGCCGGCCGCTGTTGCTGATCGGCAACGGTACCGGCCTGGCGCCGCTTTATGGCATCGCGCGGGACGCCTTGGCGGATGGCCATACGGGGCCGATCCATCTCTACCATGGCAGCCGTATGGCAAAGGGCCTTTATTACGGTGACGAATTGCGGGCTCTGGCCCGGGAACATGCGAATTTTGAGTATACCCCCTGCCTGTCCGGCGAGGAAGACGGGGCGCGCGCCACCATTGGCGCCCGGGCCGGGCGGGCCGAGGCCGTGGCCCTGGCCGATCACGGCGCGCTGGAGGGGTGGGGCGTATTCCTCTGCGGCTATCCGCCGATGGTCAGGACGGCGAAAAAAGCGGCCTTTCTGGCCGGTGCGGAATTGCAGAATATTCTGATCGATCCGTATGAAATGCAGGATTTACGCCGGGTACCCCGGGACTGATTCAAAGATACAGGAAACGTTATAGGCTGGTACCTTGCAGCAAGGCCTGAAACGCGGCCGGGCTCAATTCGGCGGGACTCAGGCCCGATGAGGCGACGCGCAACTGCATGGCCGGGGCGGTCATCGGCTTCAGGTCGGGAAAGGGCGGCGCCGGCAAGCTGGCCTGATGCTGCAAATAGGAGGCCGGCGGACCGGCCGCCGGGGCGATCTCGGCCAGGGCCGCCGCGGTCATGTCGCGCGCGGTCATGGTTCCGTGGTTCGGCGCCGCGGGAATGGCGTTTTCAACCGGCGCGGCCGCCGCCGCCGGGGCTGTATTGTTCGCCATGGTTTCGGAACTTTCGGTGTCGGACATCAATGCCACGACATTGCCGCCAATGTCCTGGCCGGTGGCATCTTCCACCACCGTGTTGGCCAGGGCGCCCAAAAAGCCAAGCGGGCCGCCATATAACGTACCCCCCGCCAACCGGGCGCCGGCTGATAAATCGTCGGCGGTGGCGGAACGATAAATGTCGCCGATCACCGGAATATGCTGCAGCGGATTGAGAACATCCAACAAATCGGAAAATTGCAGGCCGTCTTCGCCAAAGAAAAGGTTGCGTTCGGCGTCGTCGTTGTTCATTCCCGCCGCCGCGTCCGTCCCGGGGTCATGCACCTCTGGCCGTGCCGCCGCGGGGGCCATGGTGTGGGCTATGGTGTCGGGTCGTGCCGCCATGATTGCCATAAAAATGAAAGAAGCAAGAAACAGGCCAACTTGGTGGCCTTGAAATTTCAATGATTTAGCGCCGAACAATGGCCCGGCAGGGCAAATTTTGCCGCGAGGACCGCGTGAAAGAGGCAAGAATGATGCCTCTACCCGTCGGGCACCCGTCAGGTCGGGCTATAGCAAATGACCCGAGCGGTCCTTTTTGGTGCGCAGGTAGAAATCGTTGTGCAGGTTGGCGGGAAAGGCATGGCTCACCCGCTCGGTGACGGCAATGCCGCAGGCTTCCAGTCCGGCCACCTTGTCGGGATTGTTGGTCAGCAGCCGGACCTGGGAAAAACCGAGCAGACGCAACATCTCGGCCGCCGGCCGAAAGATCCGCTCGTCGGCGTCGAAGCCCAGGCGCAAATTGGCATCGACCGTATCAAAACCCTCCGCCTGCAGGCTGTAGGCGCGCAGTTTGTTCATCAGGCCGATGCCCCGGCCCTCCTGGGCCAGGTACAGCAAAACACCGCTGCCCTGTTCCGCCATCAGGGCGATGGCGCCGCGGAGCTGCTCACCGCAATCGCACTTCAACGAGGCCAGGAGGTCGCCGGTGAAACATTCCGAATGCAAACGGGTTAGCACCGGATGATGGCGGTCGGGATCGCCGACGACGATCGCCAGATGCTCGATCCCGCCATCGGCCGGGCGGAAGGCCACCAAACGGCAGTTTTCAGCGCCCGCCAGGGGCACCGGAGCCTCCGCCACTTGGCGCAGGGTGGACGCCGCGGCCTGTTCATAGCCGGCGATTTGGGCCGTGGTCACGGTCAGATAGCGCCCGGCGGCGGCAAAGACGTCGGTTTGATCCGATAGCTGGACCACCACGGCCGAGGGCAACAGCCGCGCCGCCTTGGCCAGTTGCACAGCGGCGCTTTCTGTTGCCTGCGGGGCCCGGCGCAGCCGCAGGAACGGCCCGCGAAGCGGTTGCGCCAGATCGGTGCTGCCGTCGGCCAGGGTTTGCACCAGACCCACATCGGTATTCCCATCCACCGGCAACAGCACGACGCCGTGGCCGGTTGGTTTGATATGCAGGGCGGCGGCCCGGCTTTCGGTCAGCGCCAGCACCGCGCCATCGGGCCCGCTTCGCGCACTGTCGCCCAGGGCATATAGATCGCGCAGGCTCTCGGAGGTCGCCTGCTCCGCCGCCAGGGCCAGCGCGGTATCGCCATCATCGGATTCGAGCAGAACCGGCCGGCCCCGCCGGTACTCGGCGATGGCGCGGTCAACGGCGATGATATTGTATTCGGTGAGGCTCATGATCGCCGCAGACAATATACTCCCCGAGGCGCCTTGGCGATGTTTTTGCCGGACCCGGATGACCTATTCGGCGAATTTGTACCCGTTGCCACGCCATGACGGCGCCTGCGGCTTGTGCTTGCCGGGAAAGCCGGACCTGCCTATATCTAGAAAGACTTAAAAAGCTAATCATGCCAAGGGTCCGGGGTGCGCAATGACAGCTAAGAAAATTCTTCTTGTCGATGATGAGGCGCCATTGCGTGGCGCGCTTGCCGAACAGTTGGAATTGCATGACGAATTCGCCACGACGCAGGCGGGATCGGGCGCCGAGGCGCTGGAAATCGCCAAAGGCGACCATTTTGATCTGCTGTTGCTGGATGTGGGGCTGGGCGATCTGGACGGCCGGGAAGTCTGCAAGATGCTGCGCAAGGCCGGGGTGAAATGCCCGATTATCATGCTGACGGCGGCGGACAGTGATGCCGATACGATTCTGGGCCTGGAATCCGGCGCCAACGATTACGTGGTCAAACCGTTCAAATTCGCCGTTCTTTTGGCCCGGATCCGTTCACATTTGCGTCAGCACGAACAGAGCGAGGACGCGGTTTTCACCATTGGACCCTATACCTTCCGGCCGGCCGCCAAGCTGTTGCTGGAAAATGACAGCAACCAAAAGGTCCGCCTGACGGAAAAGGAAACCTCAATCCTGAAATATCTGTTCCGGGCCGGCGAAAAGGCGGTCAGCCGCGATGTGCTTTTGAACGAGGTTTGGGGCTATAACGCCGGGGTGACGACACACACCCTGGAAACGCACATCTACCGCCTGCGGCAAAAGATCGAGGCCGATCCCTCCTCGGCGGAAATTCTGGTCACCGAACCTGGCGGCTACCGGCTGGTGCCCTGATTTCCGGGCTTTTCGTCACATCATCACCAGCCGAACGGTCTCCTATTCCGGAATTACCAGGGTGGGACCGGTAAGGCGCGCCGGCGCCGTCTTTCCGCTGGCCAGGTCAATCCACTGACCGGTCGTGCGCGATGGCGCTGACGGCAGCGCTGCCGGGTCGGTTTCGGCCGCGGGCAACAGCAGCGCGCCATTGGGTTCACGCAACTCAACCACCCGATGATCGTCGCTTTGAGCCAGTGCGCCGATTTGGCATCCATCCGGCAGGGCGGCGTGCAGGTGGCGGACGATGTGGCCGCCGAATTGCGGGTTGTAGAGCCGGTCAACCAGGCCGCCGCTGAAATAGTACCCCCGATCGATACCGGTGAAGTTATCGAGAAAGACCGCCATATCATCGTGCGCCAGGGCGCCGACCACGGCTTCCGCGATACGGTTGGCGTCATAGCGTTCGGCTTCATCTTGTTGCCGCGGCCTGCGGTAAGCGAACTGCACATGGACAGCCGCCATGACCTCCAGCCCGGCGATGCTCTCGCGGGCCGCGATCATGGCCGGCACCAGCGCTTCCCGCCAATGGACGCCAAAGACCAGGCCGTCGATGGCTTGCCCAGCGCCATCGAGGGCGAGCAGCGCTTCAGCCGTACCGCGCTCGTCGGCGTTCAGGCCATGGCTGACGCTGAACGTCTTCGCACCCGCCCGGTAGGCATTGAAGAAGACCGGCGTCCCGCCCTTTAGCGCGGCGATCTCGGGGAGCAAATCAGGCGCATGGGTGGTCGGTGCGATAACTTCCCAGGCGTTCAAGATTTGGCCATGATCGATCAGGGCCTGCCGCGCCGCGCCCTTGGGCAGTCCGTATGTAAAGGCGGTGAAACGGTGGCCGAGCGCGGCCAGTTCGGCCATGCGGCTGCGCGTCTCCGCGTCGGCGAGATCGTCGAGCGGTACCCGCAGGTCGCGAACCCCCATCTCCCACAGGGCCAACAACGGATAGTCGTTGCGGATCCGCTTGCGCCGGAAGACATCCAGCCCCCAGGGCGTGGGTATATGGGCGCTGTCACACCAGGGTTGGCGCAGGTCTAGGCCGACACCGCCGCGGCTCGGTGCCAGGCCGTGAACCAGCGGCAGGGACTGATCGGCCTCGTCCTCCGGATCCTCACTGCGGCCATGGCTGCGGATGATGTGGTTAAGGTGCCCCGCGCCCTGGACCTGGACAACGGCGTAACCAAGCTTGGCGCCGTCGTGCCGCCCTTGTTTCATGCCGGGCGCAATGCGGAACAGCTCGTGGTAGTCGTGACGCAGGAAACAGACCGACGGCAGCACGTAACAGCTGGTCGCGCCGTGCCGATTGAAAAAGAAGTTATGGACATGTCCGGCGTAAAAGGCTTCGACCTCGTGGCGCTCCAATATCCCCAGCAGCCAGGACCGGCCCGGCTCGTCCGTGGCGTCATAATGGCCAATCTCGTCCGGGCGGGACAGATAGGGCGGGTAATGGGAAAACATGAAGACGCGCCGGCCCGGGTTGGCATCGAGCAGGGATTCCAGCCACTGGCGCTGTTGCGCCTCACAATCCAGACCCGAATTGACGATCATGCCGTTGATGATCACGAACAGACAGTCCTGGTGTTCGAAGGAATAGTACTGGGCCTGAAAATGCCGCTCGTACTCGGCAATCATGTCATCGTTGACGGTGCGCTGCTCCTGCTGCCGGGGCAGGGGCTCGCCAACAAAGGCTTTTTCACCGATATCGTGATTTCCGGCGACCAGATAGAGCGGGCATTCGAGCTCTTCATAGACCGTGTGAAAACGCCCCGCCGAATCCTCATAGGCCGGTGTGCCGGGTTCGGGGTGGGTGATGTCGCCGAGATGAACGACGAAGTCAGGCGCCAGACGATTGAGCTCGCGAACGACATAAGCCGACCGCGCCGCGCCCAGTTTTACGGTGTCCACATCATATCCACCAATGGCCGTGGCCTCCGCCTCGGTGACATGGGTATCGGCGATGACGGCAAAGGTGAAAAGATGATCGTCGCTTATCTGATGGGGCATTGCCGCTACATCCCATTTCCTGTTCGAACCGCCGGATCACTCTCGAGGCGATAATACCGTTCGTGCAGGAATAGGCTACGCCCAAACCCAAGAGGATGACCACAGGGTACAGCCCAGGCGTTCGTGACGCGCACTTTATGACCGATTGGGGGTCGACCGCACCGCCATAAAAGGGCAGGCTGTAGGAAACCGCCGGGCCGGCGGCCCCGCTCCGATACAGACAACACTCGAGGTTCAAGTATGCGACCGAACAAGATCAAGCAGATGTGGCGTGACGGCAAATGTGTGACACTGGGCTGGCTCTCCATATCTCACGGCTTCACGGCCGAGGTCATGGCGCGTCAGGGCTTCGATGCCCTGTGCGTCGATTTACAGCACGGCACCTCGGAAATGAACAATGTCTGGCCCATGCTGCAGGCGATATCGCAGACCGACACGGTGCCTTTCGTGCGCGTCGCCTGGAACGAGCCGGCGCCGATCATGAGGGCCTTGGACCTGGGCGCCTATGGCATCATCGTGCCGTTGGTCAACACGGCCGAGGAAGCGGCGATGGCGGTGGCCGCATGCCGTTACCCGCCGGTCGGCATGCGCTCGTCGGGACCGATCCGCGCGGCGCAGTACGGCGGCGCCGACTACCAGGCCAACGCCAACGACGAGGTCGTCGTCATGGCCATGATCGAGACGAAGGAAGGCCTGGCCAACCTCGATGCCATCTGCGCCACGCCGGGCCTCGATGCCGTCTACATCGGGCCGGCCGATCTGTCGTTCGCCCTGGGTTTGGAACCGCGCGGCGATAATCCCGACCCGACCCATCTCGCCACCTGCGACAAGATCCTCAAGACGGCGCATGATAACGGCATAAAGGCCGTTATGCACTGTGCCAGCGCCGCCTTCGCCGCGGGCGCCGTGAAGCGCGGCTTCGACATGGTGATGCTGACATCCGATCTCGCGTGCATGATCGCCGGCGCGCGGCGGCAGCTCGACGATCTCAAGGCCGAGACGGCCTGAGGCCGGTTGCTTTTGCACCGCCATGGTCTAACTGGACAGCGAAACCGCATAGACCGTATAGTTTTCGCCAGAAGCCGCGTATCGAAATCGATGCGCAACTGGATCAAGCCGGCGCTGATTGGCGCGTATGGGAGGCAAGGCAAATTCCCCTCTTTAAAGCCGAGAAGACCCAGGTCACCAAGAACGCCGGCATCTGGGATGTCGACCTTGCCGAAGACGACTGCAAGGATTGCCATTTCTGTATCAACATCTGCCCGGCGGACGTCTTCGCCTCGCGCGATGTGCCCAACAGACTGGGCTGGTTCCCGATCTATGTGAAGCACGAACAGAACTGCTTCGGTTGCATGCTGTGTGCCCAGATTTGCCCGGACTTCTGTATCGACGTAACCGCCAAGGCTTCGGCCGAGGCAAGCCAAGCCGGATAGTCAGGTAGGGAAAATTCTATGACAGTAACCGAAGGACTGGTGGCCCCCTGGGCCGAATGGCAGGAAACCTACCAGGACGGCAACCGCCTGCTGGAAGCCGGCACCTATGCCCTGACCGAGGGCGCGGTCGCCGCCGGCCTTGGCGTCTTTGCCGGCTATCCGATTACGCCGGCGACAGATATCGCCGAGTACATGTCGAAGCGCCTGCCGCAGATCGACGGCTTCTATTTGCAGGCCGAGGATGAGTTGGCCGGCATGCACATGTGCGCCGGCGCCAGCCTGGGCGGGCAAAAGGTGATGACCGCAACCTCCGGCCCCGGTTTTACCCTGATGCACGATGCCTATGGCTGGGCCATCGTCAATGAAATCCCGGTGGTGGTGGTGGACGCCATGCGCGTCGGCCCGGTCAGCGGCATTACCGGCGCGCCGGGACAGGGCGAATTCTATGTCTCGCGCTATTGCAGCCATGGCGGCAACATCGAAACCATCGTGCTGTCGCCGAACAGCGTGCAGGAAACCTTCTGGCTGACCATCGATGCGTTCAATCTGGCCGAGCGCTTTCGCACCGTGGTGACGGTGCTGACCGATCAGGTGATCTCGGACATGTTCGAGGATCTGTTCCTGCCGGGCGATTATGGCGATCTGTCGGACATCGTGGTGCCCCGGCGGCACAATCTGAAAATGCCGTTCTTTCCGGCCAATAATTCCGATATCGACCTGCCGCCGAACGTCATTGGCGAGGGCACCGGGGTCTGTGTTTCGCCCTACACCCACACCGAGGAAGGCTACGACATCGAGGAGATGGAGGCGCAGTGGGCCCAGACCTTCCGGCTGATCAACAAGATCCGCCACCACAAGGAGGAGATCCTGCGCTACGAGGCGATCGGCCTGGATGACTCCGATGTTGTTGCCGTGGCTTACGGCGCCACGGCCCGCACGGTGAAGACCGCGGTCGAGGAGGCGCGCCGCCAAGGCGTCAAGGCGGGCTTTTTGCGCTTGATCTCGCTATGGCCGTTTCCCGACGAACTGTTCGAACTGGACCTGCCCTATCTGGTCTGTGAATTGAACTACGACGGCCAGTTGGTGCGCGAGGTGATGCGCGCCGCGCCAGACAAGAACAAGGTGCATTTCATGGGCAAGAGCGGCGAGATGCATACCGTGGCCGAGGTCTGTGAAGCGCTGCAAAGCGTTGATAAGGATCAGAAGATGCCCGAGCAACCCTACATCTGGACGGAGGTTAGGTGATGAATAAGCTGGCCCAGAAATACCTGCGCCCGGAACTGGTGCCGACCAAGGCTTGCCAGGGCTGCGCCATCGGCTCGATCGAACACTGGTTGCTGCAGGCGATCGATGAATCGGGACTGAAGCAGGAAGACGTGATCTTCGGCGCCGGCATCGGCTGTGTCGGCCGGCAGACCTTCGCCACCTGGGGCGGCGATAATTTCGGCGCCACCCATGGCCGCGCCCTGGCCGTCGCGACCGGTCTGAAGGTGGCCCGGCCCGACAAGCAGATCATGTTGGTGGTCGGCGACGGCGATGCCTCGTCGATCGGCGCCTCGCACCTGGTGCACGCCGCCCGGCGCAATGTCGGCGTGACGGTGATCTGCGAGGACAACATGGGATATGAATCCACCGGTGGCCAGTTCTCGCCGACCACGCCGCCCGGGTACGTCACCAATTCTTCGCCCTACGGCATGGTCGAACAATCGTTCAATCCCTGCGATCTGGTAATTGCCGCCGGCGCCACCTTCGTGGCCGAGACCACCGCCGTGCAATGGCGCCAGACCGTCAAGATCGTCAAGAAGGCGCTGGCCAACGACGGTTTTTCCTTTGTCCTTATCCGTTTTCCCTGCATCCAGAATTTCGGCGCCTCGGCCCTTGGCAGCCGCGACCCGAGTTTTGGCATGGAATGGATCTATGATCATACCAAGGGCAAGACCAAGGATGGCGAGGAGACCGATTTCGCCTGGGAGACCGGCATCAAGCATGATGCCTCCAACAGCCGGCCGGAATTCTCCAAGATCCTGCGCGATCTGAACACCCGGGTTCGCGCCGACATGGCCCCGGCATCATGACGCCACGCACGGAAATACTGATCAGCGGCTTCGGCGGCCAGGGCGTGATCCGCATGGCCCTGATCCTCGGCCGCAGCGCGGTCAATCAGGGACACCGGGTGACCATGCTGAAAAGCCATGGCACCGAGACCCGCGGCGGTTATGTGCGGGCGCAACTGGTGATCTCGCCGGAGTATGTGGACAGCCCGGTGGTTGAGAACGCCGATCTGTTCGTCGCTTTTTCGGCCCCCGCCTACAATAAATTCTACGATCTGTGCGGCGGCAAGGTGCTGTACGACCCGGAAATGGTCGAGGATATCCACGACGATGCGCCCGAGCGGCACGTGGAAATTCCCTCCCGCGCCGTGGCCCGGGAACATTTCGACAATGCCCTGTTCGCCAACATGGTGATGCTGGGCGCCTTGGCCCGCCTGGCGGCGATGGACCTGACGGTGATGAAGGACGTCATGGTCGACGTCATCCCGCGGGCGCACGAGGAAAACCTGCAAGCCCTGGATTTAGGCCATGGCCTGGAGGTGGTCGCCGGGCGTGCCTAGCCCGACCGAAGCGGTTAATCCGGCGCCATGGCATCAGGCCTGGCCGGCGCATCTGCCCCTTGCTCTCGACTATCCTGAAGTGCCGGCCTGGTGGCTGTTGCAGCGCAACCTGGACCGTTTTCCCGACCGCGCCGCATTGTGCGTCATTGACCATGAAAGCGGTGTCGAAACCGATTGCCTGAGCTACCGGGAACTTTGGCGTGGTGCGCAGGCGTTGGCCGGCGGGTTTCGCGACCTTGGCGTTGGCCGGGGCGGCCGCGTCGCCCTGGCCTTGGGTAATTGCGCCGAACTGGTGATGGGCTATCACGCCGCCTGGCTGTTGGGGGCAACGGCGGTGCCGATCAACCCGGCCCTGACCGAGGGCGAGGCCACGCGTCAGTTGGCCGATGCCGAGGCCGGCATTCTGCTGGCCGCCGCCGGGCATGCCGAGGTCGCCGGCAAGATCGCCGCCAACCTGTCCATTCCACTGGTGCTGGCCGGCGACAGCGAGGCCGAGCCGCCGCCTGGCGCCCTGATCTTCGGCGAACTGCTTGATCCTTCGGGCGAGGAGATCACGCCCTGTCCGGTCGATCCGGCGGAGGACGTGGCGGTGCTGCTTTACACCGGCGGCACCACCGGCACGCCCAAGGGGGCGATGCTGACGCACCGCAACATCGTCGCCAACACCATGCAGTTCGCCGAATGGTATGCTTTCGAGCCGGGGGCCGAGACCTGCATCGGCGCCTTGCCCATGTTCCACAGCGGCGGCATGTCGGGGGCCCTGAACGTGCCGCTGTACGCGGGCGCGACGATCCTGATGTTCCGGCATTTCCGCCCAGGCGTGATCGCCCGGGCGGTGGAGCAATACCGCGCCACCCGGTTGTTTGGCGTGCCGACCATGTTCATCGCCCTGCTGAATGACCCCACGGCGCAAAAAGCCGACTATGCCTCGCTGCGCGCCTGCCGCACCTCGGCCGCGCCATTACCGGCCAGCGTTAAATCGGCGTTCGACGGCCTGGTTGGCCGCGAGGTCCTGATCGAAGGCTATGGCCTGACCGAGACCAGCCCGCTGACCCACGCCAATCCCGTGCACCGGGCCAAGCCGGGCTCGATCGGCATACCGCTGCCCGACACCGACGCCAAGGTGGTTGACGCCGATACCGGCGCCGACCTGGCGGCGGGCGAGACCGGTGAATTGGTGATCCGCGGGCCCCAGGTCATGAAGGCCTATTGGAACCGGCCGGAGGAAACGGCGGCGGCAATGGCGGGCGGCTGGTTCCATACCGGCGATATCGCCGAGATGGACGGGGAAGGCTATTTCACCATCGTCGATCGCAAGAAGGACCTGATCAACAGCGCCGGCTACAAGATCTGGCCGCGTGAGGTGGAGGAGGTGATCTACGGCCATCCAGGCGTGCAACTGGCGGCCGTGACCGGTCACCCCGACGACTACTGGGGCGAGGTGGTCAAGGCCTTCGTGGTCCTGAAGGAAAGCCATCGCGGCCAGGTCGGGGAAAGCGATATCGTCGCCTTCTGCAAAGAAAGCCTGGTCGGCTACAAGGTGCCCCGCGCCGTCGAATTCCGCGACGAGCTGCCCCTCAGCGCCACCGGCAAGATGTTCCGCCGCCTATTGAAGGAATAGCGCGCCTAACTAAGATGGCGCCCCGCCTTGACCCCGGCCGAAATGCAGACGTCTTAGCTGAAGGTGAATTTGGCCTTGCGTTTCTCCAGGAAAGCATCCCGGCCCTCGATGTAGTCGGCGCCCTGGAAGCCCTCGGTGCGCAGGCGGCGGGAGGTGTCGGTTTCGTCCACCGCGCCCTCGCTGATCTCTTCGACCATGGTTTTCACCGCGCGGATGGTGAATTGCGACAACCCGCATAGATTTTGCGCAAATTCATGGGTCCCGGCTTCCAGCTCGTCCGGTTCGAACAGGCGGGTGGCCAGTCCGATCGACAGGGCTTCCTGGGCCTCGATCACCTTGGCGCCCATGAGCATTTCCTTGGCCCGCGACGGCCCGATCAGATCGGCCAGACGCTTGGTCTCCAGCAGGCTGTAGGCGATACCCAGGCGCGCCGGCGGGATGCAGAACCGAGAGGTGGTGTCGGCATAGCGCAGGTCGCAGTTCAGGGCGATGGCGCAGCCGCCGCCGAAGCAAACCCCCCGCACCATGGCGATGGTCGGCTTGTTCAGGGTATGGATGGCGTCATAGGCGGTGCGGATCTTGTCATGATAGGCCCCGGCGCTTTCCGCCGTCGCGTGCACGATGGGAAATTCCGAAATATCCGCCCCGGCGGCAAAGGCCCGCGGCGCCGAGGATCGCAGGATCACCACCTTGATGGCGCTGTCCGCCCCGGCCTCGCTGAACAGATCGATAATGCCCTGCCACACTTCGGCGTTCAGGGCGTTCAGTTTATCCGGGCGGTTCAGGACAATCTCGGCGATCTCGCCATTTTTCTGCATGTAGATCGGGTCGTTACTCATGGTGGGCCTTTCAAAAGCGCTATATGATGCCCTGGTCCAGTTCCACGAACGGCACCAACGACATGGCAAACTATTCGATCTTCGCCCTGGCGCGCAATGCATTGCAGCGCCACCGCAATTGGCCCCAGGCCTGGCGCAGCCCACAGCCGCGCCCGTCCTACGACGCGGTCATTGTCGGCGGCGGCGGCCATGGCCTGGCCACGGCCTACTATCTGGCCAAGGTGCATGGCATGCGCGACATCGCGGTATTGGAAAAGGGCTGGATCGGCGGCGGCAACACGGGCCGCAATACCACCATCGTCCGCTCCAATTACCTCCATCCTGAAAGCGCCGCGATCTATGACCATGCCCTGAAGCTGTGGGAGGGCTTGAGCCAGGAATTGAACTTCAACGTCATGTTCTCGCAACGCGGCGTCATCAATCTGGCCCATGACCATGGCGAGGCCCGCGAGTTGCGCCGGCGCATCTATGCCAACCAACTGGCCGGCGTCGATGCCGAATGGGTCACGCCGACGCAGTTAAGTGAACTATGCCCGATCCTTAATCTTGATCCGAACATGCGTTATCCGGTGCTGGGCGGCACCTTGCAGCGGCGCGGCGGCACCGCCCGCCATGATGCCGTGGCCTGGGGCTATGCCCGGGGCGCCGACCGCCTGGGCGTGGATATCATCCAGAATTGCGAAGTGACCGGCCTCATCATCCGCGACGGCCGGATCGAGGGCGTGCAAACCAGCCAGGGCGAGATCCGCACGCCAAGGGTGGGCGTCGTGGCGGCGGGCCATTCCTCGGTCCTGGCGGCCATGGCCGGCATCCGCCTGCCCATCGACAGCCATCCCTTGCAGGCCCTGGTGTCCGAGCCCGTGAAGCCGGTAATGCCCAACGTGATCATGTCCAACAAGGTGCATGCCTATATGTCCCAGTCGGACAAGGGGGAGCTGGTCATCGGCGCCGGCATCGATCCCTATAATTCCTATGCCCAGCGCGGCAGCATGCCGGTGATCGAGGAGACCATCCGGGCCATTGTCGAACTCTATCCCATTACCTCGCGCCTGAAATTGATGCGGCAATGGGCCGGTACCGTGGATATTTGCCCCGACGCCAGCCCGATCATTTCCGCCACCCAGGTCGGCGGCCTGTTTTTCAACTGCGGCTGGGGTACGGGCGGTTTCAAGGCGACGCCGGGCTCCGGCCATCTGTTCGCCCATACCCTGGCCAAGGGGGAGGCGCATCCCATCAATGCGCCCTTCGCCCTGGAACGCTTTTACAGTGGCGCCCTGGTGGCCGAGCACGGCGCCGCGGCCGTGGCGCACTGATGGGGGCGTAGAGATGCTGCTGCTGGAATGCCCATGGTGCGGACCCCGTTCGGAGGAGGAGTTCTCCTGCGGCGGCGAGGGCCATATCGTTCGGCCCCTGAATTCGGAAGATCTGGATGATGCCGCCTGGGGCGACTATGTCTTCATGCGCGGCAACGAAAAGGGCGTGTTCTTCGAGCGCTGGCGCCATGCCCATGGCTGCGGCCAATGGTTCAATGTGGCGCGCAGCACCATCAGCAATGAAATTCTGGCGATCTACCGGGTCGGCGATGACAAGCCGGAGATCGCGGGATGAACGGCCAGGTCAACCGTCTCGCCCAAGGCGGCCGTATCGACCGGGAGCGGACGCTGACGTTCAAGTTCGATGGCCAGAGCATGCAGGGTCATCCGGGCGATACCCTGGCCTCGGCCCTGCTGGCCAACGGCGTGCGGCTGGTCGGGCGCAGTTTTAAGTATCACCGGCCCCGGGGCTTGCTGGCCGCCGGCGGCGAGGAACCGAACGGCCTGGTGCGCCTGCGCCAGGGCGGCCGGGCCGAACCCAATGTGCGCGCAACCGAGGTCGCCCTGTACGACGGTCTGGTGGCGCAAAGCCAGAACCGCTGGCCCAGCCTGAAGTTCGACCTGGGCGCCCTGAACGACCGTCTTTCGCCGATGATACCGGCCGGTTTCTACTACAAGACCTTCAAGTGGCCGGCCAGCCTGTGGCCGGCCTACGAAGGCGTGATCCGGCGCATGGCCGGCCTGGGCCGGGTACCCGAATGCGCCGATCCCGACGTATACGATAGACAATACGCCCATTGCGATGTCTTGGTGGTCGGCGGCGGCCCGGCCGGCCTGGCCGCCGCCCATTGGGCCGGGCGCACCGGCGCCCGCGTTATCCTGGCCGACGAGGGCGCCGAATTCGGCGGCGCGCTGCTCGGTAACGGCCAGCAGATCGACGGCGGGCCCGGCACCGACTGGGCCGTGGGCATCGCGGCGGAACTGAACAAGGCCGACAATCTGCGCCTGCTGCCGCGCACAGTGGTGACCGGCTATTACGACCATAACGCCCTGGTCATGCTTGAGCGGGTCGCGGACCATCTGCCGACGCCAGGCGCCGGCCAGCCCCGGCAACGGCTGTGGCAGGTCCGGGCGAAACAGGTCGTGCTGGCCACCGGCGCCCTGGAACGGCCGCTGGTCCTGCCCAACAACGACCGCCCCGGCGTCATGCTGGCGGCGGCGGCGCAGACCTACCTGAACCGCTACGGCGTTGCCCCGGGCAAGCGGGCCGTGTTGTTCACCAACAACGACAGCGCTTATCCGGCGGCGCTGGACCTGGCCCGGCAGGGCGTCGAGGTGGCGGCGGTGGTGGAGCTGCGGCCCCAGGCGCCCCTGGGCTGGCTGTCACGCCTGGACGAACGCGGCATCGAAGTTATGGCGGGCCGGGCCGTAACCTCGGTGGAAGGCCTCGACGGCGTGACGGCGGTGCAGGTCGGTAAATTGAACGAAGCCGGCGACGGCATTGCGCGTGGGATGGGCCGGCGCCTGACCTGCGATCTGCTCTGCCTGTCGGGCGGCTGGACGCCCAGCCTGCATCTCTATTCGCAAGCCGGCGGTAAACTGCAATGGAACAAGGATTTGGGCTGCTTTCTGCCCGCCACGGCAGGCCAGGCGGTGCAGGTGGTTGGCGCCGCCAATGGCGAAGATGCCCTGCAGGCCTGCCTCGATCGGGGCGCCGAAGCCGGCAACCGCGCCGCCAATGAAGCCGGCCAGCGCCGCCGGGGCCGGGGCCCGCGCAAGCCGGTGGCCGACGATAGCCCGGATTTGACACCGCCCCTGCCGGTTTGGTCCATACCCCACGGACGCAAGGGCGCGCGCAAGGGCGGCGGCAAGGCGTTCGTGGATTTCCAGGCCGACGTGACCGCCGCTGACCTGCGCCTGGCGGCGCGGGAGGGCTACCGCTCCATCGAGCATGTGAAGCGCTACACCACCGCCGGCATGGGCACGGACCAGGGCCGGACCTCGAACATCAACGCCCTTGCCATCGTGGCGGAGGCGTTGGACGTGGAACCGCCCCAGGTCGGCCACACGACATTCCGACCGCCGTTTGCCCCGGTTTCCTTCGGCGCCCTGGCCGGACGGCGGGTCGGCTCCTTGCTGGAACCCGTCCGCCGCACCGCCATGCATGGCTGGCACCAGGGCAATGGCGCGGCATTCGAACCGGTGGGGCAATGGTTGCGGCCGTACTATTACCCGCGCCAGGGCGAGAGCATGGACGCGGCGGTGGACCGGGAGGTTCTGGCCGCCCGCGCCTCCCTGGGCCTGATGGACGCCTCCACCCTGGGCAAGATCGATATCAAGGGCCCGGACGCGGCCGAGTTTCTCAACCGCATCTATACCAACGGCTGGAAGGGGCTGGCCGTGGGCGGCTGCCGCTATGGCCTGATGCTGGGCGAGGACGGCATGATCTTCGATGACGGCGTCACCTCCCGCCTGGGCGAAGAGCATTTTCACATGACGACGACCACCGGCAATGCGGCGCGGGTGCTGGATTGGCTGGAAAGCTGGTTGCAGACCGAATGGCCGGAACTGGCGGTCTATTGCACCTCTTGCACCGAGCAATGGGCGGTCGCCTCCCTGTGTGGACCCAATGCCCGGGCGCTGATGCGGGAATTGTCACCGGACATGGATCTTTCCCCCGATGCCTTCCCGGCCATGACCTGGCAGTCCGGCCAGGTGGCGGGATTGGACGCGCGCATCTTCCGCATCGGCTTCACGGGCGAATTGTCCTTCGAGATAAATGTGCCGGCGGGCCATGGCCCGGCCCTGTGGCAGGCCATCATGGCGGCGGGGGAAAAATACGCCATCACGCCGTTCGGTACCGAGGCCATGCATGTGCTGCGCGCCGAGGTCGGCTTCATCATGATCGGGCAGGAGACCGACGGCACCGTGACGCCCGGCGATTTGGGCCTGGGCCGCATGGTCAGCAAGAAGAAGGATTTTCTCGGCAAGCGCTCCCTGTCCCGCGCCGATACCGCCCGCACCGACCGGCCGCAGCTTGTCGGCCTGCTGACCGACGATCCGGAGCTGCGGCTGCCCGAGGGCGCGCAGCTTATCCCCGGCGCCAACCCGGCGCCGCCCCAGATCGGCATCGGCCATGTGACCTCAAGCTACAACAGTCCCAACCTGGGCCGGACCTTCGCCCTCGCCCTGTTGCAGGGCGGTCATGAACGCCATGGCGAGGCGCTGTATGTCGCCTATGACGGCCGCGCGGCGCGGGCGGTGGTCACGGCGCCGCAATTCCTTGAGCCAAGAGACCGCCTCGGGGAGGGTACCAAATGAGCCAGCCCCGCCACGAACCCCTGGCGCACTTGGCCCTGGCCGCCGGGCCGGCGCAATCCGAAGTTGCCGGCGTGTCCTTGCAGGCTCTACCCTATCGGCCGTCCGTCATACTGCGCGGTGAAAGCGGCGATGGCGCGTTTCTGAAGGCGGCCCGCGACGGCCTTGGTTTCGACCTGCCCGTGAAGGCAAATCATGCCGCGGGCAATGATGAGGTTGCGGCATATTGGCTCGGCCCCAGTGAATGGCAGCTTCTGGGCCTGGCCGACACGGAACCTCTGAGCCAGGCCCTGGCCCAGACCCGCCATGCCATTATCGAGAACGGCGACGGCCAGCAGGCCATCGCCCTGTCCGGCCCCCGGGCCCGTGATGTGCTGGCGAAGCTCTGCCCCCTGGACCTGGAAGATCCCGGTCTTGTCCCGGGCCGCTGCGCCCGCAGTGTTCTGGTTGGCTGCACCGCACTGCTGGTGCCCCGGGAGGACGGCGCCTATCACATCCACGTGGGGCGCAGCTTCGCCGACTACGTCTGGCGCATGCTGGCCGATGCCGGTTTGGAGTTTGCTGTCGGGGTCGGGCAATAATTTGCTTTGACCGCAAGAATCGGGATGCCGAACCAGTAAGGCTGGTGCATTAGAGCAACCCGCATTCAATTGGATTCAATTGTATGCGGATAAGTTGCTCTATTCTAAAGGTTTTAGCGCATGGGTTCGGGTTTGATTAAACCCGACATGCGCTAAATTTCTGCAGAACCTGCCGTTTCGGAAAGAGATTTCATGTCCACAGCCGCACAAACCGTCAACAAGACCATGAACCCGGCTGAATGGGCCATGCTGCTGGCATTGTCCGTGCTGTGGGGCGGTTCCTTCTTCTTCAACGGCGTCGCCGTCAGGGAGTTACCGACCTTCACCGTCGTCGTCTGCCGCGTGGCGCTGGCGGCGTTGATCCTGCTGGCGGTCATGGCGGCCATGGGGCAGCGCATGCCCCGGGAACGCCGCATTTGGGGCGCCTTCCTTGTCATGGGATTGTTGAACAATGCGCTGCCGTTCTCCCTGATCGTCTGGGGGCAGATCCATATCGCGTCCGGCCTCGCGTCAATTCTGAATGCCACGACGCCGCTGTTCACGGTCATCGCCGCGCACATGTTCACCAGCGATGAGAAGATGACGCCCGGCCGTCTGCTCGGCGTCGCCATGGGCTTCGCCGGCGTCACGGTGATGATCGGCGGTGATGGCCCAGGTGCCTTCGGGATCGATATCGTGGCACAGATCGCGGTCCTCGGCGGCGCGGTCTCATACGCTCTGGCGGGGGTTTTCGGCCGCCGCTTCCAACGCCTGGGCGTCGCGCCCATGGCCACGGCAACGGGCCAGGTGGCAGCCTCCAGCGTCCTGTTGCTGCCCTTGATGCTGATCATCGATCAGCCCTGGAGCCTGCCTGTTCCAAGCCTGGCCGCCGTGGCCGCGTTGATCGGTGTTGCCGCTCTGTCTACGGCGCTGGCCTATTTTCTGTATTTCCGCATTCTGGCCAGCGCCGGCGCGACCAACCTGCTTCTGGTGACCTTCCTGATCCCGGTCAGCGCGATCCTGCTCGGTGTCCTCGTGCTCCATGAAGTTCTGCTGCCGAGCCAGCTTTTCGGCATGGCGCTGATCGGCCTTGGCCTGGCGGCGATCGACGGCCGGCCCTGGCGGCTGGCACGGCGCTTCAAGACAGGATAAAAATTGCGCTAATATAAGCGCGGGTTTATGTAGATCAGGGAGTTCCGCAATGCCATATCTGGATCGCGACGGCGTCCGTGTTCATTTTGAAGACAGCGGCGGTGATGGGCCGCCGGTCCTGTTGACCCATGGCTTCTCCGCCTCGACCGGTATGTGGCGCGGCCAGGTGGACGCCTTCGGCGAACAATACCGTCTGATCCGCATGGACATGCGGGGCCATGGCGAAAGCTTGTGTCCGTTGCAGCCGGAGCTCTACAGCCAGCGCCACACGGAAGAGGACATGGCCGCGATCCTGGATCATCTGGGCATCGAAACGGCGGTTATCGGCGGCCATTCCCTGGGTGGTTTCATGTCCCTGGCCTTTCATGTGCGCTATCCCGAACGGGTCAGGGCGCTGATATTGCAGGGCTGCGGCCCCGGCTACCGCAGCGACAAGGCGCGCGCGGTCTGGAACGAACATAACGAAATCCGTGCCCGGACGTTGGAGGAAAGCGGCCTCGAGGCCCTGAACGGCGGCTCGGAAGTGCCCATCAGCGTACAGCGCCCGGCTGCGGAACTGGCCATGGCGGCCCGGGGTATCTTGAGCCAGGTCGACGCCCGGGTGATCGACAGCCTGCCCCATATCGCGGTGCCGGTCCTGGTCATCATCGGCGATGGCGACAGCGATTTCCTGCAAGGCTCCAACTACATGGCCAGCCGCATCCCCGGCGCCATCAACGTCGTGGTCCCCGGCGGCGGCCACGGCATCAATGTGGATCAGCCGGAAGCGGTGAACAACGCCCTGGGCGAATTCCTGGCCGGTCTATAACGGCAGCCGGCCCCAGGTTTCAACTTGATCGGCCATGCCGATCAGGACCAGCGTATTGTCAACCGGCTTATTGGATTCGACTGGTTCGATGCGCCACATCCGGCCCACCGCCTGCACCGATTGCCGGCGGCCCGGATCTTCCAGGGTTTCCACGAAGCCCTTGACCCGCAGCAGGCCGGGGGGCGGACTGTCCAGGAATGCCGCCAATTGGCCGCGCGCAATGGGTTGCGTCATGGGGATGCTTTTGGCGGCAAAACGGTCCGCATCATGAGCGCTGTGCACCGGCTCGGGCCGGGCGCCATGCAGGGCCGCGCCGAGCGCCACGTCGGGGTCCAAACGGCCCATCTCGGTCGCAATCACCGGGCGGCCGGGGGCCAGCTCCGCCAGGCGGTCCATTATCGCCGCCAGCTCTCCGGCATCGACCAGGTCGGCCTTGTTGAGGGCCAAGAGATGCGCCGCGTCCAACTGCCGTTGCAGCAATGGCGCCGTCGCCGGATTTTCCAGCCAGCTTTTCAGGGCAGGGGCATCAATCACCGTGATGATGCCGTCAAGCCGGGCCAGGACATTGCCGGCGACCACCGCGCCGATACCCGCCGGATCGGCGATGCCGGAGGCTTCGATCAAAATTCCATCTGGCGGCTCGGCCCGCGTGGCGAGCGCATCGATGCTTCGGCCAAGTTCCGGGCCCAGGGCGCAACAGCTACATCCGTTGGTCAGCTCGACGACGTCGTTATCGGCGTTGGCGACCATCGCGGCGTCGATATTGACGGCGCCCACATCATTGACCACCGCCGCCAGCTTCAACCCATGCCTGCCTTGCAGCAGATGCCGCAGCATGGTGGTCTTGCCCGAACCGAGAAAGCCGGCTAGCACCGTCACCGGGGTTCTCGTTCCCGCCGTTTGATCTGGCGCCGGCGCCGATCGGGCTGTTGGGCCTTGCAGGGACGAAACCAGCAAGTCCCATTCCGACACCAGACGGCGCAGATCGGCGGGTCTAGTCATTGGCCAGATACGGCGTGCCGCCGACAATCGTGCCCAGAACCGGCACATCGCGCAGGGCACTCGGCTCGACCTCGTAGGGGTCGGCGTCCAGGATCGCCAGATCGGCCAGCTTGCCCACTTCCAGGCTGCCGATTTCATGGTCCCGGCGCAGCACGAAGGCGGCATCCACGGTGACGGCGCGCAAGGCCCGGTCAACGGATATGCGTTCGCCCGGCGCCATGACGGTCTCGTCATCGCCGGCAATCCGATTGACCGCCACCCAGGCGGCGGTCAATGGCGCCATGGGCCCGACCACCAGGTTGTAGTCGGAGTGCAGGGCGAAGGTCACGCCGGCCTCGGCCAGGGTTCCCAGGCGTGCCGTCGCCTCCGAGCGGTCGGGACCAAAGCCGCTGTCGGCATGGATCAGGGAGCGGTAGTGGACAAAGTAGGGATTGACGCTGGCCAGACCGCCAAGTGCGGCCAGCCGCTTTCCCTGGGCCACGGTGGAGATGCAGTAGTGCTCCACCGTGAAGCGGTGGTCGAAACGGGGATGGCGCTGTTGCAACTCGGCCAGGGTATTCAGGGTCATGTCGACGGTTTCGTCGCCGTTAGCGTGGGAATGGATCTGAATGCCGGCCCGCCAATAGGGCAGCATGCGTTCGACCATGTCCTCCCACGGCGTCTCGCCGGTCAGGCCCTGTTCGCCATCCAGATAGCCGGGGTAGTTCAGGCGCAGGGTCATGGAGGGGTAGGAGCCGTCGTTGATGAATTTCACCCCATGCACCGCCAGCTTGTCCGTCGACTGGCCGCGCATCTCGTCAAGATAGGCAAACCTGTCATCGCCGAATTTGGCGGTCAGACGGGCATCAAAGGGGATCATCAGCATGCGTAAGGGAAAACCCGGCCCGTTGACCACCGCATCGTGATCGTCCCATTCCCGCTGAAACGATTCGAAGCCCCAACCCAGGTCGGCCACGGTGGTGATACCGTTACGCACCGCAACATCCCCCTGGCGGCGCAGGGCGTCCAGGCCGAAACCGGGACGATAGACATCGTCGCGCACCGGCCGCGTGGCGATGCCGACGGCGCCGGTCTCGATGAACCAGCCGTTCAGGCGGCCATCGGGGTAACGACCAATGCCGTGCGCGGTGGTGTCCTCGGTAACATCGGTACGCTCCAGCATGGGCGTGTTGGTGTAGACAATATGCGGTGCATAGGCCAAGACCCACAGCGGCACCGTATCGGATATGGCATCCAGCATGTCCCGGTCCAGATGGCCGCCCTGCATGCCGGGGTCATAGCCCCAGGCGATGACCGGACGGTTCGGGTCGTTGGTGGCATCGACCAAATCCTTGAGGCGCCCAACAACCGTTTCGCGGTCGGGCAGACCGGCCTGCGGGCCGTCCGGCGCATTGTTGGTGATGGGCCCGACGTAGTGCAGGCCCATGTAAGTGCCCGACATGCGCAGATGGGTGTGCGGATCGATCAGGCCGGGCATCAGGACATTGTCCTTGAACCTGTCATCAATATCGTGGGGCACCCGGCGCAGCCACGGCTGCATGCTTTCCAAACTGCCGACGGATACGATGCGGCCATCGGCGACGGCAATGGCCGTGGCGCTGGGCCGGCCCGGATCCATGGTATGGATCACCCGCGCGGTAAAGACCGTCAAACGCTGCATCGCTTACTCCGCCGCGTTGGCCGCGGCGCCCGCCGCCGCAACCGTGGCCGGCGACAAATAAGCGCCCTGGCGCAGCAATTCCTGTTGGATCAGGCGGGGTTCGAGCTGGCGCGGCTGGATGCCCGCATCCGCCGACAAGGCGGCCGCGATGCCGGCGGCATGGCCGGTCAACCAGCATTGCGGCACCTCGCGCAGGAACGAGTGCGAATTGGTATCGCAGGCGACATGGCGGCCGGCGCCCAGCACGCCGTCAATGCCCGCCGGCACCAGGGCGCCATAGGGCACCGAGATGTTCGGGAATTTCGGCGCCAGGGAGGTGGAGACGCCGATTTCGCTGTCCCGCACCGCGCCGCCGTCCCAGTCTTCCCGGCAGACCTTTTCCAGGCCGAGCAGGCGGCGGCTGTGGCGCACGCCGATCTGCGGCGCTCCCAGCATCAGGAAGGCGTTCTCGAAACCCGGCGCGAATTCCCGGTAGGTTTCCACATGGCCGACCGTGAGCTGGCGCGAGCGCACCTCGACGGCGCTCAAATCCTCCACATCGATGGCGCTGTAGCCCGACAGCCGCGGACCCATGAACAGCGCGACATCGTTGCGCCAGGAAACAAAAGGTTTTTCAAAATACTGCAACCGCTCCCGACCCCGCGCCATGAAATCCTTGAAGCCCTGTTCGTCGCCGGTCTTGAAATCCAGCCAGCGCTCCATATCGACGCCGCCGATCATGAAGGCGGTATTGATGCAGCTATGGATATCGGTCGGATCACTGTCGGTCTCGAACGACAGCCCGGCCCGGGCCAGCAGATCCGCATCGCCCGTGGTATCGACCACGGTCTTGGCCAGGATAGCCTGGCGGCCTTCCTTGCTCTCGAAGATGGCGCCGCGCATGACGCCGTCCTCGACAATGGGTTCGACGGCCCAGGCATGGAAGGTCAGGCGGACCTTCTGCTCCAGGGTCATTTCCATTGCCAGGGTTTTCAACGCCTCCGGATCGACGGTCGGCGACCAGGTGACGATGTCATGAAAAGCAGCCGTGCGCTGGCGCCAGTAGGCGGCGGTGGCGGCATCGGTGGAGCCCCAGTCGCCGCGCGCCGGGCCCTGCTTGGCCTCCGTCGGCAGACGGTCGAGATAGTCATGGGCGATGCCGGAGATCACTTGCTGGCCGCTCCAATCCGACATGCGGTCGATCCAGATCACCAGGCCGCCGGTCGACAGCCCGCCCAGATGGTTGTAGCGCTCCACCAACATCACGTCAGCGCCCAGGCGCCCGGCCGCGATCGCCGCCGTGGTGCCGGCCGGCCCGCCGCCGACCACCAGTACATCGGTTTCAGCGAAGACCGGCGTTTCGCGCGCTGCTTCCTTGATCGTCATGGCCGGGCGCGGGCGTTTGGGCGCGCGGTCCTTGCCGCCGAAAATCTCCGTGCCCCGCTCGCTGCCGACAGTGTTGGAGTAGTTTTCGCCGCTCATCTCGTCCATCCTTTATCCTTGCCGTACCGAGGCTAGCACCATTCGCCGGTGAGTCACAAACGCGGGGACACCCCAATCAATATCCTATAATCTGCGGCCCTATCGAGGGGTGGAGGATAGAGTGATGACGGATCAGACCGAGCGCGCGGTGCGGCCAAGGCGCAGTTTCATTTTTTCGCCGGGGCTGCGGCCCGACATGTTCCCGAAAGCGCTGGCCTGCGGCACCGACATCGTTTGCGTCGAATTGGAAGACGGCATCGCCCCCAAGGACAAGGCGGAGGCGCGGCAAAAAGGCCTGGCGCTGTTCGCCGAAGCGCAGGCGGACGATGGCGTCGAACGCATCGTCCGGATCAACTGTGTGCGCACGGAAATCGGCCTGGCCGATGTGCAGGCGGTGCTGGCCACGGACACGCCGCCGCCGGCCCTGATGCTGCCCAAGGTGAAGACACCGGACGAGGTTATCTGGCTGGATGACTTGTTGAGCGAGCGCGGCCATGACAGCCGCCTGCATATCATCATCGAAACCAATGAAGGGCTGGAGGCGGCCTACGATATCGCTCATGCCTCGCCGCGCATTGATGCGCTGTTCTTTGGCGGCGTCGACATGGCGGCGGAGCTGCGCTGCAAGAATGCCTGGGAGCCATTGCTCTATGCCCGCTCCCGCGTCGCCCATGCCGCCGCCTCCGTCGGCGTTGATGCCATCGACGTGCCCTATCTGGATTTGGAGGACCCCGAAGGCATGGCGCGGGAGGCCAGCCTGTCCCGGGATCTGGGTTTTTCCGGCAAGGGGTCCATCCATCCGAAGCAGATCCCCATCCTGAACAAGGTGTTCACGCCGGATGAGGCCCAGGTGGCCCACGCCAAGCGCATCCTGCAGGCCTTCGCCGATGCGGATACCGGCCTTGTGGTGGTCGACGGCAAGCTGATCGAAAAGCCGGTGCTGCGCGAGATGAACCGGATTTTGGCCATTGCCGAACGGGTCTCGGCATAGGGCGGCGCTTGGGCGCGGGGGTTGGAGAACGACTTAACATTAATGCCTGTTTAGCATCCCCGCTCACCAATTCTTAGGATTGTCGTGGAAAGTTCCGCTCCTGCGAGGAAAGCGCGGGGGGCTTTATCCCATGTCCGATGATATCAAGAACTGGATGCATCTGTTCCGTTGGATCGTGAAATACATCCGCGATGAACATGGCATCGACGAGGGTCTTCTAAACCGTACGGCGGTTTTGGAGGAGGATCTCGGTATTGGTGAAGAGACCATCGAGGAAATTATCGCCGCCGTGGCGCGCACTTTTGGCATCACGTTCCCCGAGGGCACCCTGAATGAAGTGCTGAAGCTGGAGGAATTGTGCCTGCTATCGGCCTGGATGCATGGCCTTTACAAACAGCCGGAGTTCCTCGGCGCCGCCTATGTCGACGCCTGCCGCGCCGCAAATCCGCGGACCCAGTAAGTCTTCAAGCATGGATTGCCGGGTCGAGCCCGGCAATGACGAAGAAACGCTGAAAAACTGCCACGCTCGTCATGCCCGGATGTGATCCGGGAATCCAGGGCCACCGCATGCGTCCCTGATACTCGGCCACGATGCCCGTGCGATCATCGGATGCGGCGCAGGAACTGCGGTCCCAGATCCGTTACCTTGGCGCAGCCCAGCAGCATCAAATCGCGGTGGATCTCGCCCTTTAGAATTTCCATGGCCCGCTCCACCCCGGCCTGGCCGCCGGCGCCCAGGCCAAACAAATACGGTCGGCCCGCCATGCAGGCGGTGGCGCCCAGGCACAGCGCCTTCAGCACATCGGTGCCCCGGCGCACGCCGCCGTCCAGGATGATCTGGCAACGGCCATCGACCGCTTCGGCGATCTCGGGCAGGACATCAATGGGGGCCGGGGCATGGTCGAGCTGCCGGCCGCCGTGATTGGAGATGATCACCGCGTCGAAGCCCATTTCCGCCGCCCGGTCCGCGTCCTCGGCCCGCAGCACGCCCTTGATGCCCAATGGCCCGTCCCATTGTTCCTTCATCTCGGCCGCATCGTCCCAGCTGATCGCCTTGTCCAACTGCTCCTCGGTATAGCGGGACAGGTTGGCCATGGAGGTATCGCCCTCGGCCCGGTCGACCAGATTGGCCAGGGTCGGCATGGGGTGGGTGATGGCGTTATACAGCCAGGCCGGTTTGCGCAGCATGTCGAAGGCAATGGCCGGGGTCATCTTCAAGGGCATGGCCAGGCCGTTCCGTACGTCCCGTTCCCGGTTCCCGGTGATGGGCACATCCACGGTCAGGCACAGGGCGGAAAAGCCCGCTCCCTTGCAGCGGTCGATGAAGTCGCGGACGATGGCGCGGTCCTTCCAGACATAGATCTGAAACCATTTCGGCCCGCTGGTTAGATTGCCCACGCCCTCGATCGAGGTCGAGGAGGCCGACGACATGGTGTAGGGGATGTTGTGGACCCCGGCGGCGGGCGCCAGGCTCTCTTCGCCGGTGTGATGGAACAGCTTCGCCAGGCCCGTCGGCGAGACGATCAGGGGCGCGTCGATCTTGCGGCCCATGACTTCCGTCGAAATATCGATCTCCGAGACATCGACGAAGTTGTGCGGCACAAGCTGGTAGTCCGAGAAACCGGAGCTGCTGCGCCGCAGGGTAACCTCGTCTTCGGCGCCGCCGTCGATGAAATCGAACAGCAGTTTCGGTACCCGGCGGGCGGCAAGGCTGCGCAGCTCGTCGATATTGTGGCAGGCGGCCAGGGCCTTGCTGGCGGTCGTGGTCATTGTCCGCTCATTGGTTCAGATTGGCGAAAATGCGCTGCACCGCGGCCATGGCCTCGGCATAGGGTTCGGCGCCGGACATATCGGTAATATCGCCCCAGGCCTCGGCCAGCATCTCGGGGCTGACCTCTTCCGCGGCGGGAAAATCGACGCCCTTGCTTTCGACCATCTCCACATTTGCGAAATGGCCGGCACCGGCGACGACAATTCGGCCCGTATCGGTGCATTGCTCGGACGCCAGATAGGCCACCGCCGGGGTTACCAGTTCCGGGCGCAGCAGGGGCATTACTTCATCGGGAAAAATCGTGCCGCCCATGCGGGTGCCGGCGATGGGGGCCAGGGTATTGACGGTGATATTATACTTTCGCCCCTCCTGCTTCAGGGCGTTCATCAGGCCGATCACCGCCATCTTGGCGGTGGCATAGTTGGCCTGCCCGAAGTTGCCGTAAAGGCCGGCGGCGGAGGTGGTCATGATCACCCGGCCATATTGGTTTTGCCGCATCAGGGGCCAGATTTCGTGGGTCATCCGGACCGAGCCCAGCATATGCACCTTCACCACGGCCGTGAAATTTCCCATCTCCATGTTGTGGAAGCTTTTGTCGCGCAGGATGCCGGCATTGTTGATGAGGATGTCGCAGCGGCCCCAATGCTGCCGCACCGCGTCGGCCAGCGCCTTGGCGCCGTCCTCGCTGGCAATATCATCGGTGTTGGCGATGGCCTCACCACCGGCGGCGGTGATTTCATCGACCACCGACTGGGCCGGGCCGGCATCGCCGCCCGTGCCATCGATGGCGCCGCCGATATCGTTCACGGCGACCTTGGCGCCGCGCGCGGCGAGAAACATGGCGTGGCTGCGGCCCAGGCCATTGCCGGCGCCGGTCACCACGGCGACCTTGTCGTCAAAGCGAATACTCATACTAGTTATCCTTTTCCAAAATGGTGATACAGGCGGCGGCTTCTTCCATGCCCATGACGCCGCCGCCGTTCTCGGCCAGGGCCAGGCGGGCCCCTTCAACCTGGCGGGCGCCGGCCTCGCCGCGCAGCTGGGCGATCAATTCATGGATCATCGACAACCCCGTCGCACCCACCGGATGGCCCTTGGAGACCAGGCCGCCGGAGGTATTCACCGGAATTTTGCCATCCAGCATGGTGTGGCCGTCGCCGACGAATTTGCCGCCCCCGCCGATCTCGCAAAAACCCATCATTTCAACCTGATAGATCTCGCAGAATGAGGTTGCGTCGTGGACCTCCGCCACATCAATGTCACCAGGGGCGACACCGGCAACGGCATAGGCCTTGTCGGCGGCGATCTTGGTCAGGCCCGGTTCGTCCAGGTCGCGGTATTTGCCGCCCGACAGGGCCGAGGCCTTGACCTTCACGGCCCGGTTTTGCACCCCGGACGGCAGATTGCGCAGATAATCCTCGGAACACAGGATTGCCGCCGCTGCGCCGTCGCCGATCGGGGCGCACATGGCGCGGGTCAGGGGATGGCTGACCTCCCGGTCGGCCAGAACCTCATCGACGGACATCTCGAACTGATACTGGGCCAGGGGATTAAGGGCGCCGTTGTTGTGGTTCTTGGCCGCGCCGACGGCGATCTGTTCCTGGGTGGTGCCCCATTTGCCCATGTGATGGGTTGCCTGCATGGCATATGTGTCCATGAAAATGGTGCGCCCCGGCCCGGTCTCGAATGGTTTGCCGGCCCGCTCGCCCTGCTCGCGGTAATGCGCCTGCCATTCCCCGGGGTCCAGTTGGTCGATGCCGCCCGCGAACAGCTCCATGGTTTTGACGGCATCGTCGGGCACGTAGGTTTTCTCCACGCCCATGGCGATGGCCAGATGGGATTGCCCGGACAGGATATCCTTCCAGGCCCCGTTCATGGCCACCGAGGACGTGGCGCAGGCATCTTCCACATTGACCATTCCCACGCGCTCTGGGAACAGGCCCTCGCGCACCAGGGGCGTGAAACAGACCTGGCCCCGGATGCAGGGCTGGCCCCAGGTGCCCAGCCCGCAATTACCGAAATAGGCGATTTCGATGTCATCGCCGTTTTCCAGGCCGCTGTCCCGCAGCACGCCCAGATAGGCCTCCCGTGTCAGGTCCTTGAAGCTTTTGTCGGGCCATTTCTGGAACCGGGTGGAATAGCTGCCGATGATATAGACATCCGCCATGGCATGATCCCTCTGGATAATTTGCCGGCCATAGTAATCCGAAACCGGCCATGCCGCCTAGGTCGCGCGCCATGGGGCGACAAGATGCCTCAATCCATGCTTCAATCCGCCGGGTTCGATGTCGTGATTGGAGTGCTCGATGCCGGTTCTGGCGATGTCCCTGGCGGCGCTGTTGTGGTCGTCCATGATGATCGGCGCCAAGGTGGCGGTGCAGGATTTGGCGATCACGGAAGTGGTGGCCGGACGCTCGGTTTTCGCCGCCGGCCTGCTCTGGGCCATCGTGCTGGTGACGCGGCAGCCGGTGCATCTGCGCCAGGCGCCGCGGCCCTTGCTGATGGGTATTCTGGATCCGGGTCTGGTGGCCTTGCTCATGGTCTGGGGCCTGAACCATACCTCGGCCGTGAACGCGGCCATGTTTTGGGCCCTGCTGCCCCTGGTCATGCCGCTGGCCGCCCGTCTTGTGTTGGGCGAGGCGATCAACCCGGTGGTGGTGATCGGCGCCGTGCTGGCCTTTGCCGGCGCCATTCTCTTGGTTCTGACCAACCAGACCGCGGGCGAGGGCGACTTGTTCGGCGACATGCTGGCGATCTGCGGCGTGCTATGCGCGGCGGCCAATGCGCTGCTGGCCCGCCGGGTGGCGCAACAACAGGGCCGGCCCATGGTCACCACCGCCTGGCAGATGACAATGGCCTTGCTGATCGCCGGCCTGGCTCTGATCATCTTCGAACAGCCGGGGGCGGCGTTGGCGCATATCAGCAACGGCCCCATTCTGTTGCTGGTCTATCTGGGCCTGGTGGCCACGGCGGGGCCGTTTTTCCTGCTGAACTACGCGCTCAGACGGATGCCGGTCGGCCAGGCCAGCCTGTTCGCCTGTCTGGTCGGCCCCTTGTCGGTACCCCTGGCCGCCATTGTTCTGGGCGAAACCATCCAGGCTATGGAAATCGCCGCCGTTGCCATCGTCATGCTCGGGGTTTTTCTGCCCACCCTGTTGGGCCCGGCGGTCCTGGGCCGCCTGCGTCCGCCGCCCAGCGAGCATGAGAACCAGCCGCTGTCTGGCCTCAACTACGTGGTGTTCGATACGGAAACGACGGGGCTGGAGCCTTCCCATGGTGATCGCATCGTGCAGATTGCCGGGGTCCGCATCGTCGATGGGGTAATCCAGCGGGACCAGGTCTTTGATGAATTGGTGAACCCCGGCCGGCCGATCCCGCCCCTGTCGACGACATTCCATGGCCTCACCGATGAACACGTCGCCCACAGCCGTACCATCGGCTCGGTGTTATGGGATTTTCATAACTTTTGCGGTGATGCGGTTCTGGTGGCTCACAATGCGGCCTTCGACATGAAGTTTCTTGAATTGGCCCAGGAAGACGGCGCGCCGGTGTTTGAACAAGCGGTGTTGGACACCCTGCTGTTGTCAGCGGTATTGGAACCCGGCGCCCATGACCATGGCCTGGATGCCCTGGTGCAACGTCATGGCGTTGTCCTGCCGGAGGTCGACCGCCATACCGCCCTGGGCGACAGCCTGGCCACGGCGGAGGTTTTCCTGGTTCTCTTGTCCATGGCCGAAAAAGCCGAAACCCTGGGCCATCTCACCAAGATATCTAAAAAGGCGCGCAAATTTCGCCGCCTGCAAAGGCAGTTTTAGAACGTTTTCGACTACGGCTGAACCGCCCTAAAACAGCTCGCCGCTGAGGTCGCTGCGCACCCGGTCGCGCAGGTCGCGGATGGCTTTCAGGGCATCGACCAGCATGTCGTCCTCGCGGTCGGTCAGGCTGTCGGGGTGGACATAGTTGCTGATGTCCTTGCCCTGGCGCTGGTCCGTCATTTGCTGGCGCAGCAACAGATGCGTGATGTGGTGGAATGCACCGGCCAGATAATCCGCGTCGTCCAAGTCCAGGACGCCCTGTTCATGCAGTTTGGCGATACGGTCCAGGGTTCCGGTCTCGGGCACGCCATGCAAAAGAGCCAGGGCGCGGACAGCGTCGACCAAGGGCAGGGTACCGGTGATTTTCAGGTTCAATTCGCCCCGGTGCGCCTTGTCATTCTTCTCCACGATGAAGCGGTTGAACAGGCCCAGGGCGACGCCGAAGTCCTCGTCCTGCAGGTACATCTCGCGCATGAAGGCGCGGTTGTTTTGGGTGTGTTTGGTGATGTGCTCCCGCAACTCGGCGGCCAGGCGGCGTTCCCCCGCGACACCGCGAAAATCAAAGAAGATATCCGCCAAACGCAGGGCGGCGGGATTGCGCCGACCCAGCCAATAGTCCATCTGGGCCCGCCATTGCGCCGCGGTCTTGCGCCACAACGGGTTCACCGCCATGACGTAGCCGTTACAGAGCGGCATGCCGGCCCCGTCCATGGCCTTGGTCAGCCGGTCCGCCAGTTCGGAAAAATAGCCATCGATCCGGCCGTGTTCTTCGTCGGGATAGTCGGCGATGATCAAGCCGTTGTCCTGGTCCGGATTCAGATAGCTTTCCTGCCGCCCGCCGGAGCCCATGACGATCAGGCAGAAATC
Source organism: uncultured Rhodospirillaceae bacterium (assembly GCA_964631725.1). Lineage (GTDB taxonomy): Bacteria > Pseudomonadota > Alphaproteobacteria. The sequence goes on along the minus strand of CAZVYX010000005.1, from coordinate 52,118 downwards.
CCTGGGCGGCGGGCCGTGGCCGTCGTGCGCCATGGTTTCGATACAATGGCGCATCATGCGGCGGTAGACGTCGTTATTGATATGGCTGACCAGGGCCTGGATTTCCGGTGTCGGCACTTCGTCGGCGAACAATTGCTCGGCCACCTGCAACTGCGCCGCCCGCACCTCGGTCATGCCGGCGGGGTTGTCGGGCCGGGTCAGGCTTTCAATCTGGTTGACCAGTTGGCCGCTGACCTGGGCCAGGGCGCCATCCAGGGTCAGGATGCCGGACAAACGGTCACGCTCGTCGACCACGGGCATGTGGCGCAGGCCGGCCTGCCGCATGCGGGCGATGGCATGGAACAACAGATCCTGGGCCCGGATTACCCGCACCGGCCGGCTCATGACGTCATCAAGGGCGGCCGCGCCATCAAGCTGGAAGGCGACCTTGCGCACCACGTCCTGTTCCGTCAACACGCCACGGGGGATGCCGTCATCATCGACAATCACCAGGCTGGCGGAAGCGGCCTGGGCCAACAGGGCGACCGCCTCGCCGACCGTGCTGCCCAAGGGCAGGGTTGGCGGCGGCGGTCCCATATGCCCGCCCGCAAGCTGGCGAAACGCCATTGAGCGGGAATAAGGCATGGGCGCACCCTTCTCTGTTTCGCGGTTGAACTGCCGGCGCTATTCCGCCGCCGAGGTTTGCTCCGGCGGTGCGCGGTAATACTCCAACATCTCCGCCTCCGCCTCCCTGGCCTTGGCGATGGCCTTTTCCTTGACGTGGCCGAAGCCGCGGATGCGGTCGGGCACCTCGGCGATGCGGGTCGCCATGGCGTGATTGTCATGGTTCAGGGCGGCCAGGACCTCGGCCATGGTGGTTTCATAATCGGTGATCAACTGGCGTTCCAGGCGTCGTTCTTCGGTGCGGCCAAAGATGTCCCAGGCACCGCCGCGCAGGCCGCGCATGCGCGCCAGTAAGGGCATGAGTTTCAGCATCCAGGGGCCGAACTCCCGCTTTTGCAATTCGCCGCTGGTTTGATCCCGCTTGGCGATCAGCGGCGGCGCCATGTGCAGGCGCAGACTGAAGTCGCCCTCGAACTGCTGGTTGACCTGTTCCATGAAGCGGCCGTCGCTGTACAGCCGCGCCACTTCGTATTCATCCTTGTAGGCCATCAGGCGGAAGAAATTCAATGCCACCGCTTCGCCAAGACCCAGCATGCCAGGGGCCTTTTCCGTCTCTACGTCGATGGCGCGCTGAACCAGATCCAGATAACGCAAGGCATAAGCGCCATTCTGATAGTCAGTCAGAAAGTCGGCGCGGCGGGCAATCTTCTCGGCCAACCCTTGGGCGTCCGCCGCGGCCTCGCGTTGCGGCATCAGAGGCGCGGCGACGCTGTCCACGGCGTCCGGATCGTGCGCCGCCAGGCGGCCCCAGGCAAAGGACTGCTTGTTGGCCTCGACCGCCACGCCGTTGATTTCGATGGCGCCCTCAATGGCTTCCAGGGACAGGGGCAAATAGCCCTTTTGGAAGGCGGCGCCGAGCAGAAACAGATTGGCGGCAATGGAATCGCCCATCAATGCGGTCGCCAGCTTGGTGGCATTGAAGAAATGGCTGAAATCATTGCCCACCGCAGCCTGCAATTGCCGGATTAGGCCTTCACCGGCCATTTCCATATTCTGATCGGCCAGGAACTGTGCCGTCGGCACCACGTGGCTGTTGATCACCGCGCCCGTGACGCCTTCGTTGACGGTGGAAAGCACGCCCTCGCTCGCCGCCACCACGATGTCGCAGCCCAGGATCAATTTCGAACCGCCGGTGGCGATTCGCACGGCATGCAGATCCTCCGGCGCATCGGCGATCCGTATATGCGAGGTGACGGCGCCGTTCTTTTGCGCCAGGCCGGCCATGTCCAGGGCCGAAACGCCCTTGCCGTCCAAGTGCGCCGCCATGCCCAACAGGGCGGAGACGGTGACAACGCCGGTACCGCCAATGCCGGTAATCAGGACGCCATAGGGTTCGGCGGCGGAGGGCAGCGTCGGCATCGGCAGGCCGGCGAACAGATCATCCCACTGGCCGCCGTCGGCGCCCTGGGGTTTCTCGGCCTTGCGCAGGCTGCCGCCATGGACGGTGACGAAGCTGGGGCAGAAGCCATTGACGCAGGAAAAGTCCTTGTTGCAGTTGGATTGGTCGATCTGCCGCTTGCGGCCCCATTCGGTCTCCTTCGGCAGCACGGAAACGCAGTTCGAGGCGACGGAGCAGTCGCCGCAGGCCTCGCAAACCAGGTCGTTGATAAAGGCCCGCTTGGCCGGGTCCGGGAACAGGCCGCGCTTGCGCCGGCGCCGCTTTTCCGCCGCGCAGGTCTGATCATAGATCAGCACGCTGCAGCCCGGCGTCGCCCGCAGGTCGCGCTGCACCTGGTCCAGGTCGTCGCGGTGATGCACGGTGACGCCGGGGCCCCAGTTGATACCGGTGGGATACTTATCGGGCTCGTCCGTGACCACAGCGATCTTGGTGACCCCTTCGGCATGAACCTGGCGGCTGATCTCGTCCGGGGTCAGCTTGCCATCGCCGACATTGACCACCGGCTGGCCGCCGGTCATGGCGACCGCGTCGTTGAACAAAATCTTGTAGGTAATGTTGACGCCGGCATCGACCGCCGCCCGCAACGCCAGCAGGCCGGAATGATAGTAGGTGCCGTCGCCGAGGTTCTGAAACACATGCTCGGTCTTGCAGAACGGCGCCTGGCCGATCCAGTTGACGCCCTCGGCGCCCATGTGGGTGATCGTCTGGGTGTTGCGGTCGGGCATCCACAGGGCCATGCCATGGCAGCCGATCCCGGCCATGGAGCGGCTTCCCGCCGGCACCTTGGTGGAGGAATTATGCGGGCAGCCGGAACAGAAATACGGCGTGCGCAGGATGGTCGGCGGCGCGCCCTTGGCGCCGGTCTCAATCTGCTCGATCCGGGCCAGGCGCTGATCGAAGTCCGGCATATCGCTGAATTTCTTGATCCGCCCGACAATGCTCTGGGCCACCATGCCCGGCGTCAACTCGCCAATCTCCGGCAGCAGGACGCGGTTTTCTTCATCCCTTTTGCCGACGATGCGTGGTGCCGCCTCCCGGCCATACAGCAGGCTGCGCAGCTGGTCCTCCAGAATCGGGCGTTTTTCCTCAACCACCACGATCTCTTCCAAACCCTTGGCGAATTCCATCGCACCTTGCGGCTCCAGCGGCCAGGTCATGGCGACCTTGTAAAGACGGATGCCCATATCCGCCGCCATCGCCGCCGTCAGGCCCAACTCGTCAAAGGCCTGGCGCACGTCCAGATAGGCCTTGCCGGTGGTAACGATGCCCAGGCGCGGCTTCGGCGTATCGAAAATCATCTTGTCCAGGCCGTTGGCCCGCACATAGGCCTGCGCCGCCGGCAGCTTAAGATTCAACAGCCGGCTTTCCTTGACCATGATGTCGTCGGGATAGCGCAGGCTCAGGCCGTCGCCGGGCATGTCGAAATCGATTGTCTTGGCAAAATGCAGGGCGTCGGGGTCAATGGATACGGAGGCCGAGCTTTCCACTGTTTCGCCGACTGCCTTGAAGCCCACGGCGCAGCCCGAATAGCGTGACATGGCGAAACCGTGCAGGCCAAGGTCGAGATATTCCTGCACACCGGCGGGATGAAAAATCGGCACGCCCGATGCCATGAAGGCCGGCTCGCTCTGGTGCGGCAGGGTCGAGGACTTGGCGCCATGGTCATCGCCGGCGACCAGCAGCACGCCGCCATGGGGGGCCGTGCCGTCATAGTTCAGATGCTTGATGGCATCGCCGCTGCGGTCGACGCCGGGGCCCTTGCCGTACCAGATGCCGAAGACGCCGTCGTACTTGCCGCCGGGCCACAGATTGACCTGCTGCGTGCCCCAAACCGCCGTCAGCGCCAGGTCCTCGTTCAGGCCTGGCTGGAAGGTGATATGGCTGCGCGCCAAAAAACGCTGGGCCGACCACAGGGCGGCGTCATAGCCGCCCAGGGGAGAGCCGCGATAGCCGGAGATAAAGCCGGCCGTGTTCAAACCGGCGGCGACGTCGCGCTGGCGCTGCAGCATGGGCAAACGAACCAGGGCCTGCATGCCGGTCATGAAGACCCGGCCGGATTCCTGTTCGTACTTGTCGTCAAGCGTAACGGCGGCAATCGTCATTGCTATCCTCAATTCATCGGATTTGTTGCGCCGCCATTATAGACACCGCCGGGCCGGAGTCAGGCAAGGTTTATGGGCCGCCAATAACAAACTTGGCCTGGGCGTTTGCGGGGTCGGCCAGAATTTGCCGCGCCTGCGCGCTATCCAGGGCGATCTGGGCCTTGATGGCATCGAGACCATCGAATTTCTGTTCCGGCCGCAGATGCTCGATAAAGGCAACGCGGGCGTGGCGGCCATAAATATCCTGGTCGAAATCGAACAAATGGGATTCCAAGGTAATGCCCTGGCCGTCAAAGGTGGGCCGCTGCCCCAGATTGGCGACGCCGGGATACCAACGCGTCTTGCCATCCTCGTCCAGGCCGAAACGGATGGCGTAGACCCCCAGAGCCGGGCGCAGGGCGCTATCGCGCAGATGCAGGTTGGCGGTGGGAAAACCCAGCAACCGGCCGCGCCGGTCGCCGCCGCGCACCCGGCCCTCAACTTCCCACCAATGGCCCAGCAGCTCGGCGGCCCGGCGGCAACGTCCGGTTTCCAGATCGACCCGGATAATGGTCGAGGAACAAACATCGTCGTCATGGGTCACCGGCTCCAGCACCGAAACGGCAAAATCGTGGCGCTCGCCGTATTCCTGCAACAGCGCCCCGTTGCCGGCCCGATGGTGGCCGAAGACGAAGTCATAGCCCACCACCACATGCCGCGCACCCAGGCCCCGGACAAGGATTTCCTGGATAAAGTCCTCCGCCGGCTTTTGGCTGACGTCGAGGTCGAAGCGCAGGCTGGCCAGGCAATCGATACCGAGCTTCGCCAACAGACGCGCCTTGGAGCGGAAGGGCGTCAGGCGGAACGGCGGCGCGTCGGCCTGAAACAGGCTTCTCGGGTGCGGCTCGAACGTTAGGGCAAGGGCGGGGCCGTCGACCTGATCGGCCATGGCGCGGCATTGCCCGATCAGGGCCTGGTGGCCGCGATGGATGCCGTCAAAGTTGCCAACGGCGACCGCGCCGCCGCGCAATTCCTCTGGAATACGGTGGATGTGACGGATAATACGCATGGCCGGGATTATTGGGGCTTGGAGGGGTCGTGGCAACCGGCTAATCGCTTCAACCTTCAAATGCCTTGCGGGTCGGCACCAGCAACAGCGCGTCGCCCTTGACGACAAGCTCATCGCCACGCAGGCAAATCGTGTCCAGGGCGCAACGGCGCTTTTCCACGTTGATATCCGTGACCGTGGCCACCGCGGTGATCGTGTCGCCGGCCCGTACCGGCGCGGTGAAGCGGGTATTCTGCGACATATAAATGGCGCCTGGTCCCGGCAGTTTTGTGCCGACAACGGTGGAAATCAGGCTGGCCGTCAACATGCCGTGGGCGATGGTGCCACCGAATTGGGTCTGTGCCGCGAAGTCGTGGTTCAAGTGTACGGGGTTGAGATCGCCGGTAATGCCGGCGAAAAGCACAATATCGGTCTCCGTCACGGTACGGGCGTAAAATGCCGACATGCCGATTTCCAGATCCTCGATGAAATAGCCGTGCTGTTCCTTGAACAAATCGGTTTGCTGGATGAATGTCTCGCTATCGGTCATGTTCTGGCTGTTCCTGTCGGCTGAAGGAAAATCGGGTCGGGGAAATAGCGGCGCAATATAGCCACGCGGCGGCATGGGGACAACCGGACAAACCCCTTTTGTTGGCGTGGATCCGCAGCCATCCACATGCCGTTAACCAAATATTCAGTGCCCTCGATCAATATGCTGTCGTTGCGGTTGACGGAGGAGGGGCTTTTCACGCCCAAAGGCCGTTACGCGGCACTGGCACTGGCTGATTGAACAACAGATTGAATAGGGCAGGAACGATGGCTGTCGATATGAACATGACGATCCTGATCGTCGACGACTACAAGACGATGTTGCGCATCATCCGCAACTTGTTGAAACAACTCGGCTTCAACAATGTAGACGAGGCGACCGATGGCGCCGCTGCTTTGCAGAAGCTGCGGGGCAAGGACTACAATCTGGTGATTTCCGATTGGAACATGGAACCGATGACGGGTTACCAGTTGCTCAAGGAAATCCGCTCCGACGAAAAAATGCAAGAAACGCCGTTTATCATGATCACGGCGGAATCGAAGACCGAGAACGTGATCGCGGCGAAGAAGGCGGGCGTTAACAATTACATTGTGAAACCGTTTAACGCGGCAACACTGAAGACCAAAATGACGTCTGTTATCGGTGATTTCTGATTACCGTATTTCTTGTACAGGCGCCTGTGGTGTCTAGGGCGAATGAAGCGTCCGGCTGTTTCATGGAGTTTTCTTGATGGATACTGAAGAGGTCAGCGCGGGGATCGAACAGCTTGTCGATCACCTGCGCACGAACCGCTCGACGGCGGTAACTCTTGGTGATATCGCCGGCGTTACGGAAGTCCTGCTGGCGACCATGCGGCGCTATTTCAATTCGATCGATACGACGCTCTACTCCGAGTTTCGCGGCCTGTCGGAATATATTCAACGCGCCCGGGGCGAAATCGCCGAGCTGCGACCGAACGATCTGAAACAGGACAAGATACCCCGCGCGGGCCTGGAGTTGGAAGCCATCGTCGCCTCGACGGAGGAAGCGACGGGCACTATCATGGACGCGGCGGAGGAAATCATGTCCGCTGATCCGGCCTCGGATGATTATGGCGATGCCGTCAATGATGCCTGCATGCGGATTTTCGAGGCTTGTTCCTTCCAGGATATTACCGGGCAGCGGATCACCAAGGTGGTCGCCACCCTGACCTATATCGAAGAACGCCTGCATGGTTTGCAGGATGCCTGGGGCCCGGACATCGAAGATGCCGATGGCGAGGCGAAAGAGCCCGGCAAGGATCAGGACGCGCGGCCCGACAAGGACTTGCTGCATGGCCCTGCCCTTGACGGCGAGGGTATTCAGCAGGATCAGGTCGATGATCTGCTTTCCGGCGATTTTGCCGCCACGGAAGCCGCGGAGACCATTGAAATCGAGGCAATTGACGACTCCGAACCCGCGGCGGACGAGGCCCCCGAGGCCGAGGCGCCGGATCTTGAGGCGGAAGCGGATGCCGCGCCGGTCATGGAGGCGGCGGCGAGGTTTCTCAACGGCGATGGCGAGGCCAACGGCACCGAGGCCAATGGTGCCGGCAATGGCGCCAGTAATGGCGCCGCACCGTCCGATGATGCCAGCCAGGACGACATAGATGCCATGTTCAACGGCGATGCCGCCGATGACGAGGCGGCGGCGGAGCCGGAAGCGGATGCCGCGCCGGAATTGGAACCGGAGCCGGAAAATGAACCCGATCCAGGCGATGGCCAGCCGGAGCTGGATGATATCGTATCGTTGACGTCCGATGGGGACGGGACCGCCTCGCAGGACGACATCGACGCGCTATTCGACTAAGAATTCTACCAACGTAGCCAGGGCAGTATCGCCAGGGGGCTTTCGCCGGCCTCGGCGGCGATTTCGTGCACTTTATCCTGATCCAATTGCCCGTCGGCGCCCAGAGCCAGGGCCTCGGCGTGTATGCCCCCGCCGATCCATATGGCGTCAATGCCGGCCCGCCGGGCGCCTCGGATATCGGTCGGAAGACCGTCACCGATCATGACGGTGCGGGCTTTTGGAATTTCCGGTGTTGCCGCGAACAAACGGTCGAAAATGTCCGGAAACGGTTTGCCGAAGCGTTGTACCGTTCCGCCCAGTTCCTCGTAAAATTCCGCCAGGGCACCGGCGCAGGGGATCGTCTTCCCGCCGCGTATCACGACGATGTCGGGATTGGCGCAAACCATGGGCAGATCGCGGGCCGCCGCCATTGTCAGGAATTCACGGTAATCCTCGGCCGTCTCGGTTTCATCGTCAAACAGGCCGGTACAGATGATTAACTCGGCTGCATCCAATCCCACCTCCCGGCCGCCGCAAGCATCCAGGGTTGGCCGGCTGCGTTCCGGACCCAGATGAAAGTAGGCCGGTCGCGCCGCTTCGCCGGCACCGGAGGCCCCGGCGGCGATTGTATTGGCCGTTGCCTCGCCCGAGGTCAGCAGCCAGTCATACAGATCCGCCATGACGCCCAGCTCCGTCAGGTGCAGGGCGACCGATGCACTCGGCCTCGGCGCGTTGGACAGCAACACCACCCTGGCACCGCGCCGGCGCAATTGCCGAAGACAGTCCGCCGCGTCCGGGTAGACCGTTACGCCGTCGTGGACGACACCCCACAAATCGAGGATGAAAAGATCATAATCGGTGGCCAATTCGGCTAGGCCGCTAAGTATTGGAATGCTCATACAGTGTCCGCGTCCTGATGCCCCGATAAGGGAGGCCAGCAATGGCATAGCCGAGGCTATCGCCCTTGTCCATATCCAGCCCTGGGCGGGCAGCACCCGCGCGGCCCTGTGTCCGTTGGCGGCGGCGTTCCGGGCGTGAGATGGAATTCTTCTCGGAAAGCCCCTTCAAAGCGGCGGCCTTCGCAGCTATATAATACGGGCGCGCGCCATTGTAGCCGTTTTTTCCAGCGGCGTGGAAGGCGCCGTGCGATTGTTCCAACCTGGTAACCAGCGGTGAAGTCGAGGCATGACGTATCTAATGGTTGCCGGTGGCCTGGTGCTACTTCTGATCGGCGGGGATGTGCTGGTCCGGGGTGCGGTTACCCTGGCGCAACGGCTGGCGGTCCCGCCTTTGGTCATCGGCCTGACGGTGGTGGCCTTTGGCACATCGTCGCCCGAACTGGTCGTCAGCCTGAATGCGGTCTTAAGCGGTGCCCCGGAAATCGCGATTGGCAATGTAATCGGCTCCAACATCGCCAATATTCTACTGGTCCTGGGTCTGCCGGCCATTATTTATCCGATCGCCTGTGATGTTGAGGCCATCCGCCGGGATGGCGCCATCATGTTCGCGATTTCCATCGCCTTCGTTGTGTTGTGCCTGAGCGGACAAATTCTCAATTGGCAGGGCGCCATCATGACATCGCTGCTGTGCGGTTATTTGACCTGGTCGTATTTTTCCGGACGGGAGGAAAATGAGGTCACGGCCGAGGCCATTGTTGACGAGATCGAGGGCATCGCCGCGCGGCCCCATTCAATCTGGCTTTCGCTGACTTTTATCCTGATAGGCATCGCCGGCTTGATTGTTGGCGCCGACCTGCTGATAGACGGCGCCGTGGTGCTGGCCCTGGCGGCCGGCGTGTCGAAAGCAACCATCGGCTTGTCGCTGATCGCGTTGGGCACCTCGTTGCCGGAATTGGCGACCTCGCTTGTCGCCGCCATCCGCCGTCACGGCGATGTCGCGATTGGCAATGTGGTGGGATCCAACCTATTCAATATTCTTGGCATCATTGGCATCACGTCGATGGTGCGGACGGTGCCCGTACCGGAGCAAGTCGTCCGCTACGATTTGTGGATCATGCTATCGGCCGCCATCCTGATAACACCGTTCGTGCTGCGCGGCCGTCCCATCAGCCGGCGCTACGGCGCCTTTCTTGCCCTCGCCTACTTTATTTATGTGCTTTCGCTGTATCATGGCATGTCCGGCATGCCTAAAACCGATGCCAAACAGGCCGCCCAACCAAAGCCTGTAAAACAGAGCGTACAAATACTGTCCATGCCGGCCAAGTTACTTGGTTGAATAACACAACAATAGAAGCGTAATGCCGATTGATATTGTCCGATAATGGCCACGCTGCGCTTGGTGACTTGTTCACAACTGAGTGAAAACGCCGTTAGGCCAGAGTTTTTGTGCACAGGCCATTGGGATGGCCGGGGTTTCAGTAACGTTCAGGTTACATGCTGCTAATGCACAGGCACCGTTACCGAGCGTTTTGCTTTTTGTGTTTAAATTCAATGGGTTGCAAAATTGCCTATTTTTTGTGCAAAGTGGACGAACAGGCGGGATTCCGCCACTTTGATGCCGTCGGGAATGGCTTCCCCACACACTTATCCACAGATCAGGTGGATATCGGTTATTAACCTTTTCGCACCTGTCGTAAGACCATTGACTGATGGCGAAAGGCGCGGAAAATAGCGCCATGGCAAAGGCCGACAAACCAACTGTTCAGTCCCTGGACCTGCCCGCCGATGGCCGGCCGGAAGCTGGTATAGAGCACGGCCGGGATGCGATCCGGGCGGCGTTGGAGACCATGCCGGCGGCGCCGGGTGTCTACCGCATGCTGGCCGGCAACGGCGAAGTGCTGTACGTCGGCAAGGCCAAGAATCTGAAGAACCGGGTACGCAACTACGCCCAACCTGCGGGACTGAACACGCGAACCCTCCGGATGATCGCCGAGACCCGCGCCATGGAAGTCGTGACGACCCACACGGAGGTCGAGGCGCTGCTGCTGGAATCGAATCTGATCAAGCGCCTGCGCCCGCGCTACAACATCCTGCTCCGCGACGATAAATCTTTCCCCTTCATCATCATCACCGGCGACCATGAATGGCCGCAGCTGGCCAAGCATCGCGGCGCCCGCAACCGCAAGGGGGAATATTTCGGACCCTTCGCCTCCGCCACCTCCGTCAACCAGACGCTGAACACCCTGCAAAAGGCTTTTCCCCTGCGCTCCTGCTCCGATAGCATTTTCGCCGCCCGTACCCGGCCCTGTCTGCAATACCAGATCCGCCGCTGCACGGCGCCCTGCGTCGACCGGATCGACCGGGACAGCTATGGCGAACTGGTGCGGGAGGCGCGGGACTTTCTCTCCGGGCGCAGCCGGCAGGTCCAGCTTGGCCTGTCCGAGAAGATGGAGGCCGCCAGCGCCGAGTTGGCGTTCGAGACCGCCGCCGTCTACCGCGACCGTCTGCGCGCCCTGTCCCATGTCCAGGCCCATCAGGGCATCAATGTTGCCAGCGTGGCCGAGGCCGACGTCATCACGATCCATATGGAGGCGGGGCAAAGCTGCATCCAGGTGTTCTTTTTCCGGGCCGGACAGAATTGGGGCAATCGGGCCTATTTTCCCAGCCATGGCAAGGAGCGGACGCCGGCCGAGGTTCTGGGCGCCTTCATTGGCCAGTTTTACGATGACAAGCCGCCGCCCAGAGAGGTCCTGCTCAACGAATGGCCGGAAAACCATGGCCTCATCGCCGAGGCCTTGAGCGTCAAGGCGGAACGCAAGGTTCGCCTGCACCGCCCCGAGCGCGGCCAGCGGCGGGAGTTGGTCCAGCATGCGCAGACCAACGCGCGGGAAGCCCTGGCCCGGCGCCTAGCGGAAAGCGCCAGCCAGCGCCGGCTGTTGGACGACCTGGCTGAATTGTTCGCCATGGACAGCCCGCCACGGCGCATCGAAGTCTATGACAACAGCCATATCATGGGCACCGACGCCATTGGCGCCATGATCGTCGCCGGACCGGAAGGCTTCCAAAAAAACGCCTACCGCAAGTTCAACATCAAGGGCGAGGACCTAACCCCCGGCGATGACTACGGCATGATGCGCGAGGTGCTGCACCGCCGCTTCGCCCGTTTGATGAAGGCCCAGGCCGCGGCGGAGAGCGCCGAGGCGGCGGAGGATGGCGATCGGCGGGATGAGGACGCGCGCGTGGCCGGCGAATGGCCGGATCTGGTCCTGATCGACGGCGGCGTCGGCCAACTGGAGGCGGTACGTGAAGTGTTCGCGGATCTGGGCGTAAGCGGCGTCGCCCTGGCCGCGATCGCCAAGGGGCCGGACCGCAACGCCGGGCTGGAGCGGATCCATCTTCCCGACAAGCCGGAGATTTCGCTGCCGCCGCGCAGCGCGGTTCTGTATTTTCTGCAGCGCCTGCGTGATGAGTCGCACCGCTTTGCCATCGGCACCCACCGGGCGCGCCGGGCCAAACGCATGGACCGTTCCGCCCTCGACAGCATTCCCGGCGTGGGTCCCGGACGCAAACGGGCCTTGTTGAACCATTTCGGCTCCGCCCGGGCGGTGGAAAGCGCCGGCCTGGCCGATCTGGAAGGCACCAGGGGCGTCTCCAAGGCCCTGGCGCAAAAAATTTATGACTTCTTTCATCCCGAAGGTTGAGTGGATGCTTTCACCTTACCGCCAAATCCTTATACTCAGGCCGCGCCCCGGGGCCCGGGTATCGCGCGGGGACTTCGATTTGAGAACATGATTACGACCCTACCCAATCTTCTGACCCTGTCACGGATTCTGGCGATTCCGGCGTTGATCGGTGCCTTTTATCTGTCCTCGCCACTTTCGAATTGGCTGGCCTTCGCCATTTTCACAATCGCCGGTATCACCGATATCCTGGACGGCTATCTGGCCCGCAGCCTGGGCGAGGAAAGCGGCCTGGGCCGCTTTCTTGACCCCGTCGCCGATAAGCTGCTTGTTGCCGCCACATTGTTGATGCTGGTGTATGTCGGCCGCATCGGCGATTGGACAATCCTGCCCACGGTGGTGATCCTGTGCCGGGAAATTCTGGTCTCGGGTCTGCGCGAGTTCCTGGCGGAACTGCGGGTCAGCGTACCGGTTAGCCGGGTGGCGAAGTGGAAGACGACGATACAAATGCTGGCGATCGGTTTTCTGATCGTGGGAGACGCCGGCTGGGATGCAATTCCGGTAATGAAAATCGGCCTGCTGGGCATGTGGGTGGCGGCCTTGTTCACCATCTACACCGGCTATGACTATCTGCGCGCCGGGCTGCATCATGTCACGGCCGACGCGCCCCGGGCCGATGGAACGGACGAATCATAAAGGTATGGCGATGAAGGTGTTGGGTGTAACCGGCTGGAGCGGCGCCGGCAAGACGACGTTGTTGACGCTGCTGATACCGGAATTGACGGCCCGGGGGCTGCGCGTTTCGACCATCAAGCATGCGCATCACGCTTTCGATGTGGATAAACCGGGCAAGGATTCCTTCCGCCATCGCGAAGCCGGCGCGACCGAGGTGTTGATCAGCGCCGGGGTCCGCTGGGCCCTGATGCACGAGAACCGCGACGAGGGCGAGCCGAAACTGGAGGAGCTGCTGGAACGCATGTCGCCGGTGGACCTGGTCCTGGTGGAAGGCTACAAGGGCGAGGGTCACCTGAAGATGGAAGTGCATCGCGACGGCCTGAATAAGCCCTTGTTATGCCGCGATGATGAGAGTTTTATTGCCCTCGCCGCCAACTATCGTCCCGATGGCCCGGACCTGAACGTGCCGTTGCTGGATCTGGACAATATCCAGGCGGTGGCGGATTTTGTCATCGATTTTTGTCGCTCCGAAGGGCCGGCATCATGAACAAGCTAGCCGACGATTGTTTCAACCAGGTCGAGGACTTGATGTCCACGGCGGAGGCCCTGGCCGTGCTGCGCCAGCGTATCGTGGCGGTGACCCAGGACCAACTGGAACGGCTGCCCCTGGCCCGGGCCCAGGGCCGGATCCTGGCGGAGGATCTGGTCTCGAACCTTGACGTGCCGCCGCACGATAATTCGGCCGTCGATGGCTATGCCCTGCGTCACGGGGATCTGAACCCGGAGGCGCCGACCCAGCTGGCCGTGGTCGGCCGTTCCGCCGCCGGCCATCCCTTTGCCGGCCGCGTTGAAGCCGGCGGCACGGTGCGCATATTCACCGGCGCGGTGATGCCCGAGGGCGCGGACACGGTGGTCATGCAGGAAGATGTGGAACGGGCCGGCGATCACATCACCATACCGCCAGGCCTGAAATCGGGCGCCAACCGGCGGCGCATGGGCGAGGATACGGAAAAGGGTGACGTGGTGCTGGCCCGCGGCCGCCGGCTGCGGCCCCAGGACCTGGGCCTGGCGGCTTCGGTCGGTTATGGCGAACTGACCGTTTACCGCCCCCTCAAGGTCGGGGTGTTCTCCACCGGCGACGAATTGGTGGAACCCGGTGCGGAACTGCCCACGGGCGGGATCTATGATGCCAACCGCCAGATCCTGATGGCGTTGGCCGGCGGCCTCGGCGCCCAGGTTTCCGACCTGGGTATTCTGCCCGATGAAGCGGCGGCGGTACGGCGGGGGCTGAGCGCGGCGGCGGAGACGCATGATCTGCTTTTGACTTCCGGCGGCGTCTCGGTCGGCGACGAGGATCACGTGCGCGGCGCGGTCGAGGCCCTCGGCCATCTGCATTTCTGGCGTCTGGCGATCAAGCCGGGACGGCCCCTGGCCCTGGGGCAGGTTGGCGGGACGGCCTTCGTCGGCCTGCCCGGTAATCCGGTGGCCGCGACGGTCTGCTTTCTGCGCTTTGCCCGCCCGCTGATCCTGGGGTTGGCCGGTGCGGTGGACCTGGAGCCGGCGCTTTATCGCGTCACCGCTGATTTCGATTATGAGAAAAAGGCCGGGCGCCGGGAATGGCTGCGGGCCCGGCTGGAGCATCAGGTCGATGCGGGTCCCCGCGCCGTGCTGTTCCGACCCATGGGCTCGGGCATTATCAATTCCCTGGTGCAGACCCATGGCCTGGTTGAAATCGCCGAGGATGTGACCCGGGTAAAAGCCGGCGAGGCGGTGGATTTTCTCCCCTTTGACGAGGTAGCCTCATGAAAATTTTGTATTTTGCCTGGCTGCGTGACCGCATTGGCGTGGCGGAGGAAACGGTGGAGCTGCCCAGTTCGGTCACCACGGCGGGACAATTGGCGTCCTGGCTGGCGCAAAGATCCGACGGCCACGCCGAAGCCTTTGCCGATCCCAATTCAGTGCGCTGCGCCGTCAATATGGACTATGCCCAAGCCGATGCCGCCATTGGACCGGATGACGAAATTGCCTTTTTCCCACCCGTCACGGGTGGATGACGGCCAAGCCCGCGATGATCAAGGTACAGCAGGAAGATTTCGATACCGGCGCGGAGCTGGCTGCGTTAAGCCGGGACCGGCACGAGGTCGGCGCCGTGGCCTCTTTCATCGGCCTGGTCCGCGATATCGCCGGGAACAGCGAATTGTCCGCCATGACGCTGGAACATTATCCGGGCATGACGGAACGGCAATTACTGAAGTTGGAGGCCGAGGCGCTGGCCCGCTGGCCCTTGGACCGGGTTCTGATCATTCACCGTTATGGCCGCTTGCTGCCGGGTGACCGGATCGTCCTGTGTGCCGCGACCTCGGCCCATCGCGAGGCGTCGTTCGAGGCTTGTGCCTTCCTGATGGATTGGCTGAAGACCAAGGCACCGTTCTGGAAACTGGAAGAGGTCGATGGCGAGGGCAATTGGGTCGCCGCCCGCCAGGACGATGATGCCGCCGCCGCGCGTTGGCGGACAGATGAATCGACCGACTAATCAGATATCAACAAAACCGGGTAGTAGAGGACAACAGTAATGGCTTACCAACCTTTTGATCTGAGCGGCAAGGTCGCGCTTGTAACGGGCGGCAACAGCGGCATTGGCCTGGGCTTTGCCGATGCCATGGCCCAGGCCGGCGCCGATGTTTGCATCTGGGGTACCAATGCGGACAAAAACGCCGCCGCGCTCGAGCAGTTGCAAGGCCATGGCGGCAAGGCGTTGGCGCAGATCTGCGATGTTTCCGATCAGGCGGCGGTCAGGGCGGCCTTTGCCGAAACCCTGGCCCATTTCGGCCGGGTCGATAGCTGTTTCGCCAACGCCGGCGTTTCGGGCCGGTCCGAGGCGGCAACCTTCCAGGATATGCCGGTGGAGGAATGGCGCCGGGTCATGGATGTCAATCTGGACGGCGCGTTTTTTACCCTGCAGGCCGCCGCCAAGCATATGACCGAACGGGAAGGCGGCGGCCGCCTGATCGGCACCGCGTCCCTGGCCGCGATCGAGTCCTCGCCGCGCAGCGTGCATTACGCCGCCACCAAGGGCGCCTTGATATCGATGATGATTTCCCTTGCCGCGGGCATGGCGCGCCATGGCGTCACCGCCAATTCGGTGCTGCCCGGCTGGATCGAAACCCCGATGACCGAACCGGCCTTCGGTTGGGACAAATTCGCCGCGGCGGTATTGCCGCGCATTCCCCAACGGCGTTGGGGCGTGAAGGAGGATTTTGGCGGCATCGCGGTCTATCTGGCCTCCGACGCCTCGGCCTATCATTCCGGCGATACCTTCATCATCGACGGCGCCTATAACAAGTTTTAGGAGTTTTCCGGCCTTCACCAAAACGCTGGGGCGGAAGCGGCGCGACCGGATGAAGGCCGCCTTGTTTCTGTTATTCCGCCGCCCTTCGCTGTATGATTCCCGGCGTGCGCAGACTGCAAAAATATATCCTTCGGCAACTGACGGGGCCGTTTGTGTTCTTTCTCCTGTCGCTGACCGGCGTGATCTGGCTGACCCAGTCCCTGCGCTTTGTCGACCTGATCATCAATAAGGGGCTCTCGGCCTCGTATTTTGGCCAGCTGACCCTGCTGATCCTGCCCAGTGTGCTGACCATTATTCTGCCCATCGCGCTGTTCGCCGGCGTGCTTTACGTCTACAACAACCTGGATGGCGACAGTGAAATCGTTGTCATGCGCGCCTCCGGCCTGAGCAATCTTGCCTTGGCACGGCCGGCTTTGATCCTGGCGCTGGCGACCACCCTGGTCGGCTATTTCCTCTCGCTCTATCTGATGCCCACGGGGCAGCGCGCGTTCAAGGATATGAAGACCTCGCTGCGCACCAACCTATCCTACGTGTTGTTGCAGGAAGGCACCTTCAACACCATTGGCGACAGTCTGACGGTATATATCCGGGCCCGGCAATCGGGTGGCGAGATGCTGGGTATATTGGTCCACGATAGCCGCGAGCGGCAACGCCCGGTGACCATGATCGCCGAGAAAGGCGCCATGGTGCGGACCGAGGCCGGACCCCGTTTCATCATGGTCAACGGCAACCGGCAGCAAATTGATCAAGGCGCGGGGCAGTTGTCCCTGTTGCAGTTCGACCGCTATGCCCTGGACTTGACCCAGTTCGTACAGCGCGACGATGACCGCTGGCTGGAACCGGGCGAACGCTATTTGCACGAACTGTTTTGGCCCGGCGCCGGCGCCGACGACCAGGCCAACGCGGCCCGCATGCGCGCCGAGGGCCATGACCGCCTGGCCTCGCCGCTCTACAGCCTGGCGTTCGCGCTGATTGCCCTGACCGCGGTCCTGACGGGTGAGTTCAACCGGCGGGGCCGACGCTGGCGCATCGTCTTGGCGGTGGGCTGCATCGCCCTGTTGCGCGGGGCTGGGCTGGGCCTGGTCGGTCTGTCGGCCAAGATTCCGGCCTTGATCCCGCTGCTATATCTGAACATCGCGCTGGTCATGGCGATTTGTCTTTATGCCTTGATGCGGGGCGGCATGTGGCCGCATCGTTGGCCGGATTTGCGCCATAGCGGCGCGGGACCGGTCTGATGCGCCTTTCGCCGACATTCTCGCTCTATCTCGGCCGGCAGTTTCTGTCCGGCATCGGTTTCGTCCTGGTCGTCCTGATGGCGCTGATCTTTTTGATCGATGTGGTGGAACTGTTGCGCCGCGCGGCTGGACACGAGGCCGCCGGTTTTGGCCTGGTTTTGGGCATGGCGGCGCTTAACCTGCCCTCGCTGGCACAGAAGGTGCTGCCCGTCGCGACATTGTTTGGCGCCATTGTCACCTTTTCCCGCCTGACCCGCAGCCACGAGTTGATCGTGGCTCGCGCCGCCGGTGTCTCGGTCTGGCAATTCCTGGCCCCCGCCTTGGTTATCGCCCTGCTGCTAGGCAGTTTCATGGTGACGCTTTTCAATCCCCTGGCCGCCATCATGTCATCGCGCTACGAACAGCTTGAAGGGCGTTATCTTGAAGGGCGGCAAAGTCTGCTGGCGGTCTCGGCCACGGGGCTTTGGCTGCGGCAGGCCGATGAATTCGGACAATCCGTCATCCATGCCCGGCACGTCTCTTCCGCCGGCACCGAGTTGAAGGACGTCATCGTGTTTTTGTACCGGGGGACGGATGAATTTATCGGCCGCATTGATGCCAAGCGGGCGATGCTGCTGGATGGCCGCTGGCATCTGACCGACGCATTGCTGACCCAGCCTCAGGAACCGGCGTTGCGGCTGGCGGATTACGAGATCAAGACCACCCTGACCCTGGCCCAGATCCAGGAAGGCTTCGCTTCGCCCGAGACGCTGTCGTTCTGGTCCCTGCCGGGCTTTATCCAGACGTTGGAAACGGCCGGGTTTTCCGCCACCCGGCACCGGCTGCATTGGCACAGCATATTATCCACGCCGTTGTTGTTGGCGGCCATGATCCTATTGGCCGCGACATTTTCCTTGCGCCTGACCAGATCAGGCCATACCGGGTTGTTGTTGGGCGCCGGCATGTTGACTGGATTCTTGTTGTATTTTGTTTCCGACGTGGTGCATGCCTTTGGGATCGCGGGCAACCTGCCCGTCGTTCTGGCCGCCTGGACGCCGACCGGTGTCTGCACGCTGTTGGGCCTGACCCTGTTGTTGCATCTGGAGGATGGATAGCTTGATGCGTTGGCCCGGCCGCATATTGCTCCTGGCATTATTGTCATTCTTGCCGCTGGACCTGGCCTTGGCGCAGGCGCCGGGCAAGCCGGGCGAGGCACCCTTTCTGTTGTCCGCCGATCAGATGATCCATGACAGTGATTTGGGCCAGGTTACCGCCAAGGGCAACGTGGAAATCAGCAGCGCCGGCCGGGTCCTGCTCGCCGATAGCGTCAGCTACAACCAACGGGACGGCGTGGTTACCGCATCGGGCAATCTGACCCTGATGGAACCTGGCGGCGAGGTTATTTTCGCCGAACATCTGCAGCTATCGGAGGACCTGACCGAGGGCTTCATCGAGAGTATCCGCATTCTATTGACGGACAAATCCCGGTTTGCCGCGAACGGCGCGCGGCGCCAGGGTGCCAATCGGTTGGAAATGACCAAGGCGGTTTATTCGCCGTGCGAAATCTGCCGCGAGCACCCGGACCGGGCACCGCTGTGGCAGCTGAAAGCGGTCCGGGTCATACATCACCGCGACGACCACGAAATCGAATACCGCAATGCGACGCTTGAAGTGTACGGCGTACCCATCGCCTATACCCCCTATTTCCGCCATGCCGATCCGTTGACGCCACGTAAGAGCGGTTTCTTGGCGCCGGAGTTCGGCTCCTCCTCGGAACTGGGAACAACCATTCAGGTGCCCTATTTCTGGGCCATAGATCGACAGCGGGACCTTACCTTGGCGCCGATCGTGGCAACCGAGGAAGGCGTCGTCCTAACCGGCGAGTACCGGGCCTTGACCAGCCGGGGCGGCTACGAGGGCGAGGCGAGCCTGACTTATACGGACGAGCGCAACGACAGGAATGAGAAACTGGACGACAAGGTGTTCCGCGGCCACATCGATGCCCTGGGCCGCTTTGGTATCGACGAGACCTGGCGTTGGGGGTTTGATCTGTCCAGGACGACCGACGATACCTATCTCAGCCGCTATGGCTTCGATGACGAGGACACCTTGACCACCTCCCTGTTCGTCGAAGGCTTTCGCGGCCGGCATTATATGGCGGCGTCGGCCTATAGCTTCCAGGGGCTGGAGATCGAGGATGATTCCGGCACGACGCCCTTGGTGGCACCGCTATTGGAATATGCCGTGGTGGTGGAGCCGGACCGTCTGCCGGGCCGCCTGTACATGGATGCTTCCGCCGTTTCAATCTATCGCGAAGACGATTTTGACAGCCGGCGCTTCAGTGCCGATGGCCTTTGGCAATTGCCCCATGTGGGCTCGGCCGGCGATGTCTACACATTGTCCGCCGGTCTGGGGTTGGATGTGTATTGGTTGAATGGCTTTACCCCAACCGGGCAGGCGGCTGGCGCGGTCGATAGCAACGGCATCGAGGCGCGCCTGCGCCCCATGGCGGCGTTGGAATGGCGCTTCCCCTTCGTTCGCAGAAGCCACAGTGTGCGCCAAGTGATTGAGCCCGTGGCCCAGATGATCCTCACGCCGTATGGCGGCAATCCGAAGGAAATACCCAACGAGGACAGCCGCAGCCTTGAGTTCGACGAAACCAATTTGTTCAGTCTGGGCCGTTTTCCCGGTCATGACCGCGTCGAAAGCGGCCCCCGTGCCAACCTCGGCCTGAAGGCCTCCCTGTTTGGCGCTTCGGGCGGCTATACGACGCTGACCATGGGGCAGGTCTTTCGCGTGCGTGACGATGACACCTTCGCCGAACAGTCGGGCCTGGATGATCACCGGTCCGATTATGTGATGGCATTGACCGTTGCACCGTCGTCATTCTTCGATCTGACCAACAGGCTGCGTCTGGACCGTAATAAGTTTTCACTGCGCCGCAATGAGATCTATTTTTCCATCGGTCCGAAATTCCTCCGCTTCAGTACCAGTTATGTCGCGTTGGAAAGGGAGCAAACATCGGACGAATTAGCGGCGCGGGAGGAATTGTTCAATGCCCTGCGCTGGCAAATTGGCCAGCGCTGGATTGCGACGGCGGAAAGCCGCCGGGATTTGCGCGACGATGGCCAGCAAATTCGGTCCGGTGTCGGCATACAATATTTGGACGAATGCATCGGCTTTAGCCTCATCGCGGAACGTAGTTTCACCCGCGACCGTGACGTGGAGCCCTCGACCTCGATCAAATTCCGCTTTCTGCTGCAAAATCTGGGGTAGACCAGATCGGAATACGGCTTAGAGCATGTCTCTTCTAAACATGCTCGGACTCTTAAGAGAAAGAGCAATTGAATTGATCACCTGATTCGCAAAAACGAATCCAGGTAATTAAAAATTGCGCTAATCCTCGTCCAGCACTTCACGGACACGGCGGCCAAGTTCAGCGGGCACAAAAGGTTTCGTCAGAAGGTGGACATCCGGCCTAAGGCGTCCCTGATCGATGATGGCGTCCCGGGAATAACCGGACATGAAAAGCACCTTCAGGTTTGGGTTGCTTGCCTGCGCTTCATCCGCAATCTGCTGGCCATTCTTGCCGCCCGGCAGCAACACATCCGTCAATAGCAGGTCGACGTTGCCGTGTTGGTGCAACAGATCCAGCCCAGCCGGCCCGGTATCGGCCAAAACTACTTCGTAACCGTCCCTTCTCAGGCTTCTGGCCACCATCGCCTGAACGTCCGTCTCATCCTCAATCACCAGGATGGTCTCGCCCGTGCCTTTCGGCGCCGTCTTGGCGGGTTGGGCCATCGGATGGGCGCCTTGTTCAATTTCGGTGCGCGGCAGATAAAGACGAAATGTTGAGCCGCGGCCAATCTCTGATTGCACGGCGACATCGCCATGTGATTGCTTGATGAAGCCATGCACCATGCTCAAACCAAGCCCGGAGCCCTCACCGACTTCCTTGGTCGTGAAAAAGGGGTCGAAAATGCGCGGCAGATCGTCCGCGGCAATGCCGCGCCCCGTGTCCGCCAGCGCAATAGTTACATACGCGCCCGGGGCCAGATCCGACGGCGCCTGACCGCTCGGATCGGGCAGCGTGGCATTACCCAATTCGATGCGTAGCCGCCCACCATCCGGCATGGCTTCACGGGCATTGATGGCGAGGTTCACGACCGCCTGTTCCAGTTGGGCCAAGTCCACCTTGCAATGCCAGATGCCGACCAGAGTGGAAAATTCAAGCTTGATGTCCTCGTTAAGGGCCCGCTGTATCAGAGGCTGAATATTGGTCAAGAATGCATGCGGGTCGATGTCTTGAATTTTGAGGGGCTGCTGCCGCGAGAATGAAAGCATGCGTTGGGTCAATTCAGACGCTTGGTCAATCGCCCGTAAAGTAGGTTCGGTTAGTGCCGTCAGATCGCTATCCGGACCGAGCTCTTCTTCCAACAGTGCGATATTGCCCATCATAACGGCCAACAGATTGTTGAAATCATGGGCCACGCCGCCGGTCAGTTGGCCAAGCGCCTCCATTTTCTGCGCCTGCCGCAACTGGTTCTCCCGCTTCTTTAGCTCGGTGATGTCGGTTCGAATGCTGACGACACCGCCATCTTCAGTGGTATGATCCGATAGCAGAAGCCAGCGGTTGTCATCGATTTCCTGCTCGACGGTCTGGTCTTTCGTGCCGAATTCGCGGATCCTTTCGGCGGCCCATTCCTCCTCTCTGCCAACTGCGGCGACAACCAAGCCCAGCCTGGCGGCTCCGCGGACGATGTCATCATATAGCGCCCCTTGGCGGTAGACCTCTTCCAAGCGCGGATACATTTGCTGCAATGTCTTGTTATGCAGGACCAGCCGCCGATCGGCGTCGTAAAGGGCAAATCCCTCGGGAATACTCTCGATCGCCTCCACCAGCCGCCGTTGCGCCCGGTCCGCCTCCTCGCGGCTTCGTCGCAAGGCTTCTTCGGTCCGCCTGCGTTCGCTGATGTCCCGCAACGAACCGACGAACAGCGGGCCGGCGGCGCCGTCGATGCGGCCGATGTTGAGTTCCAAGGGGACGGACTGACCATTCTTATGCCGTCCGGTGACTTCCCGCGGGCCTCTTCCTAGAATCTTGGATACGCCGGTTTGCAGGTAATTGGCGATGTATTGATCGTGTTCGCCCGCGTCGGTTTCCGTCATCAGCATCGATACATTTTGACCGATCACTTCGGTGCCGAGGTAACCAAACATGCTTGCCGCCGCCTGGTTGAAGGCCTGAATGACGCCGGTTTCATCGATCACGACAAGGCCGTCGATCATGTTGGCCATGGTCGCTTGGTTGAAGGCCTCACTTTCGCTCAATGCGCGCTCCATTGCGCGCCGTTCGGTGACGTCGATGGCAACGGTGACGGCGCCCAGAATTTTCTGGTCGTCATCGAAAAGCGGAATGATATTGAGCAAATGGATGCCAACGGGTTCGGGGGCGACGATATCGCGGTTCAATACGGGCTGGCCCGACGCGATGACCTTGGCAATCGCCGTCTCGGTGGCGCGGGTTGCGGTGGCGCCAAAGATGTCCGACAAGGTCTTGCCGACAAAGTCTTCGGGCCGGTAGTCCAGCAGTCCGCTTTCGCTGGCATTCATCGTCAGATAACTATCTGCCGCCTGCTTGTTCAGAAAAACAAACCTATTGTCCGTATCCCGGAACGAAATGCCGGCGGGAACCGTATCCAATATGGTTTTCAGAAGTGCGCTGCCCGCCTGATTGTCGTGCAAATCGTCAAACAAATTCATCGTCCGCAACTCCGCAACACCGACACAAGACTGCGCGTCAGTCCAGTATGATTAAGTGCAAGATATTCAGTAGTCAATGCTGCCTCACTATAGAATTTCTAATTTAAAGTAACACGAATAGGATTCAGAACTGTTTTTCGATTACTAATCATTTTCTATGAATATTATGCAAAATTGAACATCTAATGGTGCGGGTTTTCTTTTAGCGCAACGCTTGTTCTTCTATTAAATACATCGGATCAACTTTGACAATATTGTTCTTCCCCAGAATATTTTGTTGGATTGTAGTATATGGAATTTGGTGTCACCAATGGAATCACTGCAAGACGGCTATCACGCTCAAGCCAAAATAGCGGCGCCGGTGGTATAGGCACCGGTGATCAGCAGAATGGCCAGGACAACCGTGCGGAATATGTTCTCGTCCAGCCGCCTGGACAGGCGATGGCCGGCGATCGCCCCAACAACGGTGGGCGGGGCGGCAAGGGACGCTGTCAGCCACATCTGGCCGGAGGTGGCGCCAGCCGCCGTCTGTAGCGCCAGGGCCGCGCCATATGACAGCGTAAACAAACAAAGGGAGCAGGCGCGCAATGGTTCCTTCGCCATGCCGCGGGCCGACAGATACAACATCACGGCTGGTCCCGGCATCGCCAGCGCCGTCGCCATGGCGCCGGAGAAAACGCCAACCAGCGTCTCCGCCCAGGGCCGTTGGACGAATGCAGGCTTGCCGTCTGTCTGGGCGCCGTTGCCGCCGCGATGCAGCGCCAGCGTGGCGGCAAACGCCAAGATGATCAGCCCGACCGCAAGGCGTACCCAATCCAGGCTGGCCTGGAGAAATATCGCCAACCCGATAGGAAAGCCCAGGACACTGCCCAAGGACAGGCGCGCCAACGGGCCCTTTGGCGCCTGCCGCCATAAACCCGGCACCAGCACAATTGAAACCAGCAGATTGAGAATAATGGTCAGGCCGACGGCATCCAGGCTGCCCATCACCAGCAACAGAAAGGGCAGGGCGATAATGGCGAAACCGAAGCCGGTGGCGCCTTGCGCCAGGGCGGCAAAAAACGCGATGGCGGCGATCGGTATGATTTCCGAGGCTGGCGGCAACATGGGCGGCTTAGGGCAGGTCCCAGTAGGGTTCCGGCCCGAACCGCGCGACCAGGAAATCGACGAAGGCGCGCACTTTCGGCATCAAATGGCGCCGGTGCGGGTAGACCGCATGGATGGAATGGGTCTGGGGCACCGCTTCGGGCAGCAGTTCCGTCAGCCTACCCGTACGCAGATCGTCGCCGACGATGAAACTGGGCAAGGCGACGATCCCCGTTCCGGCCAAGGCGACATGGCGCAACACCTCGCCATTGTTGGCGCGCAGATTACCATGCAGGGGTATGGATATGGGTCCTTTGGCCCCGTTCAACGTCCAATCCGTGCCCGAGCCGCGATAAAGATAGCCGAAGCAGTTGTGCTGGCTCAGATCTTCGGGCTTTTCCGGTCTGCCGTGACGGCGCAGATAGTCCGGCGCGGCGCACAGGACCGAGCGCGAGGGCGCAAGGCGGCGGACAATGAGGGAGCTGTCCAGCAGGGCCGCGATGCGGATGGCGACGTCGAAACCCTCCTCGACCAGATCACTGAAGCGGTCATCGAGAACCAAATCCACCTCGATTTCCACATGCGCCTCGAGAAAATCGGCGATCACCGGTCCCAGATGCAGGGTGCCGAAGGTCATGGGCGCATTGACCCGCAGGCGGCCCCGTGGCGCCGCCGCCATGCTGCTTACCTCATCCGCCGCCGCCTGCGCTTCCTCGACGATCCGGGCGCAGCGTTCATAGAACACCGTCCCCACCTCGGTCAGCGACAGCTTTCGCGTGGTCCGGTTCAACAGGCGCGCGCCCAGGCGGTCTTCCAGGCGCCCAACCTGCTTTGACACAGCCGATTTGGACAAGCCCAAATCCCGCGCGGCGGCGGTGAAGCTACGTTGCTGCACCACCTTGGCGAACACCGCCATCTCGCTCAGATTTTCCATGATCCCGGTCCCCGGCATGCGCGATGGAAACAGTCTTGCGAGAAATAGCAGCTTTGTTTCCTGATGCGAACAATATTGTGCTCCGTCATGACTGGTCCAGGCGCTGCCTGGGCATTAGATTTAGGATCAGCAGACGAAATCAGGATGAGGGGACATGGTCATGGGCGTCATGGTACAGGGTAAATGGACACAGCAGGACTTTGCCAAACGCAACCAGAAGGGCAGCTACGTCCGTCCCACCACGGCTTTCCGCGATGTCATCGGCGGGCCGGATTTTCCGGCCGAGGCCGGGCGTTACCATCTGATTGTCGCCCATGCCTGCCCCTGGGCCCATCGGACCTTGATCTTCCGTGCCCTGAAGGGGCTGGAGGCGGTTATTTCCGTGGCCTATGTGGAGCCGCTGATGCTGGAGAACGGCTGGGTCCTGATGGACGGCGGTGATCCGGTGACGGGCGCCAAGTATACGCACCAGATCTATGCCCGGGCGGTGCCGGACTATTCCGGGCGCTGCAGCGTGCCGGTTCTTTGGGATAAGCATGCCAAGACCATCGTCAACAACGAATCCTCCGATATCATCCGCATCTTCAATAGCGCCTTTGATCATCTGGCGGCCAAATCCCTGCCCGATATGTATCCGGAGGATTTGCGCGGCGAAATCGATGCCATGAACGAGCTGGTTTATGAGAACATCAACAATGGTGTTTACCGGACCGGCTTCGCCACCACGCAGGAGGCTTACGAGACCGCCTACAGCAATCTGTTCGACGCCTTGGATCAGGTGGAGGCGCGCCTGGACGGCCAGCGCTATCTGACTGGCCCGCGCATTACCGAAGCCGATTGGCGCCTGTTCGCGACACTGGTGCGTTTCGATGCGGTCTACGTGGGGCATTTCAAATGCAACCGGCAGCGGATCGCCGATTTCCCCAACCTGTCGAACTATCTGCGGGAGCTCTACCAATGGCCCGGGATCGCCGCGACCGTGGATATCCCGCGCACGAAAGAGCATTACTACGGCAGCCACGACGCCGTTAATCCGTTCGGTATCGTGCCCCTGGGTCCGGAACTGGATTTTGATAGCGCCCACGACCGGGACCGCCTGCCCGAAGCCGCCGGCTAGCGTATCTACATCAGATCGAGCGGACCGGCCGAGCCCAGGCCCAGCCGGGTCGTCTCGGTTTCAATCACCACGTCCGGGGTCACGTTTCCCAGGTTGACGTCCGGACCGAAGGTTTTCACCAGGAACTTCTTGCCAAGGTAAATTTCCGGCGCCGTGCTGCCGACCCGGAGCGTCGACAATTCGAACATGCAGCGGCTGACGTCCACTTCCCGTTTCAGGGTCAGGATCAGGTCTTCATTGGGGCTGCCGCCGTGCATCAGTTCCTGGCCCTCGATCATCGCCAGTTCGGCGCCCAGGTCGAGAACCTCCCTAATTTCGGCGACCATGGCGGCGGTTGCCGAGTGTTCCCGCTTGTCACCGATTTCACCCACCGGCGCCATGGCCGCGGATCGGACCGCATCGAACAGACGCTCGCGGGTTCCCGGGCCCAGGTCGACCACATTGTCGGAGATTTCCACCAGGTCAAAACCGACGGCCCGCGCTTCCTCCAGGTGCCGGGGCATGGCCTCGATCCCCATGGCATGCAGAACATACTCCTGGAATTGACCGCCGAGCAGGCTGCGCACGCCGAACCGGTTCAAGAGGGCGAGTTTTTTGATCAGATGATCACGATCGAACAGCCGCGCGGTCCCGGTGGCGACCTTGAAGATATCGATATAGTCGCCAGCCAGCTCCAGCAATTCTTCCAGGGCGCTCAGGCTGAGCTGATAGTCGGACACCATGGTCAAACCGGACCGGCGCGGCTTTTCGGTGCTGCGACGGCTGTCGAGGGGCACGAACGGAAAAGCTGTGGTTAGAGGCATGGTTGGATCCCTCGGATTAGAGACATGGATTTTGCCGACCTGCTAAAGTTTCTGTCGTCGCACCCTGATGCCATGGGCTTCACGGTCCCAGGTATCATTGGTGATGCCGTCGTTGCGCAGCAGGTTTTTCTGGATTTTCTGGGTCGGCGTTTTCGGCAGATCGTCCATGATGCGGATGAAGCGGGGCAGCATGAAGTGCGCCATGCGCGGCTCCAGAAAATCGAACAATGCCCGTGGATCGACCGCCTGCTCCGGCGCCGGCGAGACCACGACCATGACCTCATCCTCGTTATGTTCGCTGGGCACGGGAATGGCGGCGGCCTCCGCCACGGCCGGGAACATGGTGACTTCGGACTCCACTTCAAAGGACGAGATGTTCTCGCCCCGGCGGCGGATGGCGTCCTTGATCCGGTCGACAAAGAAGAAATTGCCATCCGCGTCATAGCGGAAACCGTCGCCGGTGTGGAACCAGCCGTTGCGCCAGGCCTCGGCGGTAGCTTCCGGGTTTTTGTAATAGCCGTGGTTCATGGACCAGGGCCGGTCCGTGCGCACGATCAATTCGCCCACTTCGCCGGGCGCCACCTCGCAATCGTTTTCATCCACCACGCGCACCTCGACGCCTTCGCGGGGCTGGCCGCAGGTACCCAGGGCCGATGGATTGACGCCCGAGACGATGGGCGCGGAAATCTCCGTCATGTTGAAGGCGGTGCGCATCTCCAGACCATAGCGTTCGCCCACGGCCAGGGAATCCTCGTTCCAGGGAATGGTCACGACGCCGCGCAAGGTATGGTCCTTGTCATGGTTCGACGGCGGTGCCTTGAGCAGGAACGGCGTCATGGCGCCGACGAAACAGGTGTAGGTGATTTCGTGACGGCGAACGGTTGGCCAGAATTCCTCCGTGCGGAAACTGTCGACGATGACGCAGGAACCGCCGTTGTACAGGGTGGCCATGACGAACATGGTGCCGCCCACGTGAAACAGGGGCAGATTGACCAGAATGCGGTCGCTCTCGTCCAGATAGTCATTGGCCTCCGCCGTCATGGCGTAGGTTTGGACATAGGACGACAGCACTGCCTTCGACGGCCCCGTGGTGCCGGAGGTGAAGATAATATACATCGTCTCCCATGGCTCCACCGGGCATTCGGCCACGGCGCTCGCATCCTCGGGCAGCAGGGCCGATGCGGGATGGGCCTGCAGATGTTCCAGTTCCGCCTGGCCATTGGTCACGATCACATCCGCCAGGGCGCCGGTTTCGATATTGTTCAGGTTTGGCGCCAGGCCGGCGTGGCAGACCATCAGCTTGGCATCCGATAGCTGCACCACGTGTTGCAACAGGCTGCCCTTGTAGGCGGTGTTGATGGGCACATAGACGGCGCCCAGGTAATCCAGGGCGAACCAAGTCAGGATCGCCTCCCGACCATTGGGCTGCCAGGACAAGACATGCTCGCCCTGTTCAACGCCCATATCCCGCAGCCCCTTGGCGGCCCGCCGGGTCATGGTCAGGGTTTCGGCCCAGGTCCAACTCTCGCCGCTTTCGAAAATGATCGCAGTCTGGTCGGGCTTTGTCTTTGCCCATTTCTCCAGCAACGGTCCCAACACACAGGCGTCACGGGCGGGCATGCGGGGGTCATAGACCATGGCGGAACTCTTCCTCCTTATAGATTTCCAGCGCGCCCTCACCGGGGCCCGGTTATCATGACGCAGCAAACAAACTTGAGCAATTGCTGGGAGGCGGCATGACTTTCAACATGACAAAGGCGGAGCGCGAGGCATTCCTGGGCGAGGCGCACATCGGCGTGCTTTCGATCCCGGAAGACGGCAAGGGTCCATTAAGCAGCCCGGTCTGGTACGACTATGAAGCGGGCGGTGATCTCTGGTTCCTGACCCAAAGCACGGCGCGCAAGGGGCGGCTCGTGACCGAGGGCGGCCGGGTCAGCCTGCTGGTGCAGACCTCCACCTCGCCCTACAAATATGTTTCCATCGAGGGTCCGGTGTCGTCCATCGTGCCGTCGGACCTGCTGGGTGATTTACAGCCCATGGCGCAGCGCTATCTGGGCGAACAGGCGGGCAAGGACTATGCCGCCGGCGCGGCGGAAAACTACGCCAAGGGCAATTCCATCAAGGTCTTTATCCGCCCGGAACGCTGGCTGACCGTGGACTATGCTAAACGCGCCTAAGCCGGCCGGAACTTCGGCAAGGCGACCTCTTCCGTTATGTCGTCGAAGGTCACCGTGACCGCCATGCCGATCGTCACCGTTTCCGGGTCGCAATCGACGATATTGGTCATCATGCGCGGGCCTTCTTCCAGGTCGACCAGGGCCAGGACAAAGGGCGTCGCCTCGGCGAAGCCCGGATGCGGCGCCCGGTAATTGACGGAGAAGGAATAGACCTCGCCCTTGCCCGAGGCCTCCACCCACGCCAGCTCGCTGGACAGGCAATGGCTGCAGACGCCGCGGGGATAGAACTGGAATTCGCCGCAATCAGCGCATTTCTGGATGATGAAGCGGTGCTCGCGGGCGGCGGCCCAATAGGCCTCGGTGTCCTGATAGGGCCGTGGCAGTGGCGGCAGTGGTGATGATGTCGCCATGATCAATCCCTCCCCAGAATAATCGTGCCCGTGGACGACAAGACGCCGCCCGTACCGTTGCACAGGGCGATTTGTGCCTCCGGCACCTGGCGGGGGCCGCATTCGCCGCGTACCTGGCGCACCCCTTCGATGACGGTGAAAATACCGAACATGCCCGGATGGGTATACGACAGGGCGCCACCCTGGGTGTTCATGGGAAAATCGCCGCCCGGCGCCGTACGCTGGTTGGAGACGAACGCGCCGCCCTCGCCCTTGGCGCAAAAGCCCAGGCTTTCCAGGGTCAGCAGCACCGTGATGGTGAAGGAATCGTAGATTTCCGCGACATCAATGTCGGCATGGGTCAGGCCGGCGCGTTCGAACGCCAGTTTGCCCGAAATCGCCGCCGCTGTTTGCGTCAGGTCCGGCATCTGGCTGATCATGCGGTGGGTATGCGCCTCGCCCGAGCCCAGCACCCGCACGGGGGCCTTTTTCAGATCCCGGGCCCGCTCCAGCGAGGTCAGCACGACCGCGCCGCCGGCATCGGTCACCAGACAGCAGTCCAGCAGATGCAATGGCGAGGCGATGACGCGGGAATTCATCACGTCGTCAATGGTGATCGGGTCGCGCATGCGGGCCTTCGGGTTCATGCACGCCCATTTGCGCGTCGCCACGGCGATTTCCGCCAGTTGTTCCGAAGTGGTGCCGTATTCATGCATGTGGCGCTGGGCCGCCAGGGCATAGCTGCCGACGGTGGAGACGCCATAGGGCTCCTCGAACTGGGTCGGGCCGAACACATCGGTGGCTTGCGACACCGGGCCGCCCTTGCCGCCACGGTCGGAAATATTGGTGCTGCCATGGCAGATCAGCGCCACGTCGCACAGGCCGGCGGCGATGGCCATGGCCGCATGCTCGACATAGACCACGAAGGAGGAGCCGCCAATCGAGGTCGAATCCGTATAGCGCGGCGTGATGCCCATATATTCCGCCATCATCATGGTGGAAAACTGCCCACCCTCGGTGATGATGGTGGTGAACAGGCCGTCCACGTCCTTGACGCTCAGCCCGGCATCATCAAGTGCGGCCCGGCTGGCTTCGGCGGATAGTTGAAATTTGCTCTTGTCGGGCACCCGGCCCAGATCGGACTCGGCGACGCCGACGATGGCGACATCCCGCATTGCGTTAGCCACGGCATTCCTCCTCAATCATGCTTTGACCGCGATGGTAGCCCCTCGGCCCGGACTTTCAAACCCTGCGTCCAGGGTCCCTCAGGCGCGGAGCCGGCGCAGGGCGCCGCCTTCGATCTCATCCAACAGGGCCTCGGCCTCGGCGGCGATGTCGCGGACGACGTCGCTGGCGCTTTTGATTTCCTGGACAAAGGCGATGGACTGACCGGCGGCGGCTTCGCCTTCGACCATGTCGCCGCCCATCTGGCCGTGCCATTGCGCGTCCATGGTCGGCGCGCCTTCCATATTGGCGTTGGACGGCGTGGCGGACATCAGTTCCTTCATTTCTTCGGCCGCGCCGCGCTTGTCCATGTCCTGGAACTGCAGCGCCCGGGGGGTTTTGATGACCCGGGACAATCGCCCGATCATGCGCTGGATCATCACCGTGCCCGTATCATCCGCCTCGACGATCGCCTGCTTGAAGTTCTGGTGCACATGGCATTCCTTGGTGGCGAGAAAGGCACTGCCCATCTGAATGCCTTCGGCGCCCAGGGCCAGTGCCGCGACCAGGCCACGGCCGTTGCCAAAGCCGCCCGCGCCGACCACGGGGATGGACACGGCCGCGACCACGCTGGGGATCAGGACCATGGAGGTGATTTCATCGGCGCCCTCGATGCCGCCGGCCTCATAGCCTTCGCAAACGACAATATCGACGCCGGAATCTTCCGAACGCCGGGCCTGGCGCACATTGGCCACCACATGCATGACGGTCAGGCCGCAATCCTTGGCCTTCTGGGTCAAGACGCCGGGGCTGCCGCCGGACGTGACAACGATCTTCACGTCTTCTTCGACCAGCATGTCCAGATGCCGCTCCGGCTCCTTGCCAATCAGTTGCAGGGACATATTGGCGCACAGCGGTTTGTCGGTCAGGGCCTTGGCCCGGCGCAGATGCTGGCGCACATTCTCGGTCCGCTCGCTCTGCTTGCTCCAGCCCGGGTTCGACGACACCACCCCCAATCCGCCGCCGTTGGACACCGCGGCTGCCAGTTCGCCGTTGCCGGCTAAGGCCATGCCGCCTTCGATAATAGGCGTGTCGATACCCAGCAACTCCGTCACGCGCGTCTTAATCATCACATACCCTTTACTGTTTGCTCATTACTTACCTACTTATTCAATCCGCGAACAATTGATCCGCCACGAAGGGATTGGTCTGGCGCTCCTGGCCGAAGGTCGACAGGCCGCCATGGCCGGAGACGAAGGTGGTGTCGTCGCCCAGGGGCCATAGTTGCGTCCGGATCGAGTTGATCAGGGTGTCGTGATCGCCGCCCGGCAGGTCGGAACGCCCGATGGAACCCTGGAACAGAACATCGCCGACGATCGCCACCTTGGCCCGGCCGTCGTGAAAGATCACATGGCCCGGGGTGTGACCGGGGCAATGGCGCACCGACATGGTTTCATTGCCGAAACTGACCGTATCGCCGTCCTGCAGCCAGCGGTCCGGGGTGAAGGCGCGGGCATAGGTCATACCGTATTTGGCGCCGGATTCGGCCAAACCGTCGATCAGGAACTTGTCCGCCTCGTGCGGCCCTTCGATAGACACGCCCAGGCGTTCGGCCAGCTCGGCGACGCCGCCCGCATGATCCATATGGCCGTGGGTGACCAGGATTTTCTCTACCGTTACGCCCTGGTCTTCGATGGCTTTCTCGATCTGTTCGATATCGCCGCCGGGGTCGGACACGGCGCCCTTCATGGTCTCCTCGCACCAGATAAGCGTGCAATTCTGCTGAAACGGCGTGACCGGAATGACAACTGCTTTCATGAATTGGGTACTTTCGGAAATTGGCGTTTGTTGGGATCTAATCGTGACCTATTCCGTCATTCCCGCGAACGCGGGAATCCAGGGACGCGGTGCCTTAGGCATTCGCCAGGCGGCGCTGGGCCTGGCGCAGGATATCCCGGTTGCCCCGGTGCCAGGTGACCGACAGGCTGTAGCGGCGCATGCGCCATTGGCCGTCTTCGCCGCGCAGCATGTCGCAGGTGTAATAGCCGCCGACGGTGTATTCGGGATCGCTGCGGGCAGTGTCCAGGCGGTGCAGCGCCTGCAAATAGGCCACCAAAGTACCGCTGTCGCCATCCACGGTGTGCACAT
The DNA here is from genome assembly GCA_964631725.1 of uncultured Rhodospirillaceae bacterium. Classification (GTDB taxonomy): domain Bacteria; phylum Pseudomonadota; class Alphaproteobacteria. Next base: position 19,173 of record CAZVYX010000005.1, on the reverse strand, counting down.
GGTTGGCGGTCAGATGCTGGGTCGCGTCCAGGCCGGCAATGGTGCTCTTGATCGCCTCCAGCCAGATGTCCCGGCCCTTGACGATTTCGCGGCCGCCGAAGGCGCGGAAGTCCGCCTCCAGATCCTTGGTAAAGCATGTTGCCAGCAAGTCCCAATCGCGGGTGTCGATGGCGGTGGCATAGCGGTAGAGAACCTGGCTGATATCTTCCCGGTCCAGCAGCAGTTGCACATTCGCGTCTGTCTTGGCGGTCATTCGGCGGCCTCCCGCGTTCTGTTCAACAGGGCGAGGATATCTGCCGCCGCGTTGGGGATGTTGGTTCCCGGCCCGAACACCGCCGCGACGCCGCGCTGATGCAGATAGTCATAGTCCTGCTGCGGAATAACGCCGCCGCAAATAACCAGAATGTCGCCGCCGTCCTGGGACCGCAGCGCCTTGACCAGATCCGGCACCAGGGTCTTGTGGCCGGCGGCCTGGGTCGAAACACCGATCACGTGTACATCGTTCTCGATGGCTTCGCGGGCGGCTTCCTCGGGCGTCTGGAACAGCGGCCCGATATCCACGTCGAAACCGATATCGGCAAACGCCGTGGCGATCACCTTGGCGCCCCGGTCGTGGCCGTCCTGGCCCATCTTCACCACCATCATGCGCGGGCGCCGGCCCTCGGCCTCGGCAAAGGCGGCAACGTCGGCGACGATCTTGTCGAAGCCCTCGTCGCCCTCGTACGCCGCGCTGTAAACGCCCGAGATAGAGCGCACTTCGGCGCGGTAGCGGCCAAAGGGCCGCTCAAGGGCATCGGAGATCTCACCCACCGTGGCCCGGGCCCGGGCGGCATCGACGGACAGTGCTAAAAGATTGCCGTCCCCCCCCGCGCCCGCCTCCAGGGCATCCAGGGCCGCCTTGGTCGCGGCCTCGTCCCGGGCGGCACGGATTTTGTTGATGCCGGCGACCTGGGCCTCGCGCACGGCGCTGTTGTCGATTTCGCGGACCTCGAACTGATCGTCGTCGTCGGATTGATACTTGTTGACGCCGACGATGACTTCCTCGCCCCGATCGACGCGGGCCTGTTTGCGGGCGGCGGCGGCCTCGATCTGCATTTTCGGCATGCCGGCCTCGACGGCCTTGGTCATGCCACCCATGCCCTCGACCTCTTGGATTATCTCCCAGGCCGCCTCGGCCAGGCTGTTGGTCAGGCTTTCGATGTAGTAGCTGCCTGCCAGGGGATCGACCACGTTGGTGACGCCGGTTTCCTCGGCCAGGATCAATTGCGTGTTGCGGGCGATCTTGGCGGAGAATTCCGTCGGCAGGGCGATCGCTTCGTCGAACGAATTGGTGTGCAGGCTTTGCGTGCCGCCCAGCACGGCGGACATGGCCTCGTACGCGGTGCGGATGACGTTGTTATAGGGGTCCTGCTCGGTCAGGGAGACGCCGGAGGTCTGGCAATGGGTGCGCAGCATCAGGGATTTCGGGTCTTTCGGATCGAACTGGCGGACGATGCGGGCCCACAACAGGCGCGCGGCGCGCAGCTTGGCGATCTCCATGAAAAAGTTCATGCCCATGCAAAAGAAGAACGACAGCCGGCCGGCGAACTTGTCGATGTCCAGGCCGCTGTCGACGGCGGTGCGGACATATTCCAGGCCGTCGGCCAGGGTAAAGGCCAGCTCCTGCACACAGGTCGCGCCGGCCTCCTGCATGTGATAGCCGGAGATCGAGATGGAATTGAACTTCGGCATGTTTTCGGCCGTGTAGCCGATGATGTCCGAGACGATGCGCATGGAGGGGCCAGGCGGGTAGATATAGGTGTTGCGCACCATGAACTCTTTCAGAATATCGTTCTGAATGGTGCCGGCCAATTTGTCGGGGCTGACACCCTGCTCCTCCGCCGCCACGATATAGCTCGCCAGGGTCGGCAGCACGGCGCCGTTCATGGTCATCGACACGCTCATCTTGTCCAGGGGGATGCCGTCGAACAGGATTTTCATGTCCTCGACGCTGTCGATGGCGACGCCGGCCTTACCCACATCGCCGACAACGCGGGGATGATCGGAATCGTAGCCGCGATGGGTCGCCAGATCGAAGGCCACGGACAGCCCCGCCTGACCCCCCGCCAGGGCCTTGCGGTAGAATTGATTGGATTCTTCCGCCGTGGAGAAGCCGGCGTACTGACGGATCGTCCAGGGCCGATTGGTATACATGGTGGCGCGCACGCCGCGCAGGAACGGCTCCACGCCCGGCAGATTGTCCTGGTTTTCCAGGCCCTCGAGATCTTCGGCGGTATACAGCGGCTTGACCGCAATGCCCTCGGGCGTCTGCCAGGTCAGATCATCCGGCGTTTTCCCGCGCAGCTCCTTCGCCGCCATCTCGCGCCAGGATTCAGGGGTTTTCGTCTTGTCCGCCATATCACTCATCCCATTCCTACCAGCCCCGTGTATAGCGCAGGGGGGAAGGGCGAGTCCATTTTTGGAAAGACGGGCGGAAACGGTAAGAATTTATGCTTTGGCGCGAAATTAGTAATCTTTGCCCCATAGACTTATGATTTCCGGAGCAATCACCATTGAGGCGATGATCATGACAGGGGCAACAAGAAACGCCGGCAAAATCAGCAAAGCCGCTTGTACGGTCCTGGCTCTGATCGCATTCCTCGTCTTCGCCGCATTTTCAGGGGCCTCCGAAGCCAACGAACTTGATGCCGCCATGAAGGCTTACGGCGTCAAGAATCTGCAGGAATTCCACAAAAAGCTGCTGCCCTTGGCCGAGGCCGGCGACGTCAAGGCGCAGAGCAATCTGGGCGCCCTCTATATGCAGGGCGCCGGCGTCAAACAGGACTTCAAGACGGCGTTCGACTGGCTTTCCACCGCGGCGGCACAAGGGGATGCGACGGCACAGCAGAACCTGGGCGCCATGTATCTTAATGGCTGGGGCGTCGATAGAGATCTCGCAACCGGTGCGCGCTGGTACAAATTTGCGGGCGAGGGCGGAAATATCAACGCCGCGGCCATGCTGGGACGGCTGTACGAAAAAGGCGCGGGCGTTGCCCGTGATTTGGCCCAGGCGGCAAAGTGGTACCGCAAGGCCGCCGACAAGGGCCACGTCGTGGCGCAGTTCAATTACGGCAATCTGCTGTTGAACGGACCGAAAGGCATTCGCGACCAGGCCCGGGCGCGACAATGGTTCGAGCGCGCCTCGAAGGCCGGCTTTGTCAAAGCGACCTACAATCTTGGCCATATCCATTGGAACGGCATTGGCGTCGCCGAGAATTACAAGAAGGCCTGGAATTACTTCCTGACGGCGGCCAAGGGCGGCAACGCGAAGGGCATGCTCAACCTCGGCGTCATGCGGCTGGAGGGGCATTACCGCAAGGTCGACCTGGTGGAGGCCTTCAAATGGGGCGTTTTGGCGAAAAACCTGGGCGCCAAGAAACAGGCCATGGAGTTATTGGCGCACCTCAGGCCGCAATTGACAAAGGCACAAATGAAGCGCGCCGATGACGCCGCCCAGAAATGGTACGACGCCCACAGACGGTAGGCCTTGGTTATGGCGCCTGGGCTATGGCTCGGGAACGCCGCAGCCAATATCAATATGGGAGGTCGAGGTGACGAACGGACCCTTGTCGATTTCAGAGATATCGAACGGTTTCGCCCTGTCGGCCAAATCTATGCAGTAGTAGATGAAGGTTGGCTTTTGCTCCGGCGCGCCCGTGACGGGCAGCAACAGGATGTCAAATTCCAACGAACGGCCGTCCTTGAGGCGCAGTGAACAGCCATCGGCAAATATGCCGCAGGGAACCCTGACAATCGGCTGCAAGCGCTCCATCCCCTGCTCGCGGATACGCTCCGGCATCAGGTCGAGATAGTTTTTGCCCCGCCTGGTTTCGCCGGTCTGCTCCTCGAACAAGGTCGCGCCCAGGCGCACCATGACCTTGCCGTCGCCCTTAAGCTCCCAAACCGAGACCGCCGCCATGGCCGCCTTCAGATCCTCCGGCCGCACGTCCGACCGCACCGGCAGGACCTTGCCGCCACGCCATTTCAGCCATGCCTGTAAAAACAAACGGCAATTTTCCCGGGTTTCCAGCCTGTCATTGAGCGTAAGCAGTGTCAGCGTCATGTGAAACCATGATTTCCGAGAATTTCGGCCACTGCATATGCCAATAATCCAGCCGCCGCAATATTGCAGGATGCAGCGGTCCTGTTCAGGCCGGCACCAAATCCTCGATATACTCCGTAATCGCCGTCAACGATGCGCCGGGCGTGAAAACTTCGCGCACGCCCAAGTCTTTTATGGTGACGATGTCCTGGGCCGGGATGATGCCGCCGCCGAGGACGGGGATGGTGTCGCCGGCCTCGGCCCGCAGCAGCGCCATGATCTCGGCGAACAGGACGTTGTGGGCGCCGGACATGATGGAGACGCAGACCACGTCGACATCCTCCTCCACCGCGATGCGGACGATGGCTTCCGGCGTCTGGCGCAGGCCGGAATAGACCACCTCCATGCCGGCTTCGCGCATGGCGTGGGCCAGCACCTTGGCGCCGCGGTCGTGGCCGTCCAGGCCGGGCTTGGCGATCAATACCCGGATCGGTGTTTTACGCGTTGTACTATCTGCCATGCTCATTCCGCCAGGCTCATATGGCTGCCGTCTGGTATTCGCCGAAGACCTCCCGCTCGACGCCGCAGATCTCGCCGATGGTGGCGTAGGCGCGCACCGCTTCGAGGATCGGATACATCAGGTTGCCATCCCCCCGCGCCTCGTCCTCCAATCGCGCCAGGGCGGCCTTGACGGCGCCGTTGTCCCGTTCGCGGCGGAGCTGTTGAAGCTTGGCGATTTGCGCCGCGACCTGTTCCGGATTCGGGCGGTGCAGCTTGATCTCCGGATCGCTCTCGTCCTGGAAGCTGTTGACGCCGACCACGGTGCGTTCGCCATTGTCGATCTGCTGCTGCTGGGCAAACGAAGCCTCGGCGATCTGCGCCTGGGCCCGGCCCTCCTCGATCGCGTTGAGCATGCCGCCCTCGGCCTCGATCTGGGCGATGTACAGCTTCACCTCGGCCTCGATCTGATCCGTCAGGGCCTCGACATAGTATGACCCGCCCAATGGATCGATCACTTCGGCGGCGCCGCTTTCATGGGCCAGCACCTGCTGTGTGCGCAGGGCGACCAGGGCGGAATGTTCCGTGGGTATGGCCAGGGCCTCGTCAAACGAGGCGCTGTGGAACGACTGCACCCCGCCCAGAATGCCGGACAGGGCCTGCAAGGCGACGCGGACGATATTGTTTTCCGGCTGCTGTGCCGTCAGGGTGCTGCCGGCGGAACCGGCGCCGGTGCGGAACATCAACGATGCCGCCTGTTTGGCGCCGTAGCGGTCCTTGAGCAGCCTGGCCCACAGGCGCCGGGTGGCGCGGAACTTCGAGGCCTCCTGGAAAATATTGGCCGAGGCGGAGAAGTTGAAGGCCAGACGTGGCGCGAAAGCATCGATGTCCATGCCCCGCTCCAGACAGCTGTCGAGATAAGTGATGGCGTTGGCCAGTGCGAAGGCGACCTCCTGCACCAGGGTCGATCCGGCCTCGCGCACGTGATAGCCGCAGATGTTGATGGCATTCCAGCGCGGCAGATGGGCCGTGCAATATTCGATTACATCGACGGTCAGGCGCAGGGAATGCCGGGGCGGAAAGACGTAGGTGCCCCGGGCGATGAATTCCTTCAGGATATCGTTTTGCGTGGTGCCGGAAATACGCTCCGCCGGGACGCCTTCCTTTTCCGCCACGGCGACGTACATGGCCAGAGCCACATTGGAGGCGGAATTCATGGTCAGGGAGGGTGAGGCCTTTTCCAGGGGCAGGCCGCCGAAAATCGTCTCCATATCGGCCAGGCTGTCCACGGCGACGCCGACCACCCCGACCTCGCCCTTGGCGCGTTCGTCGTCGCTGTCGAAACCCAGTTGTGTCGGCAGATCGTAGGCCACCAGCAGGCCGCCCTGGCCCTGGCCCAGCAGATAGGCGAAACGCTCGTGGGTCTCCTCCGGCGTGCCGAAACCGGCATATTGCCGCATGGTCCAGAAACGGCCCTGGTACATGGAGGGCTGGACGCCGCGGGTATAGGGATATTCGCCGGGAAAGCCCAGGTCGTCCTGATAGTCCCGCTCGCCGCCGTCCAGGGGCGTATACAGCCGTTCCTGACGCACATCCGAGGGCATGCGCGGGCGGCTGACCTTGGCCAGGGCGGGGTCCAGGCGCTCCGCCTCCCAACGCTCCTTGGCCTGTTGCAGTTCGCTCCGTTCGTACGGCTTATCCATGGGTCCGATCTCCTGGCCCCCAAAACCTGGCTCCCCTCAAAGCCCCTCAGCATAAACCGTATGACGGCGATGCCATAGCAGCTTTGATACAGATCAACGGCAATCTACAGAGCGACCTGCTTCACGAGCGCGATGCGCTGGGTCGGGTGGAAGCCGGAACGGTAGAGAAATCCCAACAGTTCGAAATCATCCAGGGCGATGGCGGTCTCGGCGCTTTCGACACGCAGGCCGTTTAGGTTGACCAGCAACTGGGACAGCAAGGCTTGCGCAATGCCCCGGCCGGCAAATTCCGGATGCACGCCGATGGTATCGATCACCGCGACCGCATCGGTACGGCCGAAATCGCCGAAGTCCAGCCGCGCCATGACGAAGCCGGCGACAATGCCGTCGCTGCGCGCGGTCAGCGAAATACGGATGCCGGAATCCAACAGCGCCTCGTCCAGCTTGGCCGCCATGTATGGCCGGCGGTCCCGCCCGGTCAATTTGCCATCGATCAAGGCCAGAGCATCCAGGTCCTGTTCCGTCAGGGAGGCGACGGCGATACGGTCGCGCGGCAGGGCCCGGAAATTGTCGGCCCGATCCAGATCATCCTGATCGTCATCATCATCGCCGTCATCGTTGGTGTCGGACAGGGCGGCGGCTTCGCGGGCCGGGTCCACCGTGATCGCGATGATATGGCGCGGCGCCTTGGCGAAGTCCTGCGCCGCGAAGAACTTCGCCATCACATGGTCGGTCCAGGCGATGGAGGTCTGCAGTTCGCCAATGCCCCGCCGGCGCATTTCACCTTCCAGTGCCGCCAGCAGTGCCGCGCCATGGCCCAGATGCTGCCGCGCCGGCGCGACGTCGATCACCTCCAGCATGACGGCGGTCGTTTCGCGGCCGAATTCGCCGCTTTGCACACGGGCCAGCACCGCCGCCTCCAGACCATCCTGACCATCGATGGCGAACTGCATATGGCCGTCGGGATCGCGCAATGCCGCGGCCAGGCGCTTTTCGAAATAGCCGCGCCGGGAATGACCGACGATGGTCCGGTCGATGGCAACCGCCGCGTCCAGGTCGTCGGGCGAGAGCCGCCGCACTTTGTGATCCGATGTCTTGTCCGTATCGCCCATGTTCATCTCCCCCTACCAGCCGGGCAGTGTATCAAACCCGCCGCCACGGCGGAAGGATAACGCCAATTGGTATCAGGACAATTTCGGCATGATCCGCTCCATGAAGGCGGCCATGGCGTCGGCGTTCTCGGTCACATCGCCGCTGCTGATACCGATGACGATTTCATGCAGCCCGGCGGCCTGATAGGCCCGCACGGTCTTGGCGATGTCATCGTCGGTGCCGGTCAGGGCGGTGCGGTCCTGAACCGGGGCGCTGGGCGCCTTGCCGGTAAAGGCCAGGGGCAGGGTCAGGGAAAATTGCAGGGCGGACGGATCCCGGCCGGCCGCCTCTCGCAGCCGGATGACCTCATCCCGGCCTTCGGCGAACTGTTTTGGGGTTTGCCGCAGGGTATGCCAGCCGTCGCCGAAGCGGGCGACGCGGCGCTGGGCCGCCGGGCTTGAGCCGCCGATCAGGATCGGCGGATAGGGTTTCTGATAGGGCTTGGGCGAGAATTTCAGGCCGCCGAAGCGGTAGAATTCGCCGGAGAATTCAGGTGTTTCCTGGGTCCAAAGGGCCTGCAAGGCGCCCAGGATTTCGTCCGTGCGCTTGCCCCGGGTGGTGAAATCAACACCCAGATTCTCGAACTCGTCCCTTGTGATGGCAACGCCGACGCCGAAATCCACCCGCCCGTAAGATAGTTGATCCAGGGTGGCGATCATCTTGCCCAGGCGGGCCGGTTCATGCCACGGCAGCACCAGGACGGAGGTGCCCAGGCGAATCTTGTCAGTGGCGCAGGCCACGGCGGTCAAAACCGTCAGGGCATCATGATAGGGCCGGTCGCCAAGGCGTTCCGCGACATAGGTGGAATGAAATAGATGCTCCCGAACCCAGACGCTGGCATAGCCCAGGCGCTCCGCCGTGACGGCAAGGCTGACCAGATCGTTCGGGTCTTCAACGCCGTAGTTGTTGGGAATGCCATAGCCAATCTTCATCGCGGGTTCCTTCACGTTCAAGTGATGCGGGCATGGGCAGGGCTCTGCTAGAGTCCGCGCAGGGGGTGCAGAATAACAAGCTTATCCAACCGCATCAAAAGCATCGCCACAACTTGGTATGAGTACCAAGATCAACAAAATTTGGGGACAGGAACGATGAGAATCTCTTCCACGGCGTTAGTTTTCATGATTGCACTGGTTTTTGCGTTTTTCGGTTCGGTGGTTTCGCCGGCCATGGCGGCGGATGTCAAGGTCACGCCCCTGGGCGGCAAGGACGGGGAATTTTGCCGCCTCGACCGGGCCATGGTGTTCGAGGATCCCAACGGCACCCGGATACTCTACGACGCCGGCATGACCGTGGCCGGCCCGGCCGATCCGCGCCTGGGCAAGATCGATGTCATTCTGGTCAGCCACATGCATGGCGATCATGTGGGCGCGCGCCACAACAAGGCGCCCAACACCGGGGCCTGCGGCAAGCCTGATCTGTCGGTGGCTGCAGTGCCGAATACCAACACGGTCAACATTGCCCTGGCCAAGAAAGCCAAGATCGTCACGGGCAGCGAAATGCCGCCGTTTTTCGCCGGCAAGCTGAAGGCCCTGGGGGGCAATCCGAAAAACTCCATGCTGGCCAGGTTCGGCGCCACCAAGGTGGTCGGCGGCGTGAAGATCTCCACCGTGCCGGCCTCCCACAGCAACGGTTTGTCGCCGGCCTATATCGGTGGTGATCTGGGCAAGGCCATGAAGGCGGCGGGTATTGGTGGCTATGTGGGCCCGCCCACCGGCTTTATCCTGCAATTCACCAACGGCCTGGTGGCCTATCTGTCCGGCGATACCGGCATGACGGCGGAGCAGGATCAAGTCGTGCGCGGCTACTACAAGGCCAGGTTGGCGGTCATGAACATCGGTGATACCTACACCACCGGTCCGGCGGAGGCGGCCTATGTGGTCAACGAATTGATCAAACCAGCCTCGGTGATTGCCTCGCACGCGAATGAGGCCGCGACCAAGGGCGGCAGGGTACAGCCGGGGACCCGGACGGCGTTGTTCCGCGATTCCGCGAAGATGCCGGTTCATATTCCGTTGAGCGGCCGCACCATGTCCTTCAACGGCGGCGGTGCCTGCGTCAGCGGCTGCTGAGGCGAATTACCTGCTGGCCAGCTCTTCTGCGGCCGACATGATGGGCGCGCCTTCCAATGATCTCGACGGCGCGCCGTCGATGCCGTGGGGGATATCGCCGACCAGGGTGACGCGGTAAAGCTGGCGGTCGGCGTCGGAGGCATAGATGTCGCTGGGCGGCAGATGCGCCGTGGCGCGGTTGTCCCACATGGCGATGTCGCCAGGGTTCCATTTGAAGCGCACGGTAAACTCCGGCCGCACCAGATGCTCCCACAGCATCTCCAGGATCTTCTGGCTTTCCCGGGGGCTGAGGCCGACGATGGATTTCACGAAGGCGGGGCTGATGAACAACAGCCGTTCGCCGGTTTCGGGATGCACGGTGACCAGCGGATGCTCGGTTTTCAGGGTTCGGCGCCGGACGCTTTCGTTGTAGGCCTCGACCGATTTCGCACCCGGCGGCGGGGCGAAGGCGTGAATGGTGCGCAGACCATCGACCAACGCCTTGATCGGCGTCGACAGCGCGTCATAGGCCACCGCCAGGTTGGTCCACATGGTATCGCCGCCGAAGGGCGGTATGGTGACGCCGCGCAGGATTGCGATCTTGGGTGGATTGACCGCCGCCGTGATATCCGTGTGCCAGCCGACCCAGGGCGTGGCCAGGCGCTCCTGGCGATGGCTGTTGGCGGTGCGGTTCTTGGCGACGGAATAGACCTCGGGAAAGCCGTCCTCGTGGCCGAACACCGCATGGCCGATGGTCGGCTCACCGAACCGCCGGGCCAGGGCGACATGGCCGGCATGATCGAGATTTTGATCGCGGAAGAAGACCACCTTCCATTGCAGCAGCGCCGCGTTGATCTGTTGTTGCGTTTCCGCGGTCAGCGGCTGGTTCAGGTCAACGCCGGAGATTTCGGCGCCGATGTGCAAGGTCTGCGGCGCAATGTCGATGGCACCGCCCGCCGTGGCGGATTGCGCCGCCGGTGATGATGAAGCCATGTTCGTTTCCCCCATGGTCAACAGGCCCTAGTTCGTGGCGTAGAAGGCCAGCTTGTTGCCGTCCAGATCGCGCACATAACCGAACGTCATGGCGCCGCCGCCCCTGGGCCCGACCTCGCCTTCATCCTTGGCGCCCAATTCCAGCGCCTTGGCGTACAGCTTCGCCACGGTCTCGGCATCGTCCACCATCAAAGCCACCATGGTGCCGTTGCCCGGCGTCGCGGCCTGGCCGTCAAACGGCTTGATGATACCCAGCATGGCCGCGCCCGCCTTGGAGGACCACATCACCAGGCGCTCGTTCGGTTCGATCTTCCTGAGGCCCAGATCGGCGAACAGGGCATCATAGAATGCCACGGCTTTCTCAAGGTCATTGGTTCCAAGTGTGGTGTAGCCGATCATGGTCCAGGTGTCCTTCGTGGTGGAATAAGGAGGTCCGCGCCGCAGTATCGCGTGGCCCATGGGTGCCGGTACAGCAATATTTTTCGGCCCGCGCCAAATTCGCCAATGCTTCAGGCGGCGAAGCGTTCCGGTCCGACGGCGTGAATTTGACTGAGCGCCCGCAGGGTGGCCAGAACCTCCGCCACCTTGGCGCGGTTGGCGCGGGAGAAGTTGCGCGCCACATCCTCGGCCCGCAAGGGCGCTTCCGCCGTGGCCAGGACATCCCGCACTGCATCGAATTGTTCCGGCAGGGTCTTGGGCCAGGGCCGTTTCTTGGCCGGCGCGGCGATACCTTCGCCCACGTCCAGGCTGACCTGCACCGCCTGGTCGGTGGCCGCCGCGTCGGGCGCCTGGAATTCCGGTCGCAGCCAGCGCACATGACCGGCGGCCTCCTCCCTGACCCGCGCATGGTTCAGGGCGACGAGCTTTTCCAGGATGGCGTCGTCATCCAGGTCTTCATCCCAGCCATAGGCGGCGAACACGGCGTCGTCGATCTGTTCGTGCAGATCCTTGAGCACCGAGACCAGGCCGCGTGCGTGGACGTCCTTTTCCTTGTCGGTCAATGCTTCGCCCGACGTCAGTTTTTCCAGCACATTGTACATGCCGGTCAGAGTGATGTCGGGATGCTCGACTTGCACCCGCTTGCGATGGGCATCGAGCTCCTCCGCCAAATTGCCAATGGTGGTTTTCTGATCCTTGGTCTGGTCGGGGAACGGAAATGGGTCAAAACATTTAGTTTTTACATAAACGGGATCATTGCCCACACCAAGCCGGCCACCTGCGGCGAGTGCCCACGTCAAATGAATTCGGCTAGATAAGACACCCAAAGCCCAGCCGTCGCATAGAGCAATATTGATGAGCTTGTTGTCGGGCAGGATGGAGATGTCGAGAAATTGAAACACCCGGTGCTTGGCCGTCTCCACCGTGGCGATGTAGCGTGGAAGGCCTTCCAGCGCGGGCCGCAAATCCTTTCTCGGTTCGCCGTGGATCCACCATTTTTCCCGATAAGACCGGCGATTGTTCTGGTCCCGTTCTGGCTTCACATGATCAACAACATGCTGATAGACCGTGGGAAACCGTCGTCGCGCTTCGATATCCGTCAGCGGGAACAGGTCGATGACCATGACGCCACGAGGCTTGTCTGTAAGATCACGGCCATTGCGGTAGGGACGAATATGTTTCTCAAGCCCGGCTATGTTGCCAAGCCCCAATTCTTTTGCCTTTTGCTTTGAAACTATGAACCCGGAACCATGCAGCGACACCCCTCGGGATGAAATGCCTTCATTGGCACGCAATGCATTTAAGGCTGTCAGGTCCGCACCAATCTGCAAGTTTGCATGTATTTTGCCAAGGCCGTTGTCGAGCTCCACTTCGCGCCCCTGCCTGTCGTCGGCCTTGGCCTCTTTGGTGACATTGGCGAGGCGGCCCAGTCTGGCACCGGCCACGCCGACGGTCATGGCGATGCGTACCGCAGCGCCGTCGGCAGCGTCCACCCAAGGGTGATCGGGCACGGCGAAAACCAAACTCAACGCCTTCTTTTCGCCCAAGTGCCGCTCCACAACGCGCCTTGAAAAGGTCTGCGGCAGGGAATTCGTGGTGATAAAGCCGAAGCGCCGCGCCTTGCCCGTACGCACCAGTTGCGCCGCCTTGTGCCACCAATACATGACGAAGTCGGCGGAATGGGGCACGTCCTTTTCCTTGTAGGCGGCCCACAGCGCCGCTTGATAGCCATCGCCCATGGCGTCCCTGATGCCCTTGCCCCCCAGGAACGGCGGATTACCAACGATGAAGTTGGCCTTGGGCCAAGTGGCGGCCTTCGGCGCCAGATAGCGCTCCAGCTCGACACGCGCCGTTTCGTCGGGCACCTCCTGTCCCGTCGTTGCATTGGTCTTGGTGGTGCGCCCGTCCCAGCGGGTGATGGGCTTGCCGGCCTCGTCCACCACCAGTTCGGTGCCGCTGTATTCCAACAGGGCATCGGCGCAGCGGATATTCTTGAAATTCTTCAATACCGGTTCCGCCGGCAGGGTCTTGCCGCGGGTCTTGAAATGCCATTGCAGGTGACCGATCCACAGCACCAACTCGGTGATCGGCACGGCGCGTGGGTTGATCTCCAGGCCAAGGAACTGATGCGGATCGACGGTATGCTGGTCCATTTCCAGGAAGTACTGGTCCTGGCCCAGTTCCTCGGCCAAATCCAGCACCTCGCCCTCCAGGCGCTTCATATGCTCCATGGTGACATAGAGGAAATTGCCGGAACCACAGGCCGGGTCCAGCACCGTGATATTGCACAGGCCCTGGTGAAATTTGCGCACCTCCGTCAGCGCCCCGTCCTGATCGCCGCCATTGGCAAGCTGCACGGCGGCGGCCTTGACGTTGTCCCAATCGTGGCGCAAGGGCTCGATCACCGTCGGCATGACCAGGCGTTCCACATAGGCGCGCGGCGTGTAATGGGCCCCCAACTTGTGCCGCTCCCGTGGTTCCAGGGCGCGCTCCAACAAGGTGCCGAAAATGGCCGGTTCCACATCCCGCCAATCAGAGCGCGCCGCGTTGATCAGCATCAACAATTGCTCTTCCGTCAGGGCAATGGCCTCGGCATTGGCGAACAGGCCGCCGTTGAAACGTTGTACATCCGCCTCCAGCGCGGTGGAAAATCCGCCCTGGTTCATATCGTCCCACAACACCTTGGCCATGACGTGGAAATTTTCCGCCTTGTCCTGATAGCGCTCCATCAGGGATTTGAAGCTGTCCTCCGGCAACAGGCCGACATCCTCGGCGAACATAGTGAACAGGCAGCGCATCAGGAATGTCGCCACGCTGTCAGGCGCGTGTCCGGTCTGTTCCAGAGACTTGGCCAGCGCCGCCAACATGCCGGCGATCTCTCGCGTGACCTTGTCGGACCGGCGCGTGGGGTCCAGGGACATCGGCTCCGTCCAGACCAGACGCAGGCGCTCGCGCACGGCCTCGTCGGCAAGACCGTCCATGCCGATGCGGAACGATGCCTTGTCGGGGAAGTGGGTATAGTTCTTGTCGGTCCCGGAGAAATCAGCGAACAGCTCGATGGAATGGCCGACGTCCGTGACGATCAAGAATGGTGGCCAGCCGTCCCTGGCGGGCAGTGCCTTGGCATAGCTTTCCGCCTGCGCCCGCGCCCGCACCATGGCGTCATCCCAGCCCCGGGTGCCGCGCACGGCGGTGCCCCGCTTGGTTTTCGGTTTTTCCATGCCGGCCTTGGCGCCTTGGCCGCTCCAAAGCGGAGTTTGGGAAACGTCCTTCTGGTCACTGCCCTGCTTGGCTTCGAGCACGAAGCAGCCGCGCTTGTAGAGATCAATGAAGCCCGAGGATGTTCCACCATCCGGGTGATGAAATGTGACGGGCCGTTCAAAGGCATAACTGTCATTTTCCGGCGTGTCCGAAGCGGTCTCTGGCTCAGATGCTTCGATCTGTTTGCAGAGACCGATCAGAAAGGGTTGGCAGTTGGCGCGCTCGGAGGCGCCGGACGCTTTCCAGCGTTCAATGAACTCGCCGATGCTTTCCTCTGCCACTGCTTGATCCATGCTACTCCGTTCACGGCGCAATGCTGCCACACGGCTTGCGGAAAGGGAACGCCATTTCTCGCCTCAAGGGCGGACAGGATACTTCTGGCCTCAACCGTCCACCACCAACCTGTGCGGGGCTTCGAAATACTCGGCTGACTGCATTTCTGTCAGGCGCGAGACCGTGCGTTGGAATTCGAAACCGCCGTCGCCGGCGGGGTAAATACCCTCAACGTCCGTTGTGGCGCTGGCCACCAGTTTGATGCCGTTGTCGTACAGGACATCGATCAGGATCACGAAGCGCCGCGCCTCGTTGCGCCTCTCGGGCCCCAGTTGCGGGATGCCGTCGAGGATCAGGGTATGATAGTGCCCAGCCAGTTCCAGATAGTCGTGGGCACCCAGGGGCTGTTCGCACAGCTCGGCGAAGCTGAAGCGGGCCACGCCCTTGGCCTGTTGCGGCACGACGATTGTCCGGCCCTTGACCTCGACCTCCGCCGGCCGGCCCGCCGGCAGATCGGTCAGATTGAGGAAGGCCTTGTCCAGGGCCGCCGCCGCCGTCGCATCCAATGGCGTGTAGTAGACCGGCACGCCCTTCATGCGGGCCAGGCGGTGATCCATCCGGCCTTCGAGGCAGAGGATATCCAGGCGCTGTTTCAGAGTCTCGATGAAGGGCAGGAACAGTTGCCGGTTCAAGCCACCCTTGTACAGATCGTCCGGCGCCCGGTTCGAGGTGGCGATCACCACCACGCCCAGTTCGAACAGGCGCCCGAACAGGCGGCCCAGGATCATCGCATCGGCGATGTCGCGGACCTCGAATTCATCGAAACACAACAGCCAGGTCGCTTCCGCGATATCCCCGGCGATGGGCGGGATGGGATCGTCACCATCCCGATTTTTGTCTGGTGTCTTGCGGAATTCGTTGATGCGGCCATGCACCTCGCCCATGAATTCGTGGAAATGCACCCGCCGCTTATGTTCGATGGGCGCGCCGTCGAAGAACAGATCCATCAGCATGGATTTGCCGCGCCCCACCTCGCCATAGATATACAGCCCCTCCGGCGCCGGTTCCTTCTGGCCGCGGCCGAACAGGAACTGCCGCCAGCCCGCACCCATGCCCGTGCTCTGGCCAGGCTCGTACTGGGCCAGGCGGTGATGCAGCATCTGCAGCTTTTCCGCCGCCAGCTCCTGGGCCGGGTCCGGGTCCAGCTCGCCGGCCCGGCGCAGGGCCCGGTAACGCTCTAGCGGGGCGGTCGCGTCCACGCCAGGCCCGTCCCCCTTCGGCGCGCCGCTATTTCTGTCCGTCCACGACGCCGGGGTCACGCACCGCGCCATAGGCGGCGCTGCGGGCCAGGGCGGCGTAGGAGCGCAAGGCGCGGGAGACGTGGCGATCACGGCCAAGGGGCTTCCAGCCGCCATCCTCGCGGGCGCTCATGGCCTGGTGGCGGCGTTCGATTTCCTGTGGGTCGACGTTCAGTTGCAACAGGCGTTCGGGAATATCGATCTCCACCTCATCGCCATTTTCGATCAAGGCGATCAGTCCGCCTTCGCCGGCTTCCGGCGAAATGTGGCCCAGGGACAGGCCCGAGGAAGCGCCGGAGAACCGGCCATCGGTGATCAGGGCGCATTCCTTGCCCAGGCCGACGGCCTTGATCATCGATGTGGGCATCAGCATTTCCTGCATGCCGGGGCCGCCCCGCGGTCCTTCATAGCGGACCACGACGACATCGCCGGATTTGACCTCGCCGGCCAAAATGCCGTCGCCGGCGGCGTCCTGGCTTTCATAGACCACGGCCGGGCCCTTGAATTTCAGGATTGATGCATCGACGCCGGCGGTCTTCACGATGCAGCCGTCATCGGCCAGATTGCCGAACAGCACCGCCAGGCCGCCATCCTGGGAATAGGCGTGCTCGATATCCCGGATGCAGCCGTCTTCCCGGTCCAGATCCAGGCTGTCGTAGTAGCTGTCCTGAGAGAAGGCGGCGATCGAGCGGATGCGCCCCGGCGCGGCGGAATAGAACTTCTTCACGTCTTCGTTGGAGGTGCGGCGCACGTCCCACATCGCCAGGGTATCGGCCAGGGTATCGCCGGAGACATTGAGCACCGAGGTATCGAGCAGACCGCCGCGCTCCAACTCGCCCATGATCCCCAGAATCCCGCCGGCCCGGTGCACATCCTCCATGTGATAGTAGGGCACTGACGGCGAGACCTTGCAGATATTGGGCACTTTGCGGGATAGGGCGTCCATGTCCGACATCGTAAAGTCCACCTCGCCCTCGTAGGCGATGGCCAACAGATGCAGCACCGTGTTGGTGGAGCCGCCCATGGCGATATCCAGGGCCATGGCGTTCTCGAATGTCTTCACGGTGGCGATGTTGCGCGGCAGCACCGAGGCCTCGTCCAGCTCGTAATAGCGCTTGGTCATCTCGACGATCTGCCGGCCGGCCTGCAGGAACAGCTCCTTGCGCCGGGCGTGTGTCGCGACGATGGAGCCGTTGCCCGGCAGCGCCAGGCCCAGGGCCTCGGCCAGGCAGTTCATGGAGTTGGCCGTGAACATGCCGGAGCAACTGCCGCAGGTGGGGCAAGCGCCCTGCTCCATCTCAAGCAACTGGGCATCGGAGACGTTGGGGTCGTTACTGGCCACCAGGGCGTCGAGCAGATCCAGCTCGGAACCTTTGCTGGCACCCGCCTTGCCCGCCTCCATCGGTCCGCCCGAGACAAAGATCGTCGGGATGTTCAGGCGCATGGCCGCCATCAACATGCCGGGCGTGATCTTGTCGCAGTTCGAGATGCAGACCAGGGCGTCGGCGCAATGGGCATTCACCATGTATTCCACCGCATCGGCGATCAACTCGCGGGAGGGCAGACTGTAGAGCATGCCGTCGTGGCCCATGGCGATGCCGTCATCGACGGCGATGGTGTTGAATTCCTTGGCGTTGGCGCCGGCTGCCTCGATCTCGCGGGCCACCATCTGGCCCAGGTCCTTTAGATGCACATGCCCCGGCACGAACTGGGTAAAGGAATTGGCGATCGCGATGACCGGCTTGTCCATATCCTTTTCCGCTGTTCCGGTGGCGCGCCACAGGGAACGCGCGGCGGCGGCTTGTCGGCCCTGGGTGGTGCGGTGGGAGCGATATGCGGGCATGGCGGGATTTCCTTCGAAAATTGGTCGTGAATGCGGAACGGCGCGGAACCTAGCAGGTTCCGGGGCGGGTTTCCAACATCGATTGGCGCCGGCGGGCCTGCCGACGGCCGGCGCCGGGACATCCAGGGCAGCGGCTGCAATAATTGGATTGTTTACGCTTTTTCCATAACATGACGGCGCGGCATTGTTGCATTGAGGAGAGATCCATGAGCCAAGGCGATTTATTCGGCATCGTGACACCGCAGTTGCGGCGCGGCGAAAAGGCGGTCTGGACCGAACGGCCCCAGCCCATGGCGCGGGCCAAATCCAGGCTGAAGATCTTTCTGTTCGGCATTCCGTTTTTTGGCTTCGCGATATTCTGGACCGTCGGCGCCTCGCAATCGGGCGATCCGGTCTTTCCCCTGTTCGGCATCCCGTTCATGCTGGTCGGCGCGGCGCTGCTGCTATCGCCCCTTTGGTCGTACTGGGAGGCCAAGAACTGGCTGATTTACGCCATAACCGACCAGCGCATCCTGATCATCCGCACCTTTCCCAGGCACAAGGTGGAAAGCTTCGAACCCGACGACATCACCAAACTGGAACGCACCACCAAGGCGGATGGCTCCGGCAACATTATCTTTGCCGAGGAAGAACGCCGGGGCAAAAACGGCACCTATATGGTGCCGCGCGGCTTCTACGGCGTGCCCGAGGCCATGCGGGTCGAGGAAGCGGTGATGGAGCTGCGGAATTCGGGGGATGGGGGATAGGCCAAGTCCGCAGCACTTGCCGCCACCGATCCGAACCTGGGCACCGACATCCGCATGGTCTCCATCGGGGCGGAAGCCTCCGATCTGCTCGGCGTCAGCCTGGCGGATTTTCAAATGCCGGATTTTGCTCTGTGAGGCGTTTTCAGATACATGCCCCATAGTGTTGCCATGCGCGGCCTGTGGCTGGGGCTTTACCCGTCGCTATTTAGTTTTGGGCTTCAATGCATC
The DNA here is from genome assembly GCA_964631725.1 of uncultured Rhodospirillaceae bacterium. GTDB lineage: Bacteria > Pseudomonadota > Alphaproteobacteria. The sequence continues at coordinate 611 of CAZVYX010000005.1, read as the reverse complement.
CTAGAAGGAGATTAGAATAAGTCATTCTAGAGGAGAAAACTTGGCGCACTTAAGGCATGGTTGAGCGACGGCTCTTAACGCAGGAATATGTGGACAACATAATTCCCCCAAGCCGCGGAGAGCGATGGATAGCGGATACGAGCGTTCGAGGCTTTGGGCTAAGACTATGGCGCAATGGGAAAACCGGCGGCGCCGCTTTCGCTGTTCGGACTACGGATGCGAATGGCAAATCATTTCGTAGAACATTTAGTCCACGAGCAAATTGGAACGATAGTTGGCTGTGGGATTTACAGTTTTCGTCGAATAGACCTAGGTTTGGAAAGGATATGCCGCTTGGCATAATTCTCGAGGATGCCCGAACGTGGGCAAGGCGTACCATATGGGAGGCAAAAGGAAGAATTCAATACGAAGAACCAGAGATTTCACTAGAACAAGAAATTTTGGAGAATCGAGCTTCTACCGGCCGATACTTGGCAGATATGACCCTTGGACGCGCCGGCGAGATATTTATCCAATACGGTCTAGCTCGCGGATGGTCACAAGTTCATGCGGATAGAATGAACCGTGCCTATCCGGTTAACGCAGACACCCACTTCATGTAGGGTGCTTCC
>CAZVYX010000004.1:0-155429 GCA_964631725.1 uncultured Rhodospirillaceae bacterium | reverse complement strand
ATCCTCCCTTTGGAAACAGGATCACATGTCCCAAATGTTTTGATGACGGACAGGTTTGCTACGCATGATGTTGTCTGCGTACTGGTAGCGAAATTTGATTGGGTAACGCGCCGTATTACGCAGATTGAATTGCTTTGTGTTGCTGGAACGAAATGGCGTAAGCACCACTTGCTTTGGTTTTGTAAAAATGGCCCTTGTTGTTTTTTTAAACTCATCAGCGCTAACACCGTCCAGTTCAATAATCGTGTGCAAGTGCGGCATGAACGCATGGCCAGCGTTTTGCTGGAAATTGTAGTTGTTAAGCAGCTTAATTGCTTCAGTGTTAGCCGCAGCCAAATCGGGGCGTTTTACGTCAACTTCAAGTGCGCCAAAGGCACGTACCTGTTTTTGGAAATGGCGTGTAAAGCAGCCACGCAATGAAGCTTTAAGCTTGTCAATTTGTGGCCGTGCTTGCAGAAGCGGATTGTATGTCAAATCGCTTAGCACCGTTAAGAAATAGAGATTGCTTTGGCTGGTGGCAGCAAAATACGCATTGGCGCGTTTTTCAGCACGGTTTTGGAACTGGGTGCGACAGTAGTTGCAAAGCGGGCTGCCGCACCTATATTCGCGGTTACATCCAAGTAACTGCAGGCCAATAGACATTTGCTCATTGCTGGCACTGGGCGCAAGCAACGCCTCAATTAGCTTGCGGCGATTGCTCTTGTCACGTGGCGTGAAAGCAATATTGCGTGTTGGCCAATATGGTTGATCTACCCATTTGAATGTGTCGTTTTGAACGGCCTTAACGATGCTGGTTTTAATAAATAATTTTGGGTTGTGTAGAGGCATTAAAAGATTTTGATTGCTCATAGCTTGTTCCTTTTTGGTTTGTGAGATTATCAAAATCTATTTAGTTGGGGCGATGAAAACCGACGGAATAGAGAGGGAACAAGCTGCAACCTGACAAACCAGCCATGTACACGCGAAAAGCTGATAGACGCCCAATCAGCGCGATTTGGCTAATCCAGCACCCCTACAATACGAGCACAGCAAGACAGCTGTGAGCGGGCGCGACCAGCAGCGACAGGCATATTCTCCAAAAAGGACTAAATACGATTGGCGGTGAGCAGCGCAGCCAATGATGGTTGCTGCAAAGACTGATGCACACTGGTTGAGCTTACCGCCAATTTTTTTGTGTGCGGTGAGTGTGCGCAACCCAAATCCTATTTTGAATGACCACACTCCTTTTACAGGAGTTATTTTTATGACTGAATTACAAAACAAGAATGTTGAAGCAGCGTTTGCGAAGATACGCGCGATGTTTGAAGAACGAAACAATGCGACTGGCTTGGAGATACTGGCCAGTTACGAGGAACGCTGGGCGAATTATGGTGCGCTGAGCGAACGCCAGATTGATTGGTTAGAAAAGCAACTTGATGGAAGTTGGCTAAGCGAGTTGAAGCAGCAACCAAAAGTGACATGCGCCAAAACACAGCCAGTTGCTGAAAAAGCGACAGACGACTTGGTTGATTTGATGATTGACGAAAAACTGTCGCGCGAAGGGCTGACGGTAGTAGCTGAGGATGATTTACAGAATTTGCGAGCAGCCGTAGAAAAGCTGGCCAGCAGGTTTAGACATTGAGCAAGCTACAGCCTAACAGAACCGAATAAACCGATAGACAGACAGGACGACGGCATTACCGTGGCGGCGATTTAAACCGCAGCTACGGAGTGCTGAACATGACGATTTTGACCAAGCTGAAACTTACTGATGTGACCCGCGCGAAGATGATTGCAAGCCCGGAAGCAAGACTGCGGCACAAGCTTTTGACCACCATTGAAGAACAGATTGCCGCAGCGACCGCTGACAAGAACGGGGAACCGTTTGAGAAACGCGCTGAACGGTTTGTCATAGATGCGGAAACGGGTGAGCGTGTGAAGCGTAATGTGCCTGTAAGGTTTAAGCGTTGGTACTGGACAGATGCCAGCAACCGCAAGGCTTACTTGCAAGTGCGCTACGGCAACAAGGCGTTGGAGCTTGCGAAAGGCAAGCCAACGATTGAGCTGAAAACAGATGCTGAGCTGATACCGACTTTGGAGCAAATCCATAAAGCAGTAGCCGACGGTGAGCTTGATGCTATTTTGATGGCTGCAAAGAAAGAACGGGGCACCAGATTTAGGCGGCGTGTAAAAACAAGTTAGGAATTGTTTGCAGTTTTTGATGGAGTGTTTGGTTTATCATTCCGTTGTGATTGACGAAAAAACATACACTTAGCGTACACTTGCATTACCCATAGTATTTTTGCATAAAAATATTAATAAAAACAAAGGGTTATAATTACACTTTAAGTGTTTAATGTTGCGCGGGTAGACGGGCGTGTGATCGATGGTGCCGCGCTGCTGCACTTCGTCGGTGATCAGGCGGTTCTTGCGGTCGAGAAACAGGATGCGGAAGGCCTCGGTCTTGTCATGGCCCATGGCGGCCCGGCAGTAATCCAGCAGCGCCTGCCAGGAGCTGACGATAGGCTGTTCGATCAATTGCGCCCGGCTTAGATGCAGGGCGGCGGCCTGTGCCGCCTTCAGGGTGGCGATGGTGGTTTCGCCCAGGCCCGCGCCCTGCAGCGCCTCTACGTCCGCCGACAGGACACCGGCCAGGCCGTCAAATTCGTCAATCAGGCGCTTGGCCAGCGGTTTGACGTCGCCCTGCCGCAGGGCGCCGAACAGTATCAGTTCAAGCAGCTCGTAATCCGGCAGGCTATCGGGACCGCCCTTCAGGAAACGTTCCCGCAGGCGCTGGCGATGGCCATGGTAATGGGGCTTTTTCTCTTTCTCGGCCAATACAGACTCCGAGCGGCGGCTATTGATAGGGCGGTTTGTGCAGACCCTTGGGCGACGTCGTGAAGATTTGCACGCCATCCGCCGTTACGCCAATCGAATGTTCAAACTGGGCGGACAGGGATTTGTCCCTAGTGACCGCCGTCCAGCCGTCGTTCAGCATTTTCACTTCCCAGGTGCCCAGGTTGATCATGGGTTCGATGGTGAAGAACATGCCTTCGCGCAGCTCCAGGCCTTTGCCCGCCGCGCCGTAATGCAGCACGTTTGGCGCGTCATGAAAAACCCGGCCCAGGCCATGGCCGCAGAAATCCCTGACCACGGAACAGCGTTCGTTTTCGGCATAGCTTTGAATGGCATGGCCAATATCGCCAAGTGTCGCGCCGGGTTTGACGACCGCGATACCCCGCATCATCGCCTCGTAGGTTACATCGCACAGGCGCCGCGCCTTCAGCTTCGGCTTACCCGCGAAATACATCCGCGAACTGTCGCCGAACCAGCCGTCCAGGGTCACGGTGACATCGATATTCATGATATCGCCGTCCTTGAGGACGCGGTCGCCGGGGATGCCGTGGCAGACCACATGATTGATGGAAATGCAGACCGATTTGGGAAAGCCGCGATAGTTCAGGGGCGACGGCGTGGCGCCGTGATCGACGATGAAATCATGGCACAGCTTGTCCAGCGCTTCCGTGGTGGTGCCGGGTTGTACATGCGGGCCGATCATGTCCAGACATTCGGCGGCCAACTGGCCGGCCTTTGCCATGGCGTCGAAATCGTCACGGCCATACAGCTTGATCAAGCCGGTATTCTCGGGCGGTGACTCTTCAGCGGCGACATAGTTCATGTTCGACTGTTCCCCAATGCCTACAAGGCAAGCTTCAACGGTTTCCGCACCTGGATGCCCGCGGTGTCGATTTCGCAATCATAGCATATTGCCTCGACGCCGCGCCCCATGGCCCGGTGCAGTTCTTCCGCATACGTCGGATCGATATCTCCGGCAATACCGAACTTTTCGCAATCGGTTCTTTGTACTAGATAAACCATTACGGACCTATGACCATCGGCCACCATGTCTGCCAGCTCAACCAGGTGCTTGGCGCCGCGTTTGGTTACTGAATCTGGAAATTCGGCCAATCCCGCTTGCCGCATCAAATGCACGTTTTTGACTTCGACATAGCAATCGGGCCGTCCCGATTGCTGTAACAGAAGGTCAATCCGCGAATTCTGACCGTATTTTACTTCACGCCGCATCTGGTCATAGCCTTGTAGCGGCTCGATCCGTCCGGCCTCGATCGCCTCGGCAACGATACCGTTGGGATGGGCGGTGTTGATGCCCACCAGGCCGCCGTCCGCATGCATCAATTCCCAACTGTACTTCAGCTTGCGCTTGGGATTGCGTGATGGTGACAGCCAGACCTCCGCGCCCGCATCTTTCAGGCCCAGCATGGCGCCGGGATTGGCGCAATGGGCCGTAACCTCGGTGCCATCGTCCAATTTGATATCGGCCAGGAAGCGCTTGTAGCGCCGCAGCAGGGTGCCGTGTATCAAGGGGTCGGGAAATTTCATGGCGGCAAATTACCCGCGCTGGCGGCCCGGTGCAATCGCCCTTCGCAATCGCCGTTCGATGACAGGATCAATTCCGACCTGCTATACTGGAAGTCTGTTTCCAACCCAGAAGGCCGCCGGCGTATGTCTGACAGTCCCAAAACCGTAACCGCCGCCGTTATCATCATCGGCGATGAAATTTTGTCTGGCCGGACCAAGGACCAGAACCTGGGCTTCCTGGCGGAGGCCCTGAACGAAGTCGGGGTGCAATTACGGGAATGCCGCGTGGTGGCGGATGTGGAGGGGGAGATCGTGGCGGCGGTCAACGATCTTCGTGCCAGCAACGATTATGTCTTCACCACGGGCGGCATCGGCCCGACCCATGATGATATTACCGCCGACAGTATCGGCGCCGCCTTTGGCCTGGCGGTGGACCATAATCCGGAAGCCGTCGCCATACTGGAGGCGCACTATGCCCACACCGGCGCGGAGTTGAACCAGGCCCGCATGCGCATGGCCCGCACGCCGGTCGGGGCCGCCCTGGTGGAAAATCCGATCAGCAAGGCGCCCGGCTTTCGCGTCGAGAATGTCTATGTCATGGCCGGCATACCGGTTGTTTGCCAGGCCATGTTTCACAGCATGAAGCACGAATTGGTGGGGGGCGATCCGGTGCGCTCCATCGCAATCGCCGTGCATCTGGCGGAAGGCACCTTGGCCAACGGCTTGAGCGCCCTGCAGGATAAATATCCCGACGTGGGCATGGGTTCCTATCCGTTCTATCGCGACGGCCGCTTCGGCGCCTCCATCGTGGCGCGCAGTCAATTGCCTGACAGGCTGGCGGCGGCGGCGGATGAGATCCGGCAGTTGATGCGCGATCTTGACGGCGAGCCGATCGAGCAGGACGAACCGACCTAGCGCGCTGCTACGGCGCAAGGATGGCGCCGGCCTGGCGCAAGGCGGCGCGCAGGGTACCGATATCGATTTTTCCGACATCGCCATTGCCGGCGGCGGCCTGGGCGGCGGCGGTGCCGGCGGCCTGACCGGTGGCCATGCAGGCGGGAATTTCCTTGGTCGCGTTATGGACCCGCCGGTCGACGGAAATACAGCGGCCCGATACCAGCAGATTGCTGACCGCGCCATGGCGCAGCGCCCGGAAGGGAATTTGATAGCGGGCGCCATAGCGCGTCCAATGGCCGGTGACGGCGATGGCATCGTCAAAGCTGCGTTGATCGTCATCCGCGCCCAGGACATAGTCGCCGACCAGGCGGCGCGTCTCGGTGATGCCCAATTGATCGGCGGCGTCGGCCAAATAGGCATTGGCGAAGCCGGGTACTTCGGCCTGTAGCCGGTCGATCTGTTCCATCATCAGGCGCCTGGACTCGACCTCGGCATAGGTCAGATCCTCGACCGAGGTGGGATCGATGCGGCGGTCGATGTGATCCGACATACCCCACGGCATCAGCGTCCGGTTTTGCCCCGGCGTATTGAAAAAGCGCCCGCCCAGGGTTGGAAAGAATTTATCCTTGCTGGCTTCGATTGCCTGGTCCGGAGCCTCCACATTCGCCATTCGGTACCAGCGGTAGACATGCACCTTGGCGGCTTCGTACGGCAGGCCGGCCCAGGGCAGCAGGTCGCCATCGCCGGTGGCGTCGATCACCACCTTGGGCTGGATTGCCTGACGGCCCGATTTAGAGTGGCAAATGACATGGGAAATCCGCCCGCCATCCAACACCAGGTCGGTGGCCCAGGAATGCAGGCGCAAACGCACGCCCGCTTCCCCGATCATCTGATCGCCGATGAATTTGAACGCCGCCGGCTCGTAGGCCACGGAATAGCGTACCCGGTCCGGCACCCCGCCCCAGATCAAACCCCATTTGCGGTAATGTTCGATCAGGGCGGGATCGTCCGATCCCCATTCGCCCTTGGCCGGATACACGGCGGCGTTCCGCCGTTCCAGGCGCTCCACCAACTCTTGGCACAAGCCGGCAATGACCTGGGTGCCGGCGCCATCGTCCAGGCTTAACAGCAGGATGACCATGCCCCCCGTGGCCAGACCGCCCAGGTAGCCATATCGTTCCATCAGAACGGTATCGGCGCCGTTGCGGGCGGCGGCAACGGCGGCGGCCAGTCCGGCGGATCCGCCGCCAACCACCAGAACGTCGGGACGATCGACGATAGGCGTCTGCCGCGGTGCTTCTTCAAGGATGTTGACCGGATCGTTACTCATGGAGCAATTCTTCCGTTGCGGGAAACGTCACGAAGAACATGGGTGACGTTGCAATTGACCAAGGTTAAATTATCAGTTGGGGAAAACAATGGATAGTTTGCCCCAGGAGAGTATCTCGAATGGATCATGGCGGCAGCGATTTACGCGATGCCACCAGCGGTCCGATGGAGACCTTTTCGATTATCTGAATCCTTGATGATGGAAAGCTTGCGCCATGTCGGCAGAGAATGATTGGTCGCCGCGCAGTCAGGCCGCGCGCGCGTTGGGCTGGATCGACCGGGAAACGCGGGCGGTGACACCACCGATTCATCCCGCCTCGACTTTTCTCCGCGATCCCGACAACCAGTACCGCAGCGGCTATAGCTATGCCAGGGACAGTAACCCGACCTATGACCAGGCGGAGGCGCTGCTGTGCGAACTGGAAGGCGGGGCGGGGGCGATGCTGTTTGCCTCCGGCATGGCGGCGGCCGGCGCCGTCTTCCTGAACCTGCGCCCCGGTGATCACGTGCTGGCGCCGCGCGTGATGTATTGGGGCCTGCGCAAATGGCTTCTGGAATTTGCCGTGCCATGGGGGCTGGATGTCGATTTTATCGATATGTGCGATCTGGCGGCAATAGGGGCGGCTCTGCGCCCCGGGCAAAGCCGCCTGGTCTGGCTGGAGACACCAGCCAATCCCTTGTGGGGCATTTCCGACATCGCTGCCATCGCGGCACTGGCCCATGATGCTGGTGCCCTGCTGGCGGTGGACAGCACGGTCGCGACACCGGTCTTGACCCAACCCCTGGCGCTTGGCGCGGACATCGTGATGCATTCGGCGACCAAGTATCTAAACGGCCATTCCGATATGATCGGCGGCGCCCTGGTCGCGGCCCGGCGGGACGAGTTCTGGCAGGGTCTGGCGGCGATCCGTCACGATGGCGGCGGTATACTGGGTGCCTTCGAGGCCTGGTTGCTGCTGCGCGGCATGCGTACCTTGTTTCCCCGCGTCGAGACGGCGTGCCGCAACGCCCTTGCCGTGGCCGAACATTTTCACGGTCATGCCGAGGTCGCGGAAGTGCTGTATCCCGGCCTGCCCAGTGCGCCGGATCATGCCTTGGCGGCGCGGCAGATGCGGGGCGGCTTTGGCGGCATGCTGTCATTGCGCCTGAAGGGCGGGGAAGCGCAGGCGGTGGCGGTGGCCGGGGCGGTAAAGCTATGGGCCCGGGCAACTTCCCTGGGCGGGGTGGAAAGCCTGATCGAACATCGCGCCAGTATCGAGGGGCCGGATACGCCGGTGCCCGGCGATCTGCTTCGCCTGTCCTGTGGCATTGAAGCGGCGGATGACCTGATAGCCGATCTGGAAAGCGCACTGCGGACCGGCTAAGCTGAAACCGATATGGAAAAAGGAAACAGCGCACATCATGATTGATCTCTATACCTTTGGCACCCCCAATGGCCGCAAGGCTTCGATCACGCTGGAAGAAGTCGGTCTGCCCTACAATGTACACACCGTGCATATCGGCAAGGACGAACAGTTCGCGCCGGAATTCCTGAAAATCTCGCCAAACAACAAGATCCCCGCGATCGTCGACAATGATGTGCCGGGCGAGCCGATCTCGGTCTTCGAGACCGGCGCGATCATGATCTACCTGGCGGAGAAGACGGCATCGCCGTTGTTCCCGACCGAGCCGCGAGGCCGCGCCGATGTCTTGCAATGGCTGATGTGGCAGATGGGCGGCCAAGGGCCGATGTTCGGCCAGGCGAACTGGTTTATCGGCAACCAGCCGGACAACGAGCCGGCGATTGAACGCTACGTCAACGAGTCCGTCCGCCTGCTGGGCGTCCTGGACCGCCGTCTGGCGGACCGGGAGTATGTCGCCGGTGATTACTCCCTCGCCGACATTGCCATCTACGCCTGGCATGCCGGGCGCATACAAAGCTGGATGCCGGCGGAACGGCCCGGCCAATTGGAATCCTATACGCACATTGCCCGCTGGCAGGCGGCTTGTGCCGCGCGCCCGGCCGTGGTCAAGGGCATGGCCGTGCCGTCATGATGAATTGAACAGGGGAAGCGAGAAATGATTGATCTCTATAGTTGGAAGACCTCGAATGGCAAGAAAGCCTCCATCATGTTGGAGGAGTGCAGTCTGGACTACAATATCCACCCGATCAATATCGGCCAGGACGATCAGTTCACGCCGGAATTCATCGCCATCAATCCGAACAGCAAGATCCCGGCGATCATCGATCAGGACGGCCCCGGCGGCCAGCCCTATACGGTGATCGAGTCGGGCGCCATTCTGATGTATCTGGCCGAGAAGACCGGCCAGTTCATGCCGGCGGAGATGGCGGCGCGATACGAGGTCATCCAGTGGCTGATGTTTCAGATGGGCGGCATCGGCCCGATCTTTGGCCAAGTGCACCATTTCAAGCGGGCGGCCAAGGAAGAGGTGCCCTATGCCATCAACCGCTACTATACCGAATGCCGCCGTCTTTATGGCGTTTTGAACACCCGGCTTGAGGGGCGGGAGTATCTTGCGGGCGATGTCTCGATCGCCGATTTCGCAACCCTGCCCTGGGTTTTTCGCCATGACTGGCAGGAGGTCGACCTGGGCGATTTCCCCAACGTCAAGCGTTGGTATGACACTCTGATGGCCCGTCCCGCCCTGACACGGGGCATGGATATTCCCGCTTGAGCGCGCCGGAGGGCCATGCCGGTCCGCTTGACAATCCATCGGTACAGCGGGTTCAGGCGGCTCTGCGCCAGGCCGGCTCGGCGGCCCAGGTTGTTGCCTTGTCTGAAACCGCCCGCACCGCCCAGGATGCCGCCGACAGCGTTGGCTGCGAATTGGGCGCGATCGTCAAGTCGCTGATCTTTCGTATCGAGGGGCGGGCGGTGCTGGCCCTGGTTGCGGGCGATCATAGTTGCGATACCAAGGCGCTGCCCGGGGCAATGCAGATGACGGGGAAATGCAAGCGCGCCGATGCCGATCTGGTGCGCGCCGCTACCGGCTTCGCCATTGGCGGCGTCGCGCCCCTGGGCCATCCCAGGCCCCTGCCGACGGCGATCGACCAGAGCCTGGCGCGCTTCTCCGTTCTGTATGCCGCGGCCGGTCATCCATTTTGCGTCTTTCCCACCAGTTTGGATGAGCTGACACGGCTGACCAATGGCAGGCTCAGCGGCGAGATGTCGCGGCCTCTAGCCTGAAAAGACGGCAAATAATTTTTGTCATAAAAAAAATTTATCATATACTGGCCGTTAACTATTTCGCGTCATGATTTTTTCCAACGACGACATTGTGCAGATGATGTCCATCGAACGGAGGAAAAGATGGCAAGGTCATTGAAAGCATATACGGAAGATCATCTAAGGTTGGCGGAGGCCGGCGAGAGCGTGGCGCAAATGCAATTGGGCCTGCTGTATTCCACCGGCCAAAAGGGTGCGCCCCTGGATTATATCGAAGCACATAAATGGTTGAACCTTGCTGCCCTGCGCGGCAACAACGAAGCCAAGCGTCTGCGTTCGGAACTGGCCGATGTCATGAGCCGGGAAGAAATATCGGAAGCGCAACGCCAAGCCCGCGAATGGGTTTCGACCCACTAATTGCCGAAATCGCACGAGATTGATTTCAGACCAGGATCTAGCAAAGCCGTCATCCTCCCGCCTACTTCCCCTTTAGATTATTTTCTTTGATGTCGTCCGTTCCGGGCGGTTTCTCCTGAAATGTCATGCTTGGCGAAACGGCCCTTCAAGGATCACCGTTTGCCGGCTTGTTGACGCAAAAAAGGCCGGCTTTGCCGCCGGCCATCTTCCGAGAAATTTGCCTGCCCATTGATCGTTCAGGCCGGCCGCGCCCCTAATCGCGGCGCCTGATTGCCGCAATCTTTTGCCATTCTATCGCCCCCCGCTCACCTGTTCCTCAGGCGGCCGGACCCAATGCGAGTTGTTCCACGTTTTCCCACGCCTGTCCGGCGGCGACCATGCAAGTGACACCGTTCGGATGGGTCATGATGATCGTCCAGGTGCCATCGGATGAGGTCAAAACCTCGATAACCCGGCCGGATGCGGTAACACCCATGGCAGCTGGAGATTCCTTGTGATTCTCACCCAAATGGCTCAAGAACTTATCTCTTTCGCCACAAACCGAGCCGCCTTGTAACTGCTGCGCCTGGCTGGCGGATGAAAACAGCAGGCCCGTGGCCATGGCTGCGATTGCGATTGAGGTGCGTAACATAACCATACCCTTTCTCGGAACGAAGATTTCCTTTATCTTCAGTTAGAAATATAAGTTAACGCTATTAATAAAATATGAATTATGGAAAATAAAGAAAGGTCCAGTCACAGCCAATTGAATGACCGTTATCCAGTGAATTTGTTGGTTTTTCATATTATTACTAAAAAGTTAACGGCTTTGTTTCGTGTTTTGAGGGTCTCTTTTTGTTCAACCAATCATCTGGATGCTTGGTATCACTACCGCCATTGACAGAACTTGGAGCGCTGGTTAGAAGGTGCACTCGCGGCGTTCTGGAGGGATGGCAGAGCGGTAATGCAGCGGATTGCTAATCCGTCAACGTGTAATAGCGTTGCGTGGGTTCGATTCCCACTCCCTCCGCCATTTTATTTCGAGGCCGGAACTATCCACAATTCGGGCGTGAGCGGTATGGATCCATGCAGCGCATCGGCATAACGCAGCGGGTCGAGACCATCCCCGGCCGCGGTGAACGGCGCGATGCCTTGGATCAGCGCTGGCAGGCCCTTTTCACCGCGCTTGGCGTCCTCGTGGTACCCCTGCCCAATGCCGCGCCGTCGGCTGACTTACTACTCGACGAACTGGATTTGGCCGGAATCCTCCTCAGCGGCGGAAACGATGTGGCGGAAACGCCCGAGGCCGCGAATGTGGCACCGGAACGAGACAGCCTGGAACGGGATTTGATCGGCGCCTGCCTAACCCGCGGATTGCCGTTGCTGGGGGTCTGCCGGGGCATGCAGATGATCAATGTCGCCCTGGGCGGATATCTGGCGCGCACCACGGGCCATGCTGGTGTTGAACATCCGATTACCGTAACCGATTGTCCGCACTGGCCTGATGCCTGGCGGGTCAACAGCTATCACGATGTTTGCGTTCCAGCCGCCGGTCTGGCGCCCGATTTGCGTTGTCTGGCGAAGGCCGGAAACGGCGATGTGGAGGCGTTCTCACATGCGCGGGCGAAGTGTCATGGCATTATGTGGCACCCCGAACGTGAAGAGCCGCCTCGGGCCGAGGATCTGGCTTTCCTGTCCCATGTGTTGGAGCTTTGAGGCGGGATGCGGGCGATCATCCTAGCGGCCGGGCAGGGCACCCGATTGGCGCCGCATACAAATGACAGACCGAAGTGCTTGGTGGAACTGTCCGGACAAAGCATGCTGGACCGGCAACTGGCGGTGCTGCAGGCGGCGGGGGTTGATGATATCGTGATCGTCGGCGGCTACCGCGCCGACCAACTGCCTGATCATGCGCATGAGGTCGTGGTCAATCAGGATTATGAGACGACAAATATGGTGTGCTCGCTGTTCTGCGCCGGCGCGGCCCTGGATGGCGGCGACGATATCCTGATCGCCTATAGCGACATCGTCTATGAAGGCCGGGTGCTCCAGGCCTTGCTGTCGGCCCCCGGTGACGTTGTCGTGGCGGTCAATACCGAATGGCGGGCCTTGTGGCAGGCCCGCATGGAAGATCCCCTATCGGATGCGGAAAGCCTCGTCATGGCGCCCGATGGCCGGTTGCTGGAGATCGGACAGAAGGCGGATGGCTACGACCAAATCCAGGGGCAATACATGGGTTTGATCAAGGTCACGGCGGACCTAGCGCCCAAATTGGCCGGGGTGTTTCAGGATATGGCCGCGTTGCCACGCTACGCCGGTGCCGCCCATGGCAACATGTACATGACCGATTTTTTGCAGCGCCTATGTGATCTGGACTGGCCAATCCATGGCGTCGAAATCGCCGGTGGCTGGTTGGAGGTCGACAGCGTCGAAGACCTTGCGGTCTATCACCGCCTGGCGTCGGATGGCGAACTGGACCGTTTCTGCAAGCTCGCCTAGCTATTGTATCATTGTCGTGGGGATCAGCAGGATGATCGAGGGGAAGGCGATCAGGATCGCCACATTGATCAGATCCACGAAGACGAACCAGCCGCAGCCCCGGAACATATCGCCCATCTTCACGCCGGGCGCCACACCCTTGAGGATGTAAACGTTCAGGCCAACGGGCGGCGTGATCAAACCAATTTCCACCATCCGTACCACCAGAACGCCAAAGACGATGGGATCAATACCCAGTTCCTTGATCGTCGGCAGGATGATCGGCACGGTCAACAGCAGCATGCCGATGCCATCAAGGAACATGCCCAGGATCAGATAGAGCGCCAAAATCGCGATCAGGATCAGGGTCGGGTGGGCATCCATGCTGACGATGCTCTCCGAGACCGCTGCCGGCATGCCGGTGAAGCCAAGGAAATGGACAAAGATCAGGACGCCGGCGACGATGGCGAAAATCATCGCCGTGGAGCGCGCGGTCTCGACCATGGCATCGCGGAATTTCTTGAAATTCAGGCCCGGAAGGGCCAGTACCAGGGCCCCCATGGCGCCGACAGCCGCGGCCTCGGTCGGCGTGGCGATGCCGGTGTATATGGTGCCCATGACCAAGATCACCAGGACCACCATGCCCCAGACGCCCTTGATGGACTTGAAGCGGTCACCCCAGGTGATGCCCCTGATGGGGGGGCCAAGGTCGGGATTGATCTTGAAGCGGACGATCAGCATCAGCGAGTAGCTGGCCGCTTCCAACAAACCCGGCAGAATGCCGGCCAGCAGCAGGGCGCCAATGGATTCCTCGGCGATAAAGCCATAAATCACCATCAGCACCGATGGCGGGATCATCGTCGCCAAGGTGCCGCCGGCGGCGACGCAGCCGGTGGAGACCTTATCATCGTAGCCGTATTTCTTCAGCTCCGGCAGGGCGATCCGCCCCATCACCGCCGCCGATGCGGTAGAGGCGCCGGAGGCCGCCGCAAAGCCGGCGGAGCCGAAAATTGTCGCGATTGCCAAACCGCCCGGCAGATGGCCGACCCATTGCCGCGCCGCCCAATACAAATCCCGCGTGATGCCGGCATAAAAGGCAAAGAAACCCATCATGATGAACAAGGGCAGGACCAACAGCGTGTAGGCCGAGAGGTGGCCCTGGGGAATGGTCGAGGCCAGGGAAGCGGCGGGGACATAGCCGCGCAGGACCCACAGACCGATAAAGCCGGTGATCGCCGTGGCGAATGCGATGCGGATGCCCGACGCCAACATCACGGTGAGGGCGAGAAGGGCTAGTATGCCAAGATTGATTGGATCCATGACGGCAATATTATCCTACGCAATTCGCACGTACTTATTCGGCCGAGTGCAAATCTGAATGTTCGACGATCGGGCCCGGGAACCGGTCCGGCATGATTTTTTGCAGGATCTGCAAAATCATGCGGATCGACAGCATGCCGTAACCCAAGGGGATGACCGCCGCCGAAGGCCAGACCGGCCAATAGGGCGGCGACATGGTGACATCCTCGTAGCTCCAGGCCAGCCAGGCGGTCTTGGAGCTGAAATATGCCAAGGCGGCACAGGTCAGCGAGGAGACAATCAACGAGAGAATATCCGTGACGCGGCGGACTTTCTTTGGCAAGGCATCAACCACGAAGGTCATGCCCACATGCCCATCGCGTGCCTGAACGTACGAAACCCCGAAGAATACGATCATGGGCAACAGCAGTTCCGCGCCTTCCAGATGTCCCGGCAAAGGCGAATTGAAGACATAGCGGCCAATAACCTCGCCGCATACCCAGACCATGACGCCAAGGATCAAGGCGACCGAGCAATAGGTCAGAATATCTTCAATAATGCGGAGAGAAAGTTCCGCCCTGGCGGTGATCAGTGCCAAGGCACCGGTCATCACCAGGACGGCAACAATAACGTACAGAAGTTCAAGCATTACCTAAAACCGTTGTGCCAAGCGGGCCTATTTGCTGTGCTTGGCGACGACGGATTGCACGAACTTCAGCATTTCGGTTCCGGGACGGCCCTTGGCGTCCTGCGCCTTGGCCCACTCGGCATAGATCTTGCCGGAACCCGCCATCAGTTCATTGCGCACCGACGGGGCGATCTTCACCACTTCCAATTTCTTATGGAACAGCGGGATCCATTTCTTGTCTGCCGTGGTGTACGACTTGATCATATTGGCGATGGCGTTCAACTGCGCGCCGGGCATGGCATTCTGCACGGATTTCGGCGTTGAATTCCAGGCATCAAGATTGACCGTTTGCAGGCACATGAAGCCGCCCATACCCATGCCCTCGGTCACGTACTTGGAAACCTCATACAGCTTGTAAGCGCCGAAGGCATAGCTGTAGGGGAAGCCGAAACTATCAATGGTGCCGCGGTCCAGGGCGTTATAGCCATCAGGTGCGGTAACCATGGTCGGTACCGCGCCGAAGACCTGCAAAGCCTTGGCGTTCAGGCCGGAAATGCGCATCTTCACGCCTTTCATGTCGGCCGTGGTTTCGATCCGCTTGTTGCCCATGAACTCATAGGCTGGCAGGAAGGCCGGGCCGAAGAATTTCATGTTCCAACGTTTCGCCATTTCCGCGACGATCGCCGGATGCTGCATCACTTCCATTTCCACATTGGCCCGCTTTTGCAGGTCGATGGGCAGGATGAACGGCAGTTCCATTACCGACAGCAACGGCAATTTGTTCGGATAGTAACCGACGCAGATTTGCCCGGCTTCAAACGCGCCGACGCGGATGTTTTCCGGGTTTTGCCGGCGTGGGCCCAAGGCGTCGCCGTAGTTGATTTTAAGCTCGAAATCACCGCCACCGGCTTTTTCCAAATCCATCTTTAGGGATTCGATACCAGCGGTGAAGGCACGCTTGCCGCCCCAGATGTTAAAATTCCAAACGGACTTGCCAGCCTGGGCCGACGTTGCCGCGCCAAAACTCAAAGCCAGAAACGCGGCTGTCGCCACCGTCGCCGAAGATTTAAGGATCGATTTAGCCACTGAACGATACTCCCCTGTTTAAGTTGGATTTCGACTTTTATTAATTGGTTGTCTCTTAGCACAGGCTATTGGGGCGGTCAAAGCAAAGGCCACCCGGTTATTTGCCGGAACCCAATTCTACTTCCAGGGCCAAGACCATGGCGCTCCAGGATTTGCCGTGGCCGTCGAGATTTAGGGATTCGTTGACGCCACCTTCCAGGGCCTGGTCCATGACGAAATTCAGCCCGTGCAGGTTAGGTAGTTCGTAGCGCTTGATCGGTCCGCGCAGGACGCCGCCGAATGTGTCCTTTAGCCGTTCCGCCGTTATCTGTCGGCGCAAGACTTCGAAATGTTCCGGCTCGTAGGCAAAAATCGCCAGATTGGAGCGGTTGCCCTTATCGCCCGATCTGGCGTGGGCGATTTGCCGTAAGGGCACGCGGTTGCTCATGCGGTGAAAATCTCCAACTCGGGCTGGACATCGGCCCGGTCGACCAGGGCGGAATAGGTCATCACCGATGGCGTGATGTGGCCGCGGTAACCGCCCCCCGCTGCCGGGCCGCAACACAAAAGTGCCTCGACCTCCCACAGCAGCGTCTCCGCCTCGGCCTGGGACGAGGCCCGCACGGCGCAGCGTAGGCGCACATCCCGCGCCGTGGCGGGATATTCCACCGCCGAGGCATGCAGGGCGTTGACGCCGATCAGATCGATTCGGATCGGCCCGTTGCGATGATGCAGATTGTCCATGCGTTCGGCCACGATGTCGCCCGCCATGCGGGCCCGCTCGGCCGCGCCCGGTCCGGCGTAGGAGACTTCCGCTTCCGCCAGCAGTCCGCCGTCGAAGGCAATTGTTACTTTCAGTTGATCGGGCCGCGCCGCACCATCCGCATTGCCAAGGCGGACCCGGTCCTGGCCGTCGTCCGCCAGTCCGACGCGGCTGAAATCCGCGGTTACATCGGGCGTCAGGTAAGCTGCGGGATCGTGCACCTCGTACAGCAGTTGCTCCTTGACGGTGCGCTGGCTGACCAGGCCGCCGCTACTTTCCAATTTGGTGATGGTGGCGGAGCCATCAGCGCTGACCTCGGCCAGGGGGAA
Organism: uncultured Rhodospirillaceae bacterium; assembly: GCA_964631725.1. Classification (GTDB taxonomy): domain Bacteria; phylum Pseudomonadota; class Alphaproteobacteria. Next base: position 138,719 of record CAZVYX010000004.1, on the reverse strand, counting down.
GCCCACATAGGCCAGGTTCGGCACTTCCTTGTGGCCCGGGTCGGCGAAATAGCCGCCCGTGATCTGTGCCCCGCATTCCATCAGGTGCCCGACGGCGGTACCGGCGCCCAGAATGGACCAGTCATCCAGGTCCCAGGAAAAATGATGCGCCAAGGGGGCGAGGAAAAGCGACGGATCCGCCACCCGTCCGGTGATGATCACGTCCGCCCCCGCCTCGATCGCCGGCAGGATGGCATCAACCCCCAAATACGCGTTAGCGGCCAGCATTTCCCGTCCGGTTTCCGACAGCGGGCAATCGGGTTCCAGCAAATGGGTCCCGGGTGTGATTAGATGGCTGACCTCATCGCCGGTCACGGCGGCGACCTTCAGGCCGCTCAAGCCCAGCTCGGCTGCGATTTCGACCGTTCGCAGCGCCGCCGCGCGCGGGTTGGCCACCCCCATGTTGGTGACAATCCTTGTGCCCGCCGCCCGCGCCAGCGGCAATACCGCCGTCATGCGCCGTTCCAGCAACGGGTTATAGCCCATGTCCGGATTGGCCCGGCGGTCGCGGTGTCCAAACGCCAGGGTCCGCTCGCCGACACATTCAAAGACGATGGCGTCCAGCCTGCCGTGGCGGAGGAGGTCCAACGCCGGCTCCAAGCGGTCGGAAGAAAAGCCCGCGCCCGTCCCGATGCGGTAGGTGTTCTGCGTATCCATGGCGGCAGTCTAGCATGGCCGGTTACGGCATCTATGGGAAAGTCAGGAATCTTGGCTTGGCATGGCGCTTTGGGCCATGCGCCTCCCAACGCTGCCTGCAAGTTGCCCAAGCTACGGATTAGGGGCATGATCAACCGTGTTGACGACGCCCAAACCGGAAATTCCGGATCGAGTTTTTGTGGAGTGCGTGATGTCGAATGAAAACAAGTTCGATGTGGTTGAGGCGGTATGCGAACTGCGCGAGGCCGAAGTCTTGGCCTGGGTCTCTGAACAACTGGAACTGCGGCCGCCATTGGAGATCGCCGATGCCCTGGCCGCCGGCCTTGAGCAACTGGGTGCCCGCTTCGCCGAGGGCAGATATTTCATTCCCGAGCTGGTAATGGGCGGCGAAATTTTCGCCAAGGCCATCGAATTGCTGACCCCGGCCCTGGAGGCCAGCGGCAGCGCGCTGAAAAAGCACGGCACCGTGGTCATCGGTACGGTCAAGGGGGACCTGCACGATCTTGGCCAGAATTTGGTTTCGGTGACCCTGGCGGCGGCCGGCTTCGAGGTGATCAATCTGGGCTGCGACGTCGCGCCCGAGCGTTTCGTGGAAGAGGTCGAACGCAGCGGGGCACAGGTCGTCGGGCTGTCGGCGCTTTTGACCACGACGATGCAGATGCAGGCGGAGATCGTCGAGGCATTGGCGGCGGCCGGCTTGCGCGACCGGGTTCGGATACTGATCGGTGGTGCGGTGGCCAACCAGCGCTGGGCTGACGAAATCGGCGCTGACGCCTATGGCGCCGATGCCATTGATGCTCTGGACAAGGTCAAGGCCCTGGTCGGCATCAACGCATAAATACTGTTTTCGGGAGTACGAGATGCAACCGCGACTGACTTTCCTGAACGAGGCGGAACTGGACAAGATCATCGACGGCGCCTTCGAGGTGCTGGCCCGCGTCGGTGTTCACATCGGCAGCGAACGGGTGATGGATATCGTCGCCTCCCAGCCCGGTGCGCAACGCGTCGGCGACCGCGTCACCCTGAGCCGCGATCTGGTGGAGCGTTGCCTCAAGACCTGCCCGGCGGAGGTCAAGCTCTACCGCCAGGACCGGGATGAACCCATCGTCCTGGCCGGCGACGAGGTCAATTTCGTGGCTGGCTCGACAGTGCCCTACATTTACGATCCTTCCAGCACGGGCTTGCGCGAGGCGACGTCGCGCGATCTCGTCAACCACACCAAAGTGATCGATCGCTGCGACTACATCGATTTGCAAAGCGGCTCCTTTGTGCCCTCTGACGTGCCCAAGCCGATCGTCAGCGCCTACCGGTACTATCTGGCGCTGCTCTATTCGCCCAAGCCGATGTTCTCCGGAGCCTTCGGCACCGACGACATCGCCGTCATTTGGGGTGTCATGTCGGCCCTGGCGGGGGGCGAAAAGGAGCTGTCGGAACGGCCCCTGGCACTGCTGTGCGTCAATCCCTCATCGCCCCTGGGGCTGACGGAGGTGGTGGCCGAGAACGCCGCTTTCCTGGCCGAGAAAAACTTCCCCATGCTGATGATCCCGATACCGTTGGCTGGCGGTTCCTCGCCCGTAACCCTGGCTGGAACCCTGGTCCAGCATACGGCGGAAAACCTGGCCACCCTGGTGGTCAGCCAGACGGTGCGGGCCGGCGCGCCGGTGATCTTCGGCGGCGGCCCGTCGATCATGGACATGCGCAAGGGTACGGCCTGCCAGGCTGCCTCGGAAGCGATCATGATGGGCGCGGCGATCGGCCAGATCGCCAAGCGCCTGAACCTGCCGTCGTCGACCAACACCGGCCGTGCCGACAGCAAATGCGTGGATTATCAGGCCGGTGAGGAATCCGGCAGCGCGCTAACGTCAATGGCCCTGGCCCGCATCAACCTGATCCGGGGCTCGGGCACGCTGGAATACGCCAATGTCGTGAGCACCGAGAAGCTGCTGATCGATAACGAAATCTGCGGTATGGCCAAGCGCCTGATCCGGCCCATCGATACCGGTGACGAGGCCCTGGCGCTGGATGTCATTTTCGAACGCGGCACCACTACCACCGGGTTCCTTTCCTCGCCCCATACCCTGAAATGGTTCAAGAGCGAGTTCTTCCTGCCCTCTGACATCATCGACCGCGGCCAGCGCCGTGAGTTCGAGGCTCAGGGCAGCAAGGATGCCTTCGGCCGGGCCCAGGCCGGCGTACAGCGCATCCTGGCCGAATACGAGCCGCGCCAGATCGATGCCGAGCGCAAGCGCGAAGCCGACCGCGTCATCGCCGCCTATGCCAAGCAGCACGGCATGGATCAATTACCGGTAACCGAGATCGAATAGCCACTGCGGGTTTCAGGCTTTGCGGGCTGTCGAAAATCATCAACAATGGCGGATGGGGCGACAGTTCAATGGCAGCCAATTTGTACAGGGGCGGCATGACCGCATGACCACGTTTTGAAGGGCCGCTCGCCGGTACTGATTACCTGTTCGTTGTCGATGGGCCTCATGCTGGGCCAGTTGGCGATCATGGCTGTTCCGGCGCTTGCCGTGGATCTGGCGGCGCTTTGGCGGCTGGATGCCTCCCAACTCGGCTGGCTGGGCGGCATATATTTTGCCGGCTATGCCGTTGCATTACCCTTTCTGACCGGTGCCGCCGATCGCATGGATGGACGTATCGTCTATGTCCTGGCCGCGCTGATCAACGCGGCCGCTTCATTCAGCGTAGCATTGTTTGCCGATGGCTTCTGGTGGGCCTTGGCGCTGCGCTTTACCGCCGGCGTCGGCTTCGCCGGTATTCATATCGTTGGCATGAAATTGCTGGCGGATCGTTTGAGCGGCACCGCGCAGACCCGGGCCAGCGCCTATTACACTGCCGCCTTTGCCGTCGGCAGCGGCTGCTCGTTCCTGGCCGCTGGTCTGTTTTCGGAGCTTTTCGGCTGGCGAGCCGTATTCGTTTCCGCCGGTATCGGCTCCCTTTTGTCCATGCTGGGGCTCCTGTTGATCGGGCCGCCGCTGGCCGGCAACGAAATGCGCTCGGGCCGTTGGTTTCCCGATTTCCGGGTGGCGCTCCGTGATGCGGAGATCATGCGCTACGTCATCGCCTACGCCGGAAATCTTTGGGAGGTGTTTGCTGTTCGCGTCTGGTTCGTGCCTTTCCTGGCTTTCAATCTGACGGCGCATGAAGGATCCGGCCTGGTGATGGCGCCGACCGTGGCTGTAGGACTGTCCGTGTTCATAGCCGTGCCGATGAACCTTGTCATTGCCGAGGTGGGTGAACGGTGGGGGCGAAAATCGGTCATCTTCGTGGTGTCGCTGGCTTCCGTCCTGGTTTGCGGCATCATTGGCTGGCAGGCCGCCGGTCCCTACCTGCTGGTTCTTCTCCTGCTTTTTCTGCACGGTATTACCAGTTTCGGCGATGTTGGCGCGATCGCGGGCGGCTTCGTGGCAGCCTCCACCGGCGAGACACGCGCGGCCGCATTGGCGCTATTCGGGGTTATAGGCTTCACCTTTGGCTTTCTCGGTCCCCTCGCGGTTGGATTGAGCATCGATCTGGCCGGCGGACGCGGCGAACCACAGGCCTGGTTCTGGGCCTTCGCGGTGATGGCGCTGGGGTCGGTCATATCCGCGGCGGCGATGGCCTGGAAACCGAAGGGACGGTGATCCATTCACATGCCCGGCTATTCCGGGTTATTCTCCCCTCCAATGTTGCCCATAAGATGGATTTCCCATGACCAATACCGAGACCGGCGGCGCCCTGGCGGGATTCCGCGTTATTGACCTGACCCGCGTTCTGGGCGGGCCGTTTTGCACCCAGTTGCTATCGGATCACGGCGCCGAGGTGATCAAGATCGAGCCGCCCCAGGGCGATGAAGTGCGTGACTGGGGTCCGCCGTTCAAGGACGGTCTGTCGGCCTATTTCGCCGGCGTCAATCGTAACAAACGCTCCATCGGCCTGGATATGCGTACGGAGCAGGGGCAGGAGATACTGTTTCAGCTTCTCGACGGCGCGGACGTGATGATCGACAACTTCAAGGCCGGCAGCCTGGAAAAATGGGGCATCGGCTACGAAGAAGTGCTGTCCAAGCGCTTTCCCTCCCTGATTTATTGCTCGATCACTGGGTTTGGCGCCGATGGACCGTTTGGCGGTTTCCCCGGTTACGACGCCGTCGCGCAAGCATTGTCGGGACAGATTTCGGTCAACGGCTCGCCCGAAACCGGGCCGACGCGCATCGGCATACCGATCATCGATCTGGCCACCGGGCTTTATGCCAGCATCGGTATCCTGCTGGCGGCGGAGGAGCGGCGGCGTTCTGGCTTGGGCCAGCGGGTGGATACATCGCTGTTCGATACCGGCGTCGCACTGCTGCATCCACATGCGGCGAACTATTTCATGTCCGGCAAGGCGCCGGTGCTGACCGGCAATTCGCATCCCAACATCTCGCCCTATAGCCAGTATCAGACCAAACAGGGACTGCTGTTTCTGGCCATCGGCAATGACCGCCAGTTCCGCCTGCTGGGCGAGATCCTGGGCCATCCCGAATGGGCCAATGATGAACGTTTCCTGCATAACGCGGAGCGGGTGGAACATCGTGACGAATTGAATGCCGCGATTGGCGAGGCGCTGCGGGACCGCGTGGCGGAGGATATTTCCTCCGCCCTGTTGGCCAAGGGCGCGCCGGCCGGCGCGGTGCTGACCATACCGGAAGTGGCCGAGCATCCCCATACGAAACACCGCGAGATGGTGGTGGAACTGGGCGGCTATCGCGGCACCGGCATTCCCATCAAGATGGGGCGCACGCCCGGTTCGGTGCGCAGCACGCCGCCGCACTACGGCAGCGCTACCCGCGATGTGCTGGCCGATCTTGGCTATGACCGGGGCCAGGTGGACGAACTGATCGCCGACGGCGTCGCTCACACCGAACGGGCCAAGCCGCCGTCCTGATGCCGGGCCGCGGCATTTGCCCCGTCATGAATTTGCGCCAATGAGAAGGTAACGCCATGGAAAAGACCACCGTAATCCGCAACGCCGCCTGGGTTGTCGCCTGGAATGAAGCCACCAATGGGCACCACTATCTGCGCGACGTGGATGTTGCCTTCGCCGGCAATCAGATCACCCACGTCGGCGGCGCCTATGCGGGGGCGTGCGATGAGGAAATTTCCGGGCGGGATGTGATGGTCATGCCGGGGCTGATCAATATCCATAGCCATCCCACCTCCGAACCGCTGCGCAAGGGCATCACGGATGAAACCCTGAGCCCGAATTTCTATCATTCATCCCTGTACGAATACCTGACCATCTTCAACAACGATGAAGAGGGCACGCCGCCCTGTCACAAGGTGGCCATGGCGGAACTGCTGCAAAGCGGCTGCACCACCATCGTCGACTATTCCATGGCCTTTGATGGCTGGCTCGACTTGCTCGCCGAGGCCGGCATCCGCGCCTGCGTCGCGCCGTCCTTTCGCGAGGCGCCCTGGTATACCAAGGACGGCCACCTGCTGGAATATGACTGGAGTGACAAGGAGCGCGGCCCACAGGGTTTCGAGACCGCGAAACGGACCATTGATCTGGCCAATCAGCATCCTTCCGGCCGGTTGACCGGCATGCTGGCGCCGGCCCAGATCGACACCTTGAGCGGCGAATTGCTGCAAAAGGCGCATGACTATGCCGAGGAACGCAATCTGCCCTATCAGATCCATGCGGCGCAGTCGGTCAACGAATTCATCGAGATTGTCCGCCGCCACGGCTGTACACCAATCCGCTGGATGGACAACCTTGGTATTCTTACCGACCGCACGATCATCGGCCATGGCATTTTTCTAGACCATCATCCCTGGCTGCATTGGTCGACCCAGGATGATCTGGCCCTGTTGGCCGAGCGCGGCGCGACGGTGGCCCATTGCCCAACGGTTTTCATGCGCCGTGGCATCGCCCTCAATACCCTTGGCGGCTATCTCAAGGCAGGTGTCAACATGGGCATCGGCACCGATACCTATCCCCATAACCTCCTTGATGAAATGCGCAACGCCGGAACCGTCGCCCGCGCCGTCGCCGGCACGGTGGCGGACCTGAAAACGTCCGATGTCTTCGACGCCGTGACCATTGGCGGTGCCAAGGCCCTGCGGCGCGACGATATCGGCAGGTTGAAGGTGGGCGCCAAGGCCGACCTGGTGCTGGTCGACCTGAAGGCCCAGGCCATGCGCCCGGTGCGCGAGCCCCTGCGTAGCCTGATCTTCGTCGCCGCCGACCGCGCCATCCGGGATGTCTATGTGGACGGCCTGCAGGTGGTGCAGGACGGGCGGTGCCTGACCATACATCTGGACGCCGAACTGGAGGCCTTGGAAGCCGCGCAGCAGCGCTCCATGACGCGCGTGCCCTCAATCGACTACGCCGGACGGACGGCGGAGGAGCTGTCACCCATGGTATACGATATCAACTGAACCGCTGAGCGGCGGTAGTGGATCGCCTACTCCTGGGTCACGATCATTGAAGCGTTCTGGCCGCCGAAGCCGAAGGCGTTGACCTGAATGGTCTCGACCTTGGTTTCGTGGGGTTCGTTGATGACCGCGTGGAACTCCACCACCGGGTCGACATCCTTGGTGCCGGCGTTGGGGATGACCGCGTTGGCCTTCATGCTGGCCATGCCGCCGAACAGACTGAACACGCCGGCGCCGCCGGCGGTATGACCCAGATGGCCCTTGACCGAGGCCACGGGCAACGGTTCATCGGTATTGGCGAACAGGCGGTTGATCGCCTTGGCCTCGGCGATATCGCCGACATTGGTGCCGGTGCCGTGGGCAAATAACGCATCGACCTCTTCCGCCGCCATGCCGGCATCGGCCAGGGCATCTTCCATCACTACCTGTTCCCATTTGCCTTCGGGCTCGGGCGAAGACGGATGGTAGGCATCGGCCAGGGAGCCATAGCCCCGGATGCGGCCATGAATGGTTGCGCCGCGCGCCTTGGCGCGGTCGGCGCGCTCCAGCACCAGCATGCCCGCACCTTCGCCCGGCATCACGCCGGTGCGGTTAACATCGAACGGCAGGCAGGCCTTGTAGGGATCGGGCTGCTGGCTGAACATGCGGTAGAGGCCCATGGTCAGGATCTGAATCTTGCACCGGGCGCTGTCGGTGGCGCCGGTAATCGCCACATCGACCATGCCCGCCTCGATCATGCGGGCGGCGGTGCCGATGGCGTCATGGGCCGAGGCGCAGGCTGTCGACAGGGTCAGTAACGGGCCATGCAGATCCCAGTGCATGGCGATCTGCGAGGCGGCCATGGAGGGCAGGGCCTGAAGCTGCATCTTGCGCGAGGCGCCCTTGGAGCCCTCGGCATCGAGGCCTTGCTGCGAGGCGGCAATGGATTCGATGCCGCCCAGGGCGGTGCCCAGGATCACGGCCGTACGCCTCGGGTCCAAATCCTCAAGGCCGGAATCCTGCACCGCCTGCTTGGCCGCGGCGATGGCATACCAGGCGGAAGGATCGGTGCCCTCGATCACCTTTTGGTCGATCCAGTCCTCCGGCTTGAAATCATTGATCAGCGAGACCCAGGCATATTCCAGCCCTTCGTCGCCGGCCCAAGGCGCGGCCTGCACGGCGACATGCGCTTCGGCGAAATTACGGTTCATCTCGTCAAAATTCGAGCCGATGGATGAGATCACGCCCATTCCGGTAATTGCAACATTTTCCATAGGATTTCCTCGCCATTTACTCGTCGCCGGGTACGGCCCCGAACTCACGCTATCAGGTTTGTCCCTATTATGCCCAATACTGGCGGTATTTGTCATGGTTTTGCTGCCCGGACGCTGGACCCGGCGGTGACGCTGCCATAGGTTGACGGCAGATCATTGCAGAACGGACCTTAGGGGAGGCGGAAAAATGAAGGCATATCAGATCGTGAAATGGGGCGAGCCCCTGGAAGAGCGGGAGGTTCCGACGCCGGAACCGCAGGGCACGGAAGTTCTGCTCCGGGTCACTGCTTCGGGCATCTGTCACAGCGACATTCACATCTGGGACGGCTATTTCGATATGGGCGGCGATAACAAGATGCGCCTGGAAGACCGTGGCATGCAATTGCCCTTCACCATGGGGCATGAAACCCTGGGCGAGGTGGTCGCCCTGGGCCCCGATGCCGACGGCGTCGAGATTGGTGACAAACGCATCATCTTCCCCTGGATCGGTTGCGGCGAATGTGACGTCTGCCAACGCGGCGAGGACCTGCTGTGCCTGGCGCCGCGCACCGTGGGCACCCGTTATGCCGGCGGCTATGCGGAATACTGCATTGCACCGCACGCCAAGTATCTGGTGCCGTTCGCCGATGTGGATGAACCTTATGCGGCGACCTGCGCCTGTTCCGGCGTCACCGCCTACAGCGCCCTGAAGAAACTCAATCACCTGACGCAAGAGCAATACCTGATGATCATCGGCGCCGGCGGCGTCGGGTTGGCCGGCATCGGCATGGCCAAGGCGGTGGTCAATGCCAAACTGGTGGTCGCCGATATCGATCCCGCCAAGCGTGCCGCCGCCCTGGCCGCGGGCGCCGATATCGTGGTCGATAACAGCGATGGGGATGCCGTCGCCAAGCTGTTGGAAAGTACCGGCGTCGGCGTTCATGGGGTCGTCGATTTTGTTGGCGCGCCGGCCTCCACCGGATTTGCCATGCAGACCGTGGCACGGGATGCCAAAATCGTCGTCGTGGGTTTGTTCGGCGGTGCCATTCCCGTCCCCCTGGCCAGCCTGCCCTTGAAGATGATGAGCCTGGTCGGCAGCTATGTCGGCACCCTGGACGAGATGAATGAGTTGATGGCGCTGGTCACCGCCGGCAAGGTGAAGCCGGTGCCAGTGACGCCGCGTCCCTTGCGTGAGGCTGGTCAGGCCATCGCCGATCTGCGCGATGGCAAGGCGGTCGGACGCTACGTTCTGATCAACTAGCGTTGGCGAGCACGCGCTCGGTCATTTGCGCCATGGCGGCTTCCAGCAGGCTGCTATCGGCTTCCGGCTGATAGCTGCGTTCGCTGATGTAGCGGCGCCACGCCTTGGCGCCGGGCTGGCCGTAATACAGGCCCAGCATGTGCCGCGCGATGGCGTGCAGGCGCACGCCCTGGGCCATTTGTTCCCGGATATAGGGCAGCATGGCGTGAACCAGATCGCCTCGGCTGGGGATGGGCGCGATATCGCCGAACAAATCCCGGTCGACCGTGGCCATCATATAGGGTGATTGATAGGCGGCCCGGCCCAGCATCACGCCGTCGACATGGGCCAGATGCTCCCGGCACTGCGCCAGATCGCTGATGCCGCCGTTGATAATGATTTCAAGCTCCGGGTAGTCCGCCTTCAGGCGGTAGACCCGCTGGTAATCGAGGGGCGGGATCTCGCGGTTCTGCTTGGGGCTTAATCCATCGAGGATCGCCTTGCGGGCATGTACGATGAAGGTGGTGCAGCCGGCCGCCGCAACGGTCTCAACAAACTGTTTGAGGAAGTCATAGCTGTCCTGATCATCGATGCCGATACGCGATTTCACCGTGATTGGCAGATCGGTCGCTGCCATCATGGCGCGGACGTTGGTGGCGACCAGATCCGGTTCGGCCATCAGGCAGGCGCCGAAGCGGCCTGATTGCACCCGGTCGGAGGGGCAGCCGACATTAATGTTGATTTCGTCATAGTCAAATTTCTGGCCGATTTCCGCTGCCATGGCCATGCGTTCGGGCTCCGAGCCGCCGAGCTGCAGGGCGAGGTGATGCTCCGCCTTGGAAAAGCCCAACAGGCGCTCCCGGTCGCCGTGAATGACCGCCTCCGCGGTGACCATTTCCGTATACAACAGGGCCCGCCGGCTGATCTGACGCAGGAAATAGCGTTCATGACGGTCGGTATATTCCATCATCGGCGCGACGGAAAACCGCCGGTCTATGACGTGCCCAGGCATTATCCCTCGAAGGCCGATTTCAAGGCCTTGGCCGCGTGGTCGAGCGCGACCAGCGCTTCATCCACCATGCCGCCCATGCGGGCGAAGCCATGCACCATGCCGGCGTAGCATTTGTACTCGACCGCGACGCCGGCCTTGGCCAGGGTCTCGGCGTAAACCCGCCCCTCGTCGCGCAGCGGGTCGTATTCGGCGGTCTGGATCCAGGCCCGGGGCAGATCGATATGATACTTGGCCAATTGCGGCGAGGCGCGGGGATCGGTGCGGGCCGCGCGGTCGGGCAGATACAGATCGGCGAAGGTTTCCGTTGATTGCCGGGTCAACAGGTAGCCGTCGCCATTCTCCTCCTTCGACTGATTTTCGGCGGTGAAATCCACCGCCGGATAGATCAATACCTGGAGGCCCAGGGTGATTTTCCTGTCGCTGTCGCGCAGCGCCAGGGCGACGGAGGCGGCCAGATTGCCACCGGCGGAATCGCCCGCCACCGCCAGGCGGGCCGGATCGCCGCCAATGTTCTCGGCGTTCTCCGCCGCCCAGCGGGTGGCGGCAATGCAATCGTCCAGGCCGGCCGGGAACTTGTGCTCCGGCGCCAGGCGGTAATCCACCGAGACGATGATGCAGCCGGCGCCATGGGCCAGATAGCGGCACATATGGTCATGGGTCTCCAGCGAGCCGATAACCCAGCCGCCGCCATGGAAGAACAGCGCCACTCCCATGGCGGGAAGCACCGAATGCGGGGTGTAGATGCGGATCGGAATTTCGTTGCCGTCCGGCCCCGGAATCGTACGGTTTTCCACGGTGTGCAGGTCACCGGTCTCGTGGCGATAGACAGCGGTGCTGGCGGCGTAGGCCTCGCGCGCCAGGCGGTGGTCGTCCTGTTCCAACGGCGAGCCGCCGGCAGCGGCGGCGGCTTCGACGATGGCCGCGCATTGCGGATGCAAACTCATCACGCTTCCTTTTGGCCGTTGATGCCGGTATCGCGGCCCAGCAGATACCAGGTCGCCATGTCTCCCTTACCCTTAACCTCGATTTCGCCGCGCGGGTCAAGGCGATAGCTGGGATCAAGGCGTTGGCGCAGGTCGTCGGAAACCTGAATGCGGTCCGGCTCGCCCAAGGTTTGCATGCGCGAGGCGATATTGACCGTGTCGCCCCATAGATCATACATGAAACGGCGCCGGCCGATCACCCCGGCCGTCAATCCGCCCACATGAATGCCGATACGTATGCGCACGGGCTTGCCGTCGGGACCCTCGATCCTGGCCGCTGCATCCTGCATGGCCAGGGCCAGATCGGCCATGGCCGGCGCGTCGGCGCCGCCGCTGCCCGAGACACCGCCCGCCACCATATAGCAATCGCCGATGGTCTTGATCTTTTCCAGGCCATGGCGTGCCGTCAGGTCGTCGAAGGCCGCGAACAGCCGGTTCAGCAAATCAAGTATCTGATCCGGGCGATAGCGCGCCGCCATGGCGGTAAAGCCGACGATGTCGGCGAACAGCACCGTGACATCCGGTATGTCGTCAACCACGGTCTCGCCGCGTTGCAAACGCTCCGCCACGGCCGCTGGCAGGATCGAGGTCAGCAGATCGTGGTAGCGGGCCCGTTGCTCATCCAGGCGCCGGGCGTTCAAATGATCCATCCGGCGGATGCGTTCGGCGCGATGCAAGGCGGCAATACCAATCACATTCGCCGCCACCAACTGCGCCGCCAACATCCCCAGGTTCTGGCCATCGGCAATATCGGAAAATGCGGTGGCGACGAAATAGACTGTGCTGGCCGAGGTAACGGTGCCGATACAGTATTCAAAAATCAGAGGCACCATCAGATAACCCGCCAACACCAGCAGCATGAAGGGCGACAGGTACTGCGCCGGCACATCGACCATGAGATTGGTCAGGGCCGCGGCCAAGGTCATCGCGTGCACGGCCAAGGTCATCAGCATCGGCCAGCGGGTGCGGAAGTAGGGGGCATAAGTCAAACCCAGACATATCGCCAGCACCAGGGTTAAAATACCGGTTCGCCACATGACGAAAGTCATGGCATCGGCGGGCAGGGTCCAGGGATCAATGGCCGCGAAGGCTAGTTCGATTGCCAGGGCCAGCCATAGGACGAACCGCGCCTGGCCCAGGTTACGGTTACGCTCGGCGGCGCGGAAATCACGCTCCAACTCGTTATCGAGAAAGACCAGCCGCCGGTTCATGCGGCCCCAATCGGCGTCTTCCATTGCGTCGCCCGCGGGCGCCACCGTTGCGGGATTTGCCTGTGCGATCGTCATCATATCCCTGCCCCCCTGTTCACCTTCCGTTGGCCCTGCACCCTTGCTAAGTAGGTATGCACGTGTTTGGTTTCCAGTATGCCCTTGAATAGGGGCCCGGCGGCCCATAAATGTATCGAGCATGAAAACCGGTGATCCTTACAGCATAACTGTTGACGCATGGCCGCAGCCAACGTGTGCCGCGCATGACGGCGTGGTCCTGGCCGAAAGTGCCGCGCCACTGGTGATGCGCGAGACCGGTCTGGACTCCTACCTCTATTTTCCGCCCGGTGATGTGAGCAAGACATTGCTACAGCCGTCAACCCTGCGCACATTCTGCCCCTTCAAGGGCACGGCGAGTTATTGGCATCTGGACCTGCCCGGCAGCCAGCTTGAGAACGCGGCATTCAGCTATGAAAATCCGTTCGATGAAGTTTCGGAGATCGCCGGGCATGTGGCTTTTTTCGACAATATTCTGGATCAACCCCTGACGCAGCCGGCGGCGGATGTCGGTCTGTCCGGTCCCTTGGTGGATTGGCTGCTACAGGAAGCCTGGATGTGCGATACGCCGGCGGAGCTGACTGAACAATTCGGCCAGCGCATGGTGCGGATGGGAATTCCCCTGTGGCGCCTGGGCGTGGGGATCTGGACCTTGCATCCGCAGTTGGCCGGGCGCCGCTACAATTGGATACGCGGCCGCGAAGGCGTGGAGGAAGGCGGCACGCCACACGGCATGTTGCGGGAGGCGGCCTATTTGAACAGCCCCGTGCGCCACGTCAGCGAGGGTCTGGGCGGCGTGCGCCAACGCCTGAACCAGCCGGGCGAGACGGAGTTCCAGTTTCCTATCATGGATGAACTGCGGGCCCAGGGTGCCACCGACTATGTCGCCATGCCGTTGCCGTTTTCAAATGGGCAGACCAATACCCTGAGCTTGACCTCCGACGACCCGGCGGGGTTTTCCACCGCCGATCTGGGCGAGATTTTTCAATGTGTATTCGCCCTAAGCCGGTTCTACGAAACCCTGACCGAGCGGCAGAACACGCGCACCCTGCTGACAACATATCTGGGCCAGCGTTCCGGCACCCGGGTGTTGAATGGCCAGACCCAACGCGGTCATGGCGAGGAAATCCGCGCGGCGATTTTGTTCTGTGATCTGCGCAATTCCACGCAATTGGCGGCGGCGCTGCCGCGTGGCGCCTATCTGGATTTGCTCAATGACTTTTTCGAAGCTGCATCGGAGCCGATCCTATCGCGCTGGGGCGAGGTCTTGAAATTTATCGGTGACGGCGTTCTGGCGATTTTTCCGGTCGACGGCGATCCGGCTGCCGCTTGCGGTCTGGCGCGGGAAGCGGCGGAGGAAATTGTCGCCCGCCTGGCGGCGACCGAGGAGCCGCCCCTGCGTTGTGCCATTGGCGTACATCTGGGCGAGGTGACGTTCGGTAATGTGGGCGCGCCGGAACGCCTCGATTTCACCGTTATCGGCAGCGCCGCCAACCTGGCCGCCCGGCTGTCGGAACATTGCAAGGTACTGGACCGGTCGTTGCTGTTTTCAGGCGCCGTGCAGCAGATATTGCCGGAAGCGATGGTCCCCCTGGGCCGGCACGACCTGCATAACGTACCGCAGACGACGGAGATCTATACCACTGAAGACCAGGCGGTCTGATCGGCGGCTTTCGCGCCAATCGTAGATCAAGATACTATCATCCGGACCGGCGAAGGGCGGGGTATCGTTGACTCCGCGCAAATTCCTGCGGGCGCTGAAGGCGCCATGGGCGCGACGGGACATTGGACAAAGGCGCGCCAAGGGGACAAACTTGGGGCCGGATTGAAATGAAGCCATCGCGCATAACAAGTCGAGGATAGAACCATGAGCAGTCCCGCGCTTGAAGAAGTTACCACGCCCGTCACCGAAAACCTGGCGCAAGGCGCCGTTGATCTGCGTTTTGAGGATATTGACGCCGATAGCTTGGCGGTGGCCAAGCAGTGCCTGATCGATTGGTTCGCCGTCACCCTGGCCGGTGCGGTGGAGCCCTTGACCGCCATTTTGGCCGCCGAGGCCGAGGAGGAAGGCGGCCAGCCCCGCGCCACGCTGATCGGCTCCGCCGCCAAGGGCACCCTGGCCCAGGCCTGTCTGGTCAACGGCAGTGCCTCTCACGCCTTGGATTATGACGATGTCGCCCGCGCCATGGGCGGGCACCCGACGGCGCAGGTCGGCGCCGCGGTTTTGGCCATGGCGGAAGATATGGGCGCCAGTGGCCGTGACCTGATAACCGCCTTTGTCGCCGGCTATGAAGCCGAATGCCGGGTCGGCAGCCTGGTTTCGCCCAGCCATTATGCCAAGGGCTTTCACGCCACGGCCACGGTTGGCAGCTTCGGCGCGGCGGCGGGTGTTGGCCACCTGTTGGGGCTGGACGGTGAGGCCATGGCCCGGGCCATGGGTATCGCCGGTACCCAGGCGGCGGGCCTCAAATCCCAGTTCGGCACCATGTGCAAGCCGTTGCATGCGGGCAAGGCGGCCGGTAACGGCCTGTTGGCGGCCCGTCTGGCAAAGCGCGGCTTTACCTCGCGTCCGGATATTTTGGAGGTGGCCCAGGGCTTCGCGGATACACAAAGCGATGATTTCAATGTGGAAGAGGCGATGCAGACGCCCAAGCGCGGCCTGCATGTACGGGAGAATTTGTTCAAGTATCACGCCGCCTGCTATCTGACCCATTCGACCATCGAAATCCTGTCCGACCTGCGCGACGAGGCGCAGCTAACCCCGGATCAGATCGAAACCGTTGAGCTGTCCGTCGATACCCGGCATTTGGCGGTCTGCAACATTCAGGAACCCAATACGGGTCTGGAGTCGAAGTTTAGCCTGCGTCAGACCGCCGCCTTTGCCCTTGCGGGTATTGATACGGCCAGCATCGAAAATTATTCCGATGCCAATGCCCAGGCGCCGCAACTGATCGATCTGCGCCGTCGGGTCAACGTGACGCCCGACGGCGGCCCCGCCACCTTGGCCACCGCCGTCATCCACTTGCACGATGGCCAGACACTGGAGCGTAGTTTCGATGTGGGTATCCCGGCGGAAGACGTCGCGGCCCAGGGCCTGAAGATCGATGCCAAGTTCCGCAGCCTGACGACGCCCCTGTTGGGAGAAGCGAAGGCCGAGACGTTGCTGGCCGATCTGCACAATCTGGAAAATCTCGATAGTGCCGGCCAATTGCTGGATCATGTGGCTGATTGGCAAGCCGGCTAGGAACAGATGGCGATGGGAGATCGAATGCGATGAACCAGGGTAAGTGGCGTATTGGCGAGGTTACCGTAACGCGGGTAGTGGAAATTGAGGCGACGGGTGGGATGAGCCCCATTCTACCCGATGCCAAGCGGGAGATATTGCAGGGAATCCCCTGGCTTTATCCCCATTTCGCCGACGAGAACGGCCGCATGCGCGGCTCCATCCACGCCCTGATCATCGAAACGCCGGACCGCACCATCGTCGTCGATACCTGTGTCGGCAACGACAAGGAGCGGGCCAATCCACCCTGGAATCAGCTTCAGACGACATTTCTGAAGGACTTGGAGGCGGCGGGCTACGCCACGGGCAAAATCGATAATGTCCTGTGTACCCATCTGCATATCGATCATGTCGGCTGGAATACCATGTTGGTGGACGGCAAATGGCAACCGACCTTTCCCAACGCCCGCTATCTGATGGGCAAGGTGGAGTTCGACCATTGGACCGCGGTGGAGGAGAAGAACACCAGGCAGATCATGTCGGATTCGGTATTGCCGGTTTTCGACGCGGGCTTGGTCGATCTGGTCGAAACTTCGCATAAAATCTGTGATGAGGTCAGCCTGATGCCCACGGTTGGCCATTCACCGGGCCATGTTTCCGTTATGATCAAAAGTCAGGGCGAAGAGGCCATGATCACCGGTGATTTCATCCACCACCCCTGCCAGTTCGCTCATCCGGAATGGTCGGCCTCCGTCGATACCGATCCTGATCAGGCCCGGCGCACCCGGCATGAAGTCTTTTCGCGTTATGCCGACACACCGATCCTGATCATCGGCACCCATTTCGCGACGCCCACCGCCGGTCATCTGGTCCGCGACGGCGATGTCTACCGCCTGGACGTC
This sequence comes from uncultured Rhodospirillaceae bacterium, assembly GCA_964631725.1. Classification (GTDB taxonomy): domain Bacteria; phylum Pseudomonadota; class Alphaproteobacteria. Next base: position 121,747 of record CAZVYX010000004.1, on the reverse strand, counting down.
TAGGAGCCACCATATATGAGCTTCGAGAGGCCCTACGAGGGCATCAAGGTGGTCGATATGAGCCAGGGGATCGCGGGTCCCTATTGCGCCATGTTGTTGGCCCAGCACGGCGCCGATGTGATCAAGGTGGAACCGCCGCAGGGGGACTGGGCCCGTTCGCTTGGTGCCTCCAACGGCAACCATACGGAATATTCCTTTATCGCGAATTTTGGCAAACGCAGCCTGGCCATTGATCTTAAAAGCGCCGAGGCACCAGGGATCATCGACAATCTGGTGGCCGAGGCGGACGTTTTTCTTGAGGGTTTCCGCCCCGGTGTGATCGACCGCCTGGGCTTTGGCCATGAACGTCTGATGGCGCTAAATCCCGGCCTCATCTATGTCTCGATCTCGGGCTTTGGCCAGATCGGGCCGTTGCGCGGCAAACCGGCCATGGATCCGGTGTTGCAAGCCTTCAGCGGCTATATGATGGACAACAAGGGGGAGGACGGTATTCCCCATCGCACCCATACCGTCATCAATGACATGTCGACGGCGCTGTACAGCTTTCAGGCCGTGGCACCGGCGCTTTATGGCAAACGCGACGGCGCGAAAGGGCGGTTTCTTGATATCTCGCTGATGCGGGGCGCGGCCAATCTCAGCGTTATCCGTGTCATGACCGCGTCTCAGGAGGGCGAGCTGAAGCGAAATCTGCGCACCACGCCATCGGGTATTTTCAAGACCGCCGAGGGCTGGCTGCAACTGGTCACGCTGCAGGATAAGGATTTTCTGGCTTTGTGCGACATCCTGGGACGGGATGACTGGAAGGCGGATGACAGCCTGCGTGGCAACGAGGGCCGCCGGGCCCAGGCAGACATGCTGTTGGATGGCGTGGCGGAGGCCCTATTGAGTAAATCGGCGGCCCAATGGCGTGACATATTCACCGAGGCCGGCATGCAAAATGAAATATTGCAGAGTTTCAATGAATTCCTGGCCCACCCGCAAGTGCTCGAAACAGAGCTGTTTTCATACATTCCCCTCGCCGGTGTGGAGCTGCCCATGCCCAACCCGCCGGGCATCCCCAAGATCGAGCCGGATACACCTTATGGCGTTTCACCCGTAACGGGGCAGCATAGTGACGAAGTGCTGGCGCAACTGGGGCATGACGCCGATTTCATCGCCGATCTGCGGCACCGGGGCGTGATTACGACATGGACCGGATGAGGAGTTTGCCATGAGTTTCGAGAGGCCCTACGAAGGCGTCAAGGTGGTCGACCTCAGCCAGGGCATCGCCGGTCCCTATTGTGCGATGTTGCTGGCCCAGCATGGTGCCGATGTTGTCAAGGTAGAGCCATTACAGGGTGATTGGGCCCGAATACTGGGCACGCCCATATCCGATCATACGGAATTCTCCTTCGTCGGCTCCCTGGGCAAGCGCAGCCTGGCCATTGATCTGAAAAGCCCGGAAGCGGCCGCCATTATCGATGCCCTGGTGGCGGATGCCGATATCTTCATGGAAGGATTCCGCCCCGGCGTAATTGATCGCCTGGGTTTTGGCCATGAGCGCCTGATGGCGATGAACCCCGGCCTGATCTACCTCTCCATCTCCGGCTTTGGCCAGACCGGGCCGTTGCGCGACAAACCCGCCATGGACCCGGTCTTGCAGGCCTTTACCGGCTTCATGCTGGACAATGCGGGTAATGACGGTATCCCCCATCGTTCAAACACGATCCTTGTCGATATGCACACGGCACTGTTCTCTTTTCAGGCCGTGGCGCCGGCGTTGCATGCCAAGCGTGACCTGCCTGGCGGGGGCGGGCGTTATATTGACTCCTCCCTGATGCGTGCCGCCGCCAATCTTAGCGGTATCCGCATCACGACCGCGGCGCATCGCGACCTGCAGAGCGCCGGCGCTCCGCCGTCTGGCCTTCACCGCACCGCCGACGGCTGGCTGCAATTGGGTGTCGTCAAGGATGCGGATTTCCACACGGTCTGCGAACTGCTCGGCCAGGACGACCTGAAGGCGGATGACCGTCTGCTTGGGATCGAGGGGCGCAAGGCGCATGCCGAGATGTTGCGGCAACGCTTTGCTCCGGTTTTCCTGGGCAAGCCTGCTGTTTATTGGCGCGATATGTTCACCGAGGCGGGCTTGCAGAACGAGATGTTGCAGGAATTTCAGAATTTCCTGGAACACCCGCAAGTGGCTGCGACCGAACTGTTTTCCTTTCTCGAGCTGGCCGGACTGGAAAAGCCTTGGGCCATTCCGAACCCGCCGGGTATTCCCAAGATCGAGGCGGGCACCCCGACCGGCACTTCGCCCGTAACCGGGCAGCATACCGACGAGGTGTTGGGCGAGTTGGGCTACGATGCCGCTGCCGTCGCCGATCTGCGAAGCCGCGACGTGGTCACGACCTGGACGGGTTAGCCTTGATCAGCCAGACCAGACGAACAGCGGCCAGCAGGGCAAAGGTGGCGGGGAACATGGCGAAGCCATAGATCCAATCGGTTACGCTGGTCAGGGTGGGGATTGAAATACCGCCCGACATCCCGGCGACATTCGACAGCAGACCGGCCGTGGCGGCGCCGAAAGCAAAGCCCAGGGACTGCATGGTCGGAACGGCACCCGCCGTCAGGGCTTCTTCCCCCGGTCTGGCGTTGCTCATAATATGGTTGGTGATATGGGCATGGCATTGCCCAATACCCAGGCCAGTGAGGAAAACCATGGCAATCAGGGCCCAAATCGGGCCCTCGACCACGAACAGGCTCTGCCCGACGATACCGGCCAGAATGCACAACGGCCCGGTGATCATCAAAACTCTTTGTACCGGCTGCGGCGCGCCGGGCACCACAAAGGCGGCGGCTGACCAGCCCAGGGACATGGCGGCGGCGAAGTAGCCGGCCATTGAAGGGGGAACATCGTGTAAACGTTGCGCCAATAGGGGCAGGAAAACGTTCGGCGGCGTAAAGGTGAAGGAGATAAGGAAAAAGATCCAGAATCCCATCCCGACAATCCCGTTGAACGAGGCCGGCCGGCTGGGCAACAACGGTGTCTTGGCGAGATGATCCCGCCACAGCATGCCGCCGACGCCCACCACGGCGGCCAGGATCAGAGCCAGGCGCAGGCCCAGGACATCCGTTTGGCCGCTGACGGTGACACAAAGAACCGCCGCGCCCAACAATGCCAGGCGTTGCACCGGCAGCCTGCCGGCTGCGCGCGAAACCGGCGTTTCCTGCAGCGCCCGGCGGGAGAGTACCAGCAGGGCCAGGAATACCGGCACCGTCAGCCAGTAGATCCCGCGCCAAAAACCAAACTGAGCAAACAGACCGGCAATCAGCGGACCGGCCACCGCCGCCACGCCCCAGGTTACGGACAGATAGGCGAAGACATGGGGCCGCAGGGTTTCGGCAAAAAGCTGCCGCACCATGGTGTAGGCAAGGGATACCATCAACCCGGTGCCCAGGCCCTGGACCGTACGTCCGATCAGGAACACGAACATGTGGGGCGCCAGGGCGCAGACCAGGGAGCCGGCCAGGTAAATGGTCGCCGCCAGCATCACGGCCCGGCGCAGTCCCAGCCTGCCGCCAACGTATCCGCCGCTGGCCGCACCCATGATGGAGGTGGTGATATATAGCGCCGCCGGCCAGGCGTAGAACGCCACGCCTTGAATATCCTCGACCACGCTGGGCAGTATCGTGGCGATGAAAAAGACATCCATGGCGTGCAGCGTGACGCAGGTCATGATCAGGGCGAGACGGATCAGGCCGGGTCCCCGTACGACGGCACGCCACCCTTCGTCTGCTGTGTCGTTCAACGGATTGGGCCTTATTCGGCGGCGTGGAAGCGTTGCAAGCCGTCCCTCGCAAGGCTGTATTCCGCCTTCAAGCGGTCACACAGGTCACGCACCGAGAGGACATCGTTGATGCTGCCGACGCCGTGGCCGGCGGACCAGACGTCCTTCCAGCGTTTCTTGCGTTCGTCCACGGCGACGATGGCGCCAGGCGTTTGCCGCCGCAACTCGTCCAGATCTACGCCCGCGCGCAGCAAACTTGGCGCCAGCAGGTTGGCCGGCGCGCCATCCATGGCGCCGGTGAAGAATATGTCCGTGGCGTTGGCATCGATGATCATCTGACGATAGCCATCCGCCGCGCCTGACTCTTCGGTATTGATGAAGCGCGTGCCCATATAGACGAGATCGGCGCCCATGACCTGTGCGGTCAGAATATCCCGCCCGGTGGTGATGGCACCGGCCAGGATGACCGCCCGGTCGGTCATCTGCCTGACCTCGTTGACCAGGGCGAAAGGATTGATCGTGCCGCAATGGCCGCCCGCGCCGCCGCAAACCGCGATCAGGCCGTCGGCGCCAGCCGCCAATGCCTTTTCCGCGTGCCGGGCCGAGGCGATATCGTGAAAGACCAGCCCGCCGTAGTCATGTACCGCATCGAAAACCTCGCCCGGCGCGCCCTTGGACGTCAGGATCACCGGGACTTTGTGTTTGATGCAGAGTTCAAGGTCGCCGGCCAGGCGCTGATTGGTGCCGTGTACGACAAGATTGACGCCATAGGGTGCGACGGGATCGTTGCCTTCATCCCGTAGGCGTTCCAGGCTGTCCGCCATGGTGCGCAACCACTCATCCAGCATCCCGGCCGAGCGTGTGGTATGGGCCGGGAAGGTGCCCATCATGCCCTGGGCGCAGGTGGCCAGCGCCATTTCCGGGTTTGAGACCGTGAACATCGGCGCCGCGATAACCGGCAGCGACATCCCAGCGATCAAGTCGGTGACATTGGTCATGATGCGTTCAATCCATGCTTCCCAGGTCATAAATCCATGGCCGGGCTTTTCTGTCCCGGTCCTGGAAGGCTGTGGTCTCACCATCGTCCTTGAGAGTTTGACCGATCTCGTCCAATCCTTCCAGCAACGCGGCTTGCCGGTCCGGGGTCAGATCGAACGTTATGCTGCGCCCCGATGGCGTTGTCAGCGTGCGTGTCGCCACGTCCACCTGGAACTGGGTGTTGCCTTGATCGTCACCGGCCTCGGCCATCAACTCGGCGATGGTCTCGGCGGGAAGACGGATCGGCAGGACCGAATTCTGGAAACAGTTATTGAAAAAGATATCGCCAAAGCTCTCGGCAATGACACAGCGGATACCCAGACCCCGAATACCCCACACGGCGGTTTCCCGGCTGCTGCCGCAGCCGAAATTGCGCCCCGCGATGAGGATCGGTGCGCCGCGGTAGCCGGGCTTGTTCAGGATGAAATCCGGGTTCTCCCTGCCGTCGGCCATGAACCGCAGGGGCGCGAAGGTATGTTCGTGCATGGTCTTCTTGCCGGCGGTGGTGAGGTATTCCATGGGCGTAATGATGTCGGTATCGATATTCGTCCGGGGCAGGGGGGCGGCGACGCCTTGAACTTGTTGCAGCTTTTCCATCATCCTGCCTCCCCGGTCTCTGGCTCGATTGGTGCGAGGTTCCGCACATCGGTGATCTCGCCGGCGACGGCCGCCGCCGCCGCCATCGCCGGTCCCGCCAGATGGGTCCGCGCCTTCGGACCCTGGCGGCCGACGAAATTACGGTTCGAGGTCGAGACACAGCGTTCGCCCGGTGCGACGACCTCGCCATTGCTGGCGACGCATTGGGCGCAGCCAGGCTCCCGCCATTCGAAACCGGCGGCGAGAAATACTTCATGCAGGCCTTCGGCCTCCGCCGCGACCTTGACCGGAACCGATCCCGGTACGACCCAGGCGGTGACATTGGCCGCCACCTGACGCCCCTGGGCGATGGCGGCGGCGCGGCGCAGATCCGTGAGGCGGCTATTGGTGCAGGAACCGATGAAAACCCGGTCGACCTTGGTGCCGGCAATGGCCGCACCCGCCTGCAAACCCATGTACTCCAGGGCCGCTTCGGCACCATTGCGCTGGTCCGCCTCAACAAAACTGTCCAGTGCCGGAATGGTTTCGGTTACCGCCACTGATTGGCCGGGGGAGGTGCCCCAGGTGATTTGCGGCGCGATCCGCGTTGCATCGATATCGACCTCCCGGTCGAACTTGGCGCCCGCTTCGGTGGCCAGGGTTCGCCAATGGGCCACGGCCCGGTCCCAGTCAGCGCCCTTCGGTGTCAGGGGTTTGTCCTCCAGGTAGGCAAAGGTGGTCTCGTCCGCGGCGATCATGCCCATGCGGGCACCGAATTCGATGGACAGGTTGCAGATCGTCATGCGCCCCTCCATCCCCATGGCGCTTATGGTGCTGCCGGCATATTCCACCGCATGGCCGGTGCCGGCGGCAACGCCCAGGCAGCCGATGATATGCAGGATGACATCCTTGGCTTCGACGCCATCGCCCAATTCGCCGTCGATGTTGATGCGCATGGTCTGCGGTCGGCGCTGGCGAATGGTCTGTGTCGCCAGAGTATGCACAAGCTCCGAAGAACCGATGCCCCAGGCCAGGGCGCCCATGGCACCGTGGGTGGAGGTATGACTGTCGCCGCAAACCAATAGACAGCCGGGCAGGGTAAAACCGGTTTCCGGTCCGATAACATGGACGATGCCTTGGTTGGGATGCTCCAAACCGTAGTGGGCGATGCCCACCGTCGCCGCCATATCCCGAAGGCCGCCGCCCAGGCGTTCGCCGTGCGGGCTGGAGGCCAGGGTGCGTCCCGGCAGGGAGGAAATGCTGTGATCGGGCGTGGCAATGCAGAGTTCGGGGTTGTGTACGCTCAGGCCCCTCTCGGCCAATTCTTCCAGGGCCCGGGCGCCGCTCAAGTCGTGGATCAGTTGGCGGTCAACGTGGAGGAGGTCCAGACCCTCACCCAAGGACCGGACAACGTGGGTCTCCCACAACTTGTCGAACAGTGTTCGTGGCTGGTTTTGCGGTTGGCTCATTGCGGGCCTCAACTATGCTGTTGGATCCATTCGGTGATGGCGTCGTTGAAAATATCGGCGGCTTCAATGTTCACGGCATGGCCAGCGTCCACTTCCACCACCTCGATATCCGGAATATTGGCGACGGCAAACTCATAGTTCGGCTGAAAGCGCTTCTCGGCGGCGCCCCAGACCAGCAAGGTCGGCACCTTGGTATTGGCGGCTTCGTCGCGGACCGAGAGGTAGGGTGACGAATAACGAAATGACTGGGCCAGACCGCGCGGCTCCAACAGCTCCGCATCCCGCACCAGGGCATCGCGCGCGGCCTCGGGCAGACGGCGGGCTCTGCCAGGATAGATCGGCAATTCCTTGATCCCCTCCTTGCCGCCCCGCTCCATCAATTGGGCGCGCTGTTCCGCCGTATCGCGGTAGGCGATCAGATATTCCTCGCCGGCCAGGGCGGAGGAAGAATTGGTGAAGACCTGGGCAATAATCCGGTCCGGATGGCGCAGGGCATAGCGCAAGGTCAGGGAGGCGCCGAACGACTGGCCGCAAATGAACCAGCGGTCGATTTCCAGCTCTTTCCGGATCGCCTCGAACGTCGCAACGTAATACTCAGGATCATATGGCTCGGGCGCCTCCGGCGCGGCGGAGCGGCCGTGCGCAAGCAATTCGACAACCACGGGGCGGGCTACTTTCTGGATCGCGGCGAGGTTCAACTCCCACTGGGCCCGCGATGACAGCATGCCGTGCAGCATCATGATATGGGGGCCATCGCCATCCAGTTCTTCAAAGTGCAGATGAATATCGTGTTCGCTCATGTTCGCTTTACCACCAATGCATCGACCACACTTACGCCCTGGCCCTCGGCATGAACCAGCACGGGGTTCAGGTCCAATTCGCCAATGACATCGCCATGATCCGCCGCGAAACATGACAGTTTAACAACCATGTCCAGCAAAGCGTCAATATCCGCCGCCGCCTCGCCGCGCACGCCGTCCAGCAGCTTTCGGCCCCGCAAGCGGTTCAATAGGTCTTCCGCCGCGTTCCTGTCCATGGGTGCGGGGGCCAGCGCCACGTCCGGATTAACCTCGACATAGATGCCGCCGAAACCGAGCATCAACATGGGCCCGAACGTGGGATCGTGATTGATGCCGACGATCATCTCATGCCCCCTGGGCGCCATGGCCTGCACCAGGACGCCGGCGGTCTGATCGGTCGCCGCTGCCATGACCTTGACATAGCCGGCGCGGATGTCCGCTTCGCCATGGAGACCGAGCGCCAGGCCGCCGGCTTCGGTTTTGTGCAAAATATCCGGCGATTGGATTTTCAAGACAACCGCGCCATCGATCTTACCGGCCAGGGCGACCGCCTCGTCGGCGCTGGTTGCAAGGGCCTCGTCGCCGGTCGGAATACCATAAGCGGCCAATAGCGGTTTGACTTCATACTCGCACAATACCGGACCGGCGGCGGCCAGTTGTGCGGCGACTTGATCGCGGCTGGCGCTGTCGGTGAGCGGTATATCCGGTGCCGAGAGGAAGCGTTCGCGCAGTTGGCGATAGTCCGCCATTTCGGCCATGGCGCGGGCGCAATTGGCCATGTTGCCGTACAGGGGAATGCCGGCCCGGCCCAGGATTTCCGCCGATACCTGATGCGGCTGGGTGTAGGAGCAGAACAGCATCGGCTTGTCGATATCCCGGGTCAGTTCGATCATGGTTTCCCGCTCGCGCTCCAGGATCGTTGGATTGCGGCACGAGGCGACCGAAATGATACCGTCCAGCACATCCGACTGCGCCGCCATCCGTGCCAGTCCCGCATAGCCCAAGGTCCGAACCGCCTGGGCCGTGGCGTCAATGGGGTTTTGCGAGGTGCCATAGGCCGGCAGATAGGCGTCAATAGTGGCGCGGGTATCAGGGTCCAGCTCCGGAATCTCCAGGCCGGCGGCGACGCACATATCGGCCATCCAGCCGCCGCCGCCGCCCGAAGCGGTGCAGATCCCCACGCGCTTGCCCTTGGGCAGGTTGCGCCCGTGATGGGAAAAACCGGCGGCGATATCGACCATCTCTTCAATATTGTCGGCTTCGATAATGCCATAGCGTTGAAAAATAGCCTGATAGGCCTGGTACGATCCGGCCAGGGAGGCGGTGTGCGAGGCGGCGGCGCGAACGCCGGCTTCTGAACTGCCGATCTTGGTCAGGATAATCGGCTTGCCGGCTTTAAGAGCCTTTTCCGCCACGGGGACCAGCCGGGCGCCGTTCTTCACGCCCTCCATGAACAGGATGAAGACATCCGTCTTGCCCTCGTCCAGCAAATGGTCGACCACATCCAGCGCTTCCAGGCAGGCCTCGTTGCCGGTGGTCATGATGTAATTGAAGGGCAGTTGCTTGGGCCGGCCATGATCGTAGAAGGCAAAACCGATGCCGCCGCTTTGCGCCACCACGGTGATGTGCCCGTCCTGGCTCCAGGGCGGCAGCAGGGGCAGTTCGATCTTGTCCACCGCCGGGCTGAAGGTGGGGCACAGGGCGTTCGTTGTATTGGCGAAACCGATGGAGTTCGGACCCAGCACCGCCATGTCATAGCGTTTGGCAACGGCGCGGATTTCATCCTGCAGGGCGGTGCCGGCCTCGCCGGATTCTTCGGCGAAGCCGGAGGTCAGGATTTGTGCCGCCCGCACGCCGGATTCGCCACAGGCGGCCAGGGTGTCGGGGACGAACTGCGCCGGTATGATCAGGATTGCCAGGTCGACCCGTTCCGGGACCTTGTCGATGGAGGGATAGCAGCGCCGGCCCTGGATTTCTTCATGGCTGCGGGAGACGGGGTAGACGGGGCCCTTGAAGTCATGGCTTAGCATCACTTCCATGATGCGGCCGCGAAGGGTCGTGGATTCCGCCGAGGCACCAACGATGGCAACGGCGTTCGGCCACAACAGGGCGGACAGATCAGCCATATACAAAAATTCCCAGCGTGATGAAATCTACCGCAGGCCGAGGCCACGGGCGACGATGCCGCGCAGCACCTCGGTGGTGCCGCCCTGGATGGTCAGCTTGGGCGCGATGGTGATGCCGTGGGCCAGGACTTCCTCGAACCGCACGCGGTTCCCGGGGTCTCGGTCGATGAAGGCTGCAAGGTCACGGGCCACCGCCGGCAAGGCCTGTTCCCAGACCGTGCCAAGATCTTTCACCACGGATGCTTCCAGCACCGGTTCCTTGCCCGCGTGCAGCATGCCGGCGACGGAGATCGACATGCGCCGCAAAGTGTGGAGCTGGGCCACCAGACGGCCCAGGCCCTCGGCCTCGCGCACATCGGGGTTTTCGCCGATCAGATCGACCAGTTCGAACAGCACCTCGCAGGTTTCCAGGAAGCGCTCCGAACCGCTGCGTTCGTAGGCCAATTCCGATGTTGCCTGTTTCCAGGCCATGTCCACCTCACCCATCAGATAGTCGTGGGGCAACAGGGCATTGTCAAAAGTCACTTCGTTGAACTCGTGATTGCCGTTGGGATGCAGGACCGGCTGGGTGGTTATGCCCGGCAGCTTCATATCGACGAGGAATTGCGATAGGCCGTGGCGCCGGTTCTCCTGGGTCGGGGCAGAGGTGCGGAACAGGCCGATCATATAATCGGACTCGTGCGCCAATGAGGTCCACAGCTTGCGCCCGTTGATCAGCCAGCCATCGTCGGTACGCTCCGCCTTGGTCTTGGCGGCAAACAGATCGGAGCCCGAATCCGGCTCGCTCATGCCGATGCAGAATGATACTTCGCCGCGTGTGATGCGGGGCAGGATATCCTGCTTGATTTCCTCGGAGGCGTATTTCATCAACACCGGGCCGCTTTGCCGATCGGCGGTGAAATGCTTCCGCGTCGGGGCGCCGGCGATCAGAAATTCCTCGTTGATGACATAGCGTTCCAGGAAGCTACGCTCCTGGCCACCGTATTTCTTTGGCCAGGTGATACCGATCCAGCCCTTTTCGCCAACCTTGCGGCTGAACTCCGGGTTGGGGCGGCGGTCGCCCCGGCCACTGAAGGTACCGGCGGCGATTTCGTCCTTCAGAAACTGACGCACTTCCACGCGCAGGGCCTCGGCCTCTGGCGGCAGACGGATGGGATCGAATTGTATGGCAACAGACATCTTGTTCTAGACCTTCGTCTTTCTCTAATTCGCGGTTATGCGGCGGTCAGGCTATGCCAAAGACCTTCGCTGCCCATCGCGCCGACCCGGCGGCCAAGTTCAGCGGCCCAGATGGCTTCGTTGTCGAAATCATCCCGCCACGACCACAGGCGCTGCACAAAGCGGTGCAAGATATGCTCCTTGGTGAAACCGATGGCGCCAAAAGCCTGATGGCCGATGGCCGCACCTTCGCCGGCGGCTTCCCCGACCCGGATCTTGGCCGAGGCGATTTCCAGGAAAACGCCGGCGCTTGACCAGTCTTCCAGATGTTCGACGGTGTAGGCGGTCGAGGCGGCTATCGCGATGGCGGCGGCGGCTTCCTCGCCCAGGCGGGCCAGGTTGTGCTGCACCGCCTGAAACTTGCCGATGGGCCGGCCGAATGCGACCCGCTCCTCGGCGTATTGCACGGCGATTTCCAGAATGCTCTGAAGCGCGCCGGCCATCTGCATGGAGCGCGCCGCCGCGCCCATCAGGGACAGGGCCTGGGCATCGATGCCATCGCGCAACGGCGCCGTTTGCAGCGGCGTGACACCGTCGAAATCGACATTGTTGCGCGCTTCGGCGGCCATGTTTTGACCATCCTGGCACTTGCAGTCGGCGATACTGACCAAGGCCACGGCGGGGCCATCGGCGCTGTCGGCCAAAACCGCCAGGTGCTCGACCTCGGCCGCGAAAGGCACGGCGCGGGCCGTCCCCGACAAGGTGCCATCGGCCGCCAGGGCCAGCTTATCGCCGCTCCTGGCCGGTGCTACCGACATGGCGCCACCGGGCAGCATGATGCCGCCCATCTCCAATAGCCAGCCGGCGATCAAGGTTTCGGCCAGGGGCAGGGCGGCGGCATATTCCCCCGCCACCCGCAGCACGGCGAAGCCGGAGCCGATGCCGGCCCCCGCACCACCCAACTCGTCCGTGACCCAGGCGGTAGTCAGGCCCGCTTCCTCGAGGGCCGACCAGAGCGGTTCCCGCCAACTATCATCGCCGGCGGCGTTGATGGTCTGCGGGTCGCCAAGGTCGCGAAAAATCCGGCTCGCCGCATCGGCGACCAGGGTTTGGGCTTCGTCCATCGCCTTACCTCTCCTTGAACTCTTCTACCGGCCCTGGAAGTTCGGCAGACGGCGTTCGGAGGTGGCCGCGATGCCTTCCTTGAAGTCGGCAGTCTCTTTCAGCTGGTTCTGGATATCCAACTCGTGATCCGTGGCCGCCTTCACCCGGTCAGCCAGACCGGCGCGCAAGGTGGCCCGGGTCTCGACCACACCCAGGGGGGAGGAGATGGCGATTTCCTCGGCCAGGTCCATGGCCTCGCTGCGTACCTGATCCAGCGGCACCAGGATATCGGCCAGGCCCATATCCACCGCTTCATCGCCCTTGATGCGGCGGCCGGTGTACATCATCAGGGCCGCGTTCTGCTGGCCGACCAGGGCCGGCAGGGTGTGGGTCAGGCCAAAGCCGGGGTGGAAACCCAGACGAGTGAAATTGGCGCTGAACCGGCCTTCGGGGCAGGTCACGCGGAAATCAGGCACCAGGGCCAGACCCAGACCGCCGCCGATGGCCGCGCCCTGAATGGCGCCGACGATGGGCTTCGGCGTGGCGAACAGACGGACCGCTTCGACGTACAAATGGGTCTCGGGCTTTTGCGGTTGGGCCGCCTTGTTTTCGAGGATCTTATCGCCCGAGCCATCGCCGAAATTGGCGCCGGCGCAAAAAGACTTGCCCTGCGCGGCCAGCACGATGGCGCGGCATTCCACGGTGTCGCCCAAGGTCTCGCAGGCATCGGCCAGTTGGCTGATCAGGGCGTGGTCGAAAAAGTTGTGGGGCGGACGCTGGATTTCGATCAAGGCAACATTGCCGTCCAGGGTTACCTCGATGTCGTCGAATTCGCCGATTTTCGTCATGTCTAAATGTCCTTCAATTTTGTCTTCAAGATGCCAAAGTGCATTTGCCGTTCTTGACCACGACCAGGTCGCGCTCTTTCAGGCGGCATTGGAACGAGACGATGTCACCGTCCCGCCACATGTCGGTGATGATGGTTTCGCCAGGATAGACGGGTGCCGAAAATCGCAGATCGAAACCCCGGATCATGGTGTGGTCGTAGTCGCAGATCGTTGTCAAAATTGCCCGGCAGGCGGTGCCATAGGTGCACAGGCCATGCAGGATGGGTACTGGGAAGCCGACGCTCTTGGCCAATGTCGGATCGGCGTGCAGGGGATTACGGTCGCCGTTCAGGCGGTACAACAATGCCTGATCGGGTCGGGTCTCCAATTCGCAGCTCTGATCCGGCGCGCGTTCCGGCGTCGGATGCGGCTCGGGCCCGGAACCGCTGGGCCCACCAAAGCCGCCATCGCCACGCGCGAAGATCGTGTTGCCGACCTTGAACAGGGGCTGGCCGTCGGATTTCAGGCGCACATCGGTCTCGACGCAGACCAGGGCACCCTTGCCCTCGCCCTTGTCATAGGCCTCCGCTACCCTGGTATCGGCGATCAATTCGCCTTCGGGCGGCAGGGGACGGTAAAGTTCCAGGCGTTGCTCACCATGCAGGACCTTGGTGTAATCCCATCCGAATTGGGAGTTCAGATTACCCCGCGTCAGAACCACGGCCATCGAGGGCACGGTTTTCAACTCGCCGCGCTCAAAGACGAAGTCCAGTTCATTCTCGTCCAAGGCGTCCCGTCCGAAACCGACGCCCAGGGCGTACAGCATGGTCTCCCTATCGCCGTAGGAAAATTCCTGTCCCTCCTCCCGAAGGGACATCAAATGGTCGTAGTTCATGGCCATGGCCAGACACTCCTCAACTCAGTCAATAATACCGCGCGGTTTACAGCGGGTCGGACGTGAACACCGTTCGCGCGTTGCCCAGATCCGTCAGATTGGCCCGGAAGGCCGGGAAAGCGTTCGCCAACATCGCCGAGGGGGTCCAGCCTTCCGTGTTGGCAATGCCGCGAATGGGGCGGGGCTGGTTCCAGATATAGACCTCGTTGCCGCGGATTGAAAAAATCTGCCCTGACAGATCCTTGGCGTCATCGGCAACCAGGGCCACGCCGAGGGGGGCGATTTGATCGGGCCGCATGCGCGCCTTGGTCAGCTCCATGCGTTTGGCGGTGGCCTCGTCCTTGATCGGGATGGTGCCGATCATGCGGGTCCAGGCGGACGGCGAGAGGATGTTGGAACGCACGTTCTTACGCTCGTTCTCCATGGCGATGACGCGGCTCAAGCCAACGATGCCCATCTTGGCGGCGGCATAGTTGGTCTGGCCGATATTGCCGATCAGACCGGAGGTCGAGGTGAACAGGACGTAGGCCCCGTCTTCCTGGTCGCGGAAATGATTGATGGTGGCGCGGGTGACGTTGAACGAGCCCTTCAGATGCACGTTGATTACCGCGTCCCAGTCTTCTTCCGACATCTTGTGGAACATGGTATCGCGCAGGATGCCGGCCGGCGCGATCACGCCATGCAGGCCGCCATAGGTATCCATGGCCTGTTCGAACATGGCCTTGGCGCCGGACATCAGGGCAACGCTGTCGGAATTGGCCACGGCTTCGCCGCCTTCGGCCTTGATCTCGTTGGCAACCTCCTGGGCCGGGCCCGCATCACCGTCGTCATCGCCGGAGGTTGAGCCGCCCAGGTCGTTGACCACCACCTTGGCGCCTTCGCGCGCGGCCAATTTGGCGGTTTCCTTGCCAATGCCGCGGCCACCACCGGTGACCAGTATTACCTTGCCGTCGAGAACGCCCATGATCGATTTCCTCCCAGTTACATGTTGGAGGGAAATCTAACGCTTGTTTGTCTGACTGGGAAGCCCTCCCCCCGGGAAGTCGCGCCGGGGGAAGGGCGTAGCCCGAATTAGCCAATTATTTCGGCAACTTGCCCTGGACGCCCTGGACGTACCAATTCATCGACAGCAAGGAACCGTCATCGAGATTCTTGCCGGCGGGGACCTTTTCCTTGCCTGCCTGATCCTTGATCGGACCGGCGAAGGGGTGCACTTTTCCGGCAATAATGTCCGCCTCGGCCTTTTTCGCCATGGCCAGGACGTCGGCGGGAAGCGCGGCATTATAGGGGGCCATTTGCAGCATGCCCTGTTTCAGGCCGTCCCAGGTGTCGCCGGATTTCCAGGTGCCGTCCATCACCGCCTTGGCGCGCGAGACGTAATAGTTGTCCCAGACATCGACGATGGCGGTCAGGTGGGACTTGGGCCCAAAATGGGTCATGTCCGAGGCCTGGCCCACGGCCCAGACGCCGCGTTCCTGGGCCGCCTGCACGGCGGCGGGACTGTCGGTATGCTGCATGATGACATCGGCGCCCTGGTCGATCAGGGCCTTCGCGGCGGCGCCTTCCTTGCCCGGATCGTACCAGGTGTTGACCCAGACGACCTTGACCGTGGCCTTCGGGTTGACCTTGTGCAGGGCCAGGGTAGTGGCGTTAATGCCGCGTACGACTTCGGGAATGGGGAAGGAGCCGATATAGCCGATGACGTTGGATTTGGTCATCTTGCCGGCGATCAGGCCGGCGATATGGCGTCCCTCGTAGAAACGCGCGGCATAGGTCGAGACATTCTTCGATTGCTTGTAGCCCGTGGCATGTTCGAAGCGTACGCCGGGGAAGCTCTTGGCGACCTTCAGCGTCGGGTTCATGAAGCCAAACGAGGTGGTGAAGATCAGCTTGTGGCCGGAGGCGGCGAGCTGACGGATCACCCGCTCGGAGTCGGCGCCTTCCTTGACACTTTCCACCAGGCTGGTCTTGACTTTGTCGCCAAACGCCTTGTCGATCGCCTTGCGGCCCTCGTCATGGCGGTAGGTCCAACCGTGGTCGCCGACGGGGCCGACATAGACGAAGCCGATTTTCAGCGGCTCGGCCCAGGCGGATGCGGTCAATGCGGTGGAGACGGCCGCGGCCCCCAGCCAGATTGCAGTGCGTTTGATGATTGAGGTTTTCACGTTTCGTCTCCCTGTTTTTCCAACTGCATTTTCCGCACAAAGTATCGCTACGTCGAGCAACTTTACGCTTCGGGGTAAAAAATTCTTCCCAGACTGCCGGGCGCGTTCAGGCGGGCCCGCGCATTGTCGGCGGAGATCGCGACCAGAACAGCGATGGTCGCCAGGTAGGGCAGCATCGAGAGGAACTGGGATGGGATATCGATGCCAAAGCCTTGGATGTGCAATTGCGCCACGGTGATGCCGCCGAACAGATAGGCGCCCAGCAGTAGCCGCCCGGGCCGCCAGGTGGAAAATACCACCAGCGCCAGTGCGATCCAGCCACGGCCGGCGGTCATGTTCTCGGCCCACATGGGTGTGTAGGCA
The DNA here is from genome assembly GCA_964631725.1 of uncultured Rhodospirillaceae bacterium. GTDB lineage: Bacteria > Pseudomonadota > Alphaproteobacteria. Next base: position 105,459 of record CAZVYX010000004.1, on the reverse strand, counting down.
AGAGACAAATAAGCCCCGCCCAGGCCGGCCATGGCGCCGCCGAACATTACCGCCAGATAGCGCGCCTTGATCACCGGATGGCCCAAGGCGTGGGCGGCGGAATGGTTTTCGCCGATGGAGCGCAGGACCAGACCGGCGCGGCTGCGTTCCAGGAACCAGATCGTCGCCGGGATGGCGGCAATCGAGAGATAGACCAGGGCATCATGGCCGAACAGCAGTGGGCCGATCAGGGGCAGATCGCTAATGCCCGGCAGATCCAGTTGCGGCAGACGCTCCAGCGGCACACCGACAAAAGAACGTCCGATCAGGGCGCTGACGCCGACGCCAAATATCGTCAGGGCCAGGCCGGACGCGACCTGGTTGGCCATCAGGGTCAGGGTCAGGAGGGCAAATACCAGAGCCAGGGCGGCACCGGCGGCGGCGCCCGCCAAAATGCCCAAGGTGGCGCTGTCGGTGGTCAGGGCGACGGCGAAGGCGCCGACCGCGCCCAGCAGCATCATGCCCTCGACGCCAAGGTTCAGAACGCCGGATTTCTCCACCACCAATTCGCCAGTGGCGGCGAACAGCAGCGGCGTGGCGGCGCCGATTATCGTTACCAGGACGGCGGCCAGGGTCTCCATCAACCGGCCTCCGATACAAGTGTCGTGCGGCCCCAGCGGACGCGGTATCGTACCAGCACATCGGCGGCCAGCAGGAAGAACAGCAACATGCCCTGAAATACGCCGGAGACGGCCAAGGGCAGGCCGAGTTCGATCTGTACCGTTTCGCCGCCCAGGTAGGAGAGGGCGATCAACAGGCCGGCCAGCAATATGCCCAGTGGATGCAGCCGGCCGAGAAAGGCCACGATGATGGCGGTGAAGCCATATCCGGGCGAGATGCTAGGTAACAATTGTCCGATCGGACCGGCGACCTCGAACAGGCCCGCCAGGCCGGCCAGGGCGCCGCCCGCCAACAGGGTAATCCAGGTCAACCGCCGCACCGAGAAGCCTGCCAGGCCCGCGGCGGCGGGGGTCAGACCCACCACCTTGATCTGAAATCCGATAAACATCCGCGCCATTACCCACCAGGCGGCCAGCGCCACCAGCAGCGCGATGGGCGCGCCAAGGTGCAGCCGTGTGCCCATGGTCAACAATGGCAATAGCAGGCTGTCGGCGAACATCCGGGTTTGCGGGAAGGAATAGCCGTCGGGATCCTTCCATGGGCCATGCACCAGATAGCTCAACAGCAGGATTGCCACATAGGTCAGCATCAACGAGGTCAGGATCTCGTTGGCGTTGAAGCGCGTCTTTAGGTAGGCCGGAATGGCGGCCCAGGCCGCCCCGCCCAAAAGGCTGGCGACGATCATGGCGGGCAGGAACCAGGCGGAGGCGTCATCACCGGCCCACAGTGCCAGACCGCCGCCGGCGATCGCGCCCAGGGTCAATTGGCCTTCGGCCCCGATGTTCCAGATATTGGCGCGAAAGCCAAACGACAGGCCGATGGCGCACAACACCAGGGGGGTCGCCTTTACGGTCAGTTCGGCCAGGCCATAGACGCTGGAGATGGGCTGGATGAAAAAGGCGTATAGGACGTCGATCGGATTCTGTCCCAGGGCGGCAAATAGGATCGAGCCGCAGGCCATGGTCAAAGCCACCGCCAGTGCCGGCGTGGCGTACACCATGGCGGGAGAAACACCGATGCGGGCTTCAAGCCTGGGCCGCACGTTGCCCGCCTCCATCAATATTGCCCTGGCCGCCCATCAACATGCCGATCCGCCCGATGTCGGCCTCCGCCGTTACCATGGTTTCCGACATGCGCCCGGCCGACAGGACGGCGATGCGGTCGCTGATGTGCAGCAACTCGTCCAGATCCTGACTGACCACCAAAATGGCCGTGCCCTGCCGGGCCAGATCCAGCAAGGCGGTATGGATTGCCGCCGCCGCGCCCGCGTCCACTCCCCAGGTGGGATGGGCCACCACGAGGACCTTGGGCTGCTGCAACAATTCCCGGCCAATTATGAATTTTTGCAGATTACCGCCCGACAGGCTACCCGCATGGGCCCCAATGCCGCCCGTGACGACTTGGAAGGACTGTACGATCCGTTGCGCGTAATCCCGGGTTCGGGAGAACATGATGCTGCCCCGCGCCAGCAGGTCCTGACGGTCATAGCCGGTCAGAAGGGCATTGTCGGCCAGCGACATCTCGGGCACCGCGCCATGGCCCAGGCGCTCCTCGGGCACGAAGGCGAGGCCCAGGCGGCGCCTTCGGCGCGGTCCCAAATGGCCCGCGTCCTGGCCTTCAATGCCAATGGTATCGGCATGTTCGCAAAGCTGTTCACCGCTGAGGGCGGCCAGCAGGGTATTTTGCCCGTTGCCGGCGACGCCCGCGATGCCCAGGATTTCACCGGCGGCGACCTCGAAGCCGATATCGGCAATGGCGGTGCCGTGGATCGCCGCCGCCGCCATGTTCAAGCCTTGAACCCGCAGCCGCGTCGCGCCCAGGGTGCCGCCCGCCGTCTTGTTGGCCAGGCTGAAATCCTCACCAATCATCAGGCGGGCCAGATCATGTGCGGTTTCGCGCCGTGGATCGCATTCGGCCACCACCCGGCCGCCGCGCATCACCGTGGCGCGGTCACAGAGGGTGCGTATTTCCTCCAGCTTGTGGGAAATATAAAGAATGGTGCAGCCCTCATCCGCCAGTTGCCGCAGCGTGATGAATAGCGCCTCCGCTTCGCCGGGGGTCAGGACGGATGTAGGCTCGTCCATGATCAACAGGCGTGGATGCTGCATCAGGCAACGGACGATTTCGACCCGCTGCCGCTCCCCGACGGAGAGATCATGCACCACGCGTTCGGGCTGCAATGCCAGGCCATAGCGGTGGCCGATCTCGCCAACCTGGGCCGACAGGCTGTCCAGGTTGGCGCTGTCGTCCAGCCCCAAGGCGACGTTCTCCGCCACGGTCATGGATTCGAACAGGGAAAAATGCTGGAAAACCATGGCGATACCCAGGCGCCTGGCTTGGGAGGGGGAGGTGATGGCGGTCGCCTTGCCGTCCCAATACAGCTCGCCCATATCGGCCTTTAGAACGCCGTAGATGATTTTGACCAGGGTACTTTTGCCGGCGCCATTCTCGCCCAGCAGGGCATGTATTTCGCCTGGCGCCAGGCTCAAGTCGACTTGATCATTTGCCAAACAACCGGGGAATTGCTTGGAAATACCGCGCAATCGCAGACGTGCCGGTGTGCCGTCATCGGCCATGGTATTTCCTGCCCCTCCACCCTGTTGGTCTATTGGTACCCGCCGGGGCGCCGAATGCAAGGCTATGACCGCGGATTGGCGCGGACGTCATCGTGAACCAGGGGTTGGACGAATTGCAATTCCGTGTCCCAGGGCAGAAAAATCCAGGTGTCTTGGCTAACCTCGGTAACAAAGGTGTCGACCAGATCGCGTCCCGCCGGCTTGGCATACACCGTGGCGTAGTGCGCCTTGGGCATCAGGGCACGAACCACCTTGGCGGTGGCGCCGGTGTCGACCAGATCATCAATGATCAGCACATCGGCGCCGTCATCCGCGACGGATTTTAGTATCTCCGGCTCCGCCCGGTCCTGATGATCGTAGGTCTTGACGCAAATTGTATCGACTAGCCGTACCTCCAACTCGCGGGCAACGATGCAGGCCGGCACCATGCCGCCACGGGTGACCGAAACAATACTGCGCCAAGGGCCCTTTTCCGCCAGGCGCCATGCCAGGGCCTTGCTGTCCCGGTGCATCTGGTCCCATGACACGGGGAAACCCTTACTATAGCTGTCTTCCATTTGGCGGCCTCATACTGTTTTCGCGGCGGCATTGAAACCTATGCGTTTACTGGAATTTAACAGCTGGCGGCGAAACTGTCCGCAACATCGTTGGTTGTATTTGGGCGAGTGGCACCGAGTGGGAGTCGAACGGAGCGCTGCAACGGTCGATATGGAATACGCTTTTGTTCATTCACGATCGCCGGCGGCAAACGCCCCGACGGCATGGCGCCGAAATCAGCGCCAATTTGCGAAAGGATCATTTGAGGCAGGTCAATGTCAATGAGAGGCCGCAGCACACTGGATGCAAAGAGGTTGACGCCCAGGATCCTCTTGGTCGAGCACGATGAAGCCGACTGCGCTGCCACATCTGATTATCTGGCCGATATATACGGTGACAATTTGCGCCTTTCCCGGGCTGGAACCTGGAAGGAAGGCATGGCCGAATTGCAAGCCAATTCACACGACGTTGCCCTTATTGGCTACCGGCTGGGGGTCCGCACCGGCCTGGAGTTGATCGTCAAGGCATCCGAGTTGCGAAATTGCGATGCGGCAATGATCCTGATGACCGGACAGGATGATGCCGAGGTCGACTTGCAGGCAATGGAAGCCGGCGCAATGGACTATCTGGTCAAGGGTAATTTGTCCAAGGATCAACTGGCCCGTTCGATCCGCTACAGCATCAAGCAAAAGCGGGTGCAATCGAGACTTTCAAGGCTGGCCGAATACGATACCCTGACGTCGCTGGCCAACCGCGCCCTATTCGACCGCCTGCTTGCCGACGCCGTGGCGCAATGCCAGCGTACGGACAAGCCATTTGCCCTGTTGCTGGTCGATATCCATGAATTCAAGGCGGTTAATGACACCTATGGCCATGCGGTGGGAGACCGGGTTCTTATTCAAAGCGCGCGGCGACTAACCCGCTGCGTCCGGGAAACCGACTTCGTGGCGCGGCTAAGCGGCGATGAATTCGCCGTGGTCGCAACCAATCTGGAAAGCGATACCAGCGCAACCGCGATTGCGCGCAAGATTATCCGTGAAATGTCGGCGCCAATAAAGATTGGCGACGACGAGGTTACGATTGCGTGCAGCCTAGGCATCGACACCATGACGTCCGGGCAACATGACCAGGAGCAACTGCTTAAGAATGCTGATCTGGCATTGCACCAGGCCAAGAAAACCGGCCGTCTGTCATTTCGCTTCTATGATGATGCCCTGGACGCCAGGGAAAGGCAGCGCAAGGCCCTGGAGGCGGAATTGCGTGCCGCGATCGCGGAAGAACGCTTTCAACTTTACTATCAGCCCAAGTTGCGCGCCTCGGACCATCATTGCATTGGCTGCGAGGCCTTGCTGCGGCTGCAACGGCCGGGGCAGGCGCCGTCGCTTCCGGCCGATTTGATTGATATCGCCGAGACCACGGGATTGATCGCGGAACTGGGCGACTGGATCGTGCGGGACGTTTGCCGGCAAATCGCGGTCTGGAACGGCGAAGGTTTTCACCCATCGTCCGTGGCAATAAACATTTCGCCGATACAGTTTCGAAAAGGCGATCTGGTGGCCTTGGTGCGATCCGCGACGGAGGAATTCTCTATTGATCCGGCCGTCTTGGAGTTCGAAATTACCGAAGGCCTGGTGATCGAAAATGCCGAGAACGTGGCCGAGGCATTGGAGGCGCTGCGCAAGCTAGGCGTAAAGGTTTCGATCGATGATTTTGGAACGGGTTATTCCTCGCTCGCCTACCTGACCAAGTTTCCAGTCGACAAACTGAAGGTGGATCGATTTTTCGTCGTTGGCATTCCAGGCAACCGGACACATGAAATGATCGCCTCCACCGTTGTCCATCTGGCGCGAAACCTGGATATCGAGGTTGTCGTGGAAGGTGTCGAGACGGAGGCGCAGTTGCAATTTTTCGACACTTTGAGCTGTGACGAACTGCAGGGCTACTATTTCAGCCCACCCATTCCGACGGATGCTTTTGTACAATGGGTGGCCGACCACCGGCCGCGCCCGTCGGCATCCCTGGCCGCGGCGACCTAAGGCATTTCAAGGCCTACTTGCTCAGGCTGCGCATGCCCTTGTCCAAGCCGTCCAGGGTCAGTCCGAACATGCGGTGTCCCATGATCTGCTGCAACATCTGCAGGGACGGCGTGTATTCCCAATGGCGTTCCGGCACCGGGTTGATCCAACAGGAATGCTTGAAATGGCCCAGCATGCGTTCCATCCAGACCTGGCCCGCTTCTTCATTCCAATGTTCGACGCTGCCGCCGGGATAGACGATCTCGTAGGGGCTCATGGTCGCGTCGCCGACAAAAATCAAGCGCCAATCAGGGCCATAGGTATTGAGCAACTGCGCCGTCGGAATATGTTCCGTGTGACGGCGGCGGTTGTCTTTCCAGACCTTCTCGTACATGCAGTTGTGGAAATAGTAACTTTCCAGGTACTTGAACTCCGTCCGCGTGGCCGAGAACAACTCTTCCATGGTGCGGATATGGTCGTCCATTGAGCCGCCCACATCCAGCAGCAGCAAAACCTTGACGGTGTTGCGCCGCTCCGGCCGCATCTTGATATCAATCCAGCCGCCGTTCCTGGCGGTGGAGGAAATGGTGTCGTCCATGTCCAGTTCGTCCGGCGCGCCTTGTCTGGCAAACTGGCGCAAACGGCGCAGGGCGATCTTGATATTGCGGGTGCCGAGGACGACGGTATCGTCGAAATTTCGGTATTCCCGCTTGTCCCAGACCTTGACCGCGCGGCGGTGGCGGGATTTCTCCTGCCCGATACGGACGCCTTCGGGGTTATAGCCATGGGCCCCAAAGGGCGACGTGCCCCCCGTGCCGATCCATTTGCTGCCGCCCTGGTGACGCTTTTCCTGTTCTTCGAGGCGCTTTTTAAGCTCCTCCATGATTTTTTCCCAGCCGCCGAGAGCTTCGATCTCGGCCTTTTCCTCTTCCGTCAGATGCAGCTCCGTCAACTTGCGCAGCCATTCTTCGGGAATTTCGGCGACTGTCCCCTCGTCGGGCGGTTCCAGCCCCTTGAAGACGGAACCGAAGACCCGGTCGAACTTGTCCAGATTACGTTCGTCCTTCACCAGGCAGGAGCGGGACAAATAGTAAAAATTCTCGACATTGTACTCCGCCACATTGTGGGACATGGCCTCCAGCAGGGTCAGATATTCCTTCAGGCTGACCGGAACCTTGGCGGATTTCAGTTCGTAAAATAGATTGAAGAACATGGGCGTGGTCCCCGCGGCTCAGACAAATACGGCTTAGCTACCCTGCTCCCGGCGGGCCAGGAAGGCAAGCCGTTCGAACAGATGTACGTCCTGCTCGTTCTTCAGCAGGGCGCCGTGCAGGGGCGGGATCAGCTTCTTCGGATCCTTGGTGCGCAGAATCTCCGGCGAGACGTCGTCGGACATCAGTAGTTTCAGCCAATCCAGCAATTCCGATGTCGATGGCTTCTTCTTCAGACCGGGCACGTCGCGCACTTCGTAAAAGATATTCAGCGCCTCGCGCACCAGGGACTTTTGAATATCGGGATAATGCACATCAATGATTTCCTGCATCGTGTCCCGCTCTGGGAAGCGGATGTAGTGGAAGAAGCAACGGCGCAAGAAAGCGTCCGGCAGCTCCTTTTCGTTGTTCGAGGTGATCATCACGATGGGCCGGTTTTGCGCGATGACGGTTTCCTGGGTCTCGTAGACGAAGAACTGCATGCGGTCCAATTCCAACAACAGATCGTTGGGGAATTCAATGTCCGCCTTATCCACTTCGTCGATCAGGAGCACCGGCGATTCAGGTTGCGTGAAGGCATCCCACAATTTGCCGCGCACGATATAGTTGGCGATGTCATGCACCTTTTCCTCGCCAAGCTGGCTATCCCGCAGACGGGAAACCGCGTCGTACTCATAAAGGCCCTGGGCCGCCTTGGTGGTCGACTTGATGTGCCACTCGATCAGCGGCCTGTCCAAGGCCTTGGACACTTCATGGGCCAGAACCGTTTTACCGGTTCCCGGCTCGCCCTTGATCAGCAGGGGCCGTTGCAGGGTGATGGACGCGTTGACCGCGATCATCAGGTCGTCCGTTGCTACATAGGAGTCGGTACCGGTAAATTTCATCGTTCACTACGCCATATATCTTTGGAGGATTGGGGGAGAAGAATTTCCGCCAATTTAGGGCCACTGCGCCGATAACTCAAGTGGCCGGCAAGATTTGGCTGACCTGTGCCCTGAAATGGCTATTATCCGCCGGAAGCGACACAACGGTATTGGAATGGAACATGCAGGATCTTGCCGGCCTTGACGCAGAAACATTGCCCGCGGGTATTCGCGCCCGCTTCGTTCGGGGCATCAATGGCCTGGATATGCACCTGTTGGAAGCCGGCCACGAAAGCGGTGACCGGCCCTGCGTCCTGCTGCTGCACGGTTTCCCCGAATTGGCCTATAGCTGGCGCAAGGTCATGCTGCCGCTGGCCCAGGCCGGTTATCACGTGGTCGCGCCGGATCAGCGCGGCTATGGCCGGACCACGGGCGGGGACGGCAGCTACGGCGCCGATCTGGAAGCCTATCGGATGTTGAACCTGGCCCGGGATGCCCTGGGGCTGGTCTTCGCATTGGGTTATTCGTCCGTCGCCGCGGTCGTCGGGCATGATTTCGGCTCTCCGGTTGCTGCCCATTGCGCCTTGATCCGGCCGGATGTTTTCCGCGCCGTGGTCTTGATGAGCGCGCCGTTCGGTGGCACGCCGGCATTGAGTACCGACAATACGCCGGCGCCGGACATCCATGCCGCCCTGGCGGCCTTGGCAAGGCCGCGCAAGCATTACCAGTGGTACTATTCCACGCCCGAAGCAAACGGCGACATGTTGGATTGCCCACAGGGCGTGCATGACTTCCTGCGGGCCTACTACCACCATAAAAGCGCCGACTGGGCCGGCAACAAGCCTTATCCGTTGTCGGCCTGGACGGCGGAAGAGCTGGCCAAAATGCCGACCTATTACATCATGGAACTGGCCCAGAACATGGCCGAGACAGTGGCGGCGGAAATGCCCGATGCCGAAACGGTCAGGAACTGTACCTGGCTGAGCGAGGATGAATTGGCGGTCTATACCGGCGAATTCTCCCGCACCGGCTTTCAGGGCGGTTTGAACTGGTACCGGGCCCGGACATCGGGACGTTTTGGTGCCGATCTGGAGATATTTTCCGGCCGGACCATTGATGTGCCGTCTAGTTTCATCGCCGGCGCCTCCGATTGGGGCTTCCATCAGCTTCCTGGCGCGTTGGAAGCCATGGCGAACAATGTCTGCACCAGGATGGACGGCCCGCATCTGCTGCCCGGCGCCGGCCATTGGGTGCAACAGGAACAATCCGAAGCGGTCAGCGCCCTGTTAGTATCGTTTCTTGAACGGCACCGAGATCGGTAAATGGCCGCGACACAGGTATGAAAATGGATATTTTGGGAGCTTGGTGATGGCAAACAGTGATCAATCCGCGCAACAGTCAACCTGGTTTACGGGCGGGGCTGACACGGTTCCGGCGGGGCAGCGGCTGGCGGATCTCGTGGCGCGGCCGGGCATTCTCGGCGTACCCGGTGCCCACGATGGCATGTCCGGGCTTTTGGCCAAGAAGACGGGGTTTGAATGTCTGTATGTCTCGGGCGCGGCATTGACCGCCGCCATGGGGCTGCCCGATCTGGGCGTGATGACCATGGAGGAACTCTGCGGTGCCACGCGCATCCTGGCGCGGGCCACGGGGTTGCCGCTGATCGTCGATGGCGACACGGGCTACGGCGAGGCGCTGAATGTCATGCGTCTGGTCCGCGAGTTGGAGGATGCTGGCGCCGCCGCCGTGCAGATTGAGGATCAGGTCCTGCCGAAGAAATGCGGTCATCTGAATGACAAGCAGTTGGCTAGTGCGGAGGATGCGGCCCGCAAGATCGCCGCCGCCGTGTCCGCCCGGCGCCATTTGCAAATTGTCGCCCGCACCGATGCCGCCGCCGAAAGCCTGGATGAGGCCATTCGCCGGGCCAAGATGTACGTCGAAGCCGGCGCCGACATTATCTTTCCCGATGCGTTGATTGCGGACGATGATTTCCGCCGTTTCGCCGACGCCGTCAAGGTGCCGGTGCTGGCCAACATGACTGAATTCGGCCGCACGCCCTACCGCACGGCGGCGGAGTTGGAGGCCCTGGGCTGCAAGATCGTCATTTGGCCCGCATCCTCGCTGCGGATGGCGGCGAATGCGGTGGCTGATCTGTATGGCGAGTTGGCCGCGTCGGGCAGCGCCCAGGGATTGTTGAACCGCATGCAGACGCGGGCGGAACTGTACGACACCATCCGTTATCATGAGTTCGAGGCGCTGGATGCGACAATCGCCCGCAGTGTGGTGCCTGAGACTCCGGAATAAACTTCTTTCATGGATGCCGACGCGTCGTTGCGGAGGGAGCGGAAGCGATGGAAGTTTCGTGGCTGGAAATTCTGGTTGTCGGGGTGGTGGCCAATATCGTCACCGATATCTACGAATACCTGCTGGAACGCGGCCTGGGCAAAAACCGCGACTGGCACCATGTGGGCCGCTGGGTCGCCTATCTGGGCCGTGGCATCTTTCGCCATGACGACATTACCGATACCCCCGCCGTGCGCCGCGAACTGGTCCTGGGTTGGGCCTTTCATTATCTGGTCGCCATCATATTCGCCGAGGTTTATCTGCAAATTCTCGCAGCCGTCCTTGAACAGCCGGCCAGCCTGTGGAACGGCCTTGCCTTTGGCGTCGTGACGGTGCTGGCGCCCTGGCTGATCCTAATTCCAGGTTTGGGCGGCGGTTTTTTTGGTTCCAACACACCCCGTCCCGGTTTCATTCGGCTGGCCAGTCTGTCGGTCCATGCCGTGTTTGGCGTCGGCCTTTATCTCGGTACGCTGGCCTATGCGGCCATCTAGCGGGCGCGGGCGCTGACATTTTTAAGTTTCGTTCCTCGACCGCCTATGCTTGACTTGTCTGATAACGAGAAAGCAATGGTGGAGGACGACAATGAAACCCTATGTACCAACCCTTAGATCCGGACTGATAGTCTGTGGCGTGGCGGCCTTTGCCTTCGCCAGCGTGGCCGAGGCCAAGAACGTTCGGTGGAACCTCTCTCTCTGGGGCAAGAAGCGTGCCTCTACCTCGGGCGCACATGCGGTCGTGGAAGATGTCGAGGCGAAAAGCGGCGGCACCTTCAAGATCAAGATCCATTACAATTCGCTGTCAAAGCCGAAAGAGAACCTGGACGGCATCAAGATCGGCGCTTTTCAGATGGCAACATTCTGCGCCGCCTATCATCCGGCCAAGACGCCGACCTTGGGCGTGCTGGATCTGCCGTTTCTGCCCTACAAGAGTTTCGACACCAAGCAGGCGGCCCATGAAGCGGTCTATGCCCACCCCGCCGTGGTCAAGGATATGCAGCGCTGGAACGCCAAAATTCTGATGACTTCCATGCTGCCCGAATACGAAATGATGGGTAAGGGCAGGGAACCGCGCACGGCGGCTGATCTAAAGGGCATGCGGGTTCGCGCCCTGGGCGGTATCGGCGTCGCCATGAAAAAACTCGGCGCGGTGCCGACGACCGTGCCGGCGCCGGAGGTCTATACGATGATTTCCACCGGCGCCGTGGACGGCGTGACTTTCCCGTTCACGTATGCCCATGCGGCCTACAAGGTGCATGAGGTATCGCAATGGTTCACCTCGAACATGTCCTTGGGCTCGGTCACCTGCCCGCTGGTGATCAACACCAAGGCCTGGGCGAAATTGTCCAAGGAGCATCAGGACATTCTGTGGAATGCCCGGCTGGCCGGCTATAACGAATACCGCACGGTCTACAAGAAAGCCGACGACAAGAACCTGCCCATGTTCCGCGCCAAGTTGACGGAGATCAAGCTCTCCGATGCGGATCTGGCGACCATGCGCAAGGTCGGCGCCAAGCCGGTCTGGGACCAGTGGGTCAAGGAAGCCGGCGCCAAGGGCATTCCCTCCAAGGAACTGTTCGACATGGTAGTCAGCAAGGCCAAGGGCATGTAAGCCAAGCCCGCCTGGTTTTGTATGATATCTAAACCTTGGGGCGTTCCTGACCGCGGATCGGGAACGCCCCATTTTCATCCAATAATTCGAATGGGACGCGCCCCGGCCTCCCTTTGTTTCGAAAGCGCTTAACCATGAACGCTAAAGTAGCCGACGACCAACCGCCGCAAGGCGCATTGACTTCGTTCCATTTCTGGTTCTCCAAGATAGAGAACCTCACCAACTGGGCCGCTTCCGCCACTGTGATGGCGTTGATGTTCCTGGCGGTTTATCAAATCATCGGCCGGACGATCTTCAATCTACCGGTTTTCGGATATATCGATATTATCGAACAGTTCATGGTGATCTTCGCCTTCGCCGGGGTGGCCTTTTGCATGCGGGAGGGCGGCCATATCCGCATGGAACTGATTATCGGCAAACTGGGACGGGGACGGGTCTATTGGTCGATCGAGGCCCTGGCCATCATCGTCGGCATGATCGTTATCGGCGTTTTGGTGCCAGTCTCCTACGATCACTTCTTACGCGCCTGGGACCTGGGCGACTCGACCATTAACATCGGCCTAGTGGTCTGGCCCGCGAAACTGCTGATCCCGGTCTCCTTTGCCATCCTCTTCATCCGCATGCTGGCCCAGTTGTGGGGCTATCTGCGCATGGTGATCGATCCCAGCCTTGAACCCGTGGCGGTGCCCCTGATCCAGAAAGTGGAGGAAGAGGCAGCGCGGGAAATCTCGGAAGCCCTCAGCGATACCGATATTCCTGACGGCGGGAGGGGCTGAGCATGCCATTGGTTGAACAACTGGGTCTGGAACCCATCGATGCCGGCCTGATTGGTGCCGGCGTACTATTGATTTTGGTCTTCATGGGCGTGCGGGTATTCCTGGCCGCCGCCATCGTTGGTCTGTTTGGCTTGATTGCCCTGCTGGGCTGGGAAGCCGGCGCGGGCATGGCCGGCACGGTGCCCCATTCGAAATCCGCCGCCTATGCCTTGAGCGTGCTGCCGATGTTTATTTTGATCGGCTTCTTCGCTTTTCATGCCGGCCTGACGAATGCCTTGTTCGACAGCGCCCGCAAATGGTGGAGCTGGATGCCGGGCGGCCTGGCGGTGGCGACGGTTTTCGCCACGGCGGGTTTCGCCGCCGTCTCGGGCGCCTCCACGGCGACGGCGGCCGTGTTCTCCCGCATCGCCATTCCCGAGATGCTGAAGTACGGCTATGACAAACGCCTGGCCTCGGGCGTGGTGGCCGCCGGCGGCACCTTGGCCTCGCTCATTCCACCCAGCGGCATTCTCGTGCTGTACGCCATTATTGTCGAAGAATCCGTGGGCAAGCTGCTGTTGGCCGGCTTCGTGCCCGGCATCTTGTCGGCGATAATCTATGCCCTGCTGATTTCCAGTCGCGTCATGATTACGCCGTCAATGGCGCCGCCAAGCGAGACCTTTACCTGGGGCGAGCGTTTTCGCTCCATTCCCGGTACGACACCGATCATTGCCGTGGTCGCGATCATCATTTCCGCCATCTACGGCGGCTGGGCGACGCCGACGGAGGCGGGCGCCCTGGGCGCCTTCATCGTCTTTGTCATGGCCTTGATCCACGGCATGCGCGGCAAACAGTTCCGCGAGGCCTTGTTCGAGACGGCGAAGCTGACGGTGATGATCTTTTCCATCATCTGGGGCGTCCTGATGTTCGTGCGCTTTCTGGGCTTTGCCGGTCTGCCCGATGCATTTGCCGAGTTCATCGCCGGACTGGACATGCCGCCCATGGCGATCATGATCATGATCCTGCTGGGTTATGCCGTCCTGGGCATGTTCATGGATGCCATCGGTATGTTGCTGCTGACCCTGCCCGTGGTCTACCCGGCCGTGATCGGCCTGGGCTATGACCCCATCTGGTTTGGTATCATCGTGGTGAAGATGGTGGAGATCTGCCTGATCACGCCGCCCATCGGGCTCAACTGTTATGTCGTCAACGGCGTTAGACCGGACATACCGTTGGAGGAGGTCTTTAAGGGCATCGGGCCGTTCTTCATTGCCGATATCGCCACTGTTGCCCTGCTGCTGGCGGTGCCCGAGATCGTCACCTTCCTGCCAAACATGATGGTGAATTAGCGGGTGCAGAAGGGCCGCGGGGCCGCCCTTTGGCGGGCGGCGCTGTATATGGTGGTGGCCTCGGCCCTGTTCGCCACCATGAATGCCCTGGCCAAGTACCTGCTGATGCCGGGGGAGGGGCCCCGGATCGGCGCGTTGCAGATCACCTTCGCGCGCTATGTTTTCGGCACGCTGTATCTGCTGCCGGTGCTGTATTCGGCCCGTATCGTCCCGCGCACGGCGCATTCCCTGAAGTATGCCTTTCGCGCCGGTACCGGCGCGGCCGGGATTGTGCTGATGTTTTCCGCTATGACCTATATCCCCCTCGCCAATGCGGTGGCGATTGGATTCAGTTCGCCGATTTTCACGATGATCCTGTCGATCCTGTTTCTGGGCGAACGGTCGAACCGATTTCGCTGGCTGGCGGCGGCGGTGGGCTTTGCCGGCGTGGCCGCGATCGCGGCACCGGATGCGGGAATCTTTGGCATGGCATCCCTTATCGCTGTGGCCGCCGCGGTATGCATGGGCGCCGAGGTCACGACGGTGAAGTGGCTGTCCAATCTGGGCGACCGTGCCATCGTCATGCTGTTCTTCGGCAATCTGTTCGGCGCCCTGATCACCTTTCTGCCGGCGTTGCCCGGATGGGTCTGGCCCGAGCCGCTGCAATGGCTGATCCTGGCGGTGATTGCACTGGTCGTCATTATTGGCCAGCGCCTGGTGCTGCATGCCATGGCCTTGGGGGATGCCAATTTCGTGGCGCCCTTCATGTATTCGACGATGTTGTTTTCGGGCCTGCTCGGCGTCTTGATCTTTGACGAGGTGCCTAATCTGGCTCTGGTCGCCGGCATGGCCTTGATCATTGCCAGTGGTATCATCCTGGCCCGTTTCGGGCGCTAGCGCATGCGCAGGCCGCCATCGATGCGGATGGTTTCACCGTTCAACATAGGGCTGGTCACGATGGTCTCGACCAGGGCCGCATATTCCGCCGGGTCGCCAAAGCGCTTGGGGAAGGGGATGCCGGCGGTCATTTCGTCAATGTATTTCTGGCTCAACCCTTTCGCCATGGGCGTTTCGAACATGCCCGGTGCGATGGCCATGACGCGGATGGCGTGCCGGGACAATTCGCGCGACATGGGCAGGCACATCGCGGCGATGGCGGCTTTCGCGGCATTATAGCTGATCGCGCCCGGCGGGCCGTCATAACCGGCAATGGAGGCGGTATTGATCAGCACGCCCCGTTCACCTGTTTCCGGTAGGGGATCACATTCCGCCATGTCGGCGGCGGCCAGGCGGCAGATATTGTAGGTGCCGATCAGGTGCACGTTCACGATACGGCTGTGATGCGCCAATGGCGCGGGGCCGTCCTTGCCCAGCATCAGGCGGCTTTCGCTGATACCGGCGCAACAGACCGATATACGGGCCGGGCCGTGGGCCTCCCGTGCCGCTTTCATCGCGGCCTCGCCCGCTTCCTCGGACGAGACATCGCATTCAATGGCGACGCCGCCAATTTCCTCGGCCACCGCGCCGGCTTGATCCATGTTGACGTCAAGCACGGCGACCTTGGCCCCCGCGCCGGCCAAACGCCGTGCCGTTGCCGCGCCAAGACCCGAACCGCCGCCGGTTACAACGGTGGCTAAACCATCAATTTGCATACTATTTGCTCGATCCTAGGAAACCATGCGCCTCGATCTCCACTGCAAGGCCGGGCCTGGCCAGGGCGGATACCTCGACCAGGGTGGAGCAGGGAAAATCGCCGGTGAAGAATTCCCGGCGCGCCTTCCAGACTTCCTCGCGCCGGGTGATATCGGTGACAAAGATCGTGACCTTGATGATATCGTCCATCACGCCGCCGGCCTCCTCCACCAGATGCTTGATCTTGGTGAAGGTGATCCTGGCCTGCTCGTAGACATCATCGCCACCGGCAATGACGTCGTTTTCATAACCCGAAACGCAGCCGGCGATCTGGATGAAGTCGCCATGCACCTTGCAGTTCGACCAGGTTTCGGGCTGCGGTTCCGCGACGTGCGGCGAGGTAATCCGCTTCATGGTCATGCCTCCTATAAGACGGCCTTTGCCAGGACCTGCAGTTCGGCGGAGCTGCTGCATCGCGCCAGCAGGGAATCGACTTTCTTCTCCTTCGAAGCTGCTTTCCAGTCCTGCAGCCGCTCGGTGATCTTGCCCGCCGGGCCGGTCAGGGCGACCTGATCGACCAATTCATCGGGCACCGCCGCGAAGGCTTCCGCCCGGCGTCCGGCCAGGAAATGATCCTGGATTTCCACCGCCGCCGCTTCATGGCCCAGGCGCTTGGCATAGTCGTTGTAGAAGTTCTTATCCCTGGCGCCCATGCCGCCGATATAGAGGCCCAGGTTGGCCCGCGCCGGCATCCGCGCGGCGTCTTCGTCGTCGCTCAAATTGATGCCGCAGAACGGTGTGACGGTGAAGTTGTCCAGGCTCTTGCCGCCGCCGGCCTTGGCGAAACCCTCGTTCATCGCGTCTTCAAAGACGTCGAAACGGTCCGGGTTCATGAATACCGGGATCATGCCATCGGCGACCTCGGCACTGACCTTGACGCCGGCCGGTGCGATGGTGCCGGTGACGATCTTCAACGGCGCCGGGCTGTGCAGAATGCCCTTCAGGGGCTTGCCCAGATTGGTCGTGCCTTCGCCGGTCTTCGGGATCTGGTAGTGGTAACCCTCGTGGGTCAGGGCGCCTTCGCGCGCCTCGATCTTGCGGATGATCTCGATATATTCCCGGGTCCGGGTGAGGGGCCGGCCATAGGGCATGCCGTGCCAGCCTTCGATCACCTGTGGGCCGGAAGGACCAATACCGAGAATAAAGCGGTCGTTGGAGAGATGTTGCAGGCTCATCGCCGTCATCGCCGCCATCGCCGGTGTCCGCGCCGACATTTGGATGATCCCGGTGCCGACCTTGATTTTCGTCGTCTGGGCCAAAATCCAGGAAGCGGTGGAGATCGCATCGGAACCCCAGGCCTCCGATGTCCAGATGGAATCAAAGCCCAGATCCTCGGCTTCCCGCAACAGCTCCATGTCGATGCTGACCCGGCCGCCTTCGCCCAAGCCCGTTACCAATCCCAGTTTCATGATCTTACCTCTCAATTCCGTAGACAATTCGTGACCGATTTCGGTTAACTTATCTGCTGTCGGTTGCCGCGCCTAGTGGCAATCGCATACCCTGGACGCTGTTCAGTTGTAAGCGAGGTAAGACGCGGATGCGTTTTGGATTGATGATCATGGCCCGTGGGCCCGGCGGCCGCGGCCCTGGGTTGAAGGCCATGGCACAGGCGGCGGAGGCCGGCGGACTGGACCTCCTGGCCTTTAACGATCATGTGGTGGTGCCGCGCAGCATTTCGTCCGCCTACCCCTATAGTTTCGATGGTGTCTGGCCCGGCGCCGCCGTGGGTGAGTGCTTGGAGATGGTGACCGCGGCCTCCTATATCGCCGCATCGACCGAGAAAATTGGCTTGCTGACTTCGGTCATGGTGGTTCCCCATCGCCCCGCCGTGCTGGCCGCGAAAATGCTGGCCACCGTCGATGTGCTCTCTGACGGCCGCCTGACGGTAGGCTGTGGCGCCGGCTGGATGGCGGAGGAGTTCAAGGCCCTGGGCATCCCGCCTTTCCAGCAACGGGGAAAAGTGACGGACGAATATATCGCGGCGTTTCGGACCCTGTGGACGGAGGATGCACCGGCGATGGGGGGCGATCACGTCCGCTTTGACGATCTGGTGTTCGAGCCGAAACCGATACAGAAACCCTGCCCCCCAATCTGGATCGGCGGTGAAAGCAAGGCGGCGATCCGCCGGGCCGCCCGTATGGGGGATGGCTGGTATCCGTCCAATCACAATCCGGCCAATCTGCTCGATACCCCGGAACGCTATGCCCAGGGATCGGCCATTCTGAACCAGGAGGCGGAGAAATCGGGCCGGGACCCGGACGGCATTCACCGCGCCTATCTGTCATTCCGTCCCATCAACGCCAAGGTCGGGAAAGGCGGTGAACGTCATGCCTTGACCGGTTCGCCCGATGCCGTCCGCGACGATATTGGCGCCTTCGCCGAAGAAGGGGTAGAAACCATGGTCTTCTTCATCGGCGGTGCCGAATTGGACGAGATCCTGGATGGGATCGCCTATTTGGCGAACGACGTGTTACCTAAATCTTGAGTTGCCAATCCGAACTAGGAATTTCTGATGACTAAAAATATGTACACCATCGCCGTCATTGGCGGTACGGGAGCATTGGGCTTCGGCCTGGCGCTGCGCTGGGCCAAGGCCGGGCATGCTATTGTCATAGGCTCCCGCGCCCAGGAAAGCGCCGACCGCGGGGCCGAGCGTCTGGCCGCCATGGCGCCGGATGCCACGGTAAGCGGCCTGGAAAATAGCGAAGCGGCGGCGGCGGCTGAAATCGTGGTGCTAACGGTGCCGTTTTCCAATCAGGCACCCATGTTGGAGGCCATCCGGCCGGGCTGTCAGGGCAAGATCATGGTCGATGTCACGGTGCCGTTGCAGCCGCCGAAGGTCCGCACCGTGCATCTGCCCGAACATGGTTCCGCCGGCAAGGGCGCGCAGATTTTCCTCGGTGATGGGGTGCGGGTGGTCTCCGCCTTCCAGAATGTGGCGGCGGATCATCTGACCGACCTGGAGCATGATATCGATTGTGATATTCTGGTTTGCGGCAATGATCCCGACGCCCGCGAAGTGGTCGTGGGTCTGGCCGGGGATGCCTCCATGCGGGCCTGGCATGCGGGTCGGATCGAAAACTCCGTGGTCGCCGAGGCCTTGACCTCGACGCTGATCTTCATGAACAACCGCTACAAGATCGCCGGCGCCGGCATCCGCATCGCGGGTGAGCCGGGTTCGGCCGCGAAAGAGGATCATTAGCAACCCATGACGTCGCCCCGCATGCAGTTGTTCGCTCTGCCCGATATGCCGTTGGTCAAGCCCGGTGACGATTTGGCGGCGTTGATCGCCGATGGCCTGGACCGTGCCGGGGAGAGCCTGGAGACTGGCGATATTCTGGTTCTGGCGCAAAAAATTGTCTCCAAGGCGAACAACCGTATCTTCGATCTGCGCGATGTCACGCCGACGGCGGAGGCGGAGGCCTTGGCGGTGGAGGTCGACAAGGATCCGCGCCAGGTGCAACTGATCCTGGATGAGTCCACCGACGTGGTGGGCAAACGTCCCGGCGTGCTGATCGTGGCCCACCGTATCGGCATCGTCATGGCCAATGCGGGCATTGATGCGTCCAATGTGGAACAGGCGGATGGCTCGGAACATGTGCTGTTGTTGCCCGAAGATCCCGATGCCGATTGCCGGGCCCTGCGCCAGGCCATGGCGGAGCGTCATGGCGTCGAGGTTTCGGTGATCATCAACGATTCCGTGGGCCGGGCCTGGCGTCAGGGCACCATGGGCTTGGCGATCGGCTCGGCCGGCCTGCCGGCGCTATGGGATTTGCGTGGCGATCCGGACCTGTTCGGCCGTGAATTGCTGGTCTCGGAGGTCGGTTTGGCGGACGAATTGTCCTCCGCCGCCTCCATTATGCAGGGCCAGGGCAATGAAGGGCAGCCCGTGGTGGTGATCCGTGGTTTGCGCTTCCCGCCTTCGGACCAAGGAGCGAATGCCCTGGTTCGCCCGAAGGAAATGGATATGTTCCGCTGATGGCGGATGGCCCGGTCATTGCATTGTCTGGCGGCGTCGGCGGCGCCAAATTGGCACTTGGTTTGTCCCGTCTGGGGCTGGACGATGATCTGCTGATCGTCGCCAATGTGGGCGATGACTTCGAACATCTGGGCCTGACCATTTGCCCTGATATCGATTCAATTGTTTATGCCCTTTCCGGATTGAACGACCAGGAAAAGGGCTGGGGCCGGGCCGACGAAGGCTGGCGCTTCATGGACGCGGTGGGGCAACTGGGCGGCGCGGATTGGTTCAATCTTGGCGACCGTGACATGGCCATGCATGTGCTGCGTACCCAGGCTCTGGCGGCGGGGCAAAGCCTGACGGAAGTGACGGCAACGCTGGCCCGGGAATTGGGTATTACAGCGCGTATCGTACCCATGACCGATGATCCGGTGCGCACCATGGTGAAGACCGCCGATGGCGCCCTGGCGTTTCAGCATTATTTCGTGCGCGACCGCTGCGAACCGGTGGTCACCGGATTTGAGTTCGAAGGTATCGCCGAGGCGCGGCCTCAGGCCGATTTCATGTCTGCCCTGAAGAATCCGGAACTGCGGGCGGTTGTCATTACGCCGTCCAATCCCTTCGTCAGTGTCGATCCCATCCTGGAACTACCCGGCGTGCGCGAAAGCTTGCGCGCGGCGCCGGCGCCCCTAGTCGCGGTCTCGCCCATCGTTGCCGGTCTGGCGATCAAGGGCCCGGCAGCCAAGATGATGGCGGAACTCGGCATGCCCAGCACCGCCCTGGCGGTGGCCGAACATTACGGCGATTTGTTGGATGGCTTCGTCCTGGATCATGGCGATGGGGATCAGGCGGAGGCGGTGTCGGCCCTGGGTATGCGGCCGCTGGTCACCAAGACGGTGATGCAAAGTCTTGAAGATCGGGAACAGTTGGCTCGCGATGTGCTTGATCTGGCCCAGGAACTGAAAGGCTGATCCATGTGGGCGGTGGTGCCGATCAAGGGCTTCGATGCGCCGAAACAGCGGCTGGCGGATGTGCTTTCGCCCGAGGAGCGCGGCGCCTTGGCCGAGCACATGCTGCGTGACGTTCTGGCGGCCCTGTCGGAACTGGATGGCGTCTTGGTGATCAGCGGCGACGACCAGGCCCTGAACACCGCCCGCTGGCTGGGCGCCCGTGTGATGTCGGAGCGGCAACCGGGCGGCTATTCATCCGCCGTGCGCCAGGCCGGCGAGGCACTGGCGGGGGAGGGGGTGGACGCCATGATGCATGTTCCCGGCGATGTGCCCCTGATTACGCCGGACGAAGTCGCCCGGATTGCCAAACTTGACCTTTCACCGCCCGGCGCCTGTATCGTGCCATCGCGGGATCATGACGGCACAAACTGCCTCGCCCTGTGGCCGCCCGACCTGTTTCAGCCGGCTTTTGGCCCCGATAGCTTTCACCGTCACTGCCAAATAGCCCGTGACAATGGCGTTGAGCCAGCCATATTGGAAATGGACGGTTTTGCCTTGGACATTGACACGCCGGACGATTTACGGCTGTTTTGTGCGGGTGAACATGATTGCGGCAGTTTGCGTTATCTGCGCGCCTCGGGCATTGCAGCCCGAGTGTCGCAGGCTTAAGGGACTGGTTTGAATGGCGTTGCGGACGGAAAACGGAGCATGGCAGGGGCACCGGCAGCCGGAACGGGCGGAGGCGCTAGCCCTTGCCGATGCCGCCGATCTGGTTGCCCTGCAGGCCGCCGCCGTAGGGCTGCGTGATCAAGGCCATGGCCGCCTGATCAGCTATTCCCGCAAGGTCTTTATTCCCCTGACGCAGCTGTGCCGCGACGTCTGTCATTATTGCACTTTCGCCCATCCGCCCCGGCGCGGGCAACGGGCCTACATGACCCCGGACGAGATTTTGGCGGTGGCCCGCGCCGGCGCCGAGGCCGGTTGCAAGGAGGCGCTGTTTACCCTGGGCGACAAGCCGGAGCTGCGCTATCGCGTCGCGCGCGAGGAACTGGCGAAGTTGGGGCATGAGACGACCCTGTCCTATCTACGCGCCATGGCGCTGCTGGTTTTCGAGGAGACGGGCCTGCTGCCGCATCTGAATCCGGGCGTGATGGAGGAAGCCGATCTGGCGGCTTTGCGGGAGGTATCGGTCTCGCAAGGCATCATGCTGGAAAGCATTTCACCCCGTCTGATGGAAAAGGGCGCTTGCCATCATGGCTCCCCCGACAAGAACCCAGCGACGCGCCTGGCCACGATCGAAGCGGCGGGGCGGCTGGCGATACCGTTTACCACCGGTATCCTGATCGGCATCGGCGAAACCAGGGTGGAGCGGATCGAGGCCTTGCTGGCGATCCGCGATCTGCATGATCAATACGGCCATATTCAGGAAATCATCGTGCAGAATTTCCGCGCCAAGAGCGATACCCGCATGGCCGGCTGGCCTGATGCGCCGATCGACGAGCTGCGCTGGAGCATCGCGGTTGCGCGGCTGATTTTCGGGCCCGAGATGCATATCCAGGCACCGCCGAACCTGAGCCCCGGCGATTCACCCAGCCTGATCGACGCCGGTATCGATGATTGGGGCGGCGTCTCGCCGGTAACCCCCGATCATGTCAATCCGGAGGCGCCCTGGCCGCATTTGCGCCAGTTGGCGGACGATACCGCCCGGGGCGGCAAGCACCTGGTGGAACGGCTGGCGATTTATCCCGATTTCGCACAGCAGGCGGAACGTTGGCTGGATCCGGCTTTTGTGCCGGCTGTGTTGGACCGCATCGATGCCGCCGGCCTGGCCCGCACCGACACCTGGGCGCCAGGGATCGATGTGGCGCCGCCCGTGGCGATTGCCTCCGCCTCGCCTTATGTGCCGGAACTTGACCGCCTTTTGAGCCGTGCCTCCGATGGCGAGGATCTGGACGAGGACGAGGTCACCCGCCTGTTTTCGGCCCGTGGCGGCGAAGTAGATGCGGTCTGTCAGGCGGCGGACGCCCTGCGCCGCAAGGTCAATGGCGACGAGGTTTCCTACGTCGTCGTGCGCAATATCAACTACACCAACATCTGCTATTTCAAATGCCAGTTCTGCGCCTTCTCCAAGGGTAAATTGAGCGAAAACCTGCGCGGCCGGCCCTATGATCTGTCCCTGGACGAGATCAGCCGCCGTGTTTCCGAGGCCTGGGCCAGGGGTGCCACGGAAGTCTGCATGCAGGGCGGTATCCATCCCGAATATACCGGCCAGACCTATCTGGATATTCTGCATGCGGTAAAGGCCGCCGCCCCCGATATGCACGTCCATGGCTTCTCGCCCCTGGAAGTCTATCAGGGCGCGCAAACCCTGAACCTGTCCTTGACCGAATTCCTCGGCCAGTTGAAAGCGGCCGGTCTGGGTTCCTTGCCCGGTACGGCGGCGGAAGTGCTGGATGAAGAGGTCCGCCAGGTTCTATGTCCGGATAAATTAAGCGTCGATCAATGGCTGGAAGTGATGGAGGCGGCCCATGGCGTCGGTTTCCGAACCACGGCGACGATCATGTTCGGCCATGTGGACCGGCCGATCCATTGGGCCCGGCATCTGTTGCGCCTGCGCGACTTGCAAAAACGGACGGGCGGCTTTACCGAACTGGTGCCGCTGCCGTTCGTCCATATGGAGGCGCCGATCTATCTGAAAGGCCGCGCCCGCACCGGTCCGACTTACCGGGAAACCCTGTTGATGCATGCGGTGGCGCGTCTGGCCCTGCATCCTCACGTCACAAATATCCAGACGTCCTGGGTGAAGATGGGCCGGGACGGCATCCAGGCCGCCCTGAACGCCGGTGTCAACGACATGGGCGGCACCTTGATGAACGAGACCATTACCAGGGCCGCCGGTTCCGAACACGGGCAGGAGCTGCCGCCCCATGCCATGGAGGAACTGATCCGCGGCATGGGCCGAAAGCCGGTGCAGCGCACCACGGAATATGGCCGCCCGCCGGCGCGCCAGGTTCAGGCCTCGTTCCAGGCCGCGCCGCTGGCCGAGGTGGTCAACAACCCGGCCCGCAAGTACGAGCGTGACAGCGACCGCCAGCCCCTGATCCGCCCTGGTTTGGAAGCCTCCGGCGCCGACTAGGTGTAATCGCCATTCTTGCTTCATCTGCCCGCCAACGCCTCGCACTTGCAACTAAAGACACTACATATGACTAGACAGCTTGTGGTATTGGGCTGACGAGGCATTGGGGTAACGTTTCACGGATTTCGTCATGACGGATATGGATAGCAAGGAACTGAAGCTACTGGGCCAGACGGTCGATACGCCCCAGTCACCGGAGGCAGCGGTGCTGGAGCGGGTGGCGAACCCGCACACGGGCGAAGATTATCTGATCCGTTTCACCTGCCCGGAATTTACCTCCGTCTGCCCCGTCACCGGTCAGCCGGATTTTGCCCATCTGGTGATCGACTATCTGCCCGGCGATTGGATCGTCGAAAGTAAATCCCTGAAGCTTTTCCTGGCGGCCCACCGCAATCACGCCGCCTTTCATGAGGGCTGCACCGTTGCCATCGCCAAACGTCTGATCGATTTGCTGGCGCCGAAGTGGCTGCGCATCGGCGGCTATTGGTACCCGCGCGGCGGCATCCCCATCGATGTGTTTTACGCAACCGGCGAGCCGCCGGCGGGCATATGGATACCGGAACAGGGTGTCGCCCCGTATCGGGGGCGCGGTTGATACTGGGCTGACGATACAGCGCTGACCATACTGGGCTGATCGATATCGGAGGAGCCAACCATGAGCATCCATGCATCCGTAATCGACATGATCGGCAACACGCCCATGTTGGAGTTGCGCAACTTCGACACCGGACCTTGCCGATTGCTGCTGAAACTGGAAAGTCAAAACCCTGGCGGCTCCATCAAGGACCGCATCGGCCTGTCGATGATCGAAGCGGCGGAACGGGATGGCCATATTCAGCCGGGCGGCACCATTATCGAGGCAACGGCGGGCAATACCGGCCTCGGTCTGGCCCTGGTGGCGGCGCAAAAGGGCTACAAGATGCTGGTCATCGTGCCCGACAAGATGAGCCAGGAGAAAATCTTTCACCTCAACGCCCTTGGCGCCCAGGTGATGATGACACGCTCGGACGTCACGAAAGGCCACCCGGACTATTACCAGGACGTCGCCGAGCGTCTTTCGAACGAGATTGAGAACAGCTATTGGGTCAATCAATTCGCCAACCCGGCCAACCCCGATGCCCATGAACAGAGCACCGGCCCGGAAATCTGGGCCCAGACCGAGGGGCAGATCGACGCCATGGTCTGCGGCGTCGGCTCGGGCGGCACTATTACCGGCCTGGCGCGGTTCTTCAAGGGCGTGAAGCCGTCGGTGGAGATGATCCTGGCGGACCCGGAAGGCTCCATCCTGGCTGGCCTGGTTAACGATGGCGTGGCCGGCGAGCTTGGTGCCTGGGTAATCGAGGGCATTGGCGAGGATTTCGTGCCGCCCAATTGCGATATCGGCCTGATCAGCCGCGCCTACACTATCCCCGACGGCGAGAGCCTGGCCACGGCGCGTGATTTGCTGGCCAGGGAGGGGATTTTGTCCGGTTCCTCGTCTGGCACCCTGTTGGCGGCCGCCTTGCGCTACTGCCGGGAGCAGACCGAGGCCAAGACCGTGGTCAGCCTGATCCCGGATTCGGGCAACAAATACCTTTCCAAGATGTACAACGACTATTGGATGACCGATCAGGGCTTCATCCAACGGCCGCAACATGGCGACCTGCGGGATTTGATCTCGCACCCCTTCGACGACCGGGCCGTGGTCTCGGCCAGTCCCGACGATACCCTGTTGAGCGCCTATGGCCGCATGCGCATGGCCGATGTCAGCCAGCTACCGGTGCTCGACGGCGACCATATTCTGGGCATCATTGATGAAAGCGATCTGTTGCTGTCGCTTTATCACAATTCGAAACGTTTCGACGCCCCGGTTTCGGACTTCATGGTGGACCGCCTGGAAATGCTAAGCCCCGAGGCGCCGCTGGAAGAGCTGTTGCCCATTCTGCGCGCCGACCGGGTCGCCATTGTCGTCCGGAACGGCCATTTCCTGGGCCTGATCACCAAGGTTGATCTGTTAAACCATCTGCGCCGCAAGGCCGCCGTCGATAGCTGAAACAAGAGAAAGAAAATCATGTCACGGAACCGTCACGGCATCGCCACCCGGGCCATTCATGCGGGTCAGGAGCCTGACCCGACGACGGGCGCCATCATGGTGCCGATCTATGCCACCTCCACCTACGTCCAGGACAGCCCCGGTGTGCACAAGGGCTATGAATACTCCCGCAGCCAGAACCCCACCCGCATGGCCTACGAGGCCTGCGTCGCTGACCTGGAGAACGGCGCCCAGGGTTATGCCTTCGCCTCCGGCCTGGCGGCCAGCGGCACGGTGCTGGAACTGCTGAATAGCGGTGATCATGTGATCGCCATGGACGATCTGTATGGCGGCACCTACCGGCTGTTTCAGGACGTGCGCAAACGCTCCGCCGGGCTGGATTTCAGCTATGTGGACCTTTCCGACAATGCCGCGCTGGAAGCCGCCATCCAGCCCAATACCAAGATGATCTGGATCGAAAGCCCGACCAATCCCATGTTGCGTCTGGTGGATTTCGCCGCCATCGCCCGGGTCGCCGCACCCAGGGGCATATTGACGGTGGCGGACAACACCTTTGCCTCCCCCGTGGCCCAGCGGCCGCTGGATTTCGGTTTCGACATGGTGATGCACTCCGCCACGAAGTATCTGAACGGCCATTCCGACATGGTGGGCGGTATGGTGGTGGCCCGGGACGATGGCGATCTGCGCCAACGTCTGGCCTATCTTCATAACGCCGTCGGCTCCGTCGCCGGGCCGTTCGATGCCTTCCTGGCCATGCGCGGGCTGAAGACCTTGCCCCTGCGCATGCAGCGGCACAGCGAAAACGCCCTGGCCATCGCCGAATTTCTGGAAGCGCACGAAGATGTGGAAACGGTCTATTACCCCGGCCTGCCCAGCCACCCCCAACATCAATTGGCGGTCCGGCAGATGGACTATTTCGGCGGCATGGTCACGGCAGTGCTGAGGGGCGGGCTGGAGAAGAGCCGCCGCTTCCTGGAGCGCACCCAGCTATTTGCCCTGGCCGAAAGCCTGGGCGGGGTGGAAAGTTTGATCGAACATCCCGCCATCATGACCCACGCCTCCATCCCGCCCGAGATCCGCGCCGAACTGGGTATCAGCGACGGACTGGTGCGCCTGTCGGTGGGGATTGAGGATGGAGATGATCTGATAAATGACTTAAAATACGCTTTACAATGAGTATGTTATAGGATGATTTTAATTTAATTTATGAGATATAGGCCTATCAAGATACCTAAATGGCGGCATGCACCCCTGCTGTTCGCGGTTGCCATCGCCCTGTTTCTGTGGTGGCTGGGACCCGTGGGTCTGGCGATATTCTGGCCCCTGGTCCTGGCGGCGCTGTTTGCGCTGGGTCTATGGATTTTGGAGGTGCGAAGCCGTGCGTAAACCGGGCAGCATGAAAGGCTTGGAGGAATTCGGCCGGGTACGCCTGTCGCCGTCGTTCTTCATGCGCGATTTTCTGTACAGCGAAATCTCCGTCTTTTACGGCATCCCCAATGTTCCCGACAATCCGGACCTTGCCATCGCCGCCGGCCGTCAACTCTGCACCCAGTTGCTGGAGCCGTTGAAGGCCAGCTTCGGCGATCTATCGATCCGATCGTCCTACCGCAACGCCGCCGTCAATGCCTTCGGCAATGAAAACAACCTGAACTGCGCCAACCCGGAGCGCGCCAAGGGCCGCCATGTCTGGGACCATCTGGACAGCCAGGGCAATATGGGCGCCATGGCCTGCGTTGTTGTACCCTGGTTCACGGACCGCTACGCGAACGGCGCGGACTGGCGCGCCCTGGCCTGGTGGATCCATGATCATCTACCCTACAGCCGGCTGCAGTTCTTCCCCAAACTCTGCGCCTTCAATATCGGCTGGTCTGAGGCGCCGGAGCGCCGCATTACCAGCTTCATTGCGCCACGCGGCCTGCTCACCAAGCCGGGCATGGGCAACCACGGCGGCGATCACGGCGATTGGTATCAGGACTTCCCAATCTTCAGGGGTTGACCAGCCATTTCATGATGTGTTCGGCCACGCCGACCACTTCGCCGCGCTGATTGGTCGCCGTCACGGCCGAGCGGCTGCGCCGTCGTTCCGCCTCGATCTCCTTGACCTCGTAGGTAACGGTGATGGTGTCGCCGATTTTCACCGGCGCCACGAAGCGCACCCGGTCATAACCGATGGACATAAGCGTCAGGTCGTCCCGTCCTTCGATCGCCCGCGTGCCCAGAAGGGCCGAGACGGTCGACATAAAGCCCACCAGCAGGGCGCCGTGGGCGACGCGGGTGCCGAACTGGGAGCGTTTCATGAATTCCTCATTCACGTGCGGCGCGGCAAAGTCGCCGGTGATGCCGGCAAAGCCGTAAATGTCGCTTTCGCCCACGGTCTTGGTAAAAGTGGCGTTGTCGCCAATGGCGACGGGTATATCGGACATGATGTTTCCTCCTGCCTTTTATTCGCCGACGGCGTCGGCCAGTTTGTGCATGGCGTTAAGATGTTGATCGATATGGGTGAAACCGGACTCCGAAGTCCGGAACGTAACCGACGTGGCGCCGACCTCGCGCCAGGCCGCCGCCTCCGACAGCCATTCGTTGGGGCCGCGGTCCTCGGCGAAGACGGTGGCGTCAATGCCAAGTTCCGACGGATCACGGCCCGCCGCCCGGGCGGCTTCGTAAAAGACCTCAACCTTCTTCTTCATTACATCATCGGGCTTGGTCCGCGGGCTCATCAGCCAGCCATCGCCGATCCGGGCGGCGCGGCGGATGGCGACATCGGCCATGGCGCCGAACCAGATCGGGATCGGCCGCTGGATCGGACGCGGGTTCATGCCCATATCGGACATTTCATGCCATTGGCCCTTGAAATCCACCAGTTCGTCGGTCCACAGGCGGCGCAGTAGTTCCACCTGTTCCTCGATCCGGTCGCCCCGATTGGCGAAATCCATGCCCAAGGCGTCAAATTCGGACTTGCTCCAGCCAACGCCGATGCCCAATACCATGCGCCCACCGGTCAAAATGTCGATTTCGGCGGCCTGCTTGGCGACCAGTTCCGTCTGCCGTTGCGGCAGCACCACGTTTGCCGTAACCAACTGGATCTTGTCGGTAAAGCCGGCGATCCAGGCAAACAGCGTCATGGGCTCGTGAAAACCGTATTCGATGGTGTAGTGCACGGCCCAGGGCGCGTCCTTGGCCTCTTTCGCGCCCAGAATATGGTCCACCAGGGTCAGGCGCTCAAAGCCAAGTTCCTCGGCCGTGGTCACGAAATTGCGGATAACGGCGGGGTCGTTGCCGATCTGGGTTTGTGGGAATGATATGCCGAAGTCCATGACGCCCTCATTTTGTTGCTCGTCCGATCATAACGCCTGTTTCCATTCCTGCCAGCTTGGGTGCAGAATATGGGCCAAAGGATAGAGACAGTGGCAAAGTCAAATCGCATGGTCACCGTGGGGGCGGCGCAGCTTGGTCCCATTGCTTTGGACGAAAGCCGCGCCGGGGTCGTCGATCGCCTGCTGGCGCTGCTGGAGCGCGCGCGAGAGCGCGGCTGTGACCTGGTGGTGTTCCCGGAACTGGCCCTGACGACATTTTTTCCGCGCTGGTATTTCCAGGAACAGGCGGCGATCGACCGCTTCTTCGAAACCGCCATGCCGGGGCCGGAAACCCAGGCCCTGTTCGACAAGGCGGCTGAATATGGCATCGGCTTTTGCCTCGGTTTTGCTGAAATGGTCGAGGAAGCGGGCAAAACGAAGCGTTTCAATACCGCCATCCTGGTCGATAAATCCGGCGACATCGTCGGCAAGTACCGCAAGGTCCATCTGCCCGGACATGCCGAGCATCTGCCGGAACGTAAATGGCAGCATTTGGAGAAAGCCTATTTCGATGTGGGTGATCTAGGCTTTCCGGTCTGGCGCACCATGGGCGGCATCATGGGCATGTGCATTTGCAACGACCGCCGCTGGCCCGAAACCTACCGCATGATGGGCCTGCAGGGCGTGGAGATGATCATGCTGGGCTACAACACGCCCGCGACCGAGCCGCCATGGGGCTTCGAACCGACCCACCTGGCCGGTTTGCACAATAATCTATCGATGCAGTCCGGCGCCTATCAGAACGCCACCTGGGTCATCGGTGTCGCCAAGGCGGGCCGGGAAGAGGGCTGCGATATGCTGGGCGGAACGCTGATCATCGCACCGACCGGGGAAATCGTTGCCCAGGGCCGCACCCTGGATGATGAATTGGTGGTTGCCGATTGCGATCTGGATGCGTGTAATCACTACAAGAACACCGTGTTCAATTTCGCCGAACACCGCCAGCCCGATCAATACGGGCTGATCACGGAAACCGCCGGGGTGATTTTGCCGCCCGAATAGAAGAGTTGGGGAAAGAAACAAGATGAAACTGATTGGCGTCGATGTCGGCGGCACCTTCACGGATGTGATGTATGGCGATACGGAAAGCCAGGATGTCGCCATTCACAAGGTCCCCACCACCCCGGACGATCCCAGCCGGGCAGTGATCCAGGGCATGTGCGAAATCTGCGAACGCTTCGGTGTCGACAGGGGCGCGATCGACCATGTCCTCCATGGCACCACCATCGCCACCAACGCTGTTCTGGAATACAAGGGTGCCAGCACCGGCATGGTCACCACTGAAGGCTACCGCGATATCCTGCATATCGGCCGCCACCAGCGGCCGCAGCATTATTCCATCATGCAGGATGTGCCCTGGCAGGACCGCCCATTGGTGCAGCGGCGTCACCGCAAAGTGGTCGCCGAGCGTCTGAGCCCGCCTGATGGTGCGGTGCTGACGCCGCTGGATGAGGATGCTGTGCGCGCGGCGGCGCGGGAATTGCGCGAGGCCGGCGTCGAAGCCATCGCCGTCTGCTTCCTGTTCGCCTATATCAATTCGGCCCATGAAGACCGGGCGGCTGAAATCATCCGTGAGGAATACCCCGGCTGTTTCGTTACCACATCGTCCACCGTATCGCCGCAGTTCCGGGAGTTCGAGCGCTTCACCACCGCCGCCATGAACGCCTTCATCGGGCCCAAGGTGCGGACCTACGTCCGGGACTTGGAAGGCGCCCTGGCGGACAACGGTTTCAAGGCGGACCTGCATGTCATGGGCTCCAACGGCGGCGTCGCGACGGGGGCCATGGTTTCCGAACGGCCGATCCTGACCCTGCTGTCGGGCCCGGCGGCGGGCGTGCTGGGCGGTGCGATGAGCGGCGAGCGCTCGGATCGCAACCGCTTGATCACCTTCGATGTGGGTGGCACTTCGGCTGATATCGGCCTGGTGGTGGACGGCCAATTCGCCGAAGCGACGGCGCGGGATACCTGGATCGGCGGTTATCCGGTGATGGCGCCGATGATCGATATCCATACCATTGGCGCCGGTGGCGGTTCCATCGCCCATCTCGACGCCGGCCAGGCCTTCCGCGTCGGCCCGCAATCCGCCGGCGCCCAGCCGGGCCCGGCCGCCTATGGCCGCGGCGGCGCCTTGCCCACGGTGACGGATGCCAATGTGGTGTTGGGCCGCTTGCAGCCCGGCAACTTCCTGGGCGGCGAGATGAACCTGGAGGCGGACGCGGCCCACAAGGTCATGCATGACTTCGCCGAACAGATGGGCCTGGGGGTGGAGGCCGCCGCCGACGGCGTCCTGACCATCATCAACGCCAACATGGCCAATGCCATCCGCTCCCGCACGGTGCAAAAGGGTCACGATCCCCGGGAATTTTCCCTGGTCGCCTTCGGCGGCGCCGGGCCCCTGCATGGCGTCGAGGTGGCGCGGGATCTGGGCATCCCGGAAGTTATCGTGCCGCCCTATCCCGGCATTACCTCGGCCGCCGGGCTGTTGACCACGGATCTGAAGTACGACGCTATCCGAACCGAGTTTCAGACCAGCGGCAATGTCGACGGCGATCGCCTGAGCCGGGATTTCGATGCCATGCGCGACGGCCTGGCGGCCCAGTTCAAGACCGACGGCCTGGATGAAGGCGCGGTCGCCTACCAGCGCAGCGGCGATCTGCGTTATGTGGGCCAGGGTTATGAACTGCGGGTGCCGGTGGCCGACGGCCCGGTGGACGCGGCCTGCCTAGCCAATATCTTCAAGGCCTTCGAAGACATCCATACCACCGAATACGGCCATGTCTTCGAAGACAACCCCATCGAAATCGTCAATATCCGCGTCACCGGCATCGGCCAAATGCCCAAGATCGCGTTGCCCACGCTGGCCCAGGGCGGTGACCTCAAGGATGCATTGTTGGACGAAGCGCAATGTCACTTCCGCCTTGAAGGCGAGCTACGGGCCGTGACGACGCCGCTGTACGAACGGGACAAGCTGCCGATCGGCCAGGCCTTTGAAGGGCCGGCGATCGTGCTGCAAAAGGACACAACCACCGTCATTCCCCCCGGCGCCCGGGCCACGGCCCAGACGGGTGGCAATCTGTTGATCGAGACAGGAGCCTGATCATGAATGAACAACCACGCAATGCCGCCGCCGTGGACCATGTCACCGCCTCGGTCATCCAGGGCGCGCTTGAGAACATCGCGATCGAGATGGGCTACAAGCTGATGCGCATGTCCTATTCCTCGATCATACGGGAATCTGAAGATTTCGGCGCCGGTCTGGTCGATGTGCAGGGCCGGGGCTTGGCGGAATCGGCGCAATCGACGCCGCTGCAATCGGGACCCATCCCCGGCTATGTGCAGGGCATGCAAAAAATCCTGGACGCGCGCGGCGAAACCCTGAAACCGGGCGATGTGATCATGCACAACGATGCCTATTCCGGCGCCTCCCATGGCCCGGACGTGGGCTTCATCGTACCGGTGTTCTATCAGGACGAACTGATCGCCTTTTCCGCCACCACGGCGCATCACCTTGATATCGGCGCCCTGACGCCGGGCAGTTGCGGCATTGTCGATGCCATCGACGCCTATGCCGAAGGCCTGCAGTTCAAGGCCATTCATGTCTACACCCAGGGCGAAAAGGTTGAACCGGTCTGGCATATCCTGCGTGACAATATCCGCGTATCGGACCTGGTGGTGGGCGATATGGAGGCGCAGATCGCCGCCGCCCGCATTGGCGCCGAGCGCCTTGTGGAACTGATCGACCGTTACGGCAAATCGATCTTCCAGGCCGCCTGCGAAAGCGTCATGGAGCATTCGGAACGGTTGATGCGCCAGGCCATCGCGGCCCTACCTGATGGGACATATTCCGCCACGACCTATATTGACGGTTATCTCGACGACCCTGAACCCAGCCGCAGGGAACTGCCGCTATGCGTGGCCATCACGGTCGCGGGCGACGAAATGGTTGTCGACCTCACCGGCACCGCGCCGCAGATCCCGGATAAGCCCATCAACATGCCCCTGCAGGGCACGGTGGATATCGCCATCTGGCTGACCGTGCGTTCGGTTCTGCTGGACACCGCCGTCCATGGCCATATCCCGGTCAACGACGGCCTGGTGCGGCCCATCAAGATTGTCGCGCCCGAGGGCTGCTTGGCCAATCCGGTTTTTCCCGCACCGACCATCGCGCGCTTTTGCCCCGGCAATCAGTTGGCCGACACGGTAATGAAGGCTTTGGCGGAAGTTGCGCCAAGCCAGGTATCGGCCGGCATCGGAAATTTGCGTGTCATCGCATTTTCCGGTCTGCAAAACTCGGAACATTGGGTGCATATGGAGATATTCGAAGGCAGCTACGGCGGCCGGGACGGCAAGGACGGCATGGACGCCGTCGATACGCTCTATGCCAACACCCGCAACAATCCCATTGAAGACATCGAGTCCCACCTGCCGCTACGGGTGGACCGCTACGAGTTGCGCGAGGACGTCTGCGGTGCCGGACAATGGCGCGGCGGTCTTGGCTCCGTCAGGGAGTTCGTCTATCTCGATGACGGCGGCGCCTCGGTCGAAGGTGAAGGGCACAAATTCGCCCCCTGGGGCTTTCAGGGCGGCGCGGACGGTGGTGCCGCCGGTCTGCGCCTGGACCGGGTTGACGGCAAGGGCGGGGAGCTGCCCTCGAAAGTGCCCCATACACCGGTGCAGGCCGGCGACCGTTTCGTCTGTGTCGGACCGGCGGGCGGCGGCTATGGCGATCCGCTGCTGCGCGACCCCGAACAGGTCTTGGCCGATGTCACCGACGGGCTGATTTCCATCGCCAGGGCGGCGGAAGACTATGGCGTGGTTATCAAGGACGATTTGAGTATTGACGGTGCTGCTACCGCCGAGCGGCGGGGCTAGAGCAACCCGCATTCAATTGGATTCAATTGAATGCGGATAAGTTGCTCTATTCTAAAGGTTTTAGCGCATGGGTTCGGGTTTGATTAAACCCGACATGCGCTAGGACTCTTTCGACGGCCGGGGCGCCGGGATGCCCTCAAGATCGAAAGACGTCGATTGGTAAAGATCATTGATCCAATTGCCGAGAAGCACATTGGCATGGGCCCGCCAACTGTTGATCGGCGCCCGGGTCGGGTCATCGTCTGGAAAATAATACGCTGGTGGAGAAATTTTCATCCCGCTCGCGACATCGCGGTGATATTCATCCGCCAATGTGCCGGTATCGTATTCCAGGTGATTGAACATGTAAGTTTGGCGCCGTGCTTCGTCGCGGACCAGGCATAAACCGGCTTCATCGGATTCAAGCAGCACCGTCAGGCCCGGTACATCAGGCAGATCCTCCCGCCGCACCTCCGTGTGACGGCTGACAGGTACGGGAATTTCATCGCTGAAACCGCGCAGCAGATTGTCCCGTCCGCCTTGGACGTGATGGGGGAAGACGCCGAATATCTTTTCCGGCAGCTCGTATTTCGGCACACCATGGAAGTGCTGCAACGCCGCCTGACCGGCCCAGCAGATATTGTAGGTTTCCTGAACGTGGCTTTGTGACCAATCAAAAATCCGCGTCAATTCAGGCCAATAGGCAACTTCTTGGTACGGCAGGGTCTCGACCGGCGCGCCGGTGATGATGAGGCCATCGAATTTTCGTTCGCGCACCTCCTCCCACGGGCGGTAGAAGGCCAGCATATGTTCGGCGGATGTGTTTCTGGGCGCGTAGCTTGACGTCGTCACCAGGGTCAATTGGATCTGCAGCGGTGTCGCGCCAAGCAGCCGGGCGATCTGTGTCTCGGTCTTGATCTTCTCGGGCATGAGATTAAGCAGCGCAATCTCCATCGGACGCACGTCTTGGCGCACGGCCACCCGTTCCGTGATCAGCAGTACGCCCTCGCTCTCCAGCGTCGCTTGCGCGGGTAGATTGTCCGGCACTTTAATCGGCATACTTTTCCCCTGGCGGCCGCCCCAAGAGCATGTCTCTTCTAGACATGCTCGGACCTTTAAGAAAAGAGCAATTGAACCAATCACCTGGATCGCCAAGGCGAATCCAATTGATTGAAAATTGCTCTAAGGACTACACATAAGATCAGGCGTCATTATGGCAATGGCGCGGCGATTTCCGAAATTTCCTCTTCCTCCAGGCCAACCCGGCGCGCGGTGTTGACAATATCCTCCCAGGCATCATCGGACAGGGGCAGGCCGTTGGCCAGGCGTTCGGCCTTGACCGCGCGCTCCTTATCGCCGGGCACCAGGATTGGTTCGTCTTCATTGGCCAGTTTGGCGCTTTTCACATAGTCGATATAGCGCTTGATATCGTCGGCGAAACCGCCGCCCCGATCAAAGACCTCGACCGAGAGGTAGATCGACAGCATGCCGTTGGCGAAGTGCTCATTCGGCAGTCCGGTGGCCCGGTTGCCGGTCAGGGAGCCGCCCAGCAGCTCGCAAATGAAGGCCAGGCCGGAGCCTTTGTGCTCACCCATGGCCCGGATGGCGCCATAGCCGTTGCGCTCGGTGGGCGGCGCATCGGGCCCGGCACTGCCGTACAGGACTTCCGGTTCGGATGTGTGGGTACCGTTCTCGTCAATCAGGGCGCCTTCGGGCAGCGGCTTGCCGCCCTTGTAGGCGACCAGCACCTTGCCCTCGGCCACGATCGAGGTGGCGAAATCCAACACCACGGGCGGTTCATCCCCGCGCGGCACGCCGACACAGAAGGGTGCGGTGGAAAAGCGCGCCTCAGCGCCGCCAAAGGGCGCTACCAGGACCGAGCCACGGGCGTTGACGAAATGAATTGATACGAAACCTTCGGCGGCGGCCATTTCGGCCCAATCGCCAATGCGTCCCAGATGACCGGAATTGCTTAGGGCGACAACGGCGGCACCGTTCTTGGCCGCCTTGTCCAGGCCGATGCGGACCGCCTGTTCGCCGATGGTCTGACCGAAACCGTACTGGCCATCCAGAATGCACAAGGCATCGGTGTCCAAACCGATATGAACCTTGCGTCCGGCGTGGAACATGCCGCGGGTCAGCCAATCGATGTAGCGCGAGGTGCGGATGACGCCGTGACTGTCATGCCCCGTCAGGTTGGCCCCTAAAAGACGCATGGCAATGCGCTCCGCCTCGTCCCGCATACAGCCCGCGCGGTCAAAAATCTCGGCGATCAGGGCTTCCAATTGCTTAGCATCAACTTTCAACGACATAACCAATCCTCTCAAAATCCGGTTGCGTCAATAGTGTCCGCGCGGTGATGAAAGCAACAGAAATCTTTCTTTCAGGCTCTGGACGGCCGTCCGTCCAGAGCCTGCTCGATATCAGACGTATTGCCGGTTTTCGCTACTCAGCTACGTGCCGGCAGCAGCACGCCCGGATTCAGGATAGCGTTGGGATCCAGGCGATCCTTGGCGCCGGCCAGGGCGGCGGCGAAGAGGTCCGGGCGTTGCCGCTCGTACCACGGCATATGCTCGCGGCCCACGGCATGGTGATGGGTGACCGTGCCGCCATGCGCAATCACCGCGTCCAGGGCTATTGTCTTGATCGCCAGCCATTGTTCCGCCAGGGCGCCATGCCGGCCCTTGGCCTGGAACGAGATATAGGGCGCGGGCCCATCGGGATAGCAATGGGTGAAACGGCAGGAGACCGAACCCGGCTGCCCCGTCACCTCCAGGGCCGCCTGCCGCGTCGCGGCCATGACTTCTTCGTAGAATTTCGGGAACCGTTCCCAGGTGATGGAGGTTTCAAAGGTGTCGGTGATGACCCCCATTTCGATGGTCGCGGTCTTGAAATAGGGCATGCGGATAAAGGCGTGGCGCCAGGCACCGGCCGCGCCGGCGCGGTGCCCTTCGCCGCTCTTGGCGCTACCGTCGTCATAGCTACCGCCAAAGTCGCGGACGATTTCAAGGGCCCGGTCGAGCCAAGGCTCCATGGGGTGATCGGCACTTTCGAAGCCAAGAATAACGACCGATTGTTTGCCGTCGCCAAAGCCATTGTTGTAGGCCTCGTCGGCATCCAGCAGACGGACGTTGGCGGGGAATAGCGCCGATTGACAGATAATGCGCACGGCCTCGGCCGCCTTGAAGACATCATCAAACAAAACCGCGCCGCCGGCCCGGTAGGTGGGCCGGTCCTGCAACCGCATCCAGGCCTCGGTAATAATCCCCAGTGCGCCCTCGGAGCCGATCATCATGCGGTCGGGGCTGGGGCCGGCGCCCGAGCCCGGCAGGCGGAAACTCTCCATCGTGCCGACCGGCGTTACCGTGCGCAGACTTTCGACGAAATCATCGATATGGGTATACAGCGTCGCGAAGTGGCCGCCCGAGCGGGTGGCGATCATGCCGCCCAGGGTGGCCAGCTCCATGCTTTGCGGGAAATGGCGCATGGTCAGGCCATGCTGTTTTAGCTGCTCTTCCATCGCCGGCACGCGGATGCCGCCCTGAATACGGGCGGCGCGGGAGGTCTTGTCGATCTCAAGGATCTTGTCCAGCTTGGTCAAATCCAGGCTGATGGTGCCGTTGTAGCTGCCGCCAACCACAGGCTCGACGCCGCCGCAAACCGAGGAACCGCCGCCAAAAGGTATCACCGCGACGTTGGCGCCGGTGGCATATTCATAGACCGCCTCGATATCAGCCTCATCCCGGGCGAAGGCGACAATGTCGGGCGCCGGCGTGAAATCACGGTCGAAGATGCGGGTGTAGTCCGGTACGGATTTGCCATAGGTGTGCACCAGTCGGTCGCGCTTTTCCGTGGTGGAAAAAGCCGCAAGACTGGCTGGGATTTCCAGGCGCGGCGCATGCAGCTCAATCGAATCCTCGGTCGGGGCCTTGCGGATTTCGAAATCGCCCGTGAAACGCTCGGTAAAGCGGTTGGTGATCATCTCGTGCTCTTCAGTCGAGATTTCGTCGCCTTCGAAGCCCCAGCCAACGATCTTGAGTTTTCTATCCGTCATGATTTTGTTTCCTCTATTTTGTGAATTCATTCTAACGCCGTTTTCCCGGCATCATTTTTTTCAATCCAGGTTCAATTCCGCGCTCATCTCCCGAATGGCTGGTTGGACTTCATCGATCATCAATTCGGTCTGCCGCATGGTATCGCCATCGTTGGATGCCAGGGGGCGGAGAATGATTTTCGGCAGACCGGCCAGCGCGAAGGCGCGCACCTTCTCCAAAATCTCCGCCGCACCGCCGACGGCGAAGCTGTTCCGTGAATCTCGTCCGCCCACGCGTTCGAAGCGCTCCGCCGCGCGGACCACCACATCGTCTTCCCATTTGCCGAAACGGAAATTGATGCCGGTGCCAAAATGGTCATCCTCGAATTCCCGGCCCGCATCGATCATGCCCTGTTTGATCGCCGCCACGGTCTCGCCGGCCTGCTCCGGGGCCTCGAACGAGGCCTGCCAGCCGGTGCCGTATTTCACGGTACGCCGGATTGCCGCCTGGGACGAGCCGCCGATCCACAATGGCAGCTCCTTCTGCACCGGCAGGGGCGAAATGCGCACACCGTCATATTGAAAGAATTCACCGTCCAGGGTGACGGTTTCGCCGCGCCACAGCCGTGAGATAATCTCCAAACCTTCATCGGTGCGTTTGCCCCGGCGTTTGGTCGGTGTGCCGGTGGTGCGCCAGTCGGCCGAAAATGTACTACCGATGCCGAATGCCGGCAGAATACGGCCATTGCTCAGGACATCGATGGTGGCGCATTGCTTGGCCAGAACCAGGGGATTGCGCAATGCGACGGACGCCACGTTCATGCCGAATTTCAGTTTTTTCGTGGCGCCGGCAATGGCGGCCATGGTCGTCATGCATTCCAGCATGGGTTCCTTGGAGACCAGGGTATCGGTCTGCCAGATGGAATCGACATCACCCTCTTCGCACACCTGCACCCATTGCCAAAAGCCATTGGTGCTGGAAAATGGATAGGTCGACAAGCCGATACCGGCCCGAATACTCATAACCCCGCTCCTCAATCATCTAGTGATCCAGCATAACGGGGAAGCCGCCAATGGCCGATAATTATTTTTGCTGCGGGCGAAGTGGGCCGGCGCGTTACTTCTTGCTCGCCTCCAAAGTGTCCCAAAGGGCTTTCTCACGGTCTTTCAGGCGGTAGTAACGCTTTTCCAGGCGTTCTTCCCGGCCCCAATCGCGCTTGCCAATGGCATCGGCCAGTTCAACCTTGATGCCAGCCAGTTCGCCATAGACTTCGGATAACTGCTTCACATAGCCCTTTTGCGGCGACGCCAAGCCCGCGGCGTGCCGGGATAGTTCCTTGCCGCGCGCCTGATATTCCTTGGCGGCTTGCAGATATCGCAGTTGCGACGCCTGGTATTCCGCACTTTTGTCAGCGGATCCGGCCGAGGCTGAAGAAGCAAACAATAGGAAGCAGGCAAGCAGAACAGTTACAAATTTGCCGTTCATTGGAATAACCTCACACATCTGCTGTCTTCGCGACGGGATCGCCATAATATGCCCGCGAGCGTTTACGAATGGTTGCAACGGTCAAGCGTCGAAAGCACCTCTCAATCCGACAGGTGTGGGATCACCTCCTCGGCGAACAGGGACATTTGTTCCAGCAGTTCCGGCACCGTGTTGACGGCGAAATAGAGGCCCAGCAGATGGGTGACACCGGCCCGCTTCAGGGCCAGGCACTTTTCCACGACTTCCGCCGGGGTGCCGACCAGATTGGCGCCGACCATGTCGATGCCGGCCTGTTCCTTCAAGGTCGAGCGGGTCAGCGAGACCAGGTGCTTGTGCATCTGGCTGTTGCCGAAGCGTTCGACCGCGCGGTCGTGATCGTGGTCGACCAGGGCGGCATATTGCGGCGCCACCTCGATTTTGGTGAAATCGCGGCCCTCGGCATCGCACAACTCGCGAAGATGGGCGATGTCGGCGGAAATGCGCTCCAACGGCAGGCCAGCCGGCAGCCAGCCATCACCCAGCCTGGCGGTTCGCCGTAGCTGATTGACGTTGTTGCCGCCGAAATAGATCGGCAGCTTTTCCTGCAAGGGTTTGGGAAACAGTTGGACGTCGCGAAAGCGATAGAACTCACCTTCGAAGCTGGCCCTGTCCTCGGTGAACAGCAGCTTCAGGGCGCGTACGCCTTCCTCGACGATATTGCCGCGGTGGCTGCCGTCGTCGGGCTGCAGCGCCTCGAATTCCTCCCGATAGGCGCCGACACCGACGCCCAATTCCAAGCGGCCGCCGCTGAGATGATCAAGGGTGATCAGCTGCTTTGCCGTGACCACGATGTCGCGCCGCATGGGCAGGACCAGAATGCCGGTGCCGAACCGCAGGGTTTTGGTTTGCGAGGCCAGCCAGGCGTAGGTCAGCAGGATCTCCCAGAACCGCGGCGGCCGGCCAAACTCCTCCTGCACATAGTGCTGCGTCGTCATGTGGTCATTGCCCCAGATCGAATGATAGCCGGTGGCCTCGGCATGCAGGGCAATCTGCAGCAGGGCCTCGGTTTCCGAAAACGGGATCGGAAATGTGAGGCCCTCCATGCCAGTGGGAAAGCCAACGCTAACGATCATCGCTCCATCTCCTCGGTCATTATTCTTCGTCATTGTCCAGGGCCGCCGCCAGGGTTTCGGCCAGCATGTCCCGGCCACGCAGCCCGGCGACCACCACTTCATCCAGGCCCGCCCGCCGGTAAGCTTGCAGGCGCGCCCGCACTTGCGCCGGTGTGCCGCTGACACTGTGGCGGGCCACCACTTCATCACTGACCAGGGCCGTGGCGCGGTCCCAATCATTGGCGGCAACGGCATCATACAGCGCGGCTTGATCCAGTTCGGCGCCACCCATCTGTATGTTTGCCTGATGGTGGGCGCCGCGCAGGATGAAGGCCAACAGCCGTTTCAGACGCCCATAGGCCCGGCCTTCGTCGGCATCGACCGAGGCGAAAACCAAACCGATGCGCCGCACCGGGCGGGCGTCGGCGGCCTCGGCGGCCTCGGCGACCTGGGCCAGGGACCAGTCGACGAACTCGACGGAAGTCGCCGCCGAGAGCAGCACGCCATCGGCCCGGCGTCCGGCCAGTTGCAGCATGTGCGGCCCCGTGGCGGCCAGCACGATGGGTACATCCTGCGGCCCGGTTTCCAGCGCCCGGCCGCTAACCTGGAACCGTTCGCCCTGATGCCGCACCGTTTCGCCGGCCAGCAATGCCTGCGCTATGTCGATGCTTTCGTCCAATGTTGCCAGGGGCTTGGGGCGGGCCACGCCGGCGGCATCAAGATCACCCGGCGCGCCGGCGCCCAGGCACAGCACCGCGCGGCCCGGAAAATGCTCGTTCAGGGTTGCCGCCGCCATCGCCATCTGTACGGGATGCATGGTGTAGGGGCTGAGCGCCATCAGCGCGGCGCTGATCCGCTTGGTCGCCGACAGCGCCATCGCCGCCTGCACCATCGGGTCGCGTTGGAACAGATGGTTGGCCAGCCAAATGATGTCGGCGCCGGCGGCATCGGCCTGGCGGGCCAGATGGGGCAATTCAGCCGCGCTTTCGCCGCCCTCGAACGAGACGCCCAGTCCCGAACCTTTCCCGCCGTGCCATTGCCTCACGCTCACCGGCCATACCTCGTCTCCGACCGCACCAATCAGACGATGCGGCGGTTGTCCTCGCCAGCCGGCAGCTTAGCCCAGGCCACGGGTACAGCATAGCTTTTGCCTATTGCGCGCCCGTCAGGGCGGTGATGCCGACGGCAAGAAACAGGGACCATTGAAACTGCTTGTAGACCGCGCCGGGCAACCCGGATGTGGTGACCAGCAGCAGATGCACCACGCCATAGCAGAGGAATTGCACCGCCACATAGATCGCCAGCGCATTGCGAACCGGGCCATCGCCGGGCATAAACGCCGCGTAAGCCAGCGCCGCGGCCGCCAGGATCAGGGTTGCGGTGGACATGTGCCAGACAAAGGCCATGATCCGCTTCGATGTGGGGTCAAAGGTCGCCTCGAGCATGGGCAGGAAGAATTGCTTGCGTCCGATCGTGCCATGCCCGACCACCATGAAGGCGGCCAGGGCGCCGGAAATCAGCAGCAGGGTATTCATGCGCCCGTCTCCGCCGCCAGACGCAGCCGGGTGGCATTCTGCGCCCCGCCGGCGAATTCGCCGACCTTGGCCGCGAAGGTCTTGAAGAAGTCCTGTGATTGCAGATGCGCCAGGGTTTCATCGCTGTCCCAGCGCCCCACATGGGCCCGGCCAAC
Source organism: uncultured Rhodospirillaceae bacterium (assembly GCA_964631725.1). Lineage (GTDB taxonomy): Bacteria > Pseudomonadota > Alphaproteobacteria. Next base: position 63,288 of record CAZVYX010000004.1, on the reverse strand, counting down.
ACCATCGGCGGCGATATTGACCCGGTAGGAGAATTTGCCCCGCAAGACCGGGTCATTGTCGATTGCCGCCACGAAATCCTCGGCCGCGCTCAGCCATGCAGCTTCGTCACCGTCGTAGTCGTATTGGATAAGAATGCCATACATGGAACCGTCCTCCCTTGCTGATGAAACATCGTGCAATAGGTAGACGGCCATCGAATATTTAGGAAATTTATTATTGATATATCGATTTATTGATTTTATGAATTTTACATGGATCTCAATCTTTTCGCCGTTTTCGATGCGATCATGCGGCACCGCTCTGTCTCCCTGGCGGCTGATAGCCTGGGCCTGACCCAGCCGGCGGCATCGAACGCCCTGACCCGTTTGCGCGGCCAACTGGGCGATCAATTGTTCGTCCGCTCCAAGAACGGCATGCTGCCAACCAGATTCGCCACCGCCATGGCCCCGGTGATCGAGCGCGCCTTGGCTGATCTTCAGGACGTGGCGCGGGACAGCCCTGACCGGGGCATCGCGTTGTCCGGTTTGAAGCGTAATTTCACCTTCGTGATGTCGGATTTGGAGGAAGTGCTGTTCCTGACGGATCTGGTCGGCGGGCTGGCCGTTTCGGCGCCAAAAGTCTCGATCGAGGTACGGCCGTTCCGCAGCGATATTCTTCAGGATGCGTTGGAATTGGAACGGGTCGACTTCGTCATCGCGCATTTGGCCATGCCGCTCAAGAACCTGGTCTCGCGCCCGCTGGCCGAGCTGGATTTCGTCTGCGTCCTGCGGCCCGGACACCCGGCGGTGGGGAAGGGTAGGGCCATGGATCTGGAGGCGTATCTCGATCAGGGTCATGTGCTGGTGGCACCGGATTCGGGCGGGCGCCGCGGCGTCATTGACGATCATCTGCGGACCATGGACCGGCGCCGTTCCGTCGTCTGTTCGGTGCCGCATTTTCTCTCCGCCTGTCTGCTGGTATCCGAGACGGATCATGTGGTCACCCTGCCCAGGCAACTGGCGGAGCGGGCGGCGAAACACTACCCCTTGCGCCTGCTGGAGCTGCCTTTTCCGGCCGGAAATTTCTCCATCGGGCTGCATTGGCTATCAACCCGCGACAAGGACCGCGAACACGCCGTACTGCGGGAATTCATTTTGACTAACCTGTCAGCGTGATAATTCACCTGCGTCGCGCCCGCCCATCTGGCAAACTAGAGCAAAATCCGTGTAACGAGAGGATGTTCCCATGCGGGTGATGACGACGATTCCACAAAATGATCTGCGCCAGGTACCCGATGCCGTGCGTGCGATCGAGGCACAGGGCTATGACGGGGTTTCCACCCTGGAAAACCGCCACGATCCCTTCATGCCCCTGGGCGTGGCGGCGGTGAACAGCGAGCGGCTGCAACTGGCCACCGGTATCGCCATTGCCTTCGCGCGCAGCCCCATGGCCGTGGCCAATATCGGCTGGGACCTGCAGGCCGCTTCGAACGGGCGCTTCGTGCTGGGGATCGGCCCCCAGGTGAAGGGCCATAACGAGCGGCGCTTTTCCGCCCCCTGGTCACCTCCCGCCCCGCGAATGCGGGAATATGTCCGGGCGCTACGCGCCATCTGGAACAACTGGAAAACCGGCGAGCCTTTGAATTTCGAAGGGGAACATTACACTTTCACCTTGATGACGCCGAATTTCACGCCGGAACCCATCGATAGCCCGGCGCCGCCCATCACCGTTGCCGCCGTGGGCCCGGCGATGATGAAGGTGGCGGGCGAGGCATGCGACGGCGTCCGCCTGCATGCCTTTTGCAGCCGCAAATATCTCGAAAACAAGATTGTCCCCCGGCTGGAAAACGCCATGGCCAACGTGGGCCGCGGCAGGGAGAATTTTGAGATCTCGGGCGGCGGCTTCATCGCCACCGGGCCGGATGACGAAACCGTGGACAAAATGGTCGAATGGGTGCGCATGCGGATCGGCTTCTACGGTTCCACACGCGCCTATTGGCCGGTGCTGGAACAGCATGGCCTGGAAGACCTTGGCCACAAGCTGAACCATATGTCCAAGACCAACCAGTGGGACAAGATGACGGCGGAAGTTGACGATGATCTGGTCCGCCTGTTTACCGCCGTGGGCCGTCATGACGAGATCGCCGCCGCCATCGAGGAACGCTTTGGCGGCATATCCGATAGTGTGTCCGACAGCGCCTCATCCGAACTGCGCGGCGGACTACCCCCCGACGTCATCCAGGATATTCAGCGCATCCCAACGAAGTTCAAAGGGTTTATGGTTTAGTCGGGCCGCCGCAGGGTGATCAGCGCGACTTCCGGCGGGCAGTTATAGCGAATGGGAATGGTCGCGACGCCGGCGCCGTTAGAGGTATAGCCGAGCATGTCTCCGTGTTGCCACTGGCCGTGGCTGTATGCGCGGCAGCGCCGAAGGTTGCTGAAGGGCGGGCGGCCCCAGGGCAGACGGATCTGGCCGCCATGGGTATGACCGCACAAGTACAAATCAATTCCGGCCGCGGCGGCCAGGTCGGCAACCTCGGCTGAATGCACCGCGGCGATGCGGCAGCCGTCGATGGGTTCCCGCAGCGCCCTATGGGCGGCGTCCGTATAAAATGAATGCACATCATCCAGCCCGGTCAGGTGCAGGATGCCCCCGCTCCGCTCCATGGCGATGCTTTGATTGAGCAGCACCGTCAGGCCCATGTCCTCCAGAATGGGGACGGCGGCGGCTGGGTCATGATTGCCAAGGATGGCGAATTTTCCATCCGGGGCATCTACGGCGGCAAGGATGGGGCGGAGCATGGCCAATCCGTCCTCGGGCGCGGCATCGTGGCGGTTGCGGTAGTCGCCGGTCAAGAGCAGCAGATCAGCCGAGACGCCGCTCAGCGACGCCACGATCCGTTCGCTCAACCGCGGCAGCATATCCAGGTGTGGATCGCTGATTTGCAGGATGCGATAGCCGTTAAACGGCGCCGGCAAATTCGGCAGATCAAAGGAGACGGTTTTCAGGGAAACATTCAACGCATTGCGCAGGCCACGGCCATGCAGACCGGCGAGGCGCAAGAGCTGCTCGAAGACCATCAGGGCGGGATCAAACGCGGCCCATTTTCGCTTCCGTAGGGGGCCGTCCGGGGTCGATCTGAAGCGGCCTTGCTCCAATGACAGGCGTTGGTGGTGCCAGGTATTGCGGGGGTTGCTATCCAACGGGCGCTCCATTTGTGAACGCCATAGTGGCGCAATTGTAATGCGCCGGATAGCTCCAATCCGTCGTGCTCTAATTCGGCAGTTTCGCCTCGGTAATGATGGCGCCTTGCAGGCGGGCACCGTCGATGGCGGAGTTGGATAGATCGGCACCGCGCAGATTGGCGCCGTTGAAGTTGCTGCCTGACAGGTTGGCGCCGCATAACAGGGTGGCGGCGAGATTGCAGCGGCTCAAGTTCGTATCGGTCAGGTTGGCGGGCCAGGAACGGCCGGTTGAATTACCGTCCCGATCCTTGATATCGGCGGCCGAGATATCGGCTTCCGCCAGAGAGGCTTCGGTCAAATCGGCGCCGGATAGATTGGCGCCGGTCATTTCCGCGCGATCCATTTTGGCCTTGTAGAGATTGGCGCCGGATAAATCTGCCATGTTCAAGGAGGATGCGATGAACCGGGCACCGGTCAACGTGGCGCCAATCAGGGATGCCCCGGACAGGTTGATGCCGGAGAAATCAACGTTATCCAATTCCGCGCCGTCCAGGACCGCGCGCTTGCCCTTGGCGCCGAAGCTGGCCATCCATTCCTCATGGGCCCGGATGGTATCGCGCAGATCGTCGGGCAGGCTGTCCACGGAAATGACGATCTCCGCCCCCGTCAGGTCGGCGCCGGATAGATCCACGCCGTCCATGGAAGTGTTGTTCAGTTTGACGCCGCGCATGTTGGTGTTTTCGACTTTCACGCCCTTTAGATTGGCGGAGCCCAGATTGGCGCCTTCCATGTTGGCACCGGAGAGATCGGCGCCGCTTAAGTCCGCGCCATCCAGCATGGAACCGCTCAGGTCGGCATCGGTCAACACCGCGTTGGTCAGCACGGCGCCGGACAGGTCGGTCTGCGTCAGGACTGAGTTGGCCAGCCGCGCGCCCGAAAGATTGGCGCCCTTCAAGGAGCCACGTTCCAATTCCAGGCTGCTCATTTCGGCGTTGGCGACCTTGGTGCCGCCTTCCTCCGCCGCCGTCATCAAGGTGCCGTCACGCAGATCGGCGCCGAATAGGTTGGCGTCGGTCAAATCAGCGCCGCGCAACTGGGTACCGCGCAGGTCGCAATTGGATAGATTGGCGCCGCGCAGATCCGTATTGCGCAGATCGGCGGCGAACAGATCGGCCTTATGAAAATTTACGTTGCTAAGAGTTGCCTTGGCCAGTTGTGCGCCAGTCAGTTTGGCCTGCTCAAGATTGGCGCCGCCCAGATCGAAACCTTCCAGTTCCTGCAGGGACAGATTTGCGCGCGCCCCGCCGGAAGTGCCATCGAGCCAGCGTTTGTGTCGCGCCAGAGTGAGTTGAATTTCTTGCGTTATCATTGATGTACCGAACAGATATTCCGGACACAGGTAGCCCAAGGGCATAATGCGCCCGGGGAGGTAAATATTGCCTTAAGACTTAATAAATCGGAAATACCTCGACTTGAGGCCTGGCGCTGCGAAATTTTGCCGGTTTTCCCTAGGTTCGGCCCGGTTTTTTGCGGTTTTCCGCAGCCAGACCCATGGCCCGAAAGAGCAGCGGCGCCAGGGTGACGATCAGCACGATCCGCACCAGATGCATGGTGGCCACAAAGGCGGTATCCACGTCCAGCGCCAGGGCGATCAGACTCATCTCCGCCAGGCCGCCGGGTGACAGGGCCAGTAACAGCGCATACATGGGCAGGTCGAGAATCGGCGCGGCTACATAGGCGAAGGCCGTGGCCAGGGCCAGCATGGCAAGGGCGGAAATGACCCCCAGGATGATTGGCCGGGCGGTCTTACACAGGTCAAGGCCAACAAATCGCGCGCCGATAGCTGCGCCGATCACGACCTGCGCCACCGCGATAATTTCAGCCGGTGGCCGGCCCTCCACTAAACCCGCCAGATAGGCAGCGGCAGAGACGACCATGGGAATGAAAATCTGGCTGCCGGGCAGGGGTAATTTCTGCCCGAGGATATATCCCACCACTGCGCAAAACGCCAAGACGGCCAACTCGCTCCCCTGCGCGGCGGGCCGGCCGGCCAGCACACGGGCCGTGTTGGGTATATCCATGTCCGCGATACCCGCCAGGAACAGGGGTAGCAGGAACACCACTACAAATATCCGTGTGGCATGCACCAGGGCGATCGTGGGGGTATCACCGCCCATCCGTTCGCCCACGATAGTCATTTCACCCAGGCCCCCCGGCGTGCCCGAAAAAAAGGCCGTGGGCCAGTCCATGCCGCCGATCCGCAGAAGGAACAATACTGACACGGCCGTCATCATCGTGACGAAAATGGCGACGGTGAGGGCGCCGGCGCTCCAATACTGTAGCTGTTGCAGAATTTGCGGCGTGAAGGCGCTGCCCAGCAACGTGCCCAGAACGGCGGTCATGGACAGTCGGGTCGGCATATGCAGGGCGATGGGCGCCCCAACCAAAGCGGCGATGGTGGTAACAGTCATGCTGCCCAGCATCCAAGCAAGCGGCAGCTCGAAATAGTAGAATATCGCGCCGCCAACAGCGCCTAGCGCGATGGAGAATGTTAATCGTACGGCGAGGCCCATGTGCCGCTTAGCCGACAAACCGGCCAAGTCGCACCGCTGTCTGGCCCAGGCGGGGGCGGTGGGTCGGCATAATCAGTACGCAATCATCGTGGGGCGTTACGACCGGTTGCGCGCCGTCATGGCCGATTACGGTGCCTGCCTGGGCGATAATTTCCAGGCCGGTGAATTGTTCCATAAAACGAAAGGACTCGGTCTGAATGGTAACCGGCCCGACCACTTCGATCAGGCGCTGGGACGGGGGATTGGCGGCCAGAAACGGCGCCGCGGTTTCCCGCTCTATCAGGCTCAGGCTGTCGAGAAAATGGAATGCCGCCTGGGTAGCGGCCTGACGGGAGGTATCTTCCCAGTGCTGCCCGCATTCGATCAACAGCGCCGTCTGTTCGGCGTCATCCCGGGCGAATGGTCCATAGTCGCGCATGCGGGGGCCGGCGGCATGACCCGGATCAGCCACGACATGTTCGGGCACACTCATGGCAAAGGCCAGACGCCGCCCCTTGGCCGCCGTGCCGCACAGCATCAGGGGCGCACACGGCAGATGCATGGAATGCAGATCAAGCAGATAGTCGGCCTGTGCGACGACGCCGCGCATCTGCCGCGCCCGGCTCAATTCGGATGATTGTCTGTCGCCATCCAGTATTTCGTCAGACCACAGACGATTGAAATCCTCGTCGACAAAGCGGGAAGCCGACGGATTTTCCACATCGAACGAATGATAGGCATCAACATTGGCGAAACTGAGGGTCAGGCTGCCGCGGGCGGGGCGGATATCGTTTTCGAACAGGGCGGCCAGGGCATGGGCGCCGCAAACCTCGTTACCGTGGGTCAGGGCATTGATCAGCACATTCGGCCCCGGCCGGCCGCTGTCAAAACGGTGGACGTAGTCGATGCCCTGATTGCCGGTGCGATAGCCGGAAATATCAATCGGAGTGAGTTCGAGCACCGGTGCCGGCCCGGTATCCGATTTGCTCATGCCATGGCTCCATAATCGATGGCCTGATGACGGTCCAGTGCCTCGCCGGCCTCGGGCATGGGATATTTCAGACCCGTGGCGCAATTGAACAGGATGGAGCGGTCCTGGGCGCCGATCCGCCCGTCCGCCACGGCTGTTTGCCAAGCGGCGTAGGTGGCCGCGCCTTCCGGGCACAGCAACATGCCGCCGTTCCTGGCCAAGTCATCCCGGGCCGCGAAGATCGTTTCATCATCAACGGCGATGGCGAAGCCGCCTGATTGCCGCACTGCGCGCAGGATCAGAAAATCACCAACCGCCGCCGGAACCCGGATGCCGGCGGCCAGGGTGTGGGCATCGGGCCATAGGTCCGCATGTTCGACACCGTCTTCGAAGGCCTTGACGATGGGCGCGCAGCCGGATGCCTGCACGGCAATCATTTTCGGCCTTTCGGTGCCGATCCAACCCATGGCCTCCAACTCGTCAAAGGCTTTCCACATGCCGATCAGACCGGTGCCGCCGCCGGTGGGGTAAAAAATTGCGTCGGGCAGTTGCCAGCCGCACTGTTCCGCCAGCTCCAGCCCCATGGTTTTCTTGCCTTCGATGCGGTAGGGCTCCTTCAGGGTCGAGGCGTCGAACCAGCCCATTGCTTCCTTGCCGTCGCCGACGATCTTGCCGCAATCATTGATCAGGCCGTTGACGCAATAGACCCGGGCGCCCTGCAGGGCGATCTCCCGGATATTGGTTTCGGGCGTGTCGTCGGGGCAAAAGACAAATGCTTCGATCCCGGCGGCCCGGCAATAGGCCGCCATGGCCGCACCGGCGTTGCCGTTCGTCGGCATGGCCATGCGTTTGACGCCAAGTTCCTTGGCCATGGATACGGCCAGACAAAGCCCCCTGGCCTTGAACGAGCCGGTGGGCAGGCGGCCTTCATCCTTGATCCACAAATTTCCGTTCACGCCCGGTGCCGGCATCAACGGCGTCATGCATTCGCCCAGGGAGACGATGTTTTCATTGGTCCGCACGGGCAGAAATTCGCGGTAGCGCCACATGTCCGCCGGCCGCGCGGACAGGGTTTCCTTGCTCAAGCTCTTGGCCATGGCGGCCAGGTCGTAACGCACCAGAAAGGGCCTGCCGACGGTGGAAAGTCCATGCAAGCGGTCGGGGGGAACCTCTTCACCGCTCAGGCCGCATTCCAGATGGGTGACGAAGGTTGGCCGTTCTTCTTCTACGTTGCGCCAACTTGGCAGGGCATCATATGTCATCGTCAAGTCCATCATCTGGGGGCGTCATGGTTATGGGGTAGATGCCCGGCGGGGCGTTGCGATAGGGCAGGGTGATCAGGTCGGCGGGGCCCCAATCCGGGGTCTCAACGATCAATATGGCGCCGGCAATCGGTTCATAGGCGGCCCGGAAATGGGTCTTGGAACGCAAAGCGATGATATCGAATTCAGCGATATCCAGGCCGCATTGGGCAAATGGATCCGTATCAACCGCCGTGACATTTTGCGTTGTCACGATGACCGCAATATCGCCATCGTCAATCACCGCCGTTTGTCCCAGATCAAGCTGTTCGCCGGTTCGGTATGGCCCGGTAATCTTGTAGCGCACCGGCGCGGCAAACTTGACATAGCCCGTATACAGCAGCGGCAGGCCGGCCAACTCTGACGATTTGCCGCCCAAGGTCAGCATCAGCTGGCCGCCGACCCCGGCGGAGGCGGCCGCTTGCGCGGCAATGGGATCATGCAGGTAGGGCACTGCCGTTCGGCCCACCCGGCGCGCCAGCATGGCCTCCAACAGATGCGTGGAATCGTTGCCTCTGTCGGCATGTTCCAGGAGGACCACGGGGCGGACACCTTCCGCCAGCAACGCGGCCGCCTTGTCCAACGCGGCGTGGGGTTCGTACAACGGTGCGGCGTGGTACAATTCTTCCCGCGCCTCGGCCAGGCGGGCGCTCAAGCGTTCGGCGGTGCGGATCGCCAGAGCCTCGTCGCCATCGGCAATGGCCAGCACCGTGGCGCCAATTTCCGGCACATCCGCATAGGCAAAGCCGGTAAACAGCGTGATGTCCAGGATGCCCGGCTGTGCCGCCTCGGATCGCATCTCCGCCATGATATCGTGCAGCGGCGAGATTTCCGTCGCCGTGAAGATCGACGGCAGGACCAGGCCGGGCCGGGCCATGGCCTTGACCGGTTTGATCTTTCCGGACAGTTTTCCCAACAGCAGTTTTGCCGCCCGCTCCCCGGTTTCCGCCATGTCGGTATGCGGGCTGTGACGAAAGCCGCAGACAATATCGGCCAGCATCGCCTTCTCCACCCCCACGTTGCCATGCAGATCCATGGCCACGGCGATGGGAAAATCGTCGCCCAGGACCGAACGCAGGCGCAACAGCAGAGTGCGCTCGGGATCGGGATCGCCGCGGCAGACCATGGCGCCATGCAAATGCAGCAGCAAGCCATCTGCTTCCTCCCGCCACAACACGGCGCGGGAAACAAGCTCATCCGCCAGGGTGTCATAGGCTTTCGCCGTGACCGGTCCCGAAGGTGCGCATTCGGCGCACAGTAGACCCTCCACGGCGATGTCGTTGTCCTGGCAGACCTTGAGGAAACCGCCGTAGACCGTGTTGGAACCGGCAAAAGCCGGTATGATCTCGTCGCCACGAACCGCCCGGTGCTCGAACGCTTCCAGTTCAGTATCCTGGGGCAGGAAGGTGACGGTTTCATGCACCAAGCCGCCGATTGCCAGTCGGGTTGGGGGCTGGGTCATGGAATGAATTGTTCGTTTAGGATGCGTTCTTCCAGATTATGCTCCGGATCGAACAACAGGTGCAGTTCGGTCGTCCGATCCTCGGCAACCTCGATCTGAACGACCGTGCGGAATTCCTGATTGTCGGCGACGACGGAGACCGGGCGTTTGTCCGGCTCCAAGACATCAAAACGGACCTTGGCCGACGCGGGCAACAGCGCGCCGCGCCATCGGCGGGGCCGGAAGGCCGATATTGGGGTCAGGGCAAGAACATCCGCCTCCAGCGGCAAAATTGGGCCGTGGGCGGACAGGTTATAGGCGGTACTGCCCGCCGGCGTGGCGACAAGGACGCCGTCGCAGACCAATTCATCAAGGCGCACCTGGCCATCGATCGTGATGCTGATCTTGGCCGCCTGGCGGGTCTCGCGGAATACCGATACCTCATTGATGGCAATGGCCTGATGGACGGTGCCGGCCGCATCCCTTGCGGTCATGGCCAGGGGGTGTACCAGGGCCCTTTGCGCCGATAGCAACCGGTTCGGCAGATCGTCGAGCGAAAATGCGTTCATCAAAAAGCCGACCGTGCCCTGGTTCATGCCGTAAATCGGCAAGGACAGGTCGCGTGTCTCATGCAGCACGCTAAGCATATAGCCGTCGCCGCCGAGGGCGACAATAACGTCGGCCTTTTCGGTTCCCACGTCGTCATAGCGCTGGCGCAGTTGCCGCAAGGCCTCACCGGCTTGCGGCGTATCGCTCGCCATGAATGTCAATTTGTCGCGGGCCATCCGCTATCCACCATCCTTGATCTTCGCAAACGTCCCACGTCCAAGTTCCAGCATACAGCCACGCGTTGCTTTCGTCAGACATGGTTGGCCAAATCATGGCCACGGCTACATAATGACAGATAACCGGGATGCCATAGGGAAGAAAATATGCTGCGCCGAAAGTTAACGGCCGCTCTTTTGATCGGCCTGCTGTTCTGCCGGTTCCTAATCGTTCCGTCGGTTGCATGGGCGGCGGAACACCACGCCGGTTATTACTATCCCGCCATTACCAGCCAGGAAGTTTACCATGCACGCTCTCCCGCCATGGACAGCGCCAACCGGGAAACCCGGATCGGCTTTGTCGTGGCGCAGACTTCCGGCCAGCGGCAGCTGCAATATCCGCCGCGATTCGCCATATTCGCCAAGGGCAACGAGGCCGACAAGCTGATCATCGTCGGTTTGGATGAACACACCTTCGCCACATTGTTTCGGGCCCGTGCCGTGATGGCACAATTGACGGCTTCGGCCAGAGGCAGCGCGTTGTTCCGAAATATGGCGGTCGAGGATTTGTTCACATTCTTCGATTTGGCGAAAATGCTGGGCTTCCGGCAGATCACTGTTAGTGACGGGAAAAGCTACGCCCACCGCATAGACCTCCGATAGCTACAAGGTCTTGTCCCGCGCTGAACTGTTCTGTCGGTTTCCCACATGGTTCAACGCGCGCCGGCCGCGCGCAGCATTTCAACAATGCGTGCCTCATTCTGCGTTTCGGCCCGGCGCAGGGCGGTAATGCCGTTCTTGTCGGTTGCGTTGACATCCGCCGCGCCGGCGATCAGCGCCGCGACGATCTCTTCATGGCCATTCCACGCGGCGCGGATTAATGGCGTCAGACCATCTTCATCCCGTACGTCAACCGTCGCGACTTCGGCAAGCAGCTTGCTGACGATTTCCGGGTAGCCATTGATCGCGGCCCAGGTTAGCGCCGTGCGCCCCTGATTGTCGGCGGCGTCGATCTCGATACCAGAATCGATTAATACCTGGATGACGCGCTTGTGGCCCCGCCAGGCCGCGGAGACCACGGCCGTGCGGCCCAACTCATCAATGGCGTTGGCGTCAACACCGTTCTTAAGAGAGGCTTCGACGACCTCCAGATCTCCGTTCGCGGCGGCTGCCAGCAGCGCCTGCTCCTTGCTCAGTTGCGATTGTAGGTCGGTGGCCGGCATTTCAGCGCGCAGGCGGCGGGCCATTTCGCGGGCCTGTTCTAGCTGTGTGTTGTCCAAATGGGTTGCCAGCAACGTCTTGGACCGGGTGGCGCCGCCATCGTTGCCGCCCTGTTCTACGGTCTCGATGCCGGCGGCGACAAAGTACAACGCCTGCGCGGCAACCCGGTCCTCGGGCCCGCCGAGACCGGCCAGGCGCAATTCCGCTAAGCGTAGCATGGCGGGGATGTTGCCCAGCTTGGCCGCCTTGCCAAAATTGATGACCGCCTTCTCAAAATCCTGTGGTGCCCCAATTCCGCTCGCCTGTGCGCGGGCGAGGTTATAGAGCGCGCTGACGTAACCCTGATCGGCGGCAAGCTGATAGCGTTCGGCCGCCCGTTGGGCGGCTCGTGACTGGTTTCCGGTCTGGTTCGTGTAGTGGCTGATATCTTCATGGACGATGCGGTTGTTGCCTTGCCGTGCTGTGCGGATGGCGGTGGCGGCGGCCGGCGACACGGCATCGTCCAGATAGGGAATGCTGTGATGGATTGCCCGCTGCTGCGCATTCTTTTTTGCCTCCTGCCTGGGTGTTGGTGGCGCTTTCGCCCTGCGCGTTCGCCGGGCCAGTCGTTTCGCCTTGGCTTTTGCCTTGGCTTTCGCCTTGGCTTTGGATGGCTCCAGCGGTTTTGGTTTGGTTTTGGTCGCGGTTTTCGCTTTTGCCCTGGAGTTCGACCGTGTCTCTATTTCCGCCTCGGATTTGGATAACGATGGTCGGATCGTCTTGGCCTCTTGTTGGGACTGGGTCTTTGCCTTGGGGGCCGGTTGGGTTTGCGGTTCCACCGCCGGTTCAGGCGCCACCGCGGTTTTCACTTCGGGTTCTAGCCGGGTCTTTGGTTTCACGGCAGGTTTTGTGGGGGCCGCCGGTTCAGCCTCCGGTTTGTTCGGTGTTGGCGGAACAAGTTTGGGCTTGGCGGGGTTTGGTTTATTGGGATCCGATGCATCTATTGTCTGATCCGGCGTCAAGGTTTCCTTGCGCGGGGTTTTGGGCTTGGTCCGCGGTACTGGTGCGGTCTCGGCCGAGTGTTGCTCCGGCTCAAGGTCCGGCGCCAGGGTCACGAGCTCGATTTCGATGGTCGGTGGTGGATCCAATGTCGGGCTATGCAGGAAACCGATCAAGCCGTATAGGAGCACCACATGCACGCCGGATGCGCCCAAGATGGCCAATGGCCAATCCAGGATATGCAGTTGCCCAGGCGTGGGGCTATCGTGTTCAACCGCGATCATTGTTGCCGGGCCGCTGCTCCACCTTGTTCATAATAATCTGTGGCAAACTGCGGAATATTTCAATGTTATGTCGATTGAAATATTCGACTACCTGAAGATGACGAACCAGACGAGCGCCGCAACCGCCAGAACTATCAGCGCGGCGATCAAGATAATGAGCCATTCTTCCGGCAAGCCATTGTCATTGTCATCCTTGGTCGGGTCGGGAGGCAGGTCGGTTAGGACGGAGCCGAACAGCGCTTCAAGTTCCTCTCTTGTGGCAATACGGCTCTTGGTTCCGCCGCTTCGGTCAATCTCAAATAATTGGTTGGCCTTATCCAAAACGACATCCCTGCCGGGTCCCAGTTGGCCCAGAATGGCCACGGCACCCAGGCCGCCGTCTTCGTTTTCAAGCAGGGCCACGGCCAAGGTGCCCTTCTGCGTCGGCCCGGCCTGGAGAATTTGGACAATATTTCGCTCGTCCATGGAAGTGGCGCGATCCATGGCCGTATTGCCGCTGTCATCCACCGCATTGACGTCGGCACCGGCATCCATCAGTAACCCGACGACTACGGCATGACCATTCCAGGCGGCCCGTATCAGAGGTGTCGCGCCCTTGTTGTCCCGAGCGTCAACCAGGGCCGATTCCCGCAGCAAGAGTGCGACGATTCTGGTATGACCGTTGACTGCGGCCCACGTCAGGGCGGTTCCGCCCTGATTGTCGACCGCGTCGATATCCACGCCAGCTTCAAGCAACGATTTGACCACATCGTGATGGCCGCGCCAGGCGGCGGCGATGATGCCGGTTCGGCCCAGACTGTTGATGGCATTGGCGTCCACGCCATCCTCGATCAGGTCATTGACCTTGTCGATATCGCCTTCCGCCGCGGCTGCCAGAAGGTCCTGCTCCTTGGTGCGTTGCAGCACCAAGTCGATACGGGGCATCTGTGTCCTGATTTCGCGGGTCCGTTCACGCGCCTCTTCCAGTTCCGCGTTGTTCAGGTGTAAGGCCAGCAGCGATCTTGCGCGCTCGGCTCCCTGTTCATCAATACTGGCGGCGACATAGTACAGGGCCAGCGCCTCAACCCGATCCTTGGGCGTGCCAAGGCCGGCAAGGTGGAATTCCGCCAGACGCAGCATGGCGGGCACATTGCCCAGCCGGGCCGCGGTGGAGAAATTCTGCAAAGCGCCGCGAAAATCGCGTTTGACACCGCCGCCTTCCGCCAGGGCGCGGCCGAGATTGTAATGCGCCATGACATAGCCCCGATCGGCGGCGCGTTCGTAGCGCGCCACGGCCTGCGCCGCCGCACGGACATCGCGGTTGTCGCCGGCAATGGTTTGTCCCAGGTCCTCACGGACGAGGCGCGGTACGTTTTCCCGGATGGCGCGGACGGTGGATGCCGCGGCCGGTGACAGGGCGTTGTCCAAATAGGGCACGCTCAAATGGATCGCCCGGCGTGGCGGCGGTGCCTTGCCGCTGATCTTGGTATTGATATCCGCCTGGGCCACGATCAAGGCGTCGACCGCCCAGGCGGTTCCGGACAGGGCTGGCCAGCAAAATCCGGCAACGAGGGCGAATAAAATCAGCCAACATTTGGAAGCCCCATGGGCGCCATCGGGATTTGACGCCGCGCCGCGGAGTGGGATGCGTATATTTGATGGCGGACGGCAGGTCCCTAGCATACCGGATGGTGAAATGCGTGGGCCGGGCAGGATGGCAAACTCGGCGCTAGCCGCCAGTCACGCTCATATGGCGGGCAACGGCGGGATCTGCTTGGTCGCGGCCGATGATGAAATCATGACCCTTTGGCTTGCGGGCGATGGCGTCTTGGATGGCCTGGACAAGAAGGCTGTCGTCGGCCGAGGCCCGCAGCGGCGCGCGCAAATCGGCGGCGTCGTCCTGGCCAAGACACATGAACAAGGTGCCGGTGCAAGTCAGGCGCACCCGGTTGCAAGACTCGCAAAAATTATGGCTCAACGGCGTAATGAAGCCCAGGCGCTGTCCGGTCTCGGCCACGGTGACGTAACTGGCCGGTCCGCCGGTTCGGTGATCGTTTGGCTGCAATGTCCAGTTTTGTTCCAGGTCTTGCCGTACTTCCGCCAGGGAAAGATGCTGATCCGCCCGGTTCAGTCCGATATCTCCCAATGGCATCGCTTCGATCAGGGTCATGTCCATGCCGCGCTCGCCGCACCAAGTGAGCATCCGATCCAACTCGTCTTCATTGAAATTACGCATGGCAACGGCATTGAGCTTGACCGCCAGACCGGCATCCAGCGCGGCATCTATGCCGGCCATCACCCGTTCGAATTTGCCCCAACGGGTAATGGCCAGAAACTTGTCGGGATTGAGCGTGTCCAGGGAGACATTGATCCGGCGCACTCCGGCTTCGTATAGGCCGGTGGCATAGCGGGACAACTGTGATCCGTTGGTGGTAACGGTCAATTCATCCAGGGCGCCTGAATCCAGATTCCGGCCCAATTGCTGGAAAAGCCACATCACGTTGCGCCGTACCAGAGGCTCACCGCCGGTAATGCGCAGTTTTCGTACGCCCAATCCGATAAAAGTGCGGCACAACCGTTCCAGTTCCTCAAGGCTCAGAACCTCGGCCTTGGGCAGAAATGACATATCTTCCGACATGCAGTAAGCGCATCGGAAGTCACAGCGGTCGGTGACCGAAACGCGCAGGTAATCGACGCGACGGCCATGGGGGTCGATCAAATCGCGACCAGCCTGGGTTGGTTCAATCAACGTGTTGTCAGACATTGGAGGTTCGCCCCCGAGCATTCCCTAAGACAAAAAATCCAGCCTGCCCAAAAGACAAGCAGAACCACAGGCCGAGGCATCGACCCGATAGTTTATAACCTGTCTGATTATGCAATGCCCTGCGGCATATTGGCAGTTTTATTTTTGCCGGATTTCAATCGCTCTTGGCAGGCATCAAAGGTTCTGGCGGGCTAATTTTTCATTTGCCGGACGGCGTTCAAATATCGCGGGTCACGCTGCCATTTACGCAGAACCAGAAATGCCGATTCACGCGTGATCGATTCATAGAACTTGGTCAAGCGGACCACTTCATCCTTGGACAGACGGTTGTCGCTGCCCCGGGCCTTGCGGGTCAATTGATAGATCTGCAGATAGATCGAGCGTTCCAGGCCGATCGCACGGGCGGCGATCCCCAAGGCTTCGCCTCCCGGTTCGTAGATGATGCGCCGTGCCAATACCGGCCGGATGCCGACCATCTTGGCGAAGGCGAATTCAAAAATCGAAACCTGTCCCTGATGCAGGGATTTCAGGGCAAACTCGGCGGATACACTGCCGCCGTCATACAGACGATCAACCAGGCGCTCGGCGGCGACAGTCGGTTCTTCATCGTTGGCCTCGACCACGTCATTGACCGTTGCCGACATCTGGTCGTCCAGGCTGTCGATATCCACGTCGAAGTTTTCGACGATATAGTTCCGGACCGCGGCTGATACCCAATAATACATGCGTTCGGCCAGATCCGACGGCAGGTCGGGACGCCGCACCATGGGTTTTTGATAACTGTCCACGCGCTTGGACTCTTCCGCCAGATATTCCAGAACATCCGAAGAAATGCGGGCATCCTGGTTATTCAGCAGGGTTACAATTACGTCTTCCGTTCCGGTATCAACCAGGGCGGCGGAGACCTCCTCGCTGACGTCCTTGCGGATGGCCACCGCCAATTGATGCTGCATGGTGCGGTGGCGCACCACTTCAATCAGATCGGTGTCGTGCAGGACCGGGCTGGAAGACAGAATCTTGTAGGCCACCTGGACGTCGTCATTGGCCAGCATGCGGACAAGATCGCCAGGTGCATCGCCTTCCTCCGCCAGCCGATTGGCCAGATTGACCCGTACCGACATTTCCACTTCCTGGCTCAACCGTTCCAGGATGTCGATCATCAATTCGCGTTCGTTGGACTGCAGTTCGTTGGCACGGCGTTCGAAGAGGTCACCGATCGCGTTGTAGAGCGATTCCCGGCCCTCTTTCGATTTTTCGTGCGCGAGCTTAAACAATCCCCTTACTTCGGAATCATTTACGGGCTGTTGTACAGCTTTTGCGAGCATGCCCCTCATAACGGACTCTTTCTTGCACTCATGATGGCTCTTGATAGCTCTGACCTGAAATATGGCCATGCCTCTTGCACACCCAAGCCTAGCCCGCGAGGTCTTAATGAAATATGAAATATCCTATACAAATGCGTATATTGGGGTCGAATTCCCTGCCTGACTGGCGCACAATCAGCCGTTGCGCCGCCGTGGGCCCATCCGCATAAGAAGGGCTCTCAAGTTTTGCGTCGTCGAACCAGGAAGTTTGAATTTATGGCCGATCGAGTACCGCTGGAAGAATTTGACGCGGAAATCCGCGATGCGGGAGAAGCATTGATCACGCGTCATGGCGCGGAGGTTGAGAATGCGACGACGGAAAAGATGATCGAGGTTTTGGACGAGGGCGCAATGGAGGATGTTCTCCATTGGCTCAAGGTCCGGCAGTACATACGCCAAAGTACCGGTAAAAGCCGGTATGAGCGGCGCCTCTCGGACAAGATTCTTGCCGCCGTGGAACAGGCTGTCGAGCAAGGGCGCAACCAATTGGCGCGCATGCTGGGCGGTGTTTACGGCGAGGCGAAGGCGGAAGATGACCGTGTTCGTCGGGAGCGGCGCAAGTAACCCAAGCTAGCTTGCATCGGTCGCGGGTATAGCCGGGTAAGGCGGCGGCATTGCCCAGGAAAAAAGGCGCTGGCTTGACTTAGATCAATGTCGAACAACGCCCGCCTTTGTATTTTTACTACAAATTCGCTGCCGAACGTCTTGCCCAATCTGGTTCGAGCACCAGCAGAATAGGACGGCGGTAGTCAGGTGGTTCATCCAAGGATTGCCACCGAAGAGTCCCCTGGCGCTGCAATCCCCTGCAAGCGCCGAGGGCTGCGGCCCCCCATCCGCAGCTCTCACCATTAGGAATGGCCGCGTCGTGATCGACGCGGCCATTTCTTTATTCAGAGTCCTTGTTCACGCATCTCTCAATTCGGCGTCCGAATAAAGCTTCCTCTTGCCAGCACCGCTGACGAGGCGCGATGATGGCGTCGGCCCGACCGACAACATAGAAGAAGCGAAAGGTATAGCGGCGCATGGCGACGATCACCTATCTGACCAAGATCCAGTTCGAATTCGGCGCGGTGCAATTGCTGGCATCGGAAATGGCCGAGTTGGGCATGAACCGGCCTCTGCTGGTCACTGACAAGGGCGTACGTGCGGCTGGATTGCTGGACCGTGTCATGGAACACCTGCCCAAGCAGTGCCCGGCGGAAATATTCGACGCGACGCCGGAAAATCCCACCGAAGCGGCGATGACGAAGGCTTTGGTGCAATACAGGGAAACGGGCTGCGATGGCGTGATCGGTATCGGCGGCGGTTCCTCGATGGATTTGGCCAAGGCCATCGCCTTGATGGCGACCCATCCCGGCGAATTGTCGGAATACATGATGATCATGGGCGGTGCGCCCAAGATCACCGCCGCGGTCGCCCCGGTGATCGCCATTCCGACCACGGCCGGTACCGGCAGCGAGGTCGGCCGGGGTGCCATCATGATCCTGAACGACGGCCGCAAGCTTGGCTTCGGCAGCCCCCATGTCATCCCCAAGGTGGCCTTGTGCGATCCCGAACTGACCTGCTCAATGCCGAAGATGCTGACCGCGGGAACGGGGATGGATGCCTTTGCCCATTGTTTCGAGACCTTTTGCGCCTCGGCAATCAATCCACCGGCGGACGCTATCGCCACCGATGGTCTGGGCCGCGCCATCCGTTTCATCGAACAGGCGGTGGCCGACGGCGGCGACAGGGAAGCCCGCTGGCAGATGATGATGGCCTCGATGGAGGGGGCGATGGCATTTCAAAAAGGCCTGGGCGCGGTGCACGGCATGTCCCATCCCTTGGGTTCGATCCAGGACCCGGTGCTCCATCATGGCACCTTGAATGCGGTCTGCCTGCCGGCGGTGATCCGCTACAACGCCGATGCCGTGGGCGACAAGTATGAATGGGTGAAAATGATCTGGGGGCTGCCGGCGGACGCGGATTTGGCGGCGGAAGTCGCCGCCCTCAATGCCCGTCTGGGCCTGCCCGCCAACCTGCGCGAAATGGGTGTCGATGAGGCGATGATTGAGCCGTTGATCCCCCATGCCGTGGCGGATCATACCACGGCCTCCAATCCCAAAGCGCTGACGGCTGATGACTACCGGGCGCTTTTCATGGAAACACTGGGTTAGATGTTTGAGGAGTAAGGCGATGGCTTTTGCGAATCAAGACGACGTAGAGCGCCTGCACGAATTGCTCGAGGCGGCGCGGAGTGTGGTGATCTTCACCGGTGCCGGGATCAGCACGGAATCGGGTATCCCGGATTTTCGCAGTCCCGGCGGGCTGTGGACCAAGTATAAACCGATCGATTTCAGCGATTTCATGGCCTCGGAAGAGATGCGCCGGGAATCTTGGCGCCGCAAGTTCGCCATGGACCGGACCATGACCACGGCCGAACCGAACCGCGGTCATCGTGCCGTCGCCCGCCTGGTCGATACGGGCAAGGTTTCCGCCGTGATCACGCAGAATGTTGATGGTCTGCACCAGGCCTCGGGCGTGCCGGACATGCAGGTCATAGAACTGCATGGCAACGCCACATACGCCAAATGCCTCGGCTGCGGCCTGCGCCATGACCTGGATCCCATCAAGGAAGCCTTTTTGGCCGATGAAACCATGCCCATCTGCACCGGCTGCGGCAGCGAATTCATGAAGACCGCGACGATTTCCTTTGGCCAATCCATGCCGGAGGATGAAATGGCCCGGGCCCAGCGCGAGACACTTGCCTGCGATCTGTTCATCGCCATCGGATCGTCCCTGGTGGTCTACCCGGCGGCTGGGTTTCCGGTGATGGCAAAACAAAACGGCTCCGGGATGGTCATTCTGAACCGCGAGCCGACGGATCTGGACCAGTATGCCGATCTGGTCATCAATGGCGAGATCGGCCCGACCCTGGGTGACGCCGTCGCGGTGAACTAAAGGGGGAAATCCCATTGGCCCTGGACGAGCAATACATTCAGGAAGCCGCCGACCGTGTGATGATCCACGATCTGCTGGGCCGCTATGCCTTTGCCGCCGACTACGAGACCAATGACCCGGGCGCCTGGGCGGCGTTGTTCGCCGCGGATGGACGTTTCGAAATTCCCGTCATGAAGGTGGTGGTCGAGGGCAGGGAGGCTCTGTCTGAATTTGCCGCCGGGCTGCAGCGCACCATCCCCGGCCTGCATCACGTCATGACCAACGTGATGATCGATGTGGATGGCGATAGAGCCAGCGGCAAATGCGAATTGAACGAATTCCTGCTGCGGCCCGAGGCGATCTATAACAATCTGCAAGGCTGGTACGAAGATGACTATGTCCGCGATGGCCGGCGCTGGCTGTTCCAGGTGCGCAAGGTCTTCGTGCCGCGGGATTCCAGCCGTGTCACCACCGGCGGCCGGATCGGCGAATATTTCAAGGCTTATCTGGAATTCTGCCAACAGTACCGGCGCGAGGCGTAAACCTTAGAAACCTGCGATATCGGTCAAGGCGCTACCGGTCTGGGCCCAAGCCGCATGGTTTCGGGCCATGGTGTCCAGGATCGGTTGCGGTGGCTGAACTTCGCGCGAGAACCGTTCATCACCCGCCAGCTTTTCCCACCATGCCCTGACATGCGGGTGCAGCCGGTCGATCGGGTAGCCGGCGAATTGCAGCCGGCTGGCATAGACGAACCAGGCGATGTCGATGACGGTGATGGCGCCGCCCAGAATATAGGGTGCGGACGACAAGCGCTGCTCCAGATCGTCAAAAGCCGCGCGGAATTTTGCCGCCGATGCGCGGACGGCCTCATTGGTGATGCCTTCCGCCGCCAGGCGTTGGTAAAACTCGATCTCGTGGGCCCGTATTTCGTGGTCCGGCGCGCCATTGACGGTGCCTGTCCCATCGTCGTAACGGGCCAGCATCGCCGGCGTCTTGTTTGAGGTGGTGCGCGCCATGACAAAGCGAAAGCTCAAGGTCCGCAAATCCAGATGCAGATCGTCCTCTTGCCGCAGCAGCGCTGCAACTTCAGCAGTATTCTCGGGTGGGATCAGGCGCGGTTTTGGGAATGCATCGTCGAGCGACGTCAGGATATCGTTGCTTTCGATATGAACGGCGCCGTCCCAGACCAGAACCGGTACAAGCGCGCGCGGATTGATGCCGAGGAACCAATCCCCATAGGTTTCGCTCTCGGCCAGGTTCATCTCATGGCCCTGCCAATCAATGCCCTTGAGGTTGAGGAAAATCCGCAGCTTTTGCGAACAGGACGACATCCGCGCATGCAGGATATGCAGGCCTTGCCACTCCAGCACCTCACGGGTGCGGATATCGCTGTCAATCAGTTGCACCACGGGCGTCAGACTCGCCGGGCGATTTTGTAGCCGACGGATTCCCGGTCCCAGGTCCGGTTGGTAACGCCGGCCTGACGCAACGGTTCCTTCTGGATCTTGCCGGTCGCGGTTTTCGGGACTTCCTCCACCGCCTCGACAAAACGGGGCACGGCAAAGCGCGGAATATTCTCGGCGCAGTAATCCAGCAGCGCGACGTTATCGATATCCTCGCCGCCGGCGGTGACGATGTAGGCCTTGACCTCGTCCTCGCCGCCCGCGGCTTCGACCCGGATGCCAACAACGGCGCTTTCCTGGACATCGGGATGATCGTTCAGGACCTGTTCGATCTCGAAGCTGGAAATATTCTCGCCCCGCCGGCGGATGCGGTCCCGGATACGGTCGGCATAGAACAGCCGGCCCTGCTCGTCGAAATAGCCGGCATCGCCGGAGTGGAACCAAAGATTGCGCCAGGCCTCGACGGTGCGCTCTTCCATGCGGAAGTAGCCCTGGTTGAAGCAGAACGGCACCTTCGGGCGGACCACGATTTCGCCGATCTCGCCTTGCGGCATGACGGCGTCCGTTTCGGCGTTGACCACCCTGACCTCGAAGAAATCATCGATCACATGCCCCGCCATACCCGGCAGCAGCGGATCGTCCTCGCTCGTATAACAGGGAATATTGACCTCCGTCATGCCATAGGCCTGCATGAACTTGAAGCCGAAGCGCTTTTCCATGGCATCGCCCCACTCGGCCGCGATTGGCACGGCCACGACAGTGCGCAATTTGTGGTCACGGTCGTTTTCGGTTTCCGGCGTGCGGAAAATGAATTCGGGAATGACGCCAAGCGCATTGGTTACCGTGGCGCCGCTGGCGCGCACATCATCCAGCCAGCGCTGCGGCGAAAAGCGCTCGATACAAAAAACCTTGGAGCCGGTGATCAGGGAACTGACCACCTGCAGCAACAGCCCCATGGCATGGAACAGGGGCATGCAGACATATTGGCAGTCCTCTTCGGTCATCGCCATCGTCCGCGCCATGCCGTGGCCGAACAGATAACAATGGGCGTGCGGCATCAGCACGCCCTTGGAGGGCCCCGTGGTGCCGGAGGTGTACATGATGCAGGCGATGTCCTGTGGTTCCGCCGTGACCAGCACATCGTCTGTCGTGCCCGTGAGCGCGGACAGGTTCGCGAACGTCATGGCCTCCGCGTCGGTAAAGATGGCCGGGCGCTCCTTGGGGACATGGCCCGCCACATAGATCACCGAAGTAAGGTTCTCATCGCCACCCTGGACGGCATCGAAGGCATCGCGCAAATCATGGTCGAGGAAAATCACGCAAGGCTCGGCGTTGCGCATCTGATGGGTCAGAAAGGCGCCTTTCAGTTCCGTATTAACGGGGACGAAGATGGCGCCCAGTTTCATGATCGCGAACATCGCAAGCATGAATTCAATGCGGTTCTTCAGCATCACCATGACCCGGTCTCCCGGCGTCACGCCCAGATGGGCCAGATTGCGCGCCAACTGGTCGCTGTCAGCCTGCAGCGACGCGAAACTAAGCGAGGTGCCATGCTCAAACGACATGAACTCCCGCGCGCCCTGTGCCTCGGCCTGCCGTTGCAGCAAACCGGTCAGGGTCCAGTTTGAAATGTCCTGTGTCATGGCTTTCAGACTCCCCACTTATCCAACAAAGTGCAATATCCCCGCCGGCCTCAAACGCGCCGGGCGATTTTGTAGCCGACGGATTCCCGGTCCCAGGTCCGGTTGGTAACGCCGGCCTGACGCAACGGTTCCTTCTGGATCTTGCCGGTCGCGGTTTTCGGGACTTCCTCCACCGCCTCGACAAAACGGGGCACGGCAAAGCGCGGAATATTCTCGGCGCAGTAATCCAGCAGCGCGACGTTATCGATATCCTCGCCGCCGGCGGTGACGATGTAGGCCTTGACCTCGTCCTCGCCGCCCGCGGCTTCGACCCGGATGCCAACAACGGCGCTTTCCTGGACATCGGGATGATCGTTCAGGACCTGTTCGATCTCGAAGCTGGAAATATTCTCGCCCCGCCGGCGGATGCGGTCCCGGATACGGTCGGCATAGAACAGCCGGCCCTGCTCGTCGAAATAGCCGGCATCGCCGGAGTGGAACCACAAGTTTCGCCAGGCTTCGACGGTCCGCTCAGGCATGCGGTAATAGCCTTGGTTGAAGCAGAACGGCACTTTCGGGCGGACCACGATTTCGCCGATTTCACCGCTGTCCATGGGGGCATCGGTTGCCGCGTCCACGATACGTATCTCGAAATAGTCGTCCATCACATGGCCCGCCATGCCTTGCCGCAACGGATCATCGGCGTTGGTGTAGCAGACGATGTTGATCTCGGTCATGCCGAAGCATTGCTTGAACTTGAAGCCGAAGCGTTGCTCCATGGCCTCGCCCCATTCCGCCGCGACGGGGATCGCCATGACGGTGCGCAGCTTGTTATCACGGTCGTGTTCGGTTTCCGGCGTGCGGTGAATGAACTCGGGTATGACGCCAAGCGCATTGGACACGGTGGCGCCGCAGGCGCGTACATCGTCGAGCCAGCGGGCCGGCGAAAAGCGTTCGATGCAAAACACCTTCGAACCGGTGATCAGGGAACTGCCGACCTGCATCCACAGGCCCATGGCATGGAACATGGGCATGCAGACGTATTGGCAATCGTCTTCGGTCATCGCCATGGTCCGCGCCATGTTCAGACCAAACAGATAACAATGCGCATGCGGCAGCAGAACACCCTTGGACGGCCCCGTGGTGCCGGAGGTGTACATGATGCAGGCGATCTCTTCGGGCCCGGGCGCGCACAGCACATCGTCCGCGGCGCCGGCCAGCTCGCTGTAGGCCTCGAACGTCATGGCCGGGGCCACCGCCAGGATCGCCGGGCGCTCCCCAGGCACCTCGCCGGCGACATAGACGGTCATGACCAGGTTGTCATTGCCGCTCTGGACGGCGTCGAAGGCGTCGGCCAGGTCACTGTCAAGGAACAGCACCTTGGGTTCGGCGTTGCTCATTTGATGGGTGAGAAAGGCGCCCTTTAGATCGGTGTTGATGGGCACGAAAATCGCGCCCAGTTTCATGATCGCCAACATCACCAGCATGAATTCAATGCGGTTCTTCAGCATCACCATGACCCGGTCGCCGGGCTCGACGCCCAGGCTGGCCAGATTGCGCGCCAGGCGGTCGCTGTCGCGGTGCAGCGCGGCAAAGGTAAGGGAGGTGCCGTGTTCGAATGCCATGAATTCGCGTTTGCCATGCGCTTCGGCCTGGCGCCGCACCAGATCCACCCATGACCAGTTCGATCTATCTTCAGTTACCATACGCCGCCGCCCTGTCGTGCGGTTTTTGTTTTTTGTCCGGTCATAATGCCCTGTCAGGCAAGGGGATGCCAAGACCGCATGTTGCCGTCCGCCGGGTTGTCGCGTTAAATGCACCGCATGGATATTGGCATGAGTGTTGAATTATATCTGGCGTTTTGCCTGGCCACGGCCGTTCTGATCCTGATGCCCGGCCCCATCGTGACCCTGGTCGTAGCGCAGTCGTTGCGCCATGGCACCGGCACCGGACTGGCGACGGTGGCCGGCGCCAGCCTGGGCAATGGGATGTTGGTGGCGGCGGGGGCTTTTGGTCTGTCGGCGGCAATGCTGGTGCTGGCCGACCTGTTTGATCTGATCCGCTGGCTCGGCGCGGGGTATCTGATCTGGTTGGGATTGCGGGAGTTGCGGGCCAAGGGCGTGGGTTTGGATGAAACTGAGGCGGGCGGCAAACGACCGAAATCGGCGGTGTTCTGGCAGGGCATTCTGGTTGCCATCACCAATCCGAAAACGATCCTGTTCTATGCCGCCTTCTTCCCACAGTTCATCGATCCCACCGCGCCTTTGGGTCCGCAATTGACGATCATGAGCCTGACATTCGTCGTCATCGCGACGACCCTGGATTCAGGCTATGCCCTGTTGGCGGGCCGCTTGCGCGGCTTCCTGCAAGGCGGCCGCCGGGCAAGAATACGAAGCCGCATCACCGGCTGTTTGCTAATTGGCACCGGCATCGGCCTGGCCCTGGCCCGGCGGTAATAGAAAAGCGGGAGGCAAGGATGCAATACGACTACATCGTCATAGGTTCCGGTTCCGGCGGCGCGGCGGCGGCGGGGCGCTTGTCCGAGGATAGCGGTATCTCCGTCCTGTTGCTGGAGGCAGGCGGCAAGGACCGCCATCCCTTCATCCATATTCCCGTACTGTTTCCCCATCTGTTGACCAATCCAAAGACCACCTGGCTGCGTAAGTCGGAGCCGGTGCCGGGCCTGAACGGGCGGCCGATGTTCTTCCCCTCCGGCAAGGTGCTGGGCGGCTCTTCCTCGATCAACGGCATGCTCTATATCCGCGGCCAGGCCCAGGACTACGACGACTGGCGTGATGCCGGCAACGATGGCTGGGGCTGGGACGATGTGCTGCCCCATTACCGCAGAATGGAGGATCACCAGCACGGCGAGAACGCCAGCCATGGCGTCGGCGGTCCGATCGCGGTCTCCAACACCCAGCCCAGCAACGAATCCTCCTTCAAGTTCCTGGAGGCCGCCGTGGCCAGCGGAATCCCACGGATCGATGATCTGAACACCGGCGATCAGCACGGCATCGCCACGGTGCAGGGCACCATCCGCAACGGCCGCCGTGCTTCCACCGCGCAGGGCTATCTGAAACCGGCCCGCAGCCGCGCCAACCTAACCATCCGCACGGGCGCCAATGTCTCCCGCATTGTGCTGGACGGCAGCCGTGTCACCGGCGTCGAATTCAAGGATGACAGCGGTGCGACGACAATGGTGCAGGCGGGGCGGGAGGTCATATTGGCGGCTTCCGCCATTGGATCACCGCAGGTCCTGCTGCAATCGGGCATCGGCGACAGTGCCGAGCTGCGGGAAGTTGGTATCGAGCCGACCCATCATCTGCCCGGCGTGGGCAAGAACCTGCATGACCATGCCTTCGTGCATCTGCAGCCGCGCCTGAAGCCGGCCTATCCGACCCTGAACCAGATGCTCAACAACAAGCCACGCATGGGCTTCGAATTGTTGCGCTATGGCATTACGCGCACCGGTGCATTCGGGCTGACCAGCACCGAGATCTGCGGTTTTTTGGACTCGCAGCAGGCCGGCGGACGCCCGGACATACAGATCAACTACCGGCCGTTCAGTTTCGATTATTCCTCCGAAGGCGGCTTTGTCTTCCATCCCTTCCCGGGCGGCACCGCGTCGATCTGTTTCACCCGCCCGAAAAGCCGGGGCGACGTGCGCCTGGTGAAGGCGAACGGCGGCACGCGCCTGGCAATCCAGCCCAACTATCTGGACCGGGACGAGGATGTGCAGGGCATGTTGCGGGGCGTCAAGATCCTGCGCCGGATCATCAATACGCACCCCTTCGCGGAGTATCTGGAAGGCGAACACGGCGATGGCGCCAAGGCCCAGACGGACGAGGAAATCATCCAGCATATCCGCAACAATGCCGCGACGATTTATCATCCCGTGGGCACCTGCAAGATGGGCACGGACGACATGAGCGTGGTTGACGACCGTCTGCGGGTCCGCGGCCTGTCGGGCCTGCGCATCGCCGATGCCTCGATCATGCCGGTGATCACGTCGGGTAACACCAACGCGCCATCGATCATGGTCGGGGAGAAATGCGCCGATATGATCCTCAGTGAGCGCAATCGGTAGGTCAGGACTCGAGAGCTGAAGGAGTATGACCCCTGATCAAACGCGCCTGGCGGAATTACAACGTCGCATTCGCGAAAGTGGGCTGGCCGGGGCGATGCTGCATTTTTCCCGCGACATTTTCTATTACACGGGCACGGCGCAACCGGGCTGGTTGGCGGTTTTGCCGGACGACGCCTGGCTTTTTGTTCGCGCCGGCATGGACTTCGCCAAACGTCAATCCGGATTGAAACCGGACCGGATTGTTCGCGAAAGAAACCTGGGCAAGATCATCACCCGGATTTTTGGCGCGAACATGACCGGCCTGGCGATCGGAGCGGAACTCGATGTCATGCCCGTCCCGCAATACCAAAAACTGCAAAATGTAGTCGGCGGCGCGGAATTGGTGGATATCTCGCCGGAAATACTGAGCCAGAGGATGATCAAGGATGGCGCGGAAATCGCCGCCATCGAAAGGGCCGCCGCCGCGCTTGATGCCGGTCACAACGCCGCGCTAGGGAACTGGCGCCCCGGACTGACCGAATTGGAAGCCTCGGCCATCCTCGAAGACGGCCACCGCCGCGCCGGGCACGAGGGCGTCTTCTTCATCCGGCAGTCCGATTTCTCCATGGGCCGGGGACCGTTGGCGTCGGGTGACAATATCGATCGGATCAGCGGCGTGATTTTTGCTATCTCCGGCGTTGGTCTTAGCGCCGCGGTTTCCGCCGGGGCGGCGCGGCGGGTTATCACTGCCGGTGATTTGGTGGTTGTCGACATTCCGGTTTGTGTCGACGGCTACCACGGCGATCAGACGCGGACCTACTGTCTTGGCCGACCGAGTGAAAAACTGCGGCAGGTCTATGGCCGTTTGCACCGGACCGCCGACAGCCTGATTGCCGACATCAAACCGGGAATGACTTCGGGCGAGGTTTTCGAAGCGGCGATATCCCATGCCGAAGGCCAGGGGATCGGCGAGACCTTCCTTGCTTTTCGCGATGGCGGCAGGGCGCATTTCGTCGGCCATGGGGTCGGGTTGGAGCTGAATGAGCCGCCTTTGTTATCGCGGGGCGGCGGCGAGGTAATCAGGACGGGTATGGTGCTCGCCATTGAGCTTCACCTCTGCGATCCCGAAGCCGGGACAATCAAGCTCGAGGACATGGTGGTTGTTGAAGACGGCGGCTGCCGTATTCTGACCCGGTCACCGAGGGAACTGGCGGTGATAGACCGAATTTGAGACCACATTATCGCCGCCAATTACGCCGGCCCGATAATTCAGTATGATGGCCGAGGTATCTGAGCTTATTTTGCTTTCTGATTTTCATGGTACAGGTGTGATCCAGTTATGACGCAAGCGTTTTCAAATATCCGTATTCTCGATTTTACCCAGGTTCTGGCCGGACCCTTCGCGGCCCAGCAACTGTCCCTGTTGGGGGCCGAAGTGATCAAGGTTGAGCAGCCGGGCGAAGGCGATCAGGTTCGCCGGCTGATCTGCGGCGATGAGTTGCGGGGCCTTGGCTTGTCGCCGAGTTATTTAATGTGTAACGTGAATAAACGCGGCATAGTGCTTGATTTAAAAGCAAAAGAGGCGAAGGAAATTGTCACCCGATTGATCCGGGAAAGCGATGTGGTGATGGAGAATTTCAAGGCCGGACAGATGGACCGCCTTGGTTTTGGCTATGACTTCGCCAAGTCGATCAAGCCCGACATTATCTATTGTTCGATCTCTGGCTATGGCCAGACGGGGCCGAAGGCAGGCGTGCCCGCCTATGACGGCGCGATCCAGGCCGCCTCGGGCATGATGAACGTCAATGGACATCCCGAAACCGGTCCCACGCGGACCGGCTTTTTCGTCGTCGATATGTCGACCGGCCTGACGGCGGCCCTGGCCATTTCCGGCGCCCTTTATCGGCGCCGGGAAACCGGCGAGGGGCAGCATCTGGATGTGGCCATGCTGGATAGCGCGCTGACGCTGCAAGGCTCCCGCGTGGTCTGCCATACAGTCGAGGGGGAGGAGGCGAAGCTGGACGGCAACGAGTCCATCACCCGGATGCCGACGGTGAATGTATTTCCCACCGCCGAGGGCCATGTGCAACTGGCCGTGGTCCAGCAGCCGCAGGTCGAGGCTTTGTTCAAGACCCTTGGTATCGGCGCCCTGCTGGACGATCCCCGCTACGCCGACCGTGCGGGGCGGATTGCAAATTACGACTATCTGAGTGGCGAGATCACCGCCGCCCTGGCCACTGACAGCGCCGATAATTGGGTTGAGAAACTGCAAGCCGCCAAGGTGCCAGTGGCCAAGATCAAGCGCTATGCCGACGTCATTGCCGACGAGCAGATGGCCCACCGCGACGTTTTGGTCGATGTCGACGGCCCGCCCAGCCTGGGCGGCAGCCAGAGGCTGATCGCCGCCGCCTATATGGCCAACGAGGACGGCCCGGCTGTGCGCCACGGCGCCCCCGACCATGGCCAGCATACGGACGAAGTGTTGGGCGAGTTGGGATTTTCGGAGGCGGAAATCGCCGGCTTTCACGACAACGGCGCGGTGTAACAGCGTTTCTTCGGCGAAACACCACGATTGACAATTATTACGTATGAATCAAATATATACGTATATTACGTAGTAATCAGTCGAGGCAGCAGGAATTTGCCCCTTACCCTGAACATAGACCCGCCCCATGTCACGGACCTGAAGGGCCATGCCAGGAAACGGGGCGTCAGCGCCTCGCGCCTGGTGACCGGCTTCATTGACGGTTTGAGTTCGGAACCGCGCCCGCCCTCACTGGGCCGGTGCATCGCCGTACTGCGCCGACACCGCGAGGATCTTGTTCGCCGCGGGCTGTTGCATATCGCGGTCTTTGGTTCCGTCGCCCGAGGTGAGGAGGGGCCGGGCAGCGACGTTGATCTAATGGTCAAGGTTTCCGACGATATGGATGCGTTTCGTCTGGCCGCATTGCAGGCGGACCTGACGGAGATATTGGGAACATCCGTTGAAATCATGACGTTGGCGGAATTCAATGCCGCCTTTGACCAGTCCGCCCAGGAGGATGTGGTCGTTGCCTACTGACCGGGCGCCACGGCGCATCAACGATATTCTGCGGAACATCGCCTCGATCGAGACATATACCCATGGGCTGACGGCCAAGACCTTGCAGGACAATCCGATGGCACGGGATGCGGTGGAACGCTGCCTGGAACGCATTGCCGAGGCGGCGCGGAAGCTCGGCCCCCGCTTCGACGGCGCCATGCCGGCGGATGTGGACCTGCACGCGGTGCGCCAGTTCGGCAGTGTCATGCGCCACGACTATGACGCGGTCGATCCTGCCGTCATCTGGAATGTGGTTGCCGTCCAACTACCCAAGCTGAAAGCGGCCTTTTTGACACTGCAGGAACAGCACCCCCAAGTGGAAAAAGCGGCGAACCCGAATTTTGATCCGTTTTGAGGGGCGCGCAACGATAGTATGGGTCGCGACCCCATTTCCCCCATATCCAGTTGACCCCTTTGCCAGTTGACCCCTTTGTTCGTTAGTTACCGCTGCCGATGACGGCCATGGCTTCGACTTCGACCAGCAGTTCCGGCATTACCAGGGCGGGCGTGGCGACCGCTGTGCTGGCGGGCACGCCGTCTGGAAAGGCCTCGGTACGGGCCCTGCCGAATTCGCCGTAGTTGGATATATCGGTCAGGTAGGTGGTGATCTTGACCACATCGGCCATTGTCGCGCCGGCACTGTGCAAAGCCTCTTCGATATTCTTGAAGATCTGCTTCGATTGGGCATAGACGTCGCCCACGCCAACGATATTACCCTCGCCGTCCAGCGCCACGATGCCGGACAATTGTACTGTATCGCCCAGTTTCACCCCGGCGGAGATGTTATATTTCCTGGTCCAGGCCCAGCCTGGATCGAGACGCTCTTGTTTCATCGTGTTCTCCTTCGCATGGGTTCAATTTGAATGATCCCTAAATCCGTTATCTGACCAAACAATCAGGGCGAGATCCAGTCATCCATGAAATCCTCCCAGATTTTCTCTCCGATCAGGCAGTCATAGGCGTCTTCGGCGTTTCGGATGTAGATGGGTCTGATTGCCGGCGGTGATACCGGCATCGCCAGTTCCATGACCAGCTTGTAGCGAACGGCCAGGGGGAACTGCGTCCAGTCCAGAACCGGCAAAACGAAGGCGCCGGGACCCCCTGTCACGCAATTGCGGTAATATTCGTCCAGATCCTTCAGGTAAAACTGGCTGCCCAATCCCTCCCTGGTCATCAGCGGCAGACCGTTGATCACGATGCCCCGCGCCAAGGTCTCGCGACGGGCCGCCAGGACGGGCCGCCCGTGGTTGTTCGGGCCATCGCCGGAGATGTCTATGATCCTGCGGTGCGATACGAAACCGTTGCCGTCGAATTGCCGTGCGGCGAACTGCAACGCGCCGGAGATCGACGTTCGCCGCATCGAGGAATCGAAATGCGCCGTCAGCTTGGCGGCGAGTGCTTTCGCCTCTGCAAGACCGCTGATCAGGGTCCAATCGACGATGATCCGTTGCGATCCACGACCGGCCCATTCGACATAAAGGACCGCGACCCGGCCGAGCAATCCGCCGGTGATGGCCGAAATGACTTCCTTGCTGGTCAAAGCCTCGGCATAGCCCCGGCGTTGAATTTCCAGCTCCCCCGGGGACATTGAGCGCGAGACGTCCACCGCCAGGACGAGCTCCACATCGACCTCGATATCAGCCGACTGGGCGTTGAGGGGCATTCCTAGGAATGCCGTCAGCAGGGTGAGAAGAAGCGCGCCGAACTGTGCAAGCCTGCCGGATGCTGCAAGGGCTGCGTATATGGGGAACGAAACGCTCAAACGCTCTTCCGATTTAGAATAACCCGCGCCGGACACGCCTATGCTGTGCAACATCGCCATGCAATAACGCTTCCCTCCAGACTTGGTCCCCTAATTCAGTCGATAAATCAGCAATCTTTGCCGTATCCGTTCCGAGGAACTCCATCCCCTGAACTCGCCTCATATTCGACCCTCAAATCTTGGATTCTGCGTCTTGGCTAAAGGTGACTACCTGCATATCACCGAGCCAGGCCTCTACCTCTTGCCCCGTAAACTCATGCAATGCTTTAGCCAAAGCTAATTGTTCATTCTCTAGTTTTGCGATGTCAGCCGCCTTGGGCTTACCGATTTCTCCAGGCATGAAATTGTCGTCATAAAAATCCTGCCATGCCTTGAATTTTTCAGCGAGGCGATCTGGTAGACCAAGGTGACTGTATTCAAGCATCCCTCCCATCGGAGGCTTTCGCCTCACAGGCGGCCGCCAAATGCCTGAACTTCCAAATTCGGGCCAAACTCTGACGAACCCCATATCTTATGCCTCCATCGTATCGGGCTTGGTATTCGCGGTCGCTCCACTGAATCCTTCATTTCTTGATAAAGTTCTGGCGCGACTTCATGCCGCCTCAAACCCCTTCACCATCGCGGCCCATTTTTCCACCGGGTCTTCGTCGGGGATGGGGTAGTAGGTCGCGATGCGCTGGACCAGGCCGGTGTAGCGATGTTTCAATAATCCGCCCAGCTTGCTGAAATCGGTGGCGACGGCGACTTCGGCCAGCAGTTCGTCGGGCACCTTGTCGCCGATGTTGGCGAAATCTCCCGTACGGACGATGCCGCTCAACTCCTTGCCCAGGTCCTCGAAACCGTGGTGGCGGAGGAGGGCGCGGTAGTTCGGCGTCGAGGCGTAGAAAGCTACCTGTTCGCGGATCTGCCGCTCGGACGCGGCGCGTTCGGCCTCGGTCTCGCCCAGGACGCAGAAGACGGAGGCATGCAGATCCATATCATCCACCGACTTACCGGCCAGCTTGGCGCCTTCATCGATGGCCGGGCGGACCACGTCCTGCAGATAGGCAGTGGAATGCATGGGATGGACGTGGAAGCCGTCCGCCACCTCGCCCGCCGCCCGGCACATGCGCGGGTTGACGCCGGCGACGTAGATCGGGATGTGCGGATGTTCGATGGGCCCGGGGATGAAAGCCGGGTTGGTCAGGATAAATTTATAGAACGGGCCCTCATACTGCGGCCGGGTGCCGTTCTGAAAATTGTCGAAGATGGCGCGCAGGCAGCGGATATAGTCGGTCAACCGCGCGGCGGGGTGTTCGAACGGCATGCCATAGCGGCGTTCGATATGGGCCCGCACCTGGGTGCCCAAACCTAAGTGGAAACGGCCATTCGAGGCCTGTTGCAGATCCCACGCCGCCTGCGCCGTGGCGAAGGGGCTGCGGCCGAAGGCAACGGCGATGTTGGTGCCGATCTCGATTCTGTCCGTCGCCATGGCCGCCGCCATTAGCGGCAGAAACGGATCATGCCCGGCCTCGAAACTCCAGACCGCATCGAAGCCCATGGCCTGCATGCGTTTCGCCAGGTCCGCCGCCTTGCCCGGATACAGGCTGCCCAGTTGCGCATCGATCTTCATGGCCATCTCCTACTCTGGATTACGTCTCAGATTACATCATTGTCGTGGAAGGCCTGGATGGCGGCGGCGTCGTAGCCCAGCTCGGCCAGGACTTCGTCGGTGTGCTGGCTTAGGCGCGGCCCGGCGGAGGTGACTTTCGGCTCGCCGTTGGAGGCATGAAAACCCGCCGTCGTCATGGTGAGCTCGCCCTCCACCCCCGGCGGCGCCGGCACGGTGGCCAGAATGCCGCGGTGCGCCAGTTGGGGAAATTCCATCAACTGGGCAAGGCTGTGTACGGGCACTGCCGGAATGCCTGCATTGCCGAGTTTTTCGGCCCAGCGGGCGGTGGTATCGCCCAGCAACACCTCCGCGATCATGGCCTTGACCTCGTCGGCGTGTTCGACCCGGCCTTGCGAAGTGGCAAAGCGGGGATCGTCGGCCCATTCCGGATGGCCCAGGACCTCGACCAATGTTGCCGTCATCCTATCGGTGATCACGCTGACCTGCATATGGCCGTCCTTGGTCGGCCAGGTATTCGCCGTACCCTGAAAGGTCGGCGAGGTATTGCCGACCAGTTCGGGCTCCTCCTTGGTGGCGAGATATTTGTTCAGGTTGGGGCTCATGATGGTCATGGCGCTGTCCAGCATGGAGACGTCCAGGTGCTGCCCCTCGCCGGTATGAGTGCGGCGGAACAGGGCCGAGGATATGGCAAAGGCGGCGGTGATCCCGGTCGAGATATCCGCCGGCATATAGCCCGCCCGCATGGGCCCGCTCTCGGGCGTGCCGGTAATGCCCATCATGCCGGAAACCGCCTGAATGGCGCCGTCATAGGCCGCCTTGCCGGCCATCGGCCCCTGTTGGCCATAGCCGGAGACGGAGCAATAGATGATGTCGGGCTTGACCTTTCGCACCGCCTCGTAGCCATAGCCCAAACGATCGATCACGCCGGCCTTGAAGTTCTCCAGCAGGACATCGGCGTCGGCCAGCAGGCGATGGATGATCTCCTTGGCGTCCGGGTGCTTCAGATCGACGGTGATGGCGCGCTTATTGGCATTGACGCCCATGAAACCAGGCGACAATTTCAGGTCGGCCAGTTTGTTGTTGGCCATCGTCGTGCGCATCTGATCGCCCATGCCCGGTTGTTCGACCTTGATCACATCGGCCCCCAACATGGCCATTTGCCCGGAGGCGAAAGGACCGGCCAGAACCTGGGAAAAGTCGATAATGCGGATACCTTCGAAAGCCTGCGTCATTCTTTGCACTCCTGAACCCGTATTTATGGCATCATTTCATACGGTATGGGGGAAGAGGCGGCAATGGCGAACCCGGAAATAACAAGCTGGCTGGCGGAACAGGGCCTGGGTGATTATGCGGAAATTTTCGCTGAAAACCGCATAGACTTCGACGTCCTGGCGGAACTGGACGAGGCCGACCTGCGCGAACTGGGCTTGGCCCTGGGTGACCGCAAACGCCTGAAAAAGGCCATCGCCGAGTTGTCGGGGGAGACTGCCGCGGATACGCCGCCGCCATCCGCGCCGCGCGCGCCGGCGGAGGGTGAACGGCGCCAGGTGGCGGTGATGTTCGCCGATATCTCCGGCTTTACCCGTCTCTCGGCGGAGCGGGACGCCGAAGAGGTGCATCAGCTCTTGAACGGTTTCTTTGCTGCCGTCGATACGGTGGTGCAGGATTTTGGCGGCAGCGTCGACAAGCATATCGGCGATGCGGTGATGGCGGTGTTCGGCGCGCCGGTGGCCCATACGGACGATCCCGAGCGCGCCGTCCGCGCCGCCCTGGCCGTGCATGAAGCGGCCGCCAAATTGGACCCTCCAATGCGGGTTCACGCCGGCGTCGCGGCGGGCCAGGTGGTGGCATCATCCACCGGCAGCGCGGCGCACACGGAATATACCGTGACCGGCGAGACGGTGAACCTGGCCTCGCGCCTGACCGATCTGGCCACGGCCGGCGAGACCCTGATTTCGGGCGGCGTGCACAACGCCATTGGCAACCGCCTGGATGGCGAGAATTTGGGGGAAAAGAACCTAAAAGGTCTGTTGGAGCCGGTCGTGGCCTGGCGCATCGACGGACTGGTGGAGACACAAACTTTCGTCGAAGGTCAGTTTATCGGCCGCAGCGCCGAGGTCGCCGATTTTAATGCGGCCCTGGCTGCGACCCTGCGCGACGGGCGCGGTCAGACGATTTTTGTTCGTGGCGAGGCCGGGATCGGCAAGACCCGGCTGCTGCATGAATTCCAGCGCCTGGCGGAGGCGGATGGATTTCTCAGCCATGGCGGCCAGGCCCTGGACTTCGGCATGGCTGAGGGGCAGGACGCGGTCCGTGTGTTGCTGCGCGGGTTGTTGGGGCTGGCGCCGGGGGCGGGTGAAAATCTGCGTACCGCCGCGGTCGAGCAGAGCATCGAAGCAGGCCTGATCGTGCCGGAACAGCGTCTGCATTTGAACGATTTGCTGAATTTGCCCCAAACCGAGGAACAGCGCGCCTTGTACGAGGCCATGGACAATGATCAGCGCAAGCGGGGCCGGGTGGAAACCCTGGTCGCTCTGGTCCAGGGCCTGTCGGCGCGGACGCCCCTGCTGCTGCGCCTGGAGGATTTGCATTGGGCCGCGCCGGTGCTGTTGGACTATCTGAGCGGACTGGTGATCGCGGCGGGCAACTGCCCGGTGCTGTTGCTGCTGACCTCGCGCCTGCAGAATGATCCCCTGGACACATCGTGGCGCGCCTCGATTGGCGCCGCGTCGTTCCAGACCATGGATCTTGGCCCACTCAGTTCTGATGAGGCGCGTGATCTGGTGTTTGATTTTGCCGGCGTCGATAGTGCCCGTGCCGCCGCCTGTATCGAACGTTCGGGTGGCAACCCGCTGTTTCTGGAACAGTTGCTGCGTAGTCCCGACAGCGGTGATGGCGCGGCCATTCCCGGTTCGGTGCAAAGCGTCGTTCAGGCAAAAATCGATGGTCTTTCCGGTAGTGACCGGTCCGCCTTGCAGGCCGCTTCCGTGCTCGGTCTGCGCTTTGCCCTGGATGCCGTGCGCTTCATCGTTGGCGATGCCGGATATCAGCCGGACGATTTGTTGAATTTCGATTTGGTCCGCCCTTCCGAAGGCGAATTTCAATTCGCCCATGCGCTGTTTCGCGACGCGGTCCACGGCTCTTTCCTGAAGGGTCGGCGGCAGCAATTGCATTTGCGCGCGGCGGAATGGTTTCAGGACCGGGACGCCGTGCTGTACGCCGAACATCTGGGACAGGCGGAGAGCGAACTGGCGCCCCCGGCCTATCTTCGGGCGGCCCGGGCCGAGGCCGCGGCCTATCGGCTGGAAGGCGCACTGAACCTGTTGGAACGGGGTCTGGTATTGCAGCCCTCCGCCGCCGAACGTTTCGATCTGATGGCGCAGCGGGCGGGTTTGTTGCGTCAATTGGGCCGGCCGGCGGACGCCTCCGAAGCCTGGGAGGAGGCTTTGACCCTGGCCACGACGGATCGGCAGCGCTGTCTGGCCTGGATCGGGATCGCGGCGGCGGATCGACTAATGGGCATGGGGGAACGCGGCCTGAGCGTCCTCGCGCAGGCCGAGGCCGTGGCCCAGGCAGAGGGCATGGAGAACGAATTGGCGGAGATTTTCTCCTATCGCGGCGGCGCCGCCTTCGTCGCCGGTAAGTTTGAGCAATGCCTGGAATTTCACCATCAGGCGTTGCGGCATGCCCGAAATGCCGGCAGCCATGAATGGGAGGCCCACGCCCTGGGCGGCGTCGCGGATGCGGAATATGGCCGTGGCCGGATGCGCAACGCCCTGGATCATTTCGAACGCTGCTTCGCCCTGTGCCGGGAGCATGGCCTGTTGCATATCGAGGCGCGCAACCGCTTCATGCCCGGCGTGACCGGGCGCTATATCTACCCGCAAGAGGCCGCGATAACGGAACTCGAAGCCGCCATCGATTTGGCGGACCGCATTCACGATGTGCGCGGCGCCATGATGCCGCGCATGATCATGGGTGAAATACTGATCGACATGGCCAAATTGGAGGCCGCCGAGGTGCCGCTGCGGGAGGGCCTATCGATCGCGCGCACCTTGGGCAATCGGCGCATTGAACTGTACATCCTGTATGAACAGGCCCGAAACGCGCATGCCCAGAGGCAGCCCGGACAGGCCCACGATCTGCTGGAGCAGGCCATCGCGATCGGCCGGGAGACCGGCATTCATTTTCATGGCCCCCGCCTGTTCGCCCTGCGCGCCCGGTTTGCCGACAATGCCTTGGATTGCCGCGAGGCCCTGGCCGAGGGCGAGGCGCTGGTGCGCGACGGCGCCAACGCGCATAATGTCTTGTGGTTCTATCGCGATGCCATTGCCGCCTGCCTGGCGATCGGGGATGGTGACCGGGCGCGGGCCCATGCCGACAGCTTGCTGGCGTATACCAGTGATGAAGCCTTGCCGTGGGCCGATTTTTTCGCGGCGCGCGGACACGCCCCGGCCGATTGCGCCGACGGCCGGGGCGATGGCGAGGCCTTGGCGCGGGCTCTGGAAATGGGTGAAACGCTCGGCCTCAGGATCGCCTTGCCGGCGATCGAGGCCGCGATGGCTCAATTGCGTTGAGCCCCCTCGACAAAGCAGTAGTTTGGCGGTTACATCCCCTGGAGTGGGCCGGACCGGGAGCATCGAATTGTCCAGCAAGGATAAACAAACAGACGAATTTCTGCGCCAATGGTATGCGGCCGTGGCGGCGGAGGATATCGACGCTATCGGCGCGACCCTGGCGGAAGATGCGGAGATTTCATCGCCCGCCTATTGGGCCCCGAAGGGACCGAAGGCCTATGTGGTCGGCGTCTTGACCGGGGTCATGGGGGCGTTCGAGGATTTTCGCTACGAGGGGGAATGGGTCGAGGGACCGGAGATCATACTGGAATTCAGCGCCCATATTGGCGAGACGAAACTGCGCGGTATCGACCGTATCAGCCTGGATGGCGATGGCCGGCTGTGTCATATCGAGGTTATGGTGCGTCCCATCAACGGCCTGATGGCATTGGCGGAGAAAGTCCGCGATCACTTAGCGGCAAAAAGCTAACGGAATAAATGGAGAAGATTTGATGAAAGAGTCATTGCAACCGGGCCTGAAGGTCACCCAGCGCTACAACGTGGACAAGGTAAAGACCATCGATTTCATGGGCGACGAGCTGCGGGTATACGCCACCCCCTCGATGGTGATGGATGTGGAGCGGACCTGCCTCGGGCTGATGGCGGAGCATGCGGACGAGGGCGAAAGTTCGGTCGGCGCCCGGGTCGAGATTGATCACATGGGCCCAACCCTGATGGACATGTGGATCGAGGTCCGGGCCGAGGTGGTCGAGGTCAAGGGCCCCAAGGTTGTCTTCGATGTGGAAATCCACGATGCCCTGGACCAGGTCGGCAAGGCGCATCATATCCGCTTCATGATCGACAAGGCCGGACAGCAGGGCCGGCTGGAGAAAAAGCGCGCCAAGGCCAAGGAAGCCGGCGCGTTGGGTTAGTCCAACGACAATAGCCACGCCTTACCCGATTGCACCGTATCGAATGCCCGCGTGGGATAGGGGTTTCGGTTTATTTTCAGGTATAGGTTGGTAAGTATTCGACCGATCTTGCTGTGCGGAATTAAGGCAACGGCCGTGGTCAGGGCGATGACTTCGGCGCTGGTGCCGAATTCCGTGACTTCCGTATCAAGTTTGGTGCTGGATTCCATCTGAATAAGGACTTTGGATTTTTTTCCCGGCGCCAGGGCCCGATGTCTGAGCAGACCGTCTCGCAAGGTTTCAGCGGTGACCAACAGGTTACCGTAGTCGACCATGATAATACCGTCTTGATCCAAGGTAACGCTGGGACTTTCGACCATAACCGTCTCGCAGTTGGCCTAACACATTTGAGAGTATCATAGCTATGCGGGCTGAATGGTAAATGGCAAAAATACCTAACGGAACGACTTGCCGCGCACGGCAGGCGTGATAGTTTGAGCGCCAAATTTTGTTGAACAGACGACCGCGGAAGGAGCGGAAAGATGAGCGATCAGGATTCTATTGTCATCGTGGGCAGCGCCCGTACGGCCATGGGCGGCATGCAGGGCGATTTCTCCGCCGTCGCGGCGCATCAGTTGGGCGCCGCCGCGATCGAGGCCGCCTTGCAGCGGGCCGGTATCGGCGGCGATGACGTGGATGAAGTCATCATGGGCAACGTCCTTGGCGCCGGCCAGGGCCAGGCGCCGGCGCGCCAGGCCTCCAAGGGGGCTGGCATACCCGACGCGGTGGGCGCGACGACGATCAACAAGATGTGCGGTTCGGGCATGAAGGCGGCGATGTTCGGCCATGATCTGGTGGTCGCCGGTTCGGCCAATGTGGTGGTCGCCGGCGGCATGGAAAGCATGACCAACGCGCCGTATCTTTTGCCGAACGCCCGCGGCGGCATGCGTTTGGGCCATGGTGAGGTCAAGGATCATATGTTCCTGGATGGCCTGGAAGATGCCTACGACAAGGGCCTGGCCATGGGCGTCTTCGCCGAACAGACGGCGCAGCACTATCAGTTCACCCGTGAGCAGCAGGACGCTTATGCCATCGAATCCCTGCACCGGGCTCAGACGGCGACTTCGGATGGCAGCTTTGCCGGCGAAATTGCGCCGATGACGGTGAAGGAACGCCGCGCCGAGCGCGTCGTCGAGATCGACGAGCAGCCGGGCAATGCCAATATCGAGAAAATACCCTCCCTGCGGCCCGCGTTCGCCAAGGAAGGCACGGTGACGGCGGCCAATTCCTCCTCCATATCCGACGGCGCGGCGGCCCTGGTGCTGATGCGGCAATCGGAAGCGGAAAAGCGCGGTCTGACGCCCCTGGCCAGGATCGTCGGCCATGCCAGCCATGCGCAGGAGCCGGCCTGGTTCACCACCGCGCCTATCGGCGCCGTCAATTCCCTGTTCGAGAAAACCGGCTGGGACAAGTCGGATGTGGATCTGTTCGAGGTCAACGAGGCTTTTGCCGTTGTCACCATGACGGCGATGAAGGAATTGGGCCTGCCCCACGATATCGTCAATATCCATGGCGGTGCGTGTGCTCTGGGCCATCCCATCGGTGCCTCGGGCGCCCGCATTCTGGTGACCCTGATGGCGGCCCTGCAAAAGACCGGCGGCAAGAAGGGCGTCGCCGCCCTGTGCATCGGCGGTGGCGAGGCCACGGCCATGGCGGTGGAGATGCTGCACTAGGCGCAGTCCCGCAATCATCGGAGCACCGCCATGTTGTTGAATGATGATCAGGTCATGGTGCGCGATATGGCGCGTGACTTCGCCAGGCGCGAACTCGCACCCCATGCCGCCGAATGGGACCGCGACGGCATGATCTCGACCGAGGCGCTGGCGGCAATGGGCAAGCTGGGCCTTTTGGGCATGTGCGTGGAGCCGGAATGGGGCGGTGCCGGGGCGGACTTCATCTCCTACATTCTGGCGCTGGAGGAGATTGCCGCCGGCGACGGCGGCGCCTCGACGGTTATGTCGGTGAATAATTCGCCGGTCTGCGCCGCCTTGGTGGAATATGCCACGGACGCGCAAAAGGCGCGGTTTCTGGTCCCCCTGGCCAAGGGGGAGCATATCGGCGCCTTTCTTTTGACCGAGCCGCAGGCGGGTTCCGATGCCTCCAATTTGCGGACCCGGGCGGTGCGCCAGGGCGAGAGCTACATCATCAATGGCCAGAAACAATTCATTACCTCGGGCAAGATCGCTTCGACGGCGATGATTTTCGCCGTCACCGATCCCGATGCCGGCGCCAAGGGTATCAGCTGTTTTCTCAGTCCCACGGACGCTCCGGGCTACAAAGTGGTCCGGTTGGAGGAGAAACTGGGCCAGCGCGGCTCCGACACGGCGCAGATCTCCCTGGATGATTTGCAAGTGCCGGCGGACATGATGCTGGGGCGGGAGGGCGAAGGCTACAGAATAGCCCTGGCTAATCTGTCCACCGGGCGCATCGGCATCGGTGCCCAGGCGACGGGCCTGGCCCGGGCCGCGTTCGAGCATGCCCTGGCCTATGCCCAGGAACGGGAAGCCTTTGGCAAACCGATCTTCGAACATCAGGCGGTAGCCTTTCGCCTGGCGGAAATGGCCACCAGGATCGAGACCGCCAGGCAACTGACGCATCATGCCGCATCCATGCTGATGGCGGGGCAGCCCTGCCGCAAGGAAGCCTCCATGGCCAAGTTGTTTGCCTCCGAAATGGCGGAACAGGTTTGCTCGGACGCGATCCAGACCCTGGGTGGCTACGGCTATTTGAATGACTTTCCGGTGGAGCGGATTTACCGTGACGCGCGGGTGGCGCAGATCTATGAAGGCACCTCGGATGTTCAAAAAATTCTGATCAGCCGCCTGATCAAAGACGACGTGTAGTATTTGTACCGTGAGGACGATCGTATGAGTGATGGATCAAGCAAGGCCTTGCCCCTTGCCGATTTGACCATATTGGAGATGGGCTCCTCCCTGGCCGGGCCCTTCGCGGGCCGCACCCTTGCCGAATTCGGCGCCACGGTGATCAAGGTGGAGCCGCCCGAGGTGGGCGATGCCTCCCGCAGTTGGGGCGCAGGCCGCCTGGGCGGTGAGGCGACGATGTTTCAGGCCTTCAACAAGGGAAAGCGTTCGCTCACCGTCGATTTCGCCAAGCCGGAGGAAATTGCCCAGTTGCGCCATTTGGTGGCGGAAAAAATTGACGTGGTATTTCAAAATCTGCGCCCCGGCGTGGTCGATAAGTTCGGCCTGGATGGGAAAACCCTGATGGCCGACAATCCGCGCCTGATTTATTGCAACATGGGCGCTTTCGGCTCCGTCGGCCCGCTGAAGGATGCACCGGGCTATGACCCGCTGATCCAGGCCTTCGCCGGCATCTCGGACGCCACGGGAGACGAGCAAAGTGGCGCCGTCCGCGTCGGTGTGCCGTTGATCGACATCGGCACGGGGATGTGGGCGACCATCGGC
Source organism: uncultured Rhodospirillaceae bacterium (assembly GCA_964631725.1). Lineage (GTDB taxonomy): Bacteria > Pseudomonadota > Alphaproteobacteria. The sequence goes on along the minus strand of CAZVYX010000004.1, from coordinate 21,087 downwards.
ATTTTGACCGCCCTGCATCGACGCGCGGTCACGGGACAGGGGTGTCTGGTGGACGCGGCCATGCTGGAAACGGCGTTGGCCTGGCAGGGCCTGAATTACGCCAATTACGAAGGCGGCGGCGGTTGGCCCGAACGCATGGGATTGCAGGGCCCGTTGCTGGTGCCCAACGGCGGCTTTGAGACCGCTGACGGAACCTTGGTCATGACCATGGGCACGCCATTGCAGTTTGCCCGTTTCTGCAAGGTGTTGGAGCGGGAGGATCTGCTGGAAGATCCGCGTTTCGCCAGCAACGAAGGCAGGGTCGCCAACAGAGGGGCCTTCAACGAAACGGTCAACGCGACCCTGCGCGGCAAGACCCGGGCCGAATGGAATGAACTGTTGAATGCCGCCGATGTGCCCAACGCGCCGTTGCTCGACCTGGCCGAAACGATCAGTCATCCGCAGACCAAGGCCACGGGGATCGTACAGAAGAGCCCGGATGGCGATTTCGAACTGATCGGCGTGCCGATCCGGTTTGATGGCGAGCGGCCGGCGTTCAGCCGCACCGCGCCGGCGCTTGGGGAGGCCAATCAGGAAGTTTTCGCATTCATGAAGGACGGTTAAGCCCACGCCGGATCAACTGTTCCGCCGCTCGTGCAACATGATGAACAGGCCGGCCACGGCGATGATGGCGGCGCCGGCCAGGGTGTTCAGGCTGGGAACATTGCCGAACACCAGATAGCCCGTCGCCGCGGCCCAGATAATCTTGGAATAGTTGAAGGGTGCGAGCAGGGACGCCTCCGCCAGTGCGAACGCTTTGATCATGCACAAATGGGCACCCACGCCCAAGCCGCCCTGGATCGCAAAGGTCAGCCAGTGCCAAGGCTCGGGCGTTTCCCAGACAAAGGGCAATGCCAGACTGCTCCAAACCAAGCCGCCGGCGCCGGTGTAGAACAATGTGGCGAAGGTGTTTTCGGTATTGGACAACAGGCGGGTGGCAATCTGAAAGCCGGCGAACGAGATCGCCCCCATCAGCGGCAAAAGGGATATCCAACTGGCCAGCCCGCTGCCCGGCCGCACCACCACCAAAACCCCGCACAGGCCGCCCAACACCGCCAGCCAGCGCGCCTTGTCGACCTTTTCGCCCAGGATCGGAATGGCCAGCAAGGTGATGAACAGGGGCGCGGTGAAGCTGATCGCCGTGGCATCGGCCATGGACATATAGCGCAGGGCGATGAACAGCATGGAGATCGACAGCACCAACAGGCCGGCGCGGCCAAAATGCAGCAGTGGCCTTCGCGTCACCAGGAGCCGGGGCAGGGCGCCGCCCTTGCTGGCGGCAACGCCGCAAAGGCAGACGAAGATGCCGAGGAAATAGCCCCAGACCAACTGCACCGGCGGCAGGGAGGTGGTCATATACTTCGCCGCCGTGTCGACCACGGTGATGAAGCCGATCGAGGCGAGCAGGAACAGGATGCCGATTTGTGTCTTCTTACGCTCTTGCACGGGACGCCGGCCCACCTTTGAAACGTTGCTGCGAGGCATCATAGAGCATCGCCCTTGCCAATGTCCGGTCAGTCGTGACAATGACGGCGGAATTATTATTTCAAACGGGACAGGAAAATGACAGAGACAGCCGGGCAGGGCCCCCTTTCCAGATTTCGCGTGCTTGATTTGACACGGGTGCGGGCCGGGCCGACGGCGGCGCGGCAACTGGCCGACTGGGGCGCCGATGTGATCAAGCTGGAAACGCCACCCAGCCCGAACGAGGGCGAGGGCATGGGCGGCCCCCGGCACGGTCCGGATTTTCAGAACATTCACCGCAACAAACGCGGCATGACCCTGAACCTGAAATCCGCCGACGGCATGGACATCTTCCGCCGCCTGGTGGCTCAGGTCGACGTGGTGGTGGAGAACTACCGTCCGGACGTAAAACACCGCCTAGGCATCGACTATGACAGCCTCAAGGAGATCAATCCAGGCCTGGTCTATGGCTCCATCTCGGGCTTCGGCCAGGATGGCCCTTATGTGGGCCGGCCCGGTTTCGACCAGATCGCCCAGGGCATGGGCGGCTTGATGTCCATTACCGGTGAGCCCGGCGCCGGGCCCATGCGGGTTGGTATCCCGGTCGCGGACCTGACGGCGGGCCTGTTCTGCGCCCAGGGTATCTTGATCGCCCTATTGGAGCGGGAGATTTCCGGCCAGGGCCAGTGGGTCAAATCCTCGCTGTTGCAATCGCAAATCGCCATGCTGGATTTTCAGGCGGCGCGCTGGCTGCTGGCCAAGGATGTGCCGCCGCAGGCCGGCAACAACCATCCCACCTCGATCCCCACCGGGGTTTTCCAGACCTCCGATGGTCATATCAACATCGCGGCCTCCGGCGCGGCGATTTATGCCCGTCTGGTGGAAATCCTGGACCAACCCGACCTGGGCACCGATGAACGTTTCGCCGACGGCGGCGCGCGGTCCAGAAACCGCGATGCCCTGAATGCCCGGATTGAGGCGGTTACCGTTACCAAGAGCAGCGAGGCCTGGGTCGAGATCCTGAACGAGGCCGGGGTGCCTTGTGGTCCCATCTACAGTATCGATCAGGTCTTCGCCGATCCCCAGGTACAGCACCTGGGCATCGCCCAGCCGGTGGAAAACCCGCATCTGGGCCATCAGGAATTGGTTGGGCAGGCCGTTGAATTGAGCCGCACGCCGTCGGAGATCCGCCGCGCCACGCCGGAATTGGGCGAGCATACGGATGAAATCCTGGCCGAGCTGGGTCTGGCGCCGGAGGAGATTGCCGCCCTGCATGATAGTGGAGCCGTATGATGAAAACCCTTGCCGACATTGGCGAAGATCTCGCTTCCGGGCGGACGACCAGTCAGGCCCTGACCGAAGCCGCCCTGGAAAGCATCGATGATCCGGCGGGGGAGGGGGCCCGCGCCTTCATCAAGGTCTATCACCAGGCCGCTGTCGATAGCGCCAAGGCATCCGATCAGGCCCGGCGCCATGGCATCGTGGCCTCGCCCTTGGCCGGCATTCCTTTTTCGATCAAGGACCTTTGCGATGTCGCGGGCGAGATTACCCTGGCCGGTTCCATCGTTCGTGGGGACGAGGCGGCGGCGGATGCGGATGCGCCCACCGTGGCGCGTCTGCGGGCGGCGGGCGCGGTCATCACCGGGCGCACCAACATGGTGGAGTTCGCCATGGGCGCGCCGGGCACCAATGCCCACTACGGCACGCCGAAGAACGCTTGGGACCGCCAGACAGGCCGGATACCGGGGGGCTCGTCCTCGGGCGCGGCCGTCTCGGTGACCGATGGCATGGCCGCCGCCGCCCTGGGTACGGATACCGCCGGCTCGGTCCGGATCCCGGCGGCCCTTTGTGGTTTGGCGGGGTTCAAGCCGACGGCCCGGCGGGTGCCCACAAAGGGCATTTATCCCCTCTCGCGTACGCTGGACTCCGTCGGTCCATTGGCGCCGACCGTGGCCTGTTGCGCCCTGGTGGACGCCGTATTCGCCGGCGAGGCGCCGCCCGATTTGTCGCCGCGGCCGTTGCGGGGCCTGCGCCTGGCGGTGCCGCAATATCTGGTATTGGATGACATGGACGATACGGTTGCCGCTGCCTTCCAAGGCGCCTTGAGCAAGCTGTCGGAGGCCGGCGCGCAAATCACCGAGATCAAGTTTGCCGAACTGGCGCGCCTGCCGGTGATCAACCGGATTGGCGGCTTTTCTACAGCCGAGGCCTATGCCCACCATCGCGAGGTGCTGGAGCGGGCCGGCAATCAGTACGACCAGAATGTCGCCGCCCGCATCCGCATGGGAGACCGGTGGACCGCCGCCGACTACCTGGATCTGATTGATATCCGGGCGGAGCTGATCGAAACGGCGAACGGCATCACCGCCGCCCATGATGCCATCATCATGCCCACGGTGCCCGTGGTGGCCCGTCCCATTGACGAGGTGTCGGACCCGGACGCCTGGCTCGATACCACCAAGTTGCTGTTGCGCAATACCATCGTTGCGAATTTCCTCGATCGCTGCGCCCTCACCGTGCCCTGCCATGACCAGGGCGGCGCGCCGGTTGGTTTCACGATGATGGGCGAAACCATGGCGGACAGACGGCTGTTGGAAATTGGTCTGGCGGTGGAGGCGTGCATCTCCCCGCCGTTGTCGTGAGCACCGACCGGGCGGCTTTCATCGTAGCCAACACGGTGGTTCAGCGGACCGAGTTATTGCCTGAAATTCAGCTGCATCTGGCATCCGAAGAGATGCCGATCTGGCAAATGAACGACGAGGAGCGGGAAGCCGCCGGCGTGCCCTTGCCCTATTGGGCCTTTGCCTGGGCCGGCGGGCAGGCCTTGGCCCGTTATTTTCTCGACCAGCCCGAAGTGGTTCGCGGCAAAACAATCCTTGATGTGGGTGCCGGCAGCGGGTTGGAGGCGATCGCGGCCGCCATGGCGGGGGCGGGCAAGGTGACGGCGGCGGACACGGACCCGTTTGCGATTGCCGCTACCAGGCTGAATGCGGTGCGCAACGGCGTGGCCGTGGAAACCACGGTGGAAGATCTGATTGGACAGTCCGGTGATTGGGACCTGGTGATGATCGGCGATCTGTTCTTCGATTTGCCCCTGGCCAAACATCTGGAAGCTTGGTTGCGCGGTTTGCATGACGCGGGCGTGGAGGTCCTGATTGGCGATCCGCAACGGACCTATCTGCCCCATCAGGGATTGGAGAAATTGGCAACCTATTCGGTGCCGACCACATCGGCCCTGGAAGATAGCGATTTACGCAACGCCAGCGTCTGGCGGATGGCTGCATATTGAATTATGCTGCGCCCTTCGATTTACAGGAGGCGTACACAATGAGCGATCAAATCAAATATTTCCTCGAAGAGGATAAGCTGCCGAAGACTTGGTACAACCTGGCCGCAGACCTACCCGAACCCTTGCCTCCGGTGTTGCATCCGGGCACCGGCCAGCCGATCGGCCCCGATGATTTGGCGCCGCTGTTCCCCATGGCCTTGATTGGCCAGGAAGTCAGCGCTGAGAGGGAGATTGAAATCCCCGAGCCCGTGCGCGAGGTGTACCGGCAATGGCGGCCCTCGCCCCTGTATCGGGCCCGCCGTTTGGAACAGGCCCTCGATACCCCGGCGCGGATTTACTACAAATACGAAGGCGTCAGCCCGGCCGGCAGCCATAAGCCGAATACGTCCGTCGCCCAGGCTTTCTACAACAAGGAAGAAGGCGTCAAACGCCTGACCACCGAAACCGGCGCCGGGCAATGGGGCTCTTCCCTCGCTTATGCCGGCAGCCTGTTCGGCCTTGAGGTCGAGGTCTACATGGTCAAGGTCTCGTACAATCAAAAACCTTACCGCCGGGCCTTGATGGAGACCTATGGCGCCACCTGCTACGCCTCGCCCTCGGACCGTACCGAATCCGGCAAGGCGATCCTGGCCCAGGACCCCAATTCGCCGGGCAGCCTTGGCATCGCCATCTCAGAGGCGGTGGAACTGGCGGCCCAGCGGGATGACACGAAATACTCCCTGGGCAGCGTCCTGAACCATGTGCTGCTGCATCAATCGGTGATCGGTGTCGAGGCCATGGCGCAGATGGAAATGGCGGACGATTATCCCGATATCGTCATCGGCTGCGCCGGCGGCGGCAGCAACTTCGCCGGCATCGCCTTTCCATTCCTGGGCGCCAAGCTGCGCGGCGGTAAGGATTTGCGGATCATCGCGTCCGAGCCGGCGGCCTGTCCCAGTCTGACGCGCGGCACGTTCGCCTATGATTTCGGCGATACGGGCAATCTGACGCCGCTGGTTAAAATGTATACCCTGGGTTCCTCCTTCATCCCGCCAGGGTTCCACGCTGGCGGTCTGCGTTATCACGGCATGTCCGGCATGGTCAGCCATATCAAGGATCTTGGCTTGATCGAGGCGGCGGCCTATCAGCAGACCGGTTGCTTCGAGGCGGCGGTGAAATTCGCCCGCAGCGAAGGCATCGTGCCCGCACCTGAATCCAGCCACGCCATCCGCGCCGTGTTTGAGCAGGCGGAACAGTGCAAGCAGGAAGGTACCGCCAAGACTATCCTGTTCAATCTGTCGGGCCACGGCCATTTCGACATGGCGGCCTACACGGACTATTTCGCCGGCAATCTGGAAGACCGCGACTACGACGAAGGTGCCTTGCAGGCGGCGCTGGCGGCGTTGCCGCAAGTGGCGGCGGAGTAGGGTCTAAGATCTGGTTCCTGTAGTTGAGGTCGATCGACGATGACGGTGATCACCAGCAAGGTGCAAACCCGTTCGCCTGAGTTCGAGGCGAATTACACCCACATGGAAGAAAAGCTGACGGCTTTGCGTGCCGCCGTCGCCCAGGTCAAGCTGGGCGGCGGCGAACGTTCCCGGCAGCGCCATGTGGACCGGGGCAAACTGCTGCCCCGGGAACGGATACGTTCGTTGCTTGATCCGGGCGCGCCGTTCCTGGAATTGCAGCAACTGGCGGCGTGGGAGCTCTATGACGAGGATATTCCCTCCGCCGGGGTGATCACCGGGATCGGCCGGGTTTCGGGCCGGGAATGCCTGATCATCGCCAATGACGCGACGGTCAAGGGCGGTACCTATTATCCCATGACCGTGAAAAAGCATGTCCGGGCCCAGGAAGTGGCGGAGCAGAACCATCTGCCCTGTATCTACCTCGTCGATTCTGGCGGCGCCAATCTGCCGCAATGGCCCGATGTTTTTCCCGACCGGGATCATTTTGGCCGGATTTTTTACAATCAGGCCAACATGTCGGCCAAGGGCATCCCCCAGATCGCCGTGGTCATGGGGTCATGTACCGCGGGCGGCGCCTACGTGCCGGCGATGTCGGATGAAAGCATCATCGTGCGCCAGCAGGGCACGATCTTTCTGGGCGGACCACCGTTGGTCAAGGCGGCTACGGGAGAGGAAGTCTCGGCCGAGGATCTGGGTGGCGCGGATCTGCATTCGCGCACTTCGGGGGTCACCGATCACTACGCCATGGATGACCGCCATGCCCTGGCCATCGCCCGGCAGATCGTCAGCAATCTGAACCGGGTCAAGCATTGTTCCTGGGACGTTAGAACACCGCGCCCGCCCGCCTATGATCCCAAGGAGCTGTACGGCATCCTGCCTCAGGATGTGCGCCAGCCCTATGATGTGCACGAGGTCATCGCGCGCATGGTGGACGGCAGCGAGTTCGATGAATTCAAGCGCCTCTACGGCACAACACTGGTTTGCGGTTTTGCCCATGTCTGGGGCTATCCGGTCGGCATCGTTGCCAACAACGGCATCCTTTTTTCCGAATCCGCGCTCAAGGGTGCGCACTTTATCGAGCTGTGCAGCCAGCGCAATATCCCGCTGGTGTTTCTACAGAATATCTCCGGCTTCATGGTTGGGCAGAAGTACGAAGCGGGGGGCATCGCCAAGGACGGCGCCAAGCTGGTGACGGCTGTCTCCACCACCAAGGTGCCGAAATACACCATCGTCACCGGCGGCTCCTATGGCGCCGGCAACTACGGCATGTGCGGCCGGGCCTACAGCCCGCGCTTTCTGTGGATGTGGCCCAGCGCTTCCCTGGCCCTGATGGGGCCGGATCAGGCTGCGGGCGTGCTGGCCACGGTGCGCCGGGCCGGTCTGGAGCGTCAGGGCGAAGAATGGAGCGAGGAAGCGGAAGCGGAGTTCAAGCAACCGATCATTGATCAGTTCACGGCGCAGAGCTCGCCCTATTTCGCCACCGCGCGGGGCTGGGACGACGGCCTGATCGATCCGTCGGAAACCCGCAATGTGCTGGGTCTGGCCCTGTCCGCGTCTCTTAACGCACCGGTGGAGGCGACCAATTTCGGCGTCTTCCGGATGTAGGTGGAGGAGCCGGTTTTGTTTCGCAAGATACTGATCGCCAACCGGGGGGAGATTGCCTGCCGGGTCATGCGCACCGCCCACCGCATGGGCGCGGCGACTGTTGCCGTCTATTCCGAGGCCGATGCCGACGCCATGCATGTGGCCATGGCGGACGAGGCGGTGCTGATCGGCCCCGCGCCGGTACAGGAAAGCTATTTGCTGATCGACAGGATTATCGATGCCGCCCAGCGAACGGGCGCCGAGGCGGTCCATCCCGGATATGGTTTCCTGGCCGAGAACGAGGCCTTCGCCGAGGCCTGCGCGGCGGCGGATATTACCTTTATTGGCCCACCGGCCGGGGCGATCCGCGCCATGGGCGAAAAGGCGGCGGCCAAGGCCCTGATGCAGCAGGCGAATGTTCCGGTTGTCCCTGGCTATCACGGCGATGACCAGGACGACGAAGTGTTGCGCAAGGCAGCCGACGAGATCGGCTATCCTGTGCTGATCAAGGCCGTCCTGGGCGGCGGCGGCAAGGGTATGCGCCAGGTCAGCGCCGCCGGCCGTTTCGCCAATGCCCTGAAGGGCGCGCGGCGGGAAGGCCTGTCGTCGTTTGGTGATGACAAGGTGTTGGTGGAGAAATATCTCGAACGTCCGCGCCATATCGAAATTCAGGTGTTTGCCGATCAGCAAGGCAACGTGGTGCATTTGTTCGAACGGGACTGCTCCGTCCAGCGCCGCCATCAAAAGGTTCTGGAGGAGGCGCCCGCGCCCGGCATGACGCCCGAGATGCGCCGGGCCATGGGCGATGCCGCCGTCGCGGCGGCCAAGGCCATCGGTTATGTCGGTGCCGGCACCGTGGAATTCATCGCCGACGTCAGCCACGGCCTGTCGGAAAATGCCTTCTATTTCATGGAAATGAACACCCGGCTGCAGGTGGAGCATCCGGTAACCGAGATGATCACCGGTCAGGACCTGGTGGAATGGCAATTGCGCGTCGCCGCCGGCGAAGCCTTGCCCATGACCCAGGACGAACTGGTGATCGACGGGCACGCGGTTGAGGCGCGGGTTTATTCCGAAAACCCGCAGAAGAAATTTCTGCCCGCGACGGGCACCCTGCATCGCCTGCGCCCACCGCCTGAAGGCCCCCATTTGCGTGTGGATACCGGCGTGCGGGAAGGCGACGAGGTCTCCATGTACTATGACCCGATGATCGCCAAGCTGATCGTCTGGGACCGGGACCGGGCCTCGGCCCTGCGCCGCCTGCACGATGGGCTGGAGCGTTACGAGATCGCCGGTGTCATCACCAATGTCAATTTCCTGGCCGCCGTCGCGGCCCATCCCGCCTTTGCCGCCGGCGATCTGGAAACCGGCTTTATCGACAAGCACAAGGATGATCTGATCCCGGCGCCCGGCGCCGTGCCCGATCAGGCCCTGGCCCTGGCTTGCCTGGACCTGCTGCTGGCCCGTCAGGGACATGCCGCGCCGGCCGATCCTCATTCGCCCTGGGCCCAGGTCGATGGCTGGCGCCTGAACGACCAGGGCCACGATGAACTGACATTTCGCGATGATGGCGATGGCGACGATATCGTGGTGACCGTGCATTACCCTGGTGCGGGGGGTTACCGTCTGGATTTGCCGGGTGGCGAGATGCTGGCCAATGGCGAGATCGATGACGGCGGCACTCTATGGGCTGATCTGGATGGTCTGCGTGTCTCGGCGGCGGTGGTTCATGACGGCGATAGGGTGACCATTCTGTCGGGCGGCCGGGCCCATCGTATCGAGCGTGTCGATCCCATGGCCCTGCGCGATGTTGATCTGGATGAAGGCGGCAAGGTCACCGCGCCGCTGCCCGGCAAGATTGTGGCGGTTCAGGCCGAGGTCGGCACCAGCGTCAAGAAGGGCGATCCGCTGCTGACCCTTGAGGCGATGAAGATGGAGCATACCATTACCGCCCCCCGCGACGCGGTGATCGCGGCATTGCCGTTCGGTCCCGGGGAGCAGGTCGACGAGGGCACGGAGTTGGTGTTGTTCGAAGCCTCGGACGACAACTGAAGGCAATTTATCCGATTTGGCGGTCCAAGCCAGCTACTGCGTTCTGACGCTGGCGCTGGCGGGGTTTGCGCCGCCGTGATTGAGGGCGAGGGTCTGGGTTTTCTTGCGCAATTTCGTCAACAAACCCGATACGCGCCCGCCGCTGCTTCTGATCACGGTGGCGAATTCCGAACGCTGGGCCATGGCGAGTGAAACGCCCTCGACCATGATGTCGACCACGCGCCAGCCGTCCGCACGGTTCTTCAGGCGCCAATCGAGCGTTATGACCGGTCCGTTGTGCGGTTCGATCCTGCTATGTACGATCGCGCCGTCACTGCCATCATCCCGCTGGCCGGTAATCTTCAGGCCCGCACTGCCATAGTTGCCCAGGCGGCGGCCATATATGGCGACGACATAATCCTCGAACAAGCGGGTGAATTCGGCCCGCTCGGCACGATCGGCCCGGCGCCAGTAGCGGCCCAGGACAAATCGGCTGACGGCGGGCAGATCAAAGTCCCGCCGCAGCAGTTGACGGAAGGCCAGGGCGCGGTTGGCCGGCGTCAAATTGTCATCAGTCAGCAGAATAAAGGCATCGGCGGCAAGGGTCCGCAGAAAGGCTTGGGGACCGCTATCAGCGGCCCGCGCGGGCAGCGCCAATGCCGCGCCGGTGATTGCCACACCGAGGCACAGGCACGCCAGTCGACGTGTTATCTGTTTCCTCATCTCAAATCCCTCAATCTTGTAGAGCGGCGGCGTCCATCGCCGTCGCTGGGCTACAAGTTCTCCTGCAAAAATCCGGCCAAGATGTGGCGAAAATTTGTCGGAGCGGCGCTAATACCTTGACATTATTCGGGAATTATTAATTTTGCGGAAATTGATACGGTAAAGACCGCTTAACCATGCGGCTAAGAGTGTAACGAAAACCGGTGGTCTGGCCCATAATCTGCCAGCGCTATGTGCCATATCGGGATTTATTTGTCATAAAGTCTCAACCATTCGTTAACCCGGCCCTGCCATCGTCGTGTCCATGAGAATTCCATCCGGCAATATGGTTCAAACCGCGCTTGAGGGCGTTACCAAGGCCCGCGAACAGGGGGCCGAGGCCTCACAACGCCTCGCCAAGGGTCCGGTTGAGGCCGAGGATATCGTAAGCCTGAAGGTGGCTGAGCATGCCTTCAGGGCAAATGCCGCCGTCATGGGCGTGGCGAAGCGGATGCAGGACCGGCTATTGGATATCTTTGCCTGAATTGGCCAACATTAGGCCCCCGCCGGCATAAATCCCTTGGGCACGCCGGCCTTGGCGATGGCTCCCAACAGGGGTTCGTCGGGCAGGCCGGCCGCCACGATCTCACGCACCGCGACCAGGGCATCGATATCGACACCGGTGTTCAGTCCCATGGCTTCCAGCATGAAAACCAAATCATCCATGACGATATTGCCGCTGGCGCCCGGCGCGAACGGACAACCGCCAAGGCCCGCCAGGGAGGCATCGAATTGGCGCACGCCTTCATCCAGGGCGGCATGCACATTTGCCAGGCCCAGGCCGCGGGTGTCGTGAAAATGAGCGCTTAACAGCACATCGTCGCCAAGATGCCGGCGCAGAAGGCGATAGACATCGCGAACCTGGGTCGGGTTGGCATAACCCACGGTATCGGAAACCGCCAATTCATCGGCGCCAAGCTCCAACGCCCGTTCGGCGATGCGGACGATCTCGCCGGGGTCGATCTGCCCCTCGATGGTGCATCCCAGTGCGGTGGCCAGACCGACGGCAAGAGTAACCTTCTGGTTTTCTGGGGTGGAATTACGCAATTCGGCGATTTGGCGGAACTGTTCCAGGGAGTCTTCCCGGCTGCAACGCACGTTGGCCTGATTATGGCTTTCCGAAATCGACAACACGAAACTTAGCTTGTGAACCCCCGTCGCGAAGCCCCGCTGCGCGCCCCGCAGGTTCGGCACCAAGGCCGAAACCTTCAGGTTCTCCAACGTCAGGGCGTCGGCGATGACCTCCTCGCAATCAACAAATTGTCCGGAAACGCTGGGGGGCACGAACGAGCAGACTTCGATCTCCGGCACTCCGGCGGCGGTTTCACCCCGGATCCAGGCCTTTTTCTTGTCGGTGGGGAAGAACTGATCGATCCCTTGAATGCCGTCGCGTAGGCCGACTTCGCAAACCCTGACATCAATATCCGTCGTCATGATCATCATTCCTTCCAGGCAAATTCCGCGCAATATTCCTTGCATCCTTCATAGCGCTTTTCCCTTTTGAACCCAAATGAACATTGATCCTGACAGCGTCTGGACATGACTGGGCGGATGACCGTCCCTTATTGCGTAATGCCTTGGACAAGCCGGTGTTTCTTTACTGATTAGAGTGGGCTTCGACCCTATAGTGGCGACATGCGCTATCCAACTTGATCAGTATCCAGGCAAATTGGCCATACAATTTGATTAGAAGAACCGGCAGCATATTGGGCAAGGCCATCGCGGCCGTTCTATCCTTGGTCATCCTGGCATTGATCGGGACCGGCGCCATGTTGTCGCAAGGGCCCCTGTCGATCGCGCCGCTGGCGCCATATCTCGAAGATATGCTGGATGATCCCGCCTGGCCCTTTCTGGTGCGTTTCGATGATGCGGTTTTGAGTTGGGAAGGCTGGCGGAAGAAACTGGATGTCAGGGTTGTCGGCGCCAAATTTCTGGACCGGCAGGGCGCCGAACTAATATCGGTGCCGCGCATGTCCATCGCCTTCGATGGCCAGGCGCTGTTTGCCGGGCAATTCCGCGTTATCGGCCTGCAATTGATCGAACCGCGTTTGCGCCTGTTGCGGCACAAGGACGGCGGGATCGAGATTGCCAACAATGACGGCGACGCCGGCGGGGAAGCGCGGCGGGGATTGAGTTTCGATCCCGGCCTGTTTGGCGGACCGGGCGGCGATGCCGGCATGTCGGCATTTGGTGACCTTAGGGAATTGAGCGTACTTGGCGCCGATTTGTCGTTTCATGACGCCTTAAGCGGTTTGGATTTTGTCGTGCCATCCGCCGACCTGAGCTTGCGCCAGGAAGCGGTCGGCGTCTCCATGCGCCTGTCAACGCGGCTGCGCATTGGCAAATCAGAGGCTGCATTGGGCATTTCCGCGCTTTATCGGGAAGAGCGCGCGCCGATCGTCGCCGCGATGAATTTTGCCGAAGTCGATATTGCCGCCCTGGCGGAGATTATTGGGAGTGAGGCGTTAACCCGGTTGCGGGGCGTCAGTTTGATCGCGGCCGGACGCTTGGATTTGATGGTCTCGCCGGAAGGTGTCATCGACAACCTTAAGTTCGATGTCACAACCGGGTCCGGACAGGTCCTGCTGCCTGAACTGCACGGCAAGGCCATGCCCGTCGCGGCGATGGCGGCCAAGGGCGAGTTTGTTGACAATCTGTCACGCATGAAACTGACTGATTTGCGCCTTGATTTCGATGAAGATTTTGTATTGCGCGCCAATGGTGAATGGCATCGCACGACGCCGGGCGGAATTTCGCTGCGGGGCAAGGGGGAATTCGAAAACTTTAGCGCCGAGAAGCTGCCGCTCTATTGGCCCGAGACCCTGGGCGTTGATGCGCGGGCTTGGGTTTTGAAACATGTTCATGCCGGGAAGGTGCCAAAGGGCAGCATCAGCGTCGATTTGCGCCCCGGTGATTTGGAACTGGCCGCGCCGCGGGCCGGCATGGTGCAATTGGACTGGATATTCGAGGATGCCGCGGCGGACTATTTTGGCGAGTTGCCACCCCTGCAGGCGGCGCGCGGCACTGGTCATGTGAACGCCCGGGAATTCCGCCTTGCCGTGCAAAGCGCGCGGGCCGGCGGATTGCAGCTTAGCGAAGGCAGCCTGTTGGTCGCCGACCTTTCCGCCTCGCCGCCTGTACTGGATATAGAATTCGTCGCCCATGGCGGAGTGCGGGAGGCGCTGGTGCTGCTGGATGCCAAGCCGTTGCAGTTTGCCCAGGCGCTGGCGGTAAAGCCGGAGGATACCTCCGGCGCATCCGCGACCAGGGCCCGTTTCCGCATTCCCTTGAGCGGCGATCTCACCCTGGATCAGGTTGGATTTTCCGCCGCCGCCAACCTTTCGGAATTATCGCTGCGCCAGATACCCGGCGGATATGCCCTGGACGGCGGTGCATTTTCCCTGACGGTGACTCCGGATGCGCTGCAAATGACGGGCCAGGGGACCGTCAACGGGGTGCCATTGCAGTTGTCATGGAAGCGCAATTTTCAAGCGCCGGCGGCAGGACCGGACGATCACTTGATCCTTCATGGCGTCGTCGCCGAGGCGCAATGGGCGCAATTGGGATTGCCGAAAATGGCCCGCGTGCAGGGCGTCGTCAACATGGCCGTATCCGTTGATGTCTATGACAACGGTGCCCGGCGCGGGGCGGGACGCTTCGATCTGACCGGCGCGGCGATTGATTTGAACGAGATCGGCTGGCGCAAGCCCGGTTCCGTACCGGCGAATATGAACATGACGTTTCAGGTCGATCCCAACGGTGGAACGATTGTCGATCTTTGGGAGATATCGGGCGCCGGGCTGGCGGCGCGCGGCAGCGCCAAGCTGGCGCCGGGTGGGGGGGTGATATCCCTGTACAGCGAAGACCTCGCCCTTGGTGCGACCCGCCTGGCGGTTGATATGTCGGCCATGCCCGGTGGCGGTTACCGTATGCATCTGACGGGCCCCAGTCTGGATCTGCGGCCCTTCGTCCTGCGCTGGCAGGATGACGCGGAGATTGGTGAAGAGCCGCCCCTTGATCTGAATTTGCAGATAGAACAGGTCCTGCTGACCGATGGCGTGGTGGTCCGCCAACTGCTCGGCACCGGACAGCGCCGGCAGGGTAAGTGGTTGGCCGCAAATATGCGCGGGCTCATGGCGGATGGCCAATCGGTTGGATTCACTGTTCGCGATGAAGGCAAGGGCCGGCGCTACATCATCGTTGCCGGCGATGCCGGCGCCATGGCGCGGGCCCTGGGCTTTTACAATGATGCCCGCGGCGGCGTGATGTATCTGAATTTTCTGCTGCCGGACCGGGACGATCCGGCCGCGCCGGTGGTTGGCAAGCTAAGGGCGGATAATTTTCGCGTCGTCAAGGCGCCGCTCTTGACCAGGCTGTTGACCTTGGGGTCCTTGCAAGGCCTCGGCGATGTGTTGAACGACAAGGGCATCGCCTTCACCCGGCTGGATGTTCCCTTCACCATGCTGGACGGCCAACTGCATATCGAACGGGGCCGCGCCGTCGGCCCGGCGCTGGCTCTGATCACCACGGGGGACTATGGGCGGAAGGATGAGAGCCTGCAATTTCAGGGCACGATCGTGCCGTCCTACACGCTTAATTCGGTGCTAGGGGCAATTCCAATTCTTGGCGATTTATTGATCGGCCGGGAGGGGGAGGGGGTTTTCGCATTTACCTACAAAATCGCCGGCGATCTTGAAAAACCCAAGGTCACGGTAAATCTGCTTTCCGCCCTGGCGCCCGGTTTTCTACGCCGCATCGTCGAGGGTTTGGACAATCCGGCCGTCGGCAACACCGAACTGGAGCCCACAACCAGGGAGCAGTAAATGGTACGCGACTAGAGCAACCCGCATTCAATTGAATGTGGATAAGTTGCTCTATTCTAAAGGTTTTAGCGCATGGGTTCGGGTTTGATTAAACCCGACATGCGCTAGACCGGGCGGATCAGGGCGTGGCGTTTCTTTCCCGCGCTCAATTTGATCACGCCCTCGGCGGTGACATCAGCCAGGGAGGCTTGCGCCAATTCGTCCGCGACCGCTTTGTCGTTGAGCCGCGCGCCGCCGCCCTTGATCAGCCGCCGGGCCTCTCCGTTCGATTGGCACAGGCCGGCGCGGCGCAGCAGGTCGAACAGGACGATACCATCGCCCAATTCCGCCTCCGCCACCTCCACCGTCGGCAGATCGGTCGCCACTGCGCCTTCTTCAAAAGTCTGCCGCGCGGTTTCGGCCGCCGCCCTGGTGGCCTCGGCGCCGTGGCATAGGGCGGTCGCGTGTTCGGCCAGGGTTTTCTTGGCCTCGTTGATTTCAGCGTCCCGCAGGGCCTCCAGCTTGGTGATTTCCGCCAAAGGCAGCTCCGTGAACAGGCGCAGAAAGCGGCCCACGTCCGCATCTTCCGTATTGCGCCAGAATTGCCAGTAATCATAGGGGCTCAACATATCGGGATTGAGCCAGACCGCCCCTTGCGCCGTCTTGCCCATCTTGGCGCCCGAGGCCAGCGTGATCAGCGGCGTGGTGAAACCGAACAGGGCGGTGCCATCGACCCGGCGGCCCAGTTCGACGCCATTGACGATATTGCCCCATTGGTCCGAGCCGCCCATCTGCAGCACGCAATCATGGCGCCGGCTCAGCTCGAGGAAATCATAGGCTTGCAGAATCATGTAGTTGAATTCCAGGAAACTCAACGGCTGTTCCCGCTCCAGGCGCAGCTTCACCGAGTCGAAGCTCAGCATGCGGTTGATGGAGAAATGCCGTCCCATATCGCGCAGGAACGGGATGTAGGCCAGCTCGTTCAGCCAATCGTCGTTGTTGACCATGACGGCATCGCCGGGGCCGTCGCCAAAGTCAACAAAACGGCTGAAAACCTCGCGTATGCCGGCCATATTGGCGTCAATATCGGCGTCACTCAGCAATTGCCGCGAGGCATCCTTGCCTGATGGATCGCCGACTTTCGTGGTGCCGCCGCCCATCAGGACAATTGGCCGATGTCCGGTTTTCTGCAGGTGCCGCTGCATCATGATTTGCACCAGGCTTCCGACATGCAGGCTGGGTGCGGTACAATCATAACCGATATAGGCGGTGATCCGCTGGCGCGCGGCCAATTCATCCAGGGCATCGAGATCGGTGCATTGGTGCATGAATCCACGCTCGACCAGCGTGCGGACAAACTCAGACTTGAAGGCGGTCATGATATCAGTTTCCAGCTTATCTAGGGCCCGGGACCGGGCGGCCCAGGCGGCCCAAGCCGCGTTGTGTAACACAGCCGGGGCCGGGGCGGCAATGCATCAGCGCGGTCCGGCGCGGTGACGAACATGCGTACGGCAATTGGCCTGATGAGCGGCACCTCCATGGACGGCATCGACGCCGCCATTTTGACCTCCGATGGCCGGCAACAGGTACAGCAGGGACCGGCCTTGTCATTGCCCTATGATGACGGCATGAAAGCGCGATTGAGGGGCGTGCTTGGCGACCAGGGCGATGCCCCCGGGGTCGCTGAAGTGGCGAAGGCTCTGACCCGGCTGCACGCGGATGTAGTTAATAAATTAATTCAAAAAAATGATGTAACTATAGAAAATATAGAGATTATTGGATTTCATGGTCATACAATTTCACATCGGCCCGAGCTTGGAAAGACCTGCCAGATCGGCGATGGCGCCTTGCTGGCGGAACTGACCGGAATTGATGTTGTGGCTGATTTCCGCACTGCCGATGTGCGGGCCGGCGGCCAGGGCGCGCCGTTCGCGCCGCTCTATCATGGCGCCCTGGCGGCGGGTCTGGCGAAACCGCTGGCAGTGCTGAATATCGGCGGCGTCGCCAATGTCACCTGGATCGGGTCCGACGGCGATATGCTGGCCTTTGATACCGGTCCGGGCAACGCCTTGATCGACGACTGGGTCCGCCGCTGCGGCCGGGGCGAGATGGATGGGGAGGGTGCGTTGGCACGGGCGGGGGAGGCCGATCAACAGGCCCTGGCGGCCTTGCTGGAGAACCGCTATTTCGATCTGGCGCCGCCGAAATCCCTGGACCGGGAGGATTTCACCCTGCCAGGGGTGCCGGATTGGTCGCCCGAGGACGGCGCGGCGACCTTGACCGCCTTCACGGCACGGGCCGTGGCCAAGGCACGGGCGCATTTGCCCGTTGCCCCGGAGCGATGGCTGGTTTGCGGCGGCGGCCGGCATAACCCGGCGTTGATGGCTGAATTGGCCGTGGCGTTGGAGGCGCCGGTCGCGCCGGTGGAGACGGTGGGATGGCGCGGCGATTTTCTCGAGGCCGAGGCGTTCGCCTATCTGGCGATCCGCCATCTGGACGGCCTGCCCTTGAGTCTGCCCGGCACCACCGGGGTGCCGGCGCCACAGAGTGGCGGGCGCTTTTACCGCCGGCCCTGATATTTAGACCGTTTTCGATGTTCATCGAACCGCCGAGCCATCCGCGCGCCCTACCACCATGACTCCTTTGGCACCCATAGGGTACCATTAATGGGTGGTCGGGCAGGGCGCGTGGGTGGGTAGTTCAAATTCGAAAAGGGTCTATCCAACGCTGCCGCCTCGCCGGGGATCGCCGGCGGCCGAGAATATGCCGTCGTCGGGATCGAAGGCGGCGCCATGGACGCCGCCAAAGAAGAAATTTCGGTCGGGCCAGATTTGATGCGCGGGAAATTCCGCCATCATTTGCCGCACCGTCTCGCTGTCGTGGCCGTCTTCGATGTGCAGCAGCTCCTGTTCCAGATGAATGCGCGGTGCCTCTATGGCCTCTCCAAGGCTCAGGTCGAGGCACAGGTGGTTCAGCAATACCTGCAGAATGGCGCTGCGGATCCGGTTCGAGCCGCCGCTGCCCAGGGCCAGGATACCGCCATTGTCCCGGCGCACCAGGGTCGGCGACATCATCGAGGTGATGCGGCTGTCGGGTTGCCATTGGAAGAAGCCGTTCGGGTTCAAATCCTCCTCGCCCAGCATATTGTTCAGCATGAAGTTGCCGATGGGCAGGATATGGCCGCAGCCCTCGCCATTGGAAACCGATAGGGCGGCGGCGTTGCCCATGCGGTCAACCACCGAGATATGCGTGGTGCCGCCGACCTTGCCGGCCCGGCCCGGCATCTGTTGCAAATAGTCCGCCATGAAGGGTTCGGACAGCAGCCTACCCACCCGCGCCGCGTCGCTGCCGTGATTAAGGCCGGTGGCCCGGCGCGCCTGATCCGTCAACCCCATCGCCGTGGCCAACTGGCGCATGCGTTCAAGGCCCGGCGCCGGCTCCGCGTCCGCCAACAGGCCAAGGGCGAACGCCAACAGCGGGCCGCCCGAAGACGGCGCGGGATTGCCGAGAATGTCTACCGCGCCAAAGCGCCGCGCCAGGGGCGGGCGGCGGACGATCCGGTAGCGGTCCAAATCGTCAAGGCTGACGGCGCCGCCGCCCTCCCTGTTGGCCGCCGCGATGGCCTGCGCCACTTCGCCCCGGTAGAACAGATTGGCGCCCTCGCGCGCCAGGGCCTCCAACAAATCGGCCAGGGCCGGCAAGGCCAGGGTCTCGCCGGAACGTAATGTCTTCTCGGGCTGGCTGGGGCTGTCATAGAGGGCCCGGCTTTCCGCCGACCACCGCATGATCGGCGCCACCGCCTCCAGGATAAAGCTCTGCAGGGGCGCCAGGCGAATACCGCTGCGCGCCAGGGTGATCGCGGGCTGCACCAGGCGCGTCATGGGCAGGCTGCCGAGGTCTTCGTGTATGGCAAAGGCACCGGCGATCAGGCCCGGCACCGCCACCGCGCCCATGCCGATATGGAACTCCTGCCGCGCCGTGCCAAAGTCCGCATGCACGGGCAGGAATTCCAGTTCGTCGACAGGCAACAGCCGTCCCGGCGTCTGACAAAAGAAGTCATAAAGCACCGCGTCGTGGGTGCCTTGCCCCGAACCCGGTTGTGCCAGAAGAAAACCGCCGCCGCCCAGGGAGCACAAAACGGGCTCCGCGATGCAGGCCGTGAACATGCCGGCCAGAACCGCATCGAAAGCATTGCCGCCATCGGCCAGCACCTCCGCCGCCGCATTGGCGGTATGGCTGTCGCCGGCGGCGGCGATGCCGCCATGGGCAGCGCCGGCATGGCTGATGGCTTGCGTATCGGTCACTGGTGTCCAGGGCGTCGTTGTTTGTTCATGCGCCATCAGGATATCGGCGGGCGGCATTTGTCAACAAATGCGGCGCGCTAGACCGGTTTTGTTTTTGAATTATCCATGCTAGGCCGCGACGGCGGCCCGGCGCCAATGCGCCGCCCGCGCGGAGCGGTGCGCTTTGGCGCACCAGCGTGAGCGACAATGACTGGGCCTGTTTCGATGAATATCGAAAAAGGCCTAGGCCCGCAGAATGGTCAGGGCTTCCTCCAGAAACGGCATGGAACGTTCGACGGCGGCTTCCCCATGGGTGATTAATTCCTCGGCGCAGTCAAAATCCAACAGACCGATGTGCCCGACCCGTGGCGCAATGGTGACGTCCGGTGGCTCGCCCGCCAGACGGCTGCGGCCCAGGCGGTCCTGCAGGATATTGAGCGCGCCGGCCATGACGTTGAACATGCTCTGCGCGCCGTCCTTTCGGAACAGATTGTCCAGCAGGCCGGCGCCGCTGCCGCTGGCGCCATTGTCACCGCCGCCATTGCCGGACTTGCGCGCCGGCCTGCCCTGTTTCAATTCGCTGCCCAGCATATCGGCGTTGAGATTGACGGCGATCACCAACCGCGCGCCCATGGCGCGGCAGACGGAAACCGGTACCGGGTTGACCAGGGCGCCGTCGACCAGGGCGTGATCCTCGATTTCCACCGGCGGAAAGATGCCGGGCAGGGCGTAGGAGGCGCGCAAGGCCTCCACCAGGGTCCCCTGGCGCAGCCATATCTCGTGTCCCGTGGCCAGTTCGGTGGCGACGGCGATGAAAGGTTTCGGCAGATGCTCGATCGACAGATCGCCCAGGTTCTCGCTCAGCAACCGGCCCAGGCGGCGGCCGCCGATGATGCCGCCGCTTTGCATGGAAAGATCGAGATAGCGCATGATGCGCATGCGGTTGAGGCCCAGGGCCCAGCTTTCCAGGGCGTCCAGATGGCCGGCCAGATGGACGCCGGCGACCAGGGCGCCGATCGAGGTACCGGCGACCACGTCGACCTCGATCCCGGCTTTTTCCAGGCCCCTCAATACGCCGATATGGGCCCAGCCGCGACCGACGCCGCTGCCCATTGCCAGACCGATGCGTGGTCTTGTCATGATCTATTTGTTCCCGATTCAGGTCCGGTGCGAATTTTTGCAAAAAACATCATAAAAATAGGCTATCACCACTTGATTACCAAATTGGTAGCCGATATAAACATTCTCCGCGCGGCACATATCGTGGCGCGCTGTCCCGCAATGTATACGACCGGTCAGGTGTGAACCTGATTGGCGTTTGCTGCGTGGGTGTTCTTTGACATTGTGATTATCGGAAGAGAGACGTGGGCGGCGGTGTTTATGGA